>CAJTJC010000001.1 GCA_910576655.1 uncultured Christensenella sp.
CAATAATAATAGACGGTGATGCCCCCACAGGCTCTATGTTCTGCGTTACAAAAGGAACTTCACTGCGAGATATTAACGGGTATTATGGAACGAGATACTCTTGAAAATATTTTAAATTAAATTAATGGGGCGCTGGTAAGCGCCCCATTAGCAAATATATTAATTACTTATTGCCGTTAAAGTTGCCGCTGTACGCGTCGTAGAAGCCGTCCACGTCGTAAAAGTCGTTGGAAGCGACCCTATGGCTCGTATTTTTCTGAGGCTCCACGCGGGTAGTCGTAGTCGTCGTGCTCGTCATAACTGAATCAGGCGGGACGTTGGGCGCGCCCTGCGCAGGCGACTGCTGGTTATAACGGTATTGCTGAGAATCTACGTCTATCACCTTTTTCGGGGGCTGCTCCGCCGTGTTTATGATTATCGGCTGAACTGCGGGAGGCAGCTGTTGCTGCATTCCCGCGTGCTGTCCGTACTGGGGCTGCTGACCGTAGGGCGACTGCTGATTATACGGCGCCTGAGGATTCTGGTCCGAACGCATCTTCATAAGCTCGTTAGCCATTTTCATAGCCGAAGCTTCCTGCGCTGCCTGGAATTTAATCTGCGCTATTTCTTGATTTGCGCGGTTAGCTTCCTGCTGAACGCGCTGTTCGGAACGCATTTTTTCCATTTCTATCTCCATTTTCATCATGGCGATAGCGCTGTCCGACTGTTGCTGCATGCCGGGCATGGGCTGTCCGTAGGGGTTATAGGGCTGAGCGTACGGGTTGAAGGGCTGACCGTAGGGCGACATACCGAAAGGCTGTTGCGCAGGTACAAGCTGAGCTTTCATACGGGCGATTTCCGCCTCTGAATGAGCCTTGTCTATTTCCTGCTGAGCCCTCATCTTCATGCGCTCGGCTTCAAGCTCTGCGCGCGCCTTTGTAAGCTCCATTTCGACTCTTTCTCTGATAAAGTCGCTGTTGCTGTTCTTGTTAACCTCGGGGTGCGAAGCAATCTGGGCTTTGAGACGGGTAATTTCCGCCTGAGCCTTAGCCATTTCGATTTCCGATTCGGATTTTGCCTTAATGCGCTCCGCTTCCATAGTAGCGCGCGCTTTTGCAAGCTCCGCCTCGACGAGCTGCTTGACGGCGTCGTCGCCGTTGTGCTCCTGCGTCTGGGGCTGACCAGATACGTAAGCGTCGGCGCGCATTTTCGCGATTTCTGCCTCCGCCCTTACCTTATCTATTTCCGCCTGAGCCTTAGCCTTGGCGCGTTCGGCCTCCATCTGGGCGCGGGCGGTAGCAAGCTCCGCCTCTACCTTTGCCCTGATAAGGTCTGCGTCCGAACCGCTTTCAACGGGCTTGGACGTCATGGCCTGCGCTTTGAGCTTGGCAATTTCGGCTTCCGCCTTAACCTTGTCTATTTCCGCCTGAGCCTGCGCCTTTACGCGCTCCATTTCCATCTGAGCGCGAGCCATTGCAAGCTCCGCCTCTACCTTTGCCTTGATAACGTCGCTGCTATTCTCTGACTTAGGAGGGTCTACGCGGCGTTTGGCATCTTCGATTTCCTGTTTGAGACGTGCGATTTCCACGTCCGCCTTTGCGCGTTCGATTTCCGTTCTTGCCTGATGCTTTGCAAGCTCCGCCTCCATCTGCGCTTTGATTATCGCGCTGTTATCGACCTGTTGCGACTGCTGTGCGGGCGCGTTGTTCTGCGCCTCGATTTGCTGCTTCAAGCGGGCGATTTCCGCATCTGCGCGGGCACGCTCTATTTCGGTCTTTGCCTGATGCTTTGCAAGCTCGGCTTCCATCTGCGCCTTGATAAGAGCGCTGTTATCAACCTGCTGCTGGGGCTGCTGCGCGGGCGCGTTGTTCTGCGCCTCGATTTGCTGCTTCAAGCGGGCGATTTCCGCATCCGCCTTGGCGCGCTCAATGTCGTTCTTCGCCTGCGTTCTGGCAAGCTCCGCCTCCATCTGCGCCTTTACGAGCGCGCTGTTATCAACCACCTGTTGATGAACGGGCGCTGCCGCAACCTCGCGGGGCATTTCTTTAATTTCGGCTTTGAGCTTGGCGATTTCGGCTTCCGCCGCAATTCTGTTAAGCTCTGCCTGAGCCTGTATCTTGTTGCGCTCCGCTTCCATTTCGGCGCGCGCACGGGTAAGCTCGGCGTCGACCTTTGCCTTGACGATTTCCGCGCTTTCGGCGTGAGCCTGAACGGGGAACGGGTTGGTCGCAATCTGCGATTTAAGACGCGCGATTTCTGCGTCCGCCTGAGCCCTGTCAATCTGAGCCTGCGAGCTTAACCTGTCGTTTTCGGCTTTAAGCTCGGCGCGGACGCGAGCAACCTCGGCGTCGATGCGTGAACGAACGTCGTCGGAATCGGTTTGTCTGCTGCCGCCTGCCGCCTGAGCTTTAAGGCGTGCGATTTCTGCATCCGCCTTATATTTGTCTATTTCCTGCTGAGCCTTAGCCTTGGCGCGCTCCGCTTCCATTTCGGCGCGGACGCGAGCAAGCTCGGCATCGACCTTGGCTTTGACGTATTCACCGTTATCCACGCTCGAGGAAGGGTGCTGCGCAATCGACTGAGCGCGAAGAGAGGCAATTTCCGCCTCTGCGCGGGCGCGCTCGATTTCGTTTCTCGCATTCTCACGGGCGCGTTCGGCTTCCATTTCCGCACGTACGCGTGCAACCTCCGCATTTACCTGAGCCTTTACGTAATCGCCGTTGTCGGCTTCGCGGCGGGCAGAATTCCTCTGCATATTCTGAATTTGGGCGTTAACGTCGTCAAGGCGGTCGTGAAGGCGACGAAGCTCCGCCTCCGCCTTCTGACGCTGTTTCTCGTTTTTAGCATTTTCCGCGGCAATTTCTGCCCTGCGCTGCTGTTCGAGAAGCGCGCGCTTCTCTTCCTCCGCCCTCTGTCTGCGCTGTTTGAGTTTAGGGTCATCGGCGGGAGCCGCTTTACCAGTCTCGCGCGGAGCGGGAGCGGAATCGCGGCGGCGCCTGTCTTCTTCCTCGCGGCGTCTGCGGTTTTCGGACTCTTCTTTGAGTCTTGCTATTTCCGCATTCGCGCGTTCGCGCTCGATTTCGTTTTTAGCCTGCGCTTTTGCAAGCTCGGCTTCCATCTGCGCCTTTACGAGCGCGCTGTTATCCTGATAAAAAATGGGTTGAGGAGCGTTGGGGTTGGCCTGTGCCTGAGCGCGGGCGATTTCCGCCTGAGCGCGGGCGCGTTCGACCTCCGCCTGCGAATACGACCTTATTCTCTCGGTTTCGGCAGCAGCCTCCGCGCGGGCGCGGGCTATGTCTGCGTCTGCCTTGGAACGTATAAGCTCGGAATTGTTGGGTCCCCTGCGTTTGGCTCCCTTCTTCTTGCTCTTTTTAGCCTTGGGGCGGCGGTGTTTGCCTTTCTTCTTCTTTTTGCCCGATGCAGCTACGGCAATGATAATTATCAGCAGCAACAAAACAGCCGCGCCGATTGCTATCCATGCCCAGTATGGCAAGACCCATAATTTTTGCTGTAACCAGTCTAATACACCTTGCATAGTTTTTACTCCTCTTTATTTGTAATAATATTCGTTGTACTTCGATTAATACTCGTCGTCGTAATCGTCATAATCATCGTCGTAATCGTCTTCGTCCTCGTCTTCTTCGTCGTCGTAGTCGTCATAGTACTCGTCATATCCGTCGTCATAGGACGAATCGTTGTTTCTGCGAGCCGCAAGCGCGATTATTACGCCGACAACCGCGAGAATGAGGGGAATACCTATAATGGCAATCAACCAAAGAAGGTTAAAGCCGCCCTCTTCCTTGTCGGAGCCCGAAGGCTGATAATTGTTGATTATGAAACCGCCGTTTTCGTTCTTCTCGGTAATCTGGTCGCGTATCGACGAACCGTTTTCGATTGCGTTATCGAAATCCGCGGGATTTTTGACCTTGATTTTAACCGTGTACGATTCACCGGGAACGAGGTCCTCTCGTTCGACCTTGTTGCCGTCCTTGTCGTAGAATTCCACGTCGAGCAGGTCGCCGAAATCGAAGTCGAAATCGGGCCAAGGATTGCCGTCCTTGTCTACGATAATAGGTTTACCGTCGTTGCCGATACCTATCTGTCCGCCGTCGGGTATCTGCGCTTTGATAATTTTAAAGTCAAGCGTGATTTCGTCGGTCGTGCCGTCTTCCCAAGTCTGACCCTCGGGATTGCTGTCGCTCTTCGGGTTTTTGAGCCTGAGAGTAACGGAATATTCGCCTACTCCCTTCTTTAAGAGAACACCCTCGCCCTCGACGATTTCAACCGCCTCGGGGTCAAAGTTTGCCAGCTCGAACTTCTGCTCTTTGCCGTTATAACGCAATTCGGGTATCTTGATTGAGGGCTTGACAACTATTGTCGGGTCGTCGGGTTTGGTTACTTCGAAAGTAATCTGAATAGCCTCGGTAGAATTATCCGTACCCGCCCAGTAAGCGTGGGCATCTTCTTTGAAACTGAGCGTAAACGTATAAACGCCTATGTTCTTGACGGTAATCGTACCGAATTCGTTGTTGAACTTAACGGTTGAATCGTCGCAACTGAATACAAGGTATTTACCGTAGATAGTGACCCATGCAGGAATTGTAAATTCCAAATCGCTGCCGGTATAAGTCTGCGCGGGCAGGCTGCTGCTCGGCTTGGTTATCGGGATATCTTCTCCCGGAATAATTTCTTCCGGCGTTACAGTAATGGTGGCCGAATAGGTCTTTTTGCCCTCTACGAAGGTCTCCTCGACTCCGTCCTTGATAGTAAAGGTTATTGTGTATACGCCTACCTGCGTAACCGTAATCACGCCGTCCTTAATTTCAAGACCGTCTTTACTCGTGACGTTGACGTAATTCGAATAATAATCCCACTGCGCAACCTTGAACTGAATAGGCGAGCCCGTGTATTCGTAAGAAGCTTTTACAAACGTAGGATAAGCAAGCTCTTTAATAGGATTATCGGGGTCGCCGGTAATGAAAAGCTGTACCGTGTACGGCGCTCTGGGCGCGTCGGGATTTTCTTTCCAGTACCCTATCGAATCTTCGGGGAAGCTGAATTTAACCGAGTAAACGCCGCCCTTTCTGAAAATAAGGTTGATTTCTTTTCCGAGGCTTTCGTTCTTGTAGAACACCTCGTACGTCAGGTACTGACTGAACATTACCCAGTTGGTGATTTTGAACTCGATTTCGTTATCGTTATCCCAGTCAATATTTTCTTTTTCGAACATGGGATAATCGAGTGGCCATCTCGTGGGAGGCGCAATTCTGAATTTGAGCGTGTAAGCGTCGCGGTTGAATTCGCCCGACGAAGCCGTCGATTGTTTCCAGTATGCGTTTGCCGTTTTATAAAAACGTAGTACTACGCTGTATTCACCGACGTCGGTCTGCGTAAGGCTGCCTGCCGAAATATACAGATAGTTGGAATAAAGCGTACCCCAGCCGTCTATCTCGAACGTAAGCGCCGTGCCCGTGAATTCCTTTTCGTCGACTATAATCGTGGGGAAATCAAGCACGACTACGCCGGGTTTGGGCTCAAACGGCGAATAGCTGAATTTTACCTGCTCGGGCTGGTTTGCAACCATTTTGATGCTAATATCGTAAACGTAAGCGTCCGATATTTTAGCCTTTGCAAAGAACTCCTCGTCTCCGTTGGTGGATTTGATGTACGCGAGGGGAACTTCCGCGCCGTTAAGACGGGTGTATACGGTAGTTATCATATCCGTATTGAATACGGCTAACGCACGCGCTACGGGATATGCGCCCGCATCGTCCCACTCCACTTCGACTTCGGCTTTGTCTATTTCAAGGCTGAGCGTATCCCATACGATAAGCTCTTCCACTTCGGCGCCGTCTCTGAATACGGTAGTTTTTTCGTAAAACTTAACGTCGTACGTACCGGCATGGTAAAGCGAGTTGGCAACGCCTTCATAGCCCTCGTAGTCGTTGAATACGGAGAAAGCTTTATCGACGAAAGTTATCTCAACCTTTAAATAATCCAATTCGTTATAGGGAATATTACAAAGCTCGATAACGTCGTGTATTCTGTCGTTGAACACCGTCCAGCTACCGTCGTAATCGATTTTTGAAAGCTCTCTTTTCTTAATCTTCCAAAGCTGAGACGTAGGTATGGACAGAGGGAACGTAGAAGCGTCGAAGTCTTCATGGTTGCCCTGCGGGTCGTTCCACGTACCTGATATGACGTAGCTGGTCATATATTCGCCGACAGCCGCGCGCGTATTGCCCGGCATAGGCGACGAACCGGATATGGAAAGGTTCTTCGTCGTGTAGGTCATCAAATCCTGCACGCCCTTGGGAAGTCCGATAAGCGCTACGGTCCAACCGACCGCGCCGTCCTCGTCGCGGGCGTACCTGAAGTCTTCCTTATCGAAGTCGAATTCCTTTTCCTGTCCCTCTTTATTAATATAACCCCATTTTACGTCGTTATAATCAATTTTCTTTTTTGTTATGGTCCAGCTGAGCAATCTGGGGAATATATCGTGAGGATTGTTGAAGCGGTCGGAATTATATTCGAAGTCTACCACTGCGGTATAAGTGCCCGCGTTCGTCTCTTCGTTACCCGCAAGCCTTGCTACGGAAAGAGTATCGGCAGTATCGTCGAAGTCCTGCAGACATTCGACGGTAAGCACGTGAGGCGTTCCGTCGTATTCGAACGAGAACACGACCTCGCCGCCCTTTTCGTCTACCCATTTACCCTGTTCCTTATCGTACTTGGCGGCAATAACGACATCGCCGTGTTCGTACATCCAGAAAATCTGGTCGGGGTCGTAGTCGGCTTTGATTATGCTAAAAGCAACTTCGCTCTTGCAATCTTCCGAAATATAGCTGTCCGTACTGTACTTGGCCGTGACCTCGGCAACGTATCTGCCGACGTCCGTGGGCGCCGCGGCAAGCTCCGTTCTGGTGCCGTCGGTTGCGACCGAGAAATATTTGAATTCGTACGCGCCGAGAGAAGTGCCCGCGGAATCTACTACGAGTTCGAGCGTTACGGCGCCGCCCGTATAAACGAACTCGTCGCCGTCGTTGCATATTTCGCCGTCTTTTTCAAAGTGTATGGATACGGCAAGCTTGCCCGATTCGACCGTGAATTCGCAGGGTACGTTTAAGTCAAGCTCGTAATTGTTTGCATATTCGGGTTTAAGCGTAGCGTTGACGCGATAGGTTTCCGCGACTCCGTCTGCGGTCAACGTATCGGTAGCCGACCAGCTTCCGTCCGATTCCTTATGCTCGTAAGAGTAAACGACGTATTCATGCCCGTGTTTGAGACGGGGAATAAACAGTATAGAACCCGTGCTATCGTCCGCGGTTTGCCATTCTACCGTCAGTTTTGCTTTACCGATAAACCATTCGTATTCGAACGCAAACGTACCGTCATAGGTGCTGTCGTCGTCGGCATCGGGAAGAATATAGTTTTTTGCATATTCGCCAGAAAGAAGGAAATTAACCTTCGTCTTGTAGCTGCCCGCGTCTATTCTGTTTCCTGCGGTGGTATATTCCACGGTAAGACCGGGAAGAGCCGCAAGCGAATCCGCAGTTATTTGAACCTTATGCTTGGCGCCGTCGTAAGTGAACGGCGTTCCGCTGTAATCCCACTGCAAGCCCGACAAGTCGTATCTGGAAGGATTGATATTGAAATAAATGTCGTATGATTTATCGTCAACCTGAACGTTGGGATAGTACGCGCTGATTTTTACGGTAACCTTGTACTTTCCTGCGGATTTGACGAATTTATCGCCCTTTTCGTATAAACCCGTCGACTCGTTGAATTTGAAGCCGTAATATACAGCTTTAACGTAATAGGTGTCGCGCAGAACCGCATCGCCGAGAGTCAGCGAGAATGCGTAAAAGTCTTCGTTGAAATCGAATTCCAACGCGCTTTCCGGTCTGTCGTGAGCGACGAAGTTGCCCGCCTGCTCGGTTGTGCCGTCGTTGGTATACTGCCACTGTACAAGGCTGTCGCTGAACGACGATACCGTCTGTAATACTTTAAAATCCTGCTGTTTGTTACCGGATTCTATATAGTACAGGTCGAAGTACTTATTGTCGTCCGTCTGCGTAAGTCCCGCATAAAGAGTGTAATTGCCTGCGGGAAGTCCCGAAAGCGTATAGACCCCTTCCGTCGGCGTAATCTTCCTCATTGTGCCGGTGTCGTTTGAAATATACATTACGTCAAGCGGAATCTGGTCGCCGTCGATATGCTCGTAAATACCGCGCAGAGCGATTTCAAACGTCTGTATGGTTATAGTGCTCCACTCGTTGGGCAGGCCGACGAATTCCACTTCAAGCTTTGCACGGGATACGTTTACGCCAAGCTTGTAAGGCGTGGTGTCCTTACCGTCGTCCGTACCGGTTGAAAAATCGTAATCGCCGGGCCAGGTGAACTGAGTTTCGTTATAGAACTGAATGGTGAACGTATATAAATCAACGGAGGAGACCTTATAAGTCAGCGTTCCGTTTTCGGAAACTATGGGGTATTGACCCTTGACTCCGTTTACCTCTACGTCGTGCATTTCGTTGAGACATTCTATTTCACCATTCTTTTCGGGCTTCACGGAAACGCAGAGATACTTGCTTACGTTTGCAAGCTGAATAAACTGGTCGCCCTTATAAGAAATGGTATGGACGATAATGCCCGTCTTATCGTTAAGCACGCCCTCGCCCGCACCCTCTACGTGCGGCTTTTCGATTATCTTTCTGCCGACGTCAAACGTCGAATTCGACGTTATAGGCTCGCCCTTTTCGTCGGAAAGCTGATAATTGTATTTATATAAGTCCTCGTCGATGATGTACGCTTCCGCGGTATAAGTGCCGCGCAGCAAATCGTCGAAATCATAAAAATACAGACCCGCATTGTGGTACGACCGATATTTTATACCTATTCTCGGCACGTTGCCGGCAATCACGTCGCGGTCGTAAATGTGCGATTCCGCACTCATTTCCACGTCGGTCGGCACAACCCCCTGATAAGTCCACTTTACACCGATTTTAGCTTTTTCTACTATAAACTTGACTACTTTTTTATTGGAATCCGAATTAACGAAATGCAGTCCGGGATTGTCGAGGCGGACCTCCATATAATATTCGCCTGCGTTAATCGGGCTTGCAAGTGTTTTGAAATCCTTATCGTAAGCGAACCTTACGTTCATGTCTCCCTTGATAAACCAGGAAGCTTCTTCAGGCGTAAGCGTGACCTCGTTCTGGTCAAGTCTGTGAGCCTTGCCGTTGTAGCTCGTTTTTACGACGTCGGGAAGATTTACGGGTATTTCCGTCTTCTCGGCGGCAGCCGAAAGGTTGAGGTGAATTGCGGGTCTTACCGCAAAAGTGTTAGCATTGAGGGCGGGATTGCCCGAATCAACGTAATTAAGCTCGCGGAAGCCGACCGAGCCGTCCTCCTCCGTGACGAAAATATGCGAATAGCTGTAACCGCTGCCCGCGTCGTAAGCGGTGCTCGCGCTTCTCAGCCAGGCAATGGGCTGCGCCGCCATCAGCGAAGAGCTGTAATTGTTTGAGCGCTGGTTTTTGTTAAGCTCCCAAAGCCCGTTAAGGTCCGTAGTATCGTTGCCCGTCATATCGCCAGTGCCGACCTCGGTTACGGAAGGAAGCCAGACCTTATCGTTCTTCCATATATCGTAATTGGTCTTTTGCGCAGTTCCGCTGCCGTAATCGAAATAGTTGGGCATATAGAACACTGCGTCGCCGTGCGAAGCGTACGAATCGTTAGGCCAGCAGTAATTTTCCCAGTCTGCGCCGCCGTAAGTGCTGCCGTTGTAAACAGCCTCGCCCTTGTCGCCTATTTCCGCCTTGTAGTTCTGGTCGCCCTGCCATGCAAGCTTGGAAGGCGTAACTATATCGTCGTAAAGATAGCCTTTACGGACTTCCTTATTGCCGTCTTCGGACGTGTAGACGTATTCCTGAAAATCGATATACTTGTGACAGCTTTCGTAAGTGGGCTTATCCAGATTACGCAAAGCAGGCGAAGTAGCAGTATAGTCTATATATTGCCCGCCGTTGCCGAGCGCGTTTGCCCTGATATACGAAGTGCCGTACATATTGGCGGGGTTTTGCGCCGTCACGCTGGACGCAACCGCCGAATCGAATGAATACGGAGAATATTCGTACTGCGAAATGGGACCGTTTACCGACGTTAAGTATAACGTAAGCACCGCGTCCTTTCCGTCTGCGGTGGTAGACATGTAAACGGGCATCCAGGCAAGGTCGGTATACGGGTCTTTAACCGTATTGCGATACCTGCCGTATTTCAGCGTAATACCTTTGTTGCTGACTGGTCTGCCGTGAGTCTGCGCGTTCGATTTGACGTTTGAAATCAAAGTATCGATATTCGCGGAAGGATTATCGAGAATGATTTTCGCAAGGTCGTCAAGCGCCGCCTCGTTATAACGGAACTCGTCGAAGTCGTAAAGCGGCGTGTTCAGCGTGGTGGTAAGCGGATAGTTGGGCAACGCGTTTGCGGTATCGCCCATAATAGCTCCGCCCGCAACGGCAAAGCAGACCGTCACCGGAGCAAGCGCCGATATTAATATTTTCTTTAATGATAAACCGTTACATTTTTTCATAAATCTGTCCGTTTTCTTTTCATTTTTTTACGTCCGAAAGGGCAAAATTCCGCCTTTCAGACCAAAAGAGTATAAAGAACCTATTGTGGTTATACATTATTATAACATCACGTGCCTGTATTTTCAAGTGTTTTTTAATTAATTTTTAAATTAGTGGTTATCCACCGTACTATACACAATATATTGTGTCAAAATTCGAATTTGTGTGTTAAAAAGGTAAAAAATTGCCGTTTTTGCGCACTTTTTGCAATTTCAGTAAAGCGCGAAAATGCAGTTTATCAACACGCTGGCAATAATTGTCACAACTTAAAACGGCGAACCTTACGGTCCGCCGTTTAATTATTCGGTTTTTTCGGCGCTTTGTTTTTCGCCGTCCGACGAGGGAGTAAATTCCTTGTCGTTCTTCTTTTTTGCGGGGGCGCGCTTTGCCTCGGGCTTTGCGGGCTTTTGCGCGTTTTTAGGCTTTTCGGCTTTTTCCGCCGCAGGCTTTTTAACGCGTTCCTTTTCCTCCGCTTCGGTAGCGCCGACTATTGCCTTCTCTTCTTCGAGCAGTTCGTCGACAAGCTGTTCCGCAGACTTTACGCGGCGAAGCTTATTCACAAGCTCGTTGCGCTTGGCTTCGTCCTGCTTGTTTTTCATAAGCTCGACCGTAAGCTGCGTTTCGCGGCGGGCAAGCATTTTGCGCACGTTGTTGGCGTCAACCGCTTCGGGCGCTTTCTTTGCGGGCTTTAAAGCCATGAACACTATGAAACCGAAAAGAAGCGACACGACAATCATTATTATCAGCATTGCTATGAACAGTCCGCGGGCAGATGCCGCAAGCAAATATAAACTCATAATTATTTCCTCCTCAGTTCGTTCTTGACGGCTTTGCGGAATTCCATCTCCGCCTTTCTGTTGCGAAGTATCAAAAGAGTGATACCCGCCGCCGCAAGTCCGAGCGCTATTACAGAGAATATTATCGTCGCTATCATAAGCCCAGTCATACCTACGGAATCTTCCAGTACGTTGAAGTAAACTACCGTGGACAGCTCTTCGTAGTTGTCGTTGCCCGCAATCGTCGCGGTAAGCTTGTAGGTACCTACGCCGAGCGAGCTCAGCTTGTTCACGTCGTATTCTTTTCCGTCCGCATCCGTTACGGTGTACACAATCGCATTGTTACCGAACTTTGCTTCCGCAATAGGCTTGTTGTCGTTGGAGAATTGACCCTGCGCCCAGCTCTTTATTCCGGGAACGGTTTTCCAGCCGTTAAGCGTTTTCGTAACGCTGAACGTAGTCTGGAACGTCAGAACCTCGTAGTTGGAAGAAACGGGTACCACCGCCCTGAATTCGTAGGTGCCGACCGCAAGCTCTTTTGCAATCGCGTCGAATCCGTTGAGCTCTTCGATGGAATTTACCCATGCGGATTTTGCCGTTCTGTACTGTAACTGCACCTTTGACGCGTCGCCGAAGTGAGGCTTGTAATCGAGCGCTTCCACCCTCGAAGCGTATTCACCGTATACCCAGTCGTGTATTACGGGCGTCTTATCCCAGTAGTTCTGCGCACGCAGAACCTTAAAGCGCACGCCGTACTGCCAGGGCTCGAAATCGTCGGTGCCGTCGAGCACGTAAACGAGATAGTACGTTCCGACGGGAAGCTGCTTGCTTTCGTCGAGAAGCGAGCCTATATCGAAAAGATTGGGCTTGGGTTTGTTGTATTCCGCCTCGGTGCAGTACTTGACTTTAATCTGGCTCTGCACCTGCGAACCGAGACCGCCGAGCTTATAATCGGGGGTGACGTTGGAGGCCTGATAGTTGCCGTAGTTCCAGCTGTCTATAAACGGCGCAACCGTAAACCTGAGGTTTGCCTTGTCTACCGTAACGTCACATTCTTTTACGAATTCGTATACGCCGTTCTTCTCGTCTGCGGGAGCAGTAGCCGTAAGAACGTAATTACCCGCGGGAGCCTTGTCGAAACCAAGCTCGTTTTCGCCGAGAGCCTTATCGGGGTCGCCGTAGAAATAGTATTTATCTCCGCTTTCGGAAGTAAGCACGAACGAATATTTGCTGTAATCGTCGCTGAACTGCAACACCCAGTTGGGCTTGTTGTGTTCTCTGTCGAACTCGCCGAATTCCCATCTGTTTACGGAAAGCGAGGTAAGCTCTCTGTTCTGCGTAGCAACGATTTCGAATTTTACGATTAAGAAATCGTTTCTCTGTTTTCCGTTGATAATCGCCGAAGCAAAGTTATCTTTGGAAATTGAGCTGTCCCAAACGATATACTTACTCTTAGCTTCTTTTATAAGAATGAATACGTAGTGCTCGCCGAGACCGATATACGAATCGTAGCTGTTATTGTTGTATTGAAGCAGCGATGCGGGAGTATTGTTTTTGTCCTCCGCACGAAGCGTAAAGACGTCGTATCCGTCAAGTGTCTTGTCGGAAAGCTGCATAAGCACTCTGTCTATAATCGAGCCGCCAGCAAACTCAATAGGAGCCAACACGGGTTTTTCAAGCGTGTGGGTAATATTAAGCTCGTACCTGCCCTTTATCACCGTACTGAAGTTGGGCGCCGATATTTTGTAGAATACGGTATAACTGCCTATCGACAGCGGAATTGCACCTTCGGCGCCGTCGGGATAAGCCGAAATCGGGAAATAAATTTCGGGGTCGGCATCTCCGACAAAGTTTTTCTTTTCGCCTTCTTTTACAAAATAACTGATTGCGAAATTATCGTAATATCCGTCGTAATCCTCGCTTAACCAGATACCCTTTCTCGAAACCTGAGGATGCGAAGGATTGTCGGGGTCAAGCAAAGCTATATATTCTGTCGACGCAAAATTGACATTGCCGTTATAAGAAAGCGCAGTATCGATAAGCTTTCTGTCCGTTACGTCGGAAATTACAGACTTTGTGAGCGCTGCTTCGCCGACGCGGAAGGTAAACGCCGTACCGTTGGGGTTGCCCGTTATAACGGTGTTTTCGTCGACGCGCTTATCGCCGATATAGAATATAAGCTCGTATTCGCCCGCAGGCATAGTCGAGTTGACGTATTTTTCGAACGTTCTTTCGTTAGAATAGCCAAGCGGAAGCTTTTCAGCGTCTCCGACTATTACTCCGTTAAGCTTTAAGGTAAACGTTATAAGCGTAGGCGCTTCGGTGGGATAATGCGTAAGCGAGGGTCTCTTGGGAACGTCGTCCTCCGTAGCGCTTAAATACTTCCACGCAACGCCGTCGTCGTCCGTCTTAATGGCGTACATACCGCCGTCGTCGGCAGCAAGATGGTTTGCTCCGGATATGGCAATATACCAACGCTTACCAACCGTCATAGTGCCGTCAAGCTCGCGCCTGAAACTCAATCCCAGCTTTTCAAGGTTGGGAGGAGTAGGCGTTGTTTCGTACTTAAATACGTAGTTGTTACCGGGTTTAACCGAAACCTGCGCGTTGTACGTTCCAGCCTCTTTTCCGACGTTGTACAGATACGAAGCTTCCACCACGGCGCCGTACTGCGACGCAAGCGTGAGATGAATGGTTATTTCCTTACCGCTGTAAATGGTGTACGAATTGATTACTTCTACCGTTTTACTGGGCACCTGTCCGTCGTGCTCTTCCACGTAGGGAACGTCGTCGCCGTAGAAATACAGGGTTTGGGTCCCGCCCTCGTCAATCGTAGGGTGCAGACTGCTGTTGCCGTCGGGGCCCCAGATTATCTTGTCGGAAATATCAATTTCCATAGGATTGATTTCGAACTCTAATTCAAGATGATTAGCCCACGAACCGTAGGTGCTTGCCTCAAGCTCGATTACTAATTTATAAGTACCCGCCTGAGTTACTCTGCCCGTCGTGGAGTCCCACTTCCAGTCAACGTCTTCGGTCTTGTCTACGAACTTGTGCGAAGTTATGTTATATCTGAAATATCTGAACTCGCTGACGTCGTCGATGGGCGTCGAACCGAGGGTAAAGCAGGTTTTAATTACGCCTTCAACGTCGAGAGACATTCCTTCGTAATAAGTCGGCGCGCTCGAACCCTTCTTGGCTACGAGGTTGGGCTGCTTTATATACCGCGCATAAAGATTTATCGTATCAACGCCTTCTTCTTTAAGCTTAGCGGTAAGTCCGTCAAAGTCGACGGGGTTATTGTAGTTTGCGTCGGAGAACCACCTTGACATGGAATAGTCTTTTTGCAAAGGCATTGCTGGCGTCTGTATCCAGCGTAAGCCGTCCTGAACGTAACCCGCGCCGTCGTCTCTGCCGAAAAGCCTCTTAACCTCGTGAATTCCGCCGTCGGCAACGCCGTCGTCGTAGATAAGGTTTAATTTGACTATGTACGTAAGCTTATCTTTATAAGCGCTTAAATTGTTTTTATTTACGTCCGAGCTGTACTGCGCCTGGTTCTGCGAAATAAGAATCAACTCCGCCGCGCAGTTATTGAATACGTTTGCTTCGTATTTAACGATAACGTCCTTTTCCGCTTCCTTTCTGTCGCCCGAAAGATATACGAAGCTGAGCTTCGTACAGCCGTCAAAAGCGTTCTGTCCTACGCTTTCCACCTTCGAAGGCAACGAAACGACTTCGAGTGAAGTACACGCCGCAAACGCATAACCGTCAATAGATTGCAGAAGCGACTTATCCGACGAGCTGCCGAAATTAACGGTAGTCAGACTCGAACAGCCATTGAATGCCTGGTATCCTATTTTAGATACGTTGTCGGGAATGGTTATAGAGGAAAGCTCGATACAGCCCGAGAACATTCCCGCGTTGATTTCCCTAATCCTGCTGCCGTTGAAAGAAACGCTCGTCAAAGCGATACAGTCTTGAAGCAGAGTTTCGCCGACCGAACTGAGCTCGGACGGAAAAGTAATGCCCGTAAGCGAGGTACAGCCCGCAAAAGCGGAATTGCCGATATTGACTATACGGCAGCCGTCCATGTTTATATTTGTAACGGTGTTGTTGCAGTAAAAAGCTTTCTTATATATATCGTAGCTCTTACCGTTATAATTTGTAGGGAGGGTAATTTCGCTGTCGTCGCCCGTATAGCCCAAAAGATACGCGGAATTATTAGCTGAGAAGAATACGAACCCGTTGGGATTTGACGTGTCTATTTCCGTCTTATCCGTAGGATGTATCGCAAGCGCGTTTTCTGCAACACGGCCGTGAGCGGCGGATTTAAGCGTAATAGGAAGCGAAGAAAGGTTTACCACCTCGATAAGTCTTTCGCAACCGAGGAAAGCCTCGTCTCTTATTTCGCTTACGGTAGCGCCGATTGTTACCCTGAAAAGCGCGGAGCAGTTCTGGAACGCCGCCTTGCCTATCGTCTGCAAGCCTACGTTCTGCATACCGACGATGCTCGTAAGAGAGGTACATCCGTCGAACGCGCCCTCGTTGATTACGGGTATGCTGCAACCGCTTTCAAAATTAACCGTCTTTAACGCGGTACAGTTTCCGAACGCATTTGCGCCCCAACCGTTTACGCCCTCGCCGCCTTCAAGCTTGACGTTGACGAAATTGACCGTAGTAATACCCTTATGTCCGTCTACCGAGGTCTCGCCCTTCTTGCAGAAAAGTCCCGTAGGAATCTGCTTGACGCAATCCGTCTCCGAACCGAAATTCACGGTTACGCCGCCGTTTGCAGCCGAGGCCGCATACGCTTCTTTTGGCATACCGAAGGGATTAGGTCCCTCTACTACCGCAGCTTCCGCGTAGAAATTTATTGTTTTAATGTCCTGACAGCTGTAAAAAGCTTCAAGTCCGATTTTTGTAACCGCTTTGGGTATGGTAACAGCCGTCAGAGAGATACAACCCGAGAACGCTCTGTTGTCGATAATCTCAACCGACGCGGGTATATTGAAATCCGAACCCTCCTCCGCATTAAGCTTGACAAGCTTGGTGCAATTCTGAAAAACACCGACGGAAAGCGACGTAAGCGTTGCGGGAACGGACACTTCGGTAAGCGAAGAGCAGTTTGCAAAAGCCGACTCGCCGATTGCCGTCACACTGTCGGGAACCGAAAGAGCGGTAATTTTCGAGCAGTACTGAAACGCCATGCTTCCGACGGATTCAAGTCCGCGCGGGAACGTGAACGAGCCGAGCGCACTGCAACCGAAAAACGCGCCTTCGCCGATACTCTTTACGCTGTCGGTCAGAGTAACCGAGCCGAGCGCGCTGCAACCGCGCGCAAAATTTGCAGGCACCGCCGTAAGCTTTGCCGCGGAGCCGAGGCTCAGCGTTTCAAGCGAGGTGCAGTTTCTAAAAGCGCCCGCACCTATTTCGGTTACGTTAGTCGCGTCGCCAAGATTGATTTTCTTAAGCGAGACGCAACCGGCGAACGCTCCTTCGCCGACCGAAACGATTTTCGTAGCGTCGTTGAATTCGATTTCGACTACGTTTGCAATCGCATTGCCGAAAAGCGGGTTGGCGGCGCTTTCACCGTCGGCAACGCTCGTTACGGTGTTTGGAATAACGAGCTTGGACCGATTCTTTCCGACGACCGTAAGTCCCGAGGTAGTAAGCCCCTGAAACTCGCCGTCTTCTATCTTAAAATAGTCTAGACCGCTTACCACGCTAAGCTCTTCTTCGGCGGCTGCCGTAAACGACGGCATGAAAAACAACGCCGTTGCAAAACAGACCGCGCCGATAAGCGCCAAAGTTGCCGTAAGGATTTTTTTGGATATACTCATAATTTCACTCCTTCCGAAAAAATAAGTGTACTTATAATATCTCTGCAATACTTGCCTGCTTTCAAAAAATCAGACTACTGGGCATAATATTACATATATGATTATACAATATATTTTTAAACAAAGCAAGAATCTTGTATCATTTTATATTGTCAATTTATGTGAAATTTGCAATTTTTTTATTTTGTAAGAATTTGCGAGAATTGAATTGACATAACATATGGCGTTTGATATGATTTATCTCGCTATGAACGAAGAAGAAAAAACCGAGTCCGTCCCTCCCGCGGACGAAACTAAGAATAAAAAGCAAGAAACGGCGGCGTTGCCGCTTAAAAGAACCAAAAAACAGACCGTTTTGCAGTGGGTAATGATTACCGTCGGCAGCTTCATGATGGCGATAAGCGTCTACTTTTTCCAGACGCCCAACAACATTACGCTGGGCGGAGTTGCGGGTATCGCCTTCCTTTTGGAAAAGGTAGCCCTTTCGCAGGGCGTATGGATGCTGATTATCAACGGCGCGCTGATGATTTTGGGGCTTATCGTGCTGGGCAAGCAATGCACCGTGCGCACTATCTACTCCTCCGCTCTGTATACGGGGCTTATTTATCTTTTCGAGCTGATTGGAAAATCGGTAAACATACAGCACCCCGTAACGGGCGACAGCATCTTCCTTGCACTGACTTACTCGATATTGCTCTTCGGCGTGGGCGGCGCGTTGATATTCAACTGCGGCGCGTCGTCGGGCGGCACGGACATAATAGCGCTAATTTTCAAAAAATTTACGCGCCTTAACGTCGGCGTGGCGCTGTTTATCGTCGATTTTGCCGTCGTATGCATTACTATATATTCGGTAAGCGTTGAAACCGCGCTGTTCTCGTTTATGGGTCTGTTTGCAAAATCCTTCCTTCTCGACAGCGTGATAGAGGGGCTTGGCAGGACCAAGTACATAACCGTAATAACCTCGATGCCCGACGAAATAGGCAAATACATAATCGACGAAGTCCACCACAGCTACACCGTTTACGAGGCTAAGGGCGGCTACACGGGCGAACAGAAGCAGGTAATACTCACTATATGCAAGCGCAGCGAAGCGTGGAAGCTTAAAACGAAAATTAAGCAGATTGACCCGTGCGCGTTCGTAATAATTTCAAACGCGAACGAAATTATGGGTAAAGGATTCGGAGGCACCGTCTGATGAAGCTGAAAAAACCGACCCGGAAGTCGGTTAAATACTGGATAGCACTGAATATAGGCATACTGCTTATGGCGGCGGGAACGTACTTTTTCAAGGCGCCGAACAAATTTGCTTTCGGCGGGATAAGCGGTCTTGCAATCGTGCTTTGCGAATACGTAACCCCGCTCGTCCCCTGGCTGGGACAGCCCGAAATAACGGCGATTATCAACGTGCTGCTGCTTATCGTCGGATTTATTTTCCTCGGCAGAGGCTGTTCGCTGAAAACGGTTTACTGCACCCTCGCCTACTCGGGCGAGATGGAGCTTATGCAGCTTATCTACCGCGTCGACACGCCGCTTACAAACGAGCTGTTTTTGGAATTCGTATTAACAATGCTGCTGACGGGCGCGGGCAGCGCGATAATATTCAACTGCAAGGCATCTTCGGGCGGCACGGACATAATAGCGCTTATAATCAAAAAATATACCAGTCTGCAAGACGTTGGGCTTGCGCTGCTGATAACCGATTTTGCGATTGCCTTTTCCGCGTTTTTCGTATTCAAGGACATAAAGGTCGGGCTGTATTCCATGCTCGGGCTGTTCACGAAATCGTTCTTAATAGACGGCGTAATCGAAAGCATCGCCAAAAGCAAGTATATGATGATAATAACCCCGCATCCCGAAACGGTCGCTCCCTTCATTTTAGAAGGTCTGCACCGAAGCTACACCTCGTTTAAAGCGCAGGGCGGCTATTCGGGCGAAGAGAGAACGGTGCTTGTAACCGTCTGTAAAAAAATGGAAGCCTTCAAGCTAAAAATGAAAATTCACAACGTAGACCCCGAAGCGTTCGTAATTCTTTGCGACACGAGCGAGATTATGGGGCGCGGCTGGGGCGACCTGTAAAACTTAAATAAAACAACCCCCGCTGCTCGGCGGGGGTTGTTTTTATGCGTCGGGTTTGAGATTTTTCATAGACAAATCGAGTATGGGCGCGGAATGGGTAAGCGCGCCGCTGGATACGAAGTCTACGCCTGCGGAAAGAATATTCTTTATGTTTTCGCGCGTGACGTTTCCGCTGCACTCGGTCAGCGCCCTGCCGTCAATCATTGCGACGGCTTTTTTCATATCCTCAACGGACATATTGTCAAGCATTATTACGTCGGCGCCCGCCTCTACGGCTTCGCGGCACATATCGAGGTTTTCCACCTCTACCTCTATTTTGCGCACGAACGGCGCGTATTCCTTTGCAAGCTCTACCGCTCTCTTTACCGAGCCCGCCGCGCCGATATGATTGTCCTTTAAAAGCACGCCGTCCGAAAGGTTATAGCGGTGGTTGCACCCCCCGCCGCAGGTCACGGCGTACTTTTCGAATATGCGCATATTAGGCGTCGTCTTGCGGGTGTCGAGCAGGCGGGTCTTACTGCCCTCCAAAAGCTTTACCGTTTCCGCCGTATAGGTCGCTATGCCGCTCATTCTCTGCAAAAAGTTGAGCGCGACGCGCTCGCCCGAAAGCAAAACGCGTATATCGCCGTAAACGGTGGCAAGCAGCTGACCCTTGGTTATCCTGTCGCCGTCCTTTACCTTGAAATCTATCCGCACGGTCGCGTCGAGCAGCGTGAACGTCCGCGCGAAAACGCCCAGACCGCAGATAACCCCGTCCGCCTTGGCTATAAGCTGAACGCTGCCTTCAACCCTCCCGCGCATTACCGCGTTGGTCGTAACGTCCTCGCTCGTTATATCCTCTTTGAGCGCGCGCAGTATCAGCTCGTCTGCGTTTATATTATCTACCGCGTTCATTTTTTACCTCGCTTATTGCCTTCAAAAGCATTTCCTTGTATTCCGCAAGCAGCTTGCCCGCGTCGTATTCGTTATCCAACGCGTCGGCTGCAGCCCTTGCCGCAGCCGCGTCCGCGCGCGTATATTCCGCGGCTATTCTTTGCGCCGCGCGCTTGGCAAAGCCCAGACTTTCCAAAAGCGAATTGGACGCCAGCCTGTTTGCGCCGTGCACGCCGTTGCAGCAAGTCTCACCAACCGCGTACAGCCGCGCCAGCGTCGTTTGCCCGTCAAGCCCGCTGCGTATGCCGCCCATAAAATAGTGCTGAGCGGGCACGACGGGTATGCACTGACTGAAAACGTCGTACCCCTCTTCGGCGCACCGCTTTACTATCGCGGGAAAGTGGGTTGCGATTTCGTTTTCGGGAATGGTACGCATATCCAGCCAGACGTGCTTCGTCCCGTCCTTTTTCATTTGCTTCAATATATTCGCCGTCACCACGTCGCGGGGTTGAAGTTCGTCGCAAAACCTGTTGAAATTTTTATCGAGCAGCTGCGCACCTTCGCCGCGGACGGATTCGGATATAAGAAAGCTTCTGCCCTCGTTCTCCGAATACAGCGTAGTAGGATGAATCTGAATATAGTCGATATTGTCGACCGCAACTCCGCGTTTCAAGCAGATTGCTACGCCGTCGCCCGTAAGCGAGCGGAAGTTAGTGCTCTTTTCGAAAATTCCGCCTATGCCGCCGCAGGCAAGCAGAGTATAGTCCGCGAAAATTTTGTCCGTCCTGCCCGTCGCCTTGTCGTACGCTACTATGCCGTAACACTCGTCGCCCGCAATGAGGTCAAGCATGACGGTATCCTGCAATATTTCCACGTTCGAAAGCCTGCGCACCCGCTCTAAAAGCTTTGACGTAATTTCCTTGCCGGTACAGTCCTCGTGGTAGCATATCCTGCCGCGGGAATGTCCGCCCTCGCGCGTGGCGGCAAGGCTGCCGTCCGCGTTCCGCGCGAACTCGACGCCGAGGTCGACCAGCTCGTCCGTGACCTCTTCGGAAAAGCGCAGCATACAGTCGACGGCGGCGGGGTCGTTCTCGCCGTGACCCGCGCGCATAGTATCCGCGAAGTAGCTTTCGTAATCCTCTTCGCCTTGAAGCCTGCATATCCCGCCCTGCGCCAGATAGCTGTCGCTTTCGTCGGGCGCGCTCTTGCAGATTATCAGCACCCGCTTATCGCGCGGCAGGTGAAGCGCGGCGTTAAGCCCCGCAACGCCCGTGCCGATTATTACCACGTCGTATCTCTTTTCCATAATTACAAGCAGTGTACACCAAAAACGCATAACTGTCAAAACATATGCCCGATTTTTTAATATTTTTTTACAATCGACAAAATCGTACAATAATTTTTGTGATTTGTCCGCCCGCGGAAAAGTATTATAAACCATACAAAGCTGAGAGGTGAATTTATGAAAATATCGCAGTTGTTCGGAAAAAGAGCCGAGGGCGGCGCGGGCAGGTCGGGCTACGTTATAAGCGTGAATACGAGCGGGGGGAAAATAACGGGTCTGACCTGCGCGGACGAGGACGAGCAGGAATTTTATGTTCCCGCAAAAAATATAAAAAGCATTAAAAACACGGTTTGCTTCACGCACGGCGGCGAGCGCGCAGCCGACGAGGGCAGCCTCAACCTCGGCAAGCCCGTGTTCGACAGCGAGGGCTGCTATATAGGCAGACTGACCGACGTAACCGCCGAAAAATATCTGATAACCGTAATGCACGTCGGAAATAAAAAATTCTCCGCAGACGACGTCGTGTGCGGAGATGCGGTTTTGGTTAAAAGCTCGGTAAGGTTTTTGAAAAGCGACGTTAAAAAGAACGGGCGAATTATATTCCGCCGCGGTACGCCGCTGACCGCAGAGGTGATAGCCAAAGCTCAGCTCGCGGGCGAATACGTGCAGACCAACCTGAAAACGATACGCTAAATATTGTACTTTGCCATAAGCTTTAAAAGCGCGTTGAAGTTGTCGTTGAGAACGTCCGATTCGGCGGGCGAAAGCTCGCCCTTCATTTGCAAAACCGACAGCGTGCTTTTAAGCTTTTCCAGCTCTTGCCTGTCGCTCTTGCCGAGGTTTTTGGTAAGCAGTCTGTCCGTAACGGAAATAGCGTGTTCGAGGCGCACGCTGCTCTTTGCCGCGGGCACGTCCGAGCGGGGCGCGGGCACCGCGCTGCGCGAGGGCAGCAGAGTTACCTGCGAGGGTGCCGCGTTCTGACTTTTCGCAGGCTTGGAAATAAAGCAGAGCACGCCGTAGAAAAAGTAGCCGAAGCACCAGAATATGACTGCGGCGAGCACCGATTCGGCAAGCTGCTGTTTGGTTAAAAACGCGGCGAGCACCACTGCGGTAAACGCGTTGACGAGGCACAGATACGGGCGCTTGTCCGCCGCCCTGACCTTGGGCAGCGCAAAGCTCATTACTATGGCAAGCACCGTAACCGCCGCGAACGAGCCGAGAATTATCCATACGAGCGTGTCGAAGGGCAAAGAGGAAATTGAAGAATAAATACCGTCGATAATCTTAGAAAACATGTTTATGATTATATCCGTTTTCGCAAAATGCAAAAACGGATATTTTGTCTTTTTAAAGATTAATTTGTTCTTTTCTGAAAATATTGACGATAACCGTCCGTATACTCTCCGCGGGCTTGCCCGTAATCAGCGCGACGGCCTTTTTGTACAGCGCAAGCTGCCCCGAGTACGTTTGTTTAAGCTGCTCGGCACTTTTTACCGAATACTTATAGTCGATTATTTTACAGCCCACGTCCGTGTCCGCAAGCAGGTCTATCGCGCCCTGCAAAAGTACGCCGTCGGTAGCCGTGGTTGGCAAAATCTCGTTTGCGGGCAGGCGGCACAAGAACTCGCGCTCGCGGTAAAGCCGCGCCCCCTCCAGCTCGGAAAAAATAGGAATGGCGAGTATGTCGGCAAGCGAGGCGGCGTCGAGCAGCTCGCGCTGTCCGTCTGATATAAGCCCCGCAGAAGCAAACCGTTTCAGCTCGTCCTCTATCCCCGCCGCGTCCTTTACGGAAAAATCGCAAAGCTCTAAAAATCTATGGTAAGCTATTCCTCGCTCGGTACCCGTTTCGCCCTCGCCGCCGTACAGCGCGTGAGCGTAAACGGCGTCGTCCTCTCCCATTTTGAGAATTGCCGAGGCAGAGCTCTTTACGGGCAGGTTGACGCTTTCCGCCGCGGCATATTGCCGCGCGAAGCGCGTTTTAATTCTATCGTAAAGCTCCTTATCTGGATTAGCTATAAGCGCGGTGCGCTCTTCGCCGCGCCCGAACTCGACGACCTCTATATCCTCGGGGTTAAAGCGCGAAATATCGAACAGTCCGGAATACGACGACGCCGTGTCCGACGGGTTGTAAGCGGGCGCTTCCGCAGCGAGCACGTGCAGGTTACACATGGCGCGCGTGCACGCGACGTAGAAGAGATTGAGCTCGTTCTTCATCTCTTCCCGCGCGGAGCGTTCCTTTATAAGCTTGCGCAAAACCGTTTCGCTCGTCAGCATATTTTCCCTGTCGAAGCAGCGCGGCGCGAAACCGTACACGTCGCTGAGCGGCAGCTCGGCAGAGTCTCTG
The DNA here is from genome assembly GCA_910576655.1 of uncultured Christensenella sp. Lineage (GTDB taxonomy): Bacteria > Bacillota > Clostridia > Christensenellales > Borkfalkiaceae > Coproplasma. The sequence goes on from CAJTJC010000001.1 coordinate 23,808, forward strand.
CCGCGGAATGTCGCGCATATATCCGCGATAATCACGACGGGAAATTCCAACCCCTTACTCGCGTGCATCGTCATTATCTTGATACTGTCCGAACCAGAGGCAGACGGCGCGTTTATCTCGTACCCGCTTTTAAGCTTTGCAAGCAGCGCGGCAACGCTTATGCCCTCCCCCTCGGCGGCAAGCCTGCGCACGTTTTTAAGCTTTTCGCCGCCGCCCTTGGCATACTCCGCTTCGAGATAGGTTTCTTTAAGTATGGCGTCTATAATTTCGGCTGCGGAAAACACCTCGGCAAGGTCGCGCAGCCGCTCGATTTTCTCGCGGAAAAGGCGCAGCTTGCGCGCCGTTTCGTTATCGTTAAAGCGGATATAACGCCTGCAACATTCCCTGTACGCAACCCTGCCCGCGCCCTTGCAGTACACGCGCACGGCGGCAAGCTCGTCGCAGGTCAGCCCGCCGAGAGGCGATAAAAGCGCGGTTGCCAGCGGTATATCCTGCTGCTTGTTGTCGAGGTACGAGAGTATGTCTATAATCTGCTTGACCTCCGGACGGGACGTTATCGCTGCGCCCTGCGCTCCCGCAACGGAATACCCCGCGTCCTCGAGAGCCTTGACGATAGCCGCGGCGGATTTGTTGCGCTTGCGCGTAAGTATGCATATATCGCCCGCCTGAGTGTCAACCATAGTCCCGCTCTTCAAATCGTAGTGCTTCGAGCTAAGCTCGCGCCTGACTATTTCCACGACGGCAAGCGCCTCGCGCGTGTGTCCCGCCGCGCTTACGCCCTCAACCGAATAGACGTCAAGCTCGCCCGCCTCGGCATCGTCCTTCCCGAAAACGTGAATACGCGCCGAGCCGTAGCCTTCGGGATAGCCTCCGCCGCGCACCATTTCGCTGCCGACCGAATAGTCGAAGCCGCAGCTTTCCGCCGTCATAATTCTGCCGAACAGAGTATTGACGAAGGAAATTACGCCGTCGGACGAGCGGAAGTTATTGGACAGCCGCAGCGCGCTTCCGTCGCCGCCCTCGAAGCGGTCGTACTTTTCCGCGAAGAACAGCGACCTGCTGCCGCGGAAGCCGTAAATCGCCTGCTTGACGTCGCCCACCAAAAAGACGTTGCGCCCGCCTATGCGGGAAATAATTTCTTCCTGAACGGGATTGACGTCCTGATATTCGTCGACGAACACGCACGAATACTTGCCCGCAGCCTCTTCCCTTACGTTTTCGTCCGAAAGCAGTTCGAGCGTGAGATGCTCCAAATCGTTATAGTCGAGCTTGTTTTCGTCGCGTTTGATTGCGGTATATTCCGCGTCGAATTCCCGCAGCACCGTGCAGAACGCCTTTGCGACCTCGCCGCTCTTGAAAAACCGCTCTTTTTCCGTTTGCATATCGGATATATCGCCGCGAACAGCCTTATACCTCGCGTTGACGCCGTCGCGGAATTTTTTGAATTCCTCGCCCGCCTCCTTTTCGGCGTCGGTCTTGTCCGCGGGCTTGCGGGTGACGCAAAGCGAGGGCTGGGGCGCGAACACGTCCCTGCCTACCGAGTTTTCCAAAGTAAAAATCATTTCGTCGAGTATCTTAGCATACTCGGGGCGAGGGTGGGAAAAGCCTGACGCAAACCGTCTGACCTCGGAGGCGAGCCGCGCGTACTTTTCGTCCGCGTCCGCTTTAAGGTCGGCTATTACTCTGCCGAAGCCCGCCTCCGTGTACAGCCCGTCCGCCACTCCGAGCAGCGCGGTATAGTCCGCGTTTATTCTCAGCTGCTCGTAGCTTGAAAGTATTGCATTTTTAAGATAGGTATCGCCGCGCTTGCGCCGATAGCAGCTCAGCAACAGCGCAAAGTTTTCGTCGTCCGTTTCGTAGTACCGCTCGAACATTGCGCCTATCGCGCGTTCCTTGTATTCCCTCGCCTGAGCGTCGTCAGAAGAAATTATATCGAACGTACCGTCCACGCCGACCGCGTAAAAATAAGTTCGCAGCAGCCGCGCGCAAAACGAATGTATGGTGGAAATGTCCGCCGACGCTATTTTGGAAAGCTGCAATTTAAGCGCGGCGCGCCGTTCCTTGTCCGCGTCCGCCATTGCCGAAATAATCGCCGAGCGCAGCTTTTCCTTCATTTGAGTCGCCGCTTTTTTCGTAAAGGTGACAGCGAGAACGCCGTCGAGGTCGACGCCGCTTTCAATCGCGGCGACCAGCTTTTTAATCATTACGAAGGTCTTGCCGCTACCCGCCGAGGCGGAAACGATTACCTTGCCCGCGCTGTCGATAGCCGCGCGCTGCTGGGCAGTAAGCTCCATTATTCGTCCCCCCTCTGCTTTCGTACTATTTTGGCTATATCCGCGCACTTGACCGTTTTAGCCGTTCGCTCCTCGCCGTCCACGCCGACCGAGAAGTTACAGCTTCCGCCCATACGGCAATACTTGCATGCGTCCTCTGCGGGCGACGGAGCGATATTGCCGCCTATCATCTCGCGCGCGCCCTTGCGGGCTATCAGCTCGGAATACTGTAAAAAGTCTTTAAATATATCGTTATCCATCGCACTGTCTATCCGCTTACCCGACAGGTACGCGTCAAAATAGGCGCTCTTCTGCTTGGGTTGAAGCGTGGTGTCCGAAACCGCGACCACCTCGTCGCTGCCGTCCATAAAGCCCTGTAACCTGAACACGCCGTCCGCCTTGGGCCGGTATTCCACCGAAGCGGGGAAATAATACGCTCCGACTGCGCGCCTGCCCGCAGCGGCAGCCGTAAGATACAGCGGCAGCTGCAGCTTCAAGCCCATATAGTACTTGGTCACGGACGAATCCACCGTGCCCGTCTTGTAGTCTATTATGCGCACCATATCGCCACAGCCGTCAACGCGGTCTATCCTGCCGTTTACGCGCACGCCGCCGTCGAGGTTTATCTCGCACCGCCACTCCGTGTTTTCCACCTTGAACTGCGAATTGGCAAGCTGCTCGTACATGCCCGCCGTAACTTCTGCAGCTTCCTTGACCAGCTCGTCAGCGGTATATTGCCCGCTCTTCGAGTCGGTAAGCGAAGAATATGCGCCGCTGCCCAAAAGCTTGCGCGCCGCTTCTCCCGCACGGGCGCGAGCCTCGTCCGCATTCGAGCATGAGCCTATTTCGGGCGCGAGCTTCTGCAATACGGTGTGAATGAAATTGCCCGTATCCAACGGGCGCATGGCGCCCTCTTCCCTTTCCTGCAGCTTCAAACCCTGCTGCATAAAATTGCGGTACGGGCAGGAATAATACGTTTCGAGCGCGGTCGGCGAAACCGAGTCGTACGTTACGAACAGCTCGCGCCCGTACGACACGCCCGCGCGCTGCGGCGTGCGCAGCGCGGCGTCGGCCTCCGCCTTAAAGCCGTTGTCTTCAAGCACCTTATATATGGTTGCCGCCGCCTCTGCCGACGGCTCGGAATTGAGTTTTTTAAGCGCGGGCAGCTTTTCGCAGCAATAGTACGGAACCGCCGAAAACGACTGCTTCAACCTCTTCATATTCAGCGGCTTGACCGCGCCGTTCTTTGTTGCGAATATTGCGGAGGCGTAGGCGACTATTTCACTCGCCCCGCTCTCTTCCCCGCCGACCCTCGCGGGATAGGACAGGTACAGCGTGTTTTTGAACGCGCATAAATTCAACGCCGTTTGCTCGCGTCTGCGCATATTGACCTGCCGTATCTTGGGGGATATGTCGAGGTTAACGCGTTCGAGCACCGCAATTTCCCCGTCCGTCAGCAGCGACGTATCAGAGCTGGTTTTGGGCACTCCGTCCGTAAGGCACGCGGCGAACAGCACCTCGCTGCCCGTATTCGCGGTAGCGGCGACGTCGCCGACGAAAACCGCGTCCGCCTTGGGCGGTATTAAAGAAATTTCAGCCGCCGCAAAGCCGCTTTTAAGTATCTTTACGTACTCGTTCAGCGGCATATATGCCCCGCCTAATACCGCCTCCGCCTCGTCCACGACCGAAAGCGCAGCCTCGTAAACGCGGCCGCTGAACTCGCTTGCCGTGGGATAGCTGTCGCAAAAGCTTTCTTTTAACCGTTGCAGCTTGTCCTGCACGCCGAAGTCGGAAAGCAGCGCCTTTATGCCCGCGGTTATCTGCGAGGGATTGCCCTTCGCGGGCAGGTGTTTAAGCCCGCGAAGAAAGGTTGAACGCACGCGCTGAACCGCGTCGTAGTTGAATTTCATTAATTCGAGAATTTCTTTTTTCGGCTCCCGCTTTACGCCGCCGCGGAAGTCGGCAAGGCGCAGAGCGTAGTTTCTGTAAGCGTCCCTGTCGTCGCGGCTTTCGGGAAAAAGGGGCGAGGATATTACCGCGTCTACGTCACGAAGCGCGCAGCCCGAATTGACGCACGCGAGATAGCCGAGGATAAACGCGCATACCGAATGTTCGGAAAGGGCGTGCCGTCTGTCCGCGTAATACGGAATACGGTATTCGGAAAAAATGCGCTCTATTCTGCGTTCTGACGCAGCGACGTCGGGCAGCATAACCGAAATTTTGCCGTATCTGACGTTGCCGTCCAAAACGTGTTTTTTAATGCTTGCGGCTATAAATTCGATTTCCTCGTCCTCGTCCGCCGCCTCGAAAATATGCACCTTATCGGTGATATGCGGCTTACCGGAGAAAAAGCTTTCGGGATTGAACAGTCCGCGCCGCAGCGCCTCCGCAGCGGGGGAAAGAGTGCTTTGCGCCCGCTCGTATTCCGCGCCGCCGAATTCCTCGGCAATGCCCTCGAACGTCGCCGCACCCTCGTTTACGTATATCTCCTCAGCGCCGCCTATAAACAGCCCGCATACGTTTTTGGCAGTCCGCATAGCCGCGCGCACACATTCCGACGACGAGCGGGTGAACGACTGAAAGCCGAGAAATATCACCTCGCTGTCTGCGATTTTCTGACTTTCGCAGATAACTGCGGGCAGCTCGCCGAGGTAAGCGTTGCGGTCGGTCTTGCCGCTTGCCGCAAGGTACGCGTCGTACTCGGAATATATCAGCGATATATCCGAAAGCTTGCTTTCAAGCAGCCCGTCGGCGCGCGCCTCTTTGAGCTCGTCCGCGGATATTTTAGAGGAATACAGCAGCGCGATGGTATCGTACACCGCCCCAGCCGACGCCGCGGCGGAGAACTTGCCGAACAGCTTCAAACTGCCTTTGTTGTCCTCTATTATCCTGCGGATAGCCATTGCCGAGCCCTGACTGGACAGCACGTTCGAGCGCTTGCCCCTCTCGGAAGATAGAAACCGCGCAAGCGTGTAAACGGATACGTTGAACGTGCCCCCCACCGCCGCGCAGACGGTGCGCTCTGCGGCAAGGGTCAGCCTGTCCTCGCAAAAGACGACGGTGTTTTTCCCGCCCGCCTCGTTAGAGGATATTATTTCTTTAAGCTTTTCCAGCGCTACCGAAAGCGCGGGAACTATGATTGATTTAACCATACGCCCATTATACCACATACCGCGGGTATTTTTAAATAATTTAGGGCATAAAAGTTTTTACAATTTCAAAATTATGTGATATAATCGTTTGTATGAAACACAAAGCTAAGATAATCGCCGCGGCGCTTGCGGCGGGAATGACCGTCACCCTGACGGGCTGCGGCGGCTGCATGGGCTGTAACGGCTGCGGCGGCACGACCGTTATAGACACTATCTCGCGCTCGAACTGGTTCACCGCGACGAGCTATAACGGCATACAGCCAACCTTTATCGAGGGTCACGACAATTTCAGCCCCGAAATTATCACCTACGGCGTAACCTACGACGACACCTTCGCCTCTAACGAGCATTTCGCGCTCGACTACAAGGACGGAGAATACACTACCGAATTTTACGCTACCGAATACGACTGGTCGACCGCGCCCGAAAGCTATGCAGACAGCAAAGTGAAAACCGAGGTCGTCTACGTTTTCAAATCCAAGCTCGATATTTCCGTTAAATATAAAATGAAAAAGAGCGGCGCCGAAAGCGACTGGTTCAAGGACTCGGTCGAAACGGTAAGCTACTTCCGCGCGGCGGGCAAAAATCTTTCGCCCGTTTACAGCCATCAGAAAATAGTCAGCACTTCTCCCGCAGGCTATCAGCCCGCGACGTTAGAGGACGCGTACAGGGCAATCAACGTAACGTACGAAAACTTTTACAGCTACGACTGCGAAAAGGTGCTTGCATATACGACCGAGAACGGAAAAACCGAAAGCAAGGAACATAACCTTACGAAATTAAACGCGGCTCTGTTCGACAATTCGTCGCTGTATATCGCAGTGAGAAGCATGAAGCTTTCGTCAACGCTTTCCCAGGCGATAACGCTGTTCAGCACGGCTGCGGGCGGCGCGGACACTTACGCGGTAGCAGGCGTTGAAAGCCCCTTAACCGATACCGAGCGAGCAACCTTTACCGAAAAGCTTAAAGCCCAAGGTCTTTACGAAAGCACGGCAAAAGAGGACGAAGAGGACAAGGGCGTTCAGTCTACGGCCGTAACCGTGTCTTACGCGGGCGGAAACCTGCGCGGCAGCTCTCAGACGATTTGGTACGCGGCCATTACCGACAGCGACCGCAACGTCTCCCGCGCGACGATGTTAAAGCTTTCCGTACCGATAAGCTTCGGCTTAGGCACGCTGAACTACTCTTTAAAAGAAATTCAATCAACCCTTTGGAACGGTTAAAAAAAGCGTGGGCGCGAATATTCGCGCCCACGCTTTTTTATTAATCGCAAAGATTTTTAATCTGTAATTTGAGCAGCGAGTTTTCGTCGCTCAGTCTTTTTATTACCTGAGTTAGCCGCTTGTTTTCCTCTTTCAACCCGCTTGCAAGCCTGTCGTACAGGTCGTTAATTTCGTTTTCAAGCTTAATGCGCGCCTCGTCGGAGGAATTCAGCCCGCACTCCTTCATAAGCTTTTCTATGCGCTCGGGCTGCTTTGCAAGCACGTTGCGGTACTTGTTCTGATACCTCAGCATAAGCTTGCCGTCGCCGCCGGAAAGATTTTGCACCGCGCGCCGCACCGATATGCCTTTGCTTTTTTGCAGCAGTATCGCTTTAAGTATCTCGTCCGTTTCCCTGTCGGAAAACTGTACTATCTTTTCAGCCTTTAAATTCGTGCCGTCTAAAAGCTGCTTTACGCGCTTATCTCCGCTTGAACGCAACAGCGCGTAATAATAATTTCTTACGCTGCCCTTTGCCCTGCCAGTCTTTTTCGCGTACGAGTCGAAAATGCCCGAAAGCGTATTACCCGAATTTATGCCCTCGCAAACGTACGTTACAAGACTTTTCGCTTCCTCTTCCGTGTAGCCGTTGATTTTATTCATATAAGCCTCCAATCGTTATCTGGGCAAATTATTGACATAATTCAATTTATATAAACATTAAATATAATAATGAGAGTTTATTTTTTATCCTGCATACCCGCTATTTTAAAGCTTAACGGTATGTATATCGGCGCGATTGACGGCTTCGAGCGGCGCATAGAGCTTGACCCCGCCGACAGAGTATTCGCCGAAATTATCCCCGACGAAAACCTGAACGGCGTAAATTTTTTTCTGGACGAAAAGTTTTTTAAAAACCCACCCGAATTTTGCGACGTTTATTCCATGGAGGGCGACGCGCTTATCTATATCCGCGAATACTCGGTCAAGGACGCAAAAATCGAGGTGCTGTACCAAAGCCGCTTTTACGGCAGCCTGATAACGGTATTTTCGCAGGCAGGACTGTATCTGTCAGTCGACGGAGCGGAATATTCGCTTACGCCGCTGCCGCAGTCCTTTAAAAAATTCAACGTGGAAACCTGCACGCTTGCGGGCAGAGAGGTGTTCGCCATATCCAACGGCAAGCACCTTATAGTCATTTCCGAAAGCGGCAAAATCATATTCAAAAACGCGGCGAATAGCTTTTCGTTTTCCGACACGCTTAAAGTCACCGCCGACTTCGAAACCTGCACGGCGGCGCAGGCAGAGTGCGAATATTCCTACGACGGCGAAAGTCTTACCCTGATTTCCGCTGTTACGCGGGAAACGCGCCCGCCCGAAGACGAAATACTGCACTTTGCGTTTTTCGAAAGCGTGCTGACGGCGGCGGACTTCGAAAGGTATCTGTCCGACGCGCTTAAACACAAAGCCGCCGACTTAAAGAGCTACCTTGGCGAGTTCGTCGGCGTGACCGTCCCGCCCGAGAAATTCTATCTCGTACACGGCAATATCAATGCGGCGGGGCTCGTCTATCCAAAGGCTAAAAACCTGTTCGAAGTCAAATACTTCGCGGTCGACGTTGCCGACGGCAAGATAGACAATATATACCCGATAGAATAAAACCTCACCCGCTTTGCGGGTGAGGTTTATTCTAATGCGGGTATAAAATTTCAAATTCCTCGCGGTAAACGTTTATTACTTTTCTGTTCTTTTTCAACGCGTAGTCTATCGTCGTTTTAGTTCCCAAACGCGCCCCTTTAAACAGCCTGTAATCGTCGGCGTAATACGTCACCAGTATATCGCTTTTATCTATCATTATCTGACTTCGGTTTACGCTTTTGCCGTATCCGTATTTCCCTCCCGTATACGGATTGTATATTTCGTCGTAATCGTGCAGGCGGTAATAATTCAAATCGTATTTCGGTATCTGTTGCGGCGGCAGTATACACACCCGCCTAATCAACGGATAATGCCTCTTTAATTCGGTCACCGCGTCGAGGCAGCATCTGTCAAACGAGCTGTTGATTGCAAATAAAAAGGTTTCCGCATTCTCTTCCTCAATCAATCTGCTTACCACATTTTTTATCGCCTTAGTAAACAGCGAGTAATGCTCTATCCTTAAACAACCCTTAAACGCGACCGCCTTGGTTTTTGCTCCCCGCTTTACGAAGTGTAAATTTTTTTCCATAACTTTATTATGCCTCATCATTCGTTACAGTTGCATTATTTGCACTGCTTAATTAAAAGTAAACCTTTTCATTGCATTTCCTATAAATATAGCAATTTTTTATACAAGTCCCATAATTCTCTAAGGTAAGTATATGTTTCGTCGCCCTTAACTGCATATATGCAACATATTTCTATTGCTACCACTATAAAAAATATTGTAATACCGATTATTGCATAAAATAAAATCTTTAATATAATTTCTTTCATAAAATAACTCTAAATGTCAAACCTAAAAATAGTTTAATGTCGTAAACTATTTTTAGGTGAGCGTTGCCCACTGGAAACCAATATTTTATTTTGCTTCATTAAACTTATTAGTAAGTGTTTACTGTTGGAAACGCTTGGAGGCAATAATGAAGTTAATAGAAGCAATAGGGATAAGATTGGACAATTTAATTAATGATAATAATACTACAATATATGGGTTAGCAAAGCAGGCGGGCGTGCCACGTTCAACTGTATGGAAAATTATACACCCTGATTTAACGCGAGTTAAAACGGTTAAAATCGACACTATTTATCAACTTGCCGATACTTTTGGAATTAATTTAAAAGAATTTTTTGACAATCCCATATTTGATGAGGTAAATGATTAATTCTATTATGGGTAAAAAATAAAAGTGTGCTTCAAAAGAAGCACACTCGGAAATGCACTTAATTTGAATTTCTGCAACAAAACACAAATAATAAACTGCATATAGCGGTAGTGCATATCCCACAATGTAGAATATGCTATACGCATTTTATTATTAAAAATGTTTTGTTGCATTTTTATTTTAGCATATATGTTTTAAAAAAGCAATAAATAGAAATGGAATTGTTATATGGCTTTATCTAAAAATTTTCAAAATAGATTTATTGAATTAGTAAATGATTTGGAAGGACAAAGCAAATCAAAAAATGCAGATATAATAGGCATAAGCAATACTACTTATTCAAACGCTTATAACTACGGTATTATTCCAAAAACAAGTACGCTAATTCGAATTGCCGATTATTTTAATATTTCTATTGAATTTCTTATCGGAAATACTGATAACGAACAATTTGAAAAATCTCAACATCCTGTACTTTTCAAAGAGCGTTTAATGCAACTGCAAAAGGAAAAAAATATTTCAACTGTCTACGAGCTTGCAAAGATTGTTCATATACACCGCAACAATATTGCTCAATGGAATAAATTAAATTGCATTCCGCTCATTGACGATATTATTATTGTTGCCGATTATTTTGACGTATCTATTGATTATTTGCTTGGCAGAACTGACGACAGAACGCCTTATAAATAAAAAGTGCCGCCCCCATACGAGAACGACACCGTAGATTATACCGTTCATCGTTAGTCGCCAAACCAAAACTGAATTTCCCGCACGGGAAATTTAGTAACGATTAAAAAGTATAGCTCTACACATAGCTATGCCCGTACGACAAGAAATTATTCAGTTTTGATTTGGCAATTTCTATTTTAGCAAATTAATTATTTTATGTCAATAACATTATTTAAAAGAGTTTTTGAATAAAAAAATAAAGTGTGCTTCAAAAGAAGCACACCCGGAAATGCACTTAATTTGAATTTCTGCAACAAAACACAAATAAAAATTACCAATGGCATTCGTGCATATCCTACAATGTAGAATACGCCATTAGATAATTTTTATTAAAAATGTTTTGTTGCGTTTTTATTTTAGCATATATGTTTTAAAAAAGCAATAAATAGAAATGGGAAAATAAAACGAGAAAGTAATAATCCGCCCGTGCATAGGGCGGATTGATTAATTAACGCCGACTTTAAAATAATACCCGCTTATCATTGTAAAATAAGCGGGATATTGTTTTAATATTTGGTAATTACTACTTTCCTTATGATAAGAGGCATAGAAACCATCGTAAACGACGCGTCTATTTCCCTGCCGCCCTCGTCGGCAAACTTGTCCTCTTTGTCTACCTGCGTAGCTACGGTAGTAGTGAATTTGGAATTCGAGCTGACGGACGAAGCGTAGTCGGAAATCGCGTCGGTCAAATCCTCGAGCGCGTCCTTCGCGCCGTCGTTTTTAAGCTGACCGAAAACCGCGTACTTAGAGGAATCGTACAGAGTGCTGTTGCTTACCTGTAACGAGAACAGGCTGGTCGCGCAGTTGTTGTGGTAGTCGCGCGGCAGTATCTGCCCGAAGCTGTTTTCTACGAACACGGGTTTGATGTCCTTTTTATAGTACACCATTTTGAGAGTGCCGTACGTCGAGGTAAGCCCCTTGTCGCCCTCTATCTTGTGACCGTTGTCCTTGAACTCGCCGATAAGCGTAGGCAGCGCGTCGTCGACTGAAACAATCTCTTCGCCCTTGTCGTTGTAAATGTATTTGGTGAATACCGATGCGGAAAACTCCCCGCTCTTTATGCCTGCGGTAACCGTATCGTAGTATTCCTTTTCCTTGCAATGGTTTTCAAGATATTCCGCCATTGCCGAACGACCGTACGAAGCGACGTAGCCTACGGTTTCCGCATCGTCGTAACCGTACGCGCCCGCAACCCAGTCGGAAGATTTGTAGTCGTGAACGATTGTATCGTTATAGAAGCCCGAATCGGCAAGCTCGATAAAGTGCTGTACCGTCTGGGGATACATATTTCTGTAAAGGGTGTAATCTATTTCGTAAATTTCGGAATTGAATTCCACCGTTATTCTTGCATTGGGGTGCTTGGACTGCACCGTGCACGCCGAAGCCGCCGCCGAAACACCGACAACCGCCGCAAGCGCAAGCGTCATGCACGCGTTCTTTATTTTCTTTGACATAATTGTCCCTCTTGAATTAGACTGTTACCATATTATTTTACTTTTTATTGTCCCGACTGTCAAGCAATTTGTTTGCGGTAACTAAAAAAGCTACCGCTATGCGGTAGCTTTTTTTAACGTACGTAATTACTCGAGAACTGCGGTTGCGCCTGCTGCTTTGAGGTCAGCGACGATTTTGTCAGCCTCTTCCTTTGCTACGTTCTCTTTAAGAACGCCGCCCTTTTCAACAGCCTGCTTAGCTTCTACAAGGCCGAGACCGGTGAAGCCGCGTACAACCTTGATAACGTCGATTTTCTTGTCGCCGCAATCTTTAAGGACTACGTTGAACTCGGTCTTTTCCTCAGCCGCCGCGGGAGCCGCTGCGCCTGCTGCGGGAGCTGCCGCTACTGCTACGGGAGCTGCTGCGGATACGCCGAACTCCTCTTCAAGTGCCTTTACAAGCTCGTTGAGCTCTAATACCGTCATCGATTTAACTTCTTCGATAAATTTCTTTACGTCTGCCATTTTTATAATCTCCTGATTTATTTTAAATTTTATTTTGCATTTTTGAGGTAAATGCGGACCTTGTTAACCTTTTTGCTGAGCGATGCCGTTAAGCACACGCACGATACCCGAAAGTAAATTGTTCAATACGCCTGCAAAGTTTGCAACGGGCGCCTGCATAGAGCCGAGCATCTTTGCAACCAGCTCTTCCCTCGACGGCATGTCCGCAAGGGCCTTTGCCGCAGCCTTGTCGCAATAAGCGTTATCAACGAACGCGCTCTTTACTACGATTTTACCGTCGTAGGTCTTAGCAGCCTCGCTCATAAGCTTTGCGGCGCCGGTTTCGTCGTTGCCGAACGCAAACGCGGTGGGACCGTTGAGGTCCGCGTCGAAATCTTTAAATCCCAAATCGTTGAATGCTTTTCTTACAAGCGTGTTTTTGTAAACCTTGTATTCGCAATTCGCCTGTCTGCATTTGTTTCTAAGTTCGGAAACCTCTGCAACGGTCAGCTTGTTGTAATCGACCAAAACTACCGACTTGGAATTTTTGATTTTGTTTACAATCTCTTCAACGACAACTTTTTTAGCTTCGAAATTAGCCGACAAATCCTGTACCTCCATTCAAAATTTTTAAAAAGAACCCTGCGACCATAGCGGTAGCAGGGTAATAAAGCGCAATTATACTTTATTTTCCTTCACCTCGGCAGGATTTACGATAAATCTACCCGCTGTCTATGGTAAACAGAAATTATTTACGATAAATAGTATAAACTTAACTTAACGCATTGTCAAGCGTTTTAAAAACAGTTTATAAATATCAGCCCTTATTGTAGGTTACTTTTACGCCGGGGCCCATGGTCGCAGCCAAAGTTACGGACTTGATGTACTGTCCCTTTGCGGTCGCGGGCTTAGCCTTGACGATTGCGTCCATAAGTGCGTTGAAGTTTTCGGTAAGCTTTTCAACGCCGAACGACTTTTTGCCGATAGGGCAGTGAATGATAGCGGTCTTGTCGAGACGGTATTCAACCTTACCTGCCTTAACTTCCTGAACCGCTCTCGCAACGTCCATAGTAACGGTACCCGACTTGGGGTTGGGCATTAAGCCCTTGGGACCTAACACGCGGCCGATTCTACCGACGATACCCATCATATCGGGCGTGGTAATCATAACGTCGAAGTCGAACCAGTTGTCCTTCTGTATTCTCTGTATCATTTCTTCCGCGCCGACGTAATCTGCGCCCGCTGCGGTAGCAGCGTCAGCCTTGTCGCCCTTCGCAACGACGAGGACCTTCTTCTGTTTGCCCGTTCCGTTGGGAAGTACGAGCACGCCGCGGACCTGCTGGTCTGCCTGTCTGGGGTCAACGCCGAGACGAACGTGAAGCTCGATAGTTTCGTCGAATTTAGCCTTTGCCGTATCGATAACGGTCTTAACCGCGTCGTTTAAGTCGTAGGACTTCGAACGGTCGTAGGATGCTATGCTTTCTGCGTATTTTTTAGCAAGTTTCATAACTTATTCCTCCACCGTAACGCCCATCGAACGGGCGGTTCCTTTTACCATGCTTTTTGCCGAGTCCAAATCAACGCAGTTCAAATCGGGCATTTTCGTTTTTGCAATTTCCTCAACCTGCGCCTTGGTCAGCTTGCCGACCTTGTCCCTGTTGGGGCGTGCGCTTGCCGTTTCAAGGCCCAGAGCCTTCTTTATAAGCACGGGCGTAGGCGGCGTTTTCAGAACGAACGTAAAGCTTCTGTCCTGATAAATGGTTACTACGCAGGGAATGATAAGCCCTGCCTGATGCGCGGTCTTTGCATTGAATTCCTTGGTAAAGCCGGGTATGTTGATACCGTGGGGACCCAGCGTAGAGCCTACGGGAGGCGCGGGGGTCGCTTTACCTGCGGGAAGCTGCAATTTTACAACCGCAGTAATCTTCTTTGCCATAAATTTATTTCCTCCATGTGGTTAAGACGAACGCGCCATAAAGATTTAACGCGTTCTCCCACAAATTTACCTAAATATATTAAAACTTTGCAGTATTGCTACGCATATACAAAGTTTTTAGTCTACCTTTTTAATTTGAAGGTATTCCACCTCTACGTCGGTATTTCTGCCGAACATCTCGACGTTGATTTTAGCCTTCTGCGCAATATCGTTCAACTCGATAATAGAGCCCTTGAAGCCCTCCAAAGGTCCCGAAACGACCTCGACGCCGTCGCCGACTGCGAACTCGCCCTCGACCACGACCGTTTCAAGGCGCATTTTGCGTATCTCGTCCTCTCTCAAAGGAATGGGTCTGCCCTGAGGGCCGACGAAGCCGGTAACTCCCCTCGTGTTGGTTATCCAGTACCAGAGCTGGTTGGAATATACCATTTTTATAAACACGTAGCAGGGCAACAGCTTCCGCTCGACAACCTTGCGTTTGCCGTTCTTCTCTTCGATAGTCTGCTCCATAGGGATTTTGACTTCGAAAATCATATCCTGCAAATTATTGTTTTCGATAAGCCTTTCAAGGTTTTCCTTAACCATCGACTCGTAGCCGGAATAGGTATGCAGAATATACCAGCAAGGCGTAGTTGTGACGTCAACCATTATTCGATACCCTTAATACCGGTTATAAGCCCCAAAAGCTCCTGCAAGCCGTAGTTTATAAGCGTGGCAACCACGGTGAACGCGATTACGACCACCAAAACCACGCAGGTAGCCTTTACCACCTTGGGAAAGGTAGGCCAGGTTACCCTTTTCAGCTCGGAAAAGGTTTCCTTGAATTTTCTGCCCATTCTTACGAAAAAGTTGGGCTTTTTGACCTTATTATCGCTTTTCTGTGCCATAATACTCCTTTTATATGCGCCGCGCAGCGCAAATCGGAAAACTTATTTTGTTTCCTTGTGCTCGGTGTGCTTTTTGCAGAAAGGGCAGTACTTGGATATGGTAAGCCTGTCCGGGTCGTTACGCTTATTCTTGTAGCTATCGTAATTTCTGTGCTTGCACTCGGTGCATTCGAAGGTGATTTTAGCCCTTGTTGATGCTTTCATTTTGGAAAACTCCGTACAAAAAAATTACACCCCCTTTCTTGGGTGTAACGAAAGTTTATCATATTATAAATACCTTGTCAACCGTTTTTCCGCCCTGCGCGAAAAATAAATGCAATAGCTATTTTAAAATTACACGCCCGAAAGAATTTCAGGGCGTGTAATAAAAATCAATATTTTTCTCTTTTGGTATAGGTAGTATGTAAAAGCTTGTGCGCCTTGCGACTGTTGGGCTTTTCAAAAAATTCGGCGTACAGCTTTTCCACCGCGGGATTTTCGTGCGAGCGGCGCAATTTGCTGTCGGTATCGTAATCGTACAGCGCCTGCGCGCGGACTGCCTTTAAGTCGATATTGTTTCTTATCTCGTCGTGAACGTAGGGCTGACCGCCACCGTTTATACACCCGCCCGGGCAAGCCATAATTTCGACGAACGCATAATTCTTTTTACCGCTTTTTATATCCTCGATAACGGCGCGCGCGTTGCCCAGCCCGCTTGCAACTGCAACCTTGACGGTCTTGCCGCCGACGGTATATTCCGCTTCCTTTACGCCCGCCGTGCCGCGCACCTCTTTAAATTCGAGCGGGGCGCCGTCGCCGCCGAGCTTAACCGCAGCGGTCCTCAGCGCGGCCTCCATAACGCCGCCCGTCGCGCCGAAAATCGCGCCTGCGCCGCTCGCCTCTTCAAACGGAGTGTCGAACGCGCCGTCGGGAAGATTGACGAAATCCACTCCCGCCTCTTTTATCATTTTGGCAAGCTCGCGCGTGGTAATTGCCGCGTCAGTATAATGACCGAGCTCGTCGCGCGTCACCTCGAACTTCTTTGCCGTGCAAGGTATTACCGAAACCACGAAAAGCTTTTCGGGGTCGATACCGTTCTTTTCGCAGTAATAGGTTTTAAGCAATGCCGAGAACATTTCCTGCGGTGATTTACAGGTAGAGATATTTGGCAGCAGCTCGGGGTAGTAATGCTCGGCAAATTTGACCCAACCGGGGCAGCAGCTTGTAAACATAGGCAGTACGCCGCCGCTCTGAATTCTCGTAAGAAGCTCGGTCGCCTCTTCCATAATGGTTAGGTCAGCCGTTATATCCATATTAAAGCACTTAACGTCGCCGAGCTGCTTTATCGCGGAAACCATTTTACCCTCTACGTTGGTGCCGACGGGCAGACCGAACGCCTCGCCGAGGGTCGCGCGGACGGACGGCGCGGTGAAGAACACGACTTCCTTTTCGGGGTCTACTATCGCGCCCCAGACGTCGGCAACGCTGCTCTTTTCATACAGCGCGCCGACGGGACACGCAACCACGCACTGACCGCAATTAACGCACGAGGTATGCGCAAGCGAAACGCCGTACGGCGAGCCTATCGTCTTGGAATAGCCTCTGTTCTGCGGACCTATCGCGGCTATAGTCTGCTGAGTGCACGCAGCGACGCAGCGGGTACACATTACGCACTTGCTGTTATCCCTTACTATCGACGCCGACAAGTCGTCTACCGGCATCAAATCGTGGTCGGTACCGAATCTGTCCTCTTCCGCATTGAATTCGAGCGCGAGCTTTTGCAGCTCGCAATTCATCGAACGGACGCAGCTTAAACACTTCTTTTTATGCGTGGACAGTATCAGCTCGACCGTGGTCTTTCTCGATTTTCTTACCGCGGGCGTATTGGTGCGAACCTCCATGCCCTCGGATACGGGATAGGTGCAAGCGGTCACCAGCCCCCTTGCTCCCGTCGCCTCGACAAGGCAAAGCCTGCACGAGCCGACGCACTGAACGTCCTTTAAATAGCAAAGCGTGGGGATACGCACGTTTGCGACCTTTGCCGCCTGCAACACGGTCGAGCCCTCGGGCACGCTTACCTGAATACCGTTTATTTTCAAATTAACCATATCTGCACCCCCTTATTTAATCTCGATTGCGCCGAACTTGCAGTTCGATATGCACTGTCCGCATTTGATACATTTTTTGGTGTCTATTTCGTGAACCGCCTTGACCTCGCCGGAGATTGCGTTGACGGGACAGTTACGCCTGCAAAGCGTACAGCCGCGGCACTTGTCGGGGTTGACGTAGTAGCTTAAAAGCGACTTGCACACGCCCGCGGGGCATTTTTTTGCGTAAACGTGCTTTATGTACTCGTCGCCGAAATGCTTCATAGTAGAAAGTATCGGGTTGGGTGCTGACTGTCCCAGCGCGCAAAGCGACGAAGTTTTCATGTGTTCGGCAAGCTCGGCAATCTTATCCAAATCCTCGGGCTCGCCGTTGCCATCCGTAATCTTTTTGAGAATGTCCAGTAGGCGCTTGGTGCCTATTCTGCACGCCGTGCATTTCCCGCAGCTTTCGTCAGCGGTGAATTCAAGGTAGAACTTCGCAATGTCGACCATACAGGTATTTTCGTCCATTACTATAAGTCCGCCCGAGCCCATCATCGAACCGATTGCCGTCAGATTGTCGAAGTCCATAGGCACGTTCAAATGGGTTGCGGGAATACATCCGCCCGAAGGTCCGCCCGTCTGCGCCGCCTTGAATTTTTTGCCGTCTGGAAGTCCGCCGCCTATATCGTAGACGATGGTTTTCAGCGGCGTGCCCATGGGCACTTCAACAAGTCCGACGTTGTTTATTTTACCGCCGAGCGCAAACACCTTTGTGCCCTTGCTCTTTTCGGTGCCGATTGACGAAAACCACTCCGCGCCGTTGAGAATAATGGGCGCGACGCTCGCCCACGTTTCCACGTTGTTCAAAACGGTGGGTTTTTTGTATATTCCGCACTGCGCCGAGAAGGGCGGACGGGGACGCGGCTCGCCCCTTTTACCCTCTATACTCGCCATAAGCGCGGTTTCCTCGCCGCAGACGAACGCGCCCGCGCCCAGCCTGATATTTACGTCGAAATCGAACCCGCTGCCTAAAATATTTTTGCCGAGCAGCCCCTTCTCTCTCGCCCTGTCAATGGCGATTTTAAGCCTTTCCACGGCAATGGGATATTCCGCGCGAACGTAGATATATCCCTCCGACGCGCCGACGGCGTATCCCGCAATGGTCATAGCTTCCAGCACGGTATGCGGGTCGCCCTCCAGAATAGAGCGGTCCATAAACGCGCCGGGGTCGCCCTCGTCCGCGTTGCAGCAAACGTATTTGACGTCGCCCTCCGCGTCCTTTGTGAACTGCCATTTCAGTCCCGTAGGGAAGCCCGCGCCGCCTCTGCCGCGCAGACCCGCAGCCTTGATTTGGCTAATGACCTCGTCGGGCGTCATGGAAGTAAGCACCTTTGCAAGCGCGGCGTAGTCGCCCGCGGCAATGGCCTCCTCTATGCTCTCGGCGGCGATAACGCCGCAGTTTCTCAGCGCTATGCGCACCTGATGCTTGTAAAAGGGAATTTCCGCAAACGGAATTATACTGCCGTCGGCGTGAACGGTGTCGGCGTAGAGAAGCTCTTTGACCACCTCGCCGCCCTTTATAAGATGCCTCTCGGCTACGGTTTTAGCGTGCTCGGGCGTCATCTGCGAATAGAACGCGCCCTCGGGATAAACTATCATTATGGGTCCCAGCGCGCAAAGCCCGAAGCAGCCCGTCTTTACTATAAGCACGTCGTTTATGCCCAGCTCGGCAAACGACTGCTCCAACTGCTCTATTACCTTCTGCGAGCGCGAGGAAGTACAGCCCGTGCCGCCGCATACCAGCACCTGCTTTCTGTAACCCGTGTTTTTGGCAAGCTCCTCCGCCTGCTCGCGCACGATTTTTCTTACCTTAATTAAGTCCGCTTTGTCCGCGGCGATTTTTTCAAGCTCTTTAACCGTCATAATCTCAGCCCTTCATATACCTCTCTAAAATTTCCCATACGTCGTCCGCTTTCAGCTTTCCGTAAACCTCGCCGTCGATTATCATAACGGGCGCAAGTCCGCACGCGCCGACGCAGCGACAGCTGTCTATCGAAAATTTGCCGTCGGGCGTACACTCGCCGCATTTGATTTTAAGCTCTTTTTCAAGAACCTCGAGAATACGGTCCGAGCCCTTTACGTAGCACGCCGTACCGAGGCAGACGCTTATCTGATGCTTGCCCTTGGGGGAAAGCGAAAACTGCGAATAGAACGTAGCGACGCCGTAGACCTCGGCAAGCGGTATATTCAGCTTTTCCGCGATTACCGTCTGCACCTCCGCGGGCAGATAACCGTAAATGCTCTGCGCCTCGTGCATAACGGGCATAAGCGCGCCCGCCTCGCCGCTATGCGCCGCGATACAGTCAAGCAGTCTGTCCATCTGCTCCTTTGTGCCGTCGAATAAACTTTTTGACATATTCACCCTCAATCGATATATTTTTATCTATTAAATTATATCATTTATAAGTTGCTTAATAAACCTTATAATATAACTTTTTCTTTTGTTCGCCGTTTTTGATAAAATGCAACAAAATTCGCGCAAAATTTTCACCGCCCGTTTACGGCGTGCGGAAACGGGCAATAATCTGCGCGCATGAATATAGTAATCGTTATCGATTTAATAGATACGCTCACGAACGGGTCGGTTATGACCGCGCGGCGGTTTGCCGACGGTCTGCGCAGGCGCGGTCACGCGGTAAAAATTGCCGCCGTCGGAGCCGACGGCGAAAACGACTGCGCGCTCGAAGAGAAGTATCTTCCCTTAATTTCAGAGGTGTCGGCGAAAAATCAGATTAAGTTTGCAAAATTCGAAAGAGACAAAGTGGCGCGCGCTTTCGAGGGCGCGGATTTGGTGCATTTCATTTTTCCGTTCGGGTTCGAAAAAAAGTGTAAAAAGCTTGCCGACGAAATGGGCATACCCACCACGGCGGCGTTTCACGTTCAGCCCGAAAACATTTCCTATAACGTGCGCCTCGGCAAAATAGGTATCGTCAACAGACTGATATATTTCTACCTTCGCCGCACCTTTTACAGCCGCTTCAACCGCATACACTGCCCGTCCGCTTTCATTGCCGACAGCCTGCGCCGCCACGGCTACGGCGGGCAGATGTACGTAATTTCCAACGGCTACGACGAGGCGTTCAAGCCCGCGGAGGAGCCCGCCCGAAACGACAAATTCGAAATAGTTATGGTCGGCAGACTGTCGCCCGAAAAGAACCAGAAAACGCTTATAGCGGCGATTGCGGCTTCGGCGCACCGCGAAGAAATACGCCTGACACTGCTCGGCAACGGAAGCTGCGCCGCGCGCCTGAAACGGCAGGCGGCGCGTCAGGGCGTGCAAACGGAATTCGGTTTTCTGCCCAAAAAGCAGCTTATTAAAAAGCTGCAATCGAGCGACCTGTACGTTCACACCGCGACGGTGGAAATCGAGGCGATTGCCTGCATAGAGGCGATAGCCTGCGGGCTTGTACCCGTCATAGCAAACAGTCCGCTTTCGGCGACTCCGCAATTCGCGCTGGACGGGCGTTCACTGTTTTCGGACCGCAAAGACCTTACCGTGCGCATAGATTACTGGTTCGAGCACCCAAGCGAGCGCATACGAATGGGCAAGGTTTACGCCGAGTTCGCGCGCAGGTACCGCCTTGAAAAATCGCTGGAACAGGCGGAAGAAATGTTTGCCGACCAGATAAACGAAAGACGCCCCGCGCGCTGAAAAGCGCGCGGGGCTTGCTTATGCGAAAAATGCGTCCGCGGTCACGTCAAGATAGTTTTCGCCGCCGCTTTTCGTCTGAAACCCGAGCCTATGAGTATTCCGCACACGAATACCGACGCGCCGAGCGTCCAGCCCAAGACCTGCGCCCAGACGGGATAGCCGCCGTATATCCCGCGGTCAACGAATATCAAATGGAATACTCCCCAGGCGAACAGCACGCCGAGCACTGCGGGGCTTAAATATTTCAATGAAAAGACGAGCGGTTTCCGTCCCATTTTCAGCCTGCCCGAATACCTGTTTATTTCGCCCGCAAGGTTAATCTTTTTTGCGTTGATTCCAAGAAGCGCGCACTCGAACACGCCCAAAAGCAGTATGTTGAAGTAGTTTAAAAAGTGGTCGGCAACGTCCAGCACGACGGGACCCGCGGCCGTCGAGAACACTACGCACACCGCCGCGCCGACGAGAGTGACGGCAAACACAAGCTTTTTTTTGTTGAGTGAAAATTTGTCCGCAAGCGGGTTTGCCGCAGCCTCGACCATGGACGCCGAGGATTGCAGCGCCATCATTCCGAGCGACGCGTAAAACAGCAGTCCCGCTATCGAATTGAGCGCGGTGTTGCCCGCACCGAACAGCTGGGTCAGCGCAACGGGATAGACCATAAACGCGGTAACTATACCAGAGCTTGAAAACGAGTTTTCCAGTCCGCAGCCGTAAAGCGTTGTGAACAGCACCACCGCCGACAGCACCGAAACGAAAAAGTCCGACAGCGCGATAATAAGGCTGTCTTTAAGCACGCTTTCGCCGTCGGGAAGATACGCGCCGTAAGCGGGCATTATCCCCACTAAAACCGACAGA
Source organism: uncultured Christensenella sp. (assembly GCA_910576655.1). Lineage (GTDB taxonomy): Bacteria > Bacillota > Clostridia > Christensenellales > Borkfalkiaceae > Coproplasma. Next base: position 45,428 of record CAJTJC010000001.1, read on the forward strand.
GAAAAGAACACCTGCCCAACTGCGCTCAGCCATAGCTCGGCGTTTGCAAGCGCGGAAAAGTCGGGAACGAACAGCGCGCGCAGCGCCGCGCCGCTGTTTGTATAGATAAGCCCGCGAACCGCCATAACGGTCAGCAGTCCGACGGGGATAAGCACCGTAAACTTAGCCGTTTTCGAAAGCGAGTCCGCGCCGTTTCTCAGGCAAAAAAACATCATCAGCCACGCCGCAACGATACAAACCAGCACTAATGGCGAAACCCCGCGGTGCAGCACGTTTTCGAAAAAATAACCTCCCGTTTCGGCGCGCGTCATAGAGGTTGAATTAATGCAAAGCGGAACTATCTTTATCAGCATTGCGATTATCCAGCCGAGCATACCCGCGTACAGCACCGCCACCCCCAGCGAGTTGAGGCACGACGCCCAGCCGAGCCCCTCCGCCTTTTTATGGAGGCTTGCCATACACTTAGGCGCGCCCGCGCGCAGCTTTCTGCCCAATGCGATTTCCGCATTTAAAACGGGAATACCTATTAAAACAAGCGCGATTATATAAATAAGCATAAATGTGCCGCCGCCGTATTTCGCGCATAGCCCGGGAAACCTTAACGAATCGCCCAGCCCCACCGCCGCGCCCACGCACGCGAGTATGAACCCCCCGCGCGATGAAAATCTGTCCTTTGCCATATAATATTATACAGGCAACGCCCCAAAAAAAGAACGGCGCGTATAAACGCGCCGCTTAATTATCTTCCCGCCATTACGTCCGCGGGCTTGGCTTTCAAAAGTCTTATCAGCGGGATAGCAACACCCAAGACGATTGCTCCGACGGCAACTGCCGCAATTAACGCGGTCTGCCTTATCCCGAATTGCAAAACCTTGACCGCCAACCCCTCTACTTGGGAAAACGATGCGTTTAGGGCGGCGGTGCACGCCAAGCCCAAAACCGAGGAAATGGCAAAAGCGGCAGCCGTAAATATTCCGTGCTCGCACACCGTAATTTTTATAACGTCCGCGCGCGAAGCACCCAAAGCGCGCAAAATGCCTATCTCTCTGCTCTTTTCATCTATCGTTCCGCTTGCATAGTACGTTACGAAAAGCGCGGCGATTGTAATTAAAACGAGCAGCCCGTAAACAGCGTATTCATTAATCGTTTTTGCCAATCTGCCCGCGTCGTTTATCAGCTTCGAGCTGCAATTCGTAACGGTATAACAGACGTTCCGATTTCCGCCTACGGGCAAGTTGTTAAACTGCGTTTTGTAAATCCCTATATTTTCAAGCTTATCGGCGGCGCTTCCGGTAAAGGGCGCAATTACGCGCAGCACGTTATCCTCGCGGCTATGCCCTGCAATTTCCGAATAATACTTATCGAACCCGTCGCAAACGAACACCGTGCTATGAATACAATCCTGACCGACTAAATACATGTCGGAGGACAAATCCTCAAAGGTATAAGAGCCGTCGGACGCCGACACTGCGTTAAACAGCTTATCGCGCTGTTTGAGATAGTTAAAACGGGTATCGATTATACCCGTAACGGTAAGCTCGGGCAGCTTTCTTATATTCAGCTTTAAGCTTTTACCTATTAAATCGCCGTAGTCGTTTACGGAAACAGCGCTTGCTTGCAAATCGTCCGTATAAATGCGATAACCGTACGCCTTGAAAAATTCGAATAAATAAAGCGGTAAAGCAACCTCGCCCGTATTTTCCGGAAGTCTGCCCGAAAGAATTTCGAAGCCGTAATCGCGGCAAAAGCTTCCGCTTGTCTCTAAGTAGCCTGTAACGGCAGAGTACGTAAGTAAAACATGATGCTCCGTTCCGTCCCAACCGACGTTAAGCATATTATTCGGAACAACGTCCCGCATTTCGATAATGCAATCGCTTCTACCTGCTTTTATCAAAGAAGACAGCTCGTCCGCCTGCTCTCGACTGATATTTGCCGCATTGAAAATAATCTCGTCGTTTTCCGAACCGTAATAACCCTTGCCGAACTCATAAATAAGCGCGCCCCTATTTTCCATAGTGTACATAAGCGCCCTGTCTCTGTCAAATGCATATACACTGTCGGCAGCGCCTACGCTTGAAAAAGCAATCAGACAGATAATAAGACAAATTATCATTCTTACCGGTCGGGCGATTATATAGCCCGACCCTATCCGCAACACCCTTACAAAGCGAAGCCCTGCGCGTTTTTTCTTACCGCCGTTTACCCCGTCCCGTGTAAACGTGTCCGTCTCGGCAGCCATTCCCTGCGGCGCGCTGTCCGAAATTATTTCCCCATCCTTCAGCTCTATCACTCTGTCGCCGTAGACCTCGGCGGCTTCCCTGTCGTGGGAAACGACTACGACAAGTCTGTCTCTGCTTATCTTTTTTAAAAGTGCGAAAATTTCTTCGCCCGTTTCGCTGTCGAGCGCGCCCGTAGGCTCGTCGCAAAGCAACAGCTTAGGGCTTTTTATAATCGCGCGTGCGATTGCAACGCGCTGCTTCTGCCCGCCAGAAAGTCGGTTACATTTCCTGTCCGCATAGTCTTTAAGCCCCACGCTTTCAAGCGCGGCGTCCACTTTATCCGCGGTTTCCTTTAATCTCTGCAAATCCAAAGCGAGCCCGACGTTGCTTTTTACGCTTTCTTTTTCGAGAAGGTTGTTTTCCTGAAACACGAAGCCTACGTATTCGTTGCGGTATCTGTCCGACTCCTTTGCCCCGCGTCCCTTTGCAGACCTGCCGTCTATTATTACATCACCGCCGTCAAAGCAGTCCAGCCCGCCTAAAATATTTAAAAGAGTCGACTTTCCGCAGCCAGATTTACCGAGCACGAAAACCATTCCCGTATCGGGCAGATTAAAGGAAATACCTTTAAGGGCGCGGACATCCGCGCCCCCCTTTACCTTGTAGATTTTTTCAAGCTTTTCAATGCTTACAGCCATTTGTCCCCCTAACGACTTACTGCTTTTCCCGTTCGTCGCTTTTCTTGTTTTGCTCTTTTATACATTTGCGGACGTAAATAAAAACGCACGCAAGCACGGTAAGCATGGCTATAAATACGCCCAGCGACACGCCCAGACCGATAAGTCCGTAAATCGCCCTGTCCGCGCATATAAGAAGTATAAGCGAAACCGCGGGTAGCGCGACTGCGCAAACCGCCGTTACAATCACCGATATTTTTAAAATTTTAAGCGCTTTTTCCGCTTTTGCCGCAAGCGCTTCGGCACTCAATTCTCTTTCCATGGCTACTTTATACTGCTTGATAAAATCGCAAGATTGGCGGCAACGTCAATTTGCCTGACCTCTACGCCCTCGGGCGTTTTCAGCGTTGCGGGCGCAAAGCTTAAAATTGCTTTGACCCCGCACCTTACAAGCATATCCGCAACGCCCTGCGCTGCCTGCGCGGGGACGCATATTATGGCAAGCTTTGCGTTCAGGCGCGCAATCTGCGCCTCTGCGTCGGCAACGTCGTAAACGGGTTTACCCGACGGAGACTGCCCCAGCTTGTCCGCGTCGCTGTCGAAAGCGGCGACTATTTCTATGCCGTAATATCCGAAGCCGCCGTAATCCAAAATCGCCTTTCCGACCGCGCCGTATCCGACTATTACGGCGTGGCGCTTGCCGTTGAAGCACAAAAACTCTTCGATAGCGGATATAAGCTCTTCCGTGACGTAGCCGACGCGCGGTCTGCCGACAGCCGCGGTATACGCCAAATCCTTTCTGACAAGCACTTCGCCGAGCCCGAGCGCCTCGGCAATATGCCCCGAGGATACGAATTTTTCGCTCGCGGGCATACTTTTAAGATAGTTGAGATACACCGGCATTCTCTGCAATGAAATCAACGGTATTTCCTTATACATATTTCACCTCTTTACAGCCACAACGCGGCAGCGCCGTAAGCTCCCGCGGCAGCGCCGAGCGCAGCCGTCTTTACCAGAACACGCGCATATTGCGCGGCGAATACCTCGCGGTCGAGTATTTCCTGCAACGGCGCCGTAAGCCGTTCGCCCTCCTTCGAAACCCCGCCGCCGAGCATTATCACCTCGGGACGGAATGCGTTTGCAAGGTTTACAAGCCCGCACGCAAGATAGTCGATATACCAGTCCACGACCTTTCTTGCAGACGTATCGCAGTCTGCGTACTCGAACGCGGTTTTGCCCGTCACCTTATCCGAGGTATACTTACCCCACATTGCCGAGCCAGTGTCCTCTTCCATTGCCCACTTTGTGCGGCGTTTCAGCGCGGTTGCCGACGAATACGCCTCGAAGCAGCCCTGCCGCCCGCACGAGCACTGCGCGCCGCCGCGCTCAATTACCATGTGACCGATTTCCGCGCCCGCGGATTTATTGCCCTCGAACAGCCTGCCGTCTATCACTATTCCTCCGCCAACGCCCGTACCGAGCGTTACGAGAATACTGTTTTTATAATTTTTGCCGGCGCCGAACTTCGCTTCGCCGAGCGCTGCGGCGTTCGCGTCGTTGGTAATTCTGACGGGCAGATTTATTTTTTCTTTCAAAAGCCCGACCATAGAAAAATCGGCAAGGCCGAGATTGCTTGCAAGCACCACCTTGCCGTTTGCGGAATCTATTACCCCTGCGCAGCCTATGCCCACGCCCGCAATCCTTCCGCCGTTTTGCCGCGAAAGACGGTTGCAGAGCGCCGCTATGCCGTTGACGATTTCCTCACCCCTGACGGTAACAACGCTGTCCTCGCCGTAGAGCTTGCCGTTTTCGTCGATTACGACCCCCTTTATCGCAGTTCCGCCTATGTCTATGCCTATGTAAAGCGCCATTTTAGCACCCCTTTTATTGATATTTTATTATCTATATTATACTATCTATTGTTTGCGTTGTCAAGATTAATATCGGAAGAGGCGTTCCGCCTCTTCCGATAAACTTAAATTATTATGCCGTTGCCGCGTCGGGGAAAAACTCCTGCTTTGCCCAGGCGGGCAGATATTGCTGATAATTTCTGAAAATAAACACCTTAGACTCGTGCAGCCTGAAATTCTCTTCGCCCGTGACCCTGTTTTCGAAATCCTGCTTTTCTTCATTCCAGACGGGATTTCCGCCAGTCAGCGATAAATCGTAATAGCCCTTGCGCGGGGTCGAGCCCTCGAACGTAAAGTCGTCCTCGCCGTAAGAAGTGAATTTCATAGTCCCGTTTACCATATTCCAGTAGACGTTGAGGTTAACCGAAATATTCGGAGCCTTGTAAATTCTTTCAATCGCGCCCGCAATGGGGTGACCGCTTGCGCCGTTGAGGTTGTAAGTGACGTCCTTTAACGGTTTCGTCCAGTTGTACCCGTAATTGCTTGCGCGCGCCGCGGAAATTGCCACCGCCTTGGGGTTGAGCGTATCCAAAAGCGCCTGCGAATTCGACCCGTGCGAGCCGTGGTGCGAAGCCTTGTAAAGCGTTACGTTGGGCAGCGCCTCGTTGAGAAGCAGCTGCTTTTCCGATTCCGAGGTAAGGTCTCCCGCCGTGAAAAATCTGAATTGCCTGTACGTAAACATCGTAGCAAGGGAATGGGGATTGCTTGCGCCCGATTCGCTGTTGCCTATATAGTTGCCCGTGTTGAGGATTTCAACGTACAGCTCGTCGGTAAGATAGTAACGGTTTACCGCGCCGTCTACTTGGTTCGCGCAGTCGTAAGCCGAATGATACTGCATTCCCTTCTGGGTATACTTATCACGGGTCGCCTTTACGTTACCGCTGCCCACGCCGCCGTAATCTATCATAAGCGATATATCCGCTACGCCGTCAAGCGCGTTAGCCACGCCGTCAATATGGTCGCCGTCGCTATGCGAAACCATAAATAAATCCAGTCTGTCGTCGGCAATCTTTTCTTTGAGGAACTGATTTATATACGTGCCGTCAAGCTGCCAGCCCGCGTCAATCAACACCTCTACGTTGCCCTTTTTTATAAATATCGAATCCGCGTAAATCTGCGTCATTTCGATAAAGTATATTTCCAGAGGCTCGTCCTTGCCCTCGTTGCCTATGAATATGGGGTCGTCCGCGCTCTTTCCGCTGCCTACGCCGAGCTGCTCGACCTTCTGCTTTGCAACTATAAACACGCTGTCGCTTGCGCCGCCCGAAAGCTCCGCCGTAATTATCGCGGTGCCCTCGCCCTTTACCGTAACGGCGCCGCCGTCCACGGTCGCAATATCGGGCTTCGAGCTGGTCCACTCGGCAGTCGGGGCAGAGCCGTCGCTCGCCTTTACTGTAAGCGCAATACTGTCGCCGACGAAAGCGTTAAGCTCGTTAACCTCGTAACCGTCCTTGGTTATCTCGATTGAAACGGGGCTTTGCGCGGTCTTGCCGCAAGCGGGCATTATCAAAAGACAGAGAGCCATAGCTGCGGCTATAATTACAAATAGTATTCTCTTTTTCATAATCGGAATCCTACTTGTAAAGTCTGATATTGTCTATGTTGACGTTGCCGTTACCGCTTACTACGCAAATTCTTACGTTCTTCACTCCCTCGGCAAGAACTATTCTGCACGTCGAAAGCTCGTACGAGTCGACGACAACAGTCATTCCGCATTCCAGCCACTCGTTGCCGTCCGCCATTTTATACATAACGGTGACGACCGTTCCGTGCGACTGCGAGCCGAACGTAGCCACGTCGAATTCAACGTAGTTGTATTCGCCCGCGACGGTGGTTTCAACCTTGCCTTGCTTTGCGCTCATTCTGCCTGCAAACGTGCCGTCGGTATGGTCGCTGCCTGCCGCGGAGGAAATAAGCGTTCCCGTCAGTATCCAGTCGTTGCCGCCGAGTGTGACGGTATTCGCCGCATCTACGCCCTCTCCCGTATCCTTATTGGTATAGCCGGGCTTCGTTGCCGACTGTCCGTACTGGTTGGGCTCCTTGGCGTCCTCGAAGTCAAGCTCTAACAGCTTTTCTGCGTCGAAGGCAGAACCGGCCACGTTTACTTTAAATTGCTTGGTTGCGGTTGCGGTAGCGTCCTCGCTATGCGATACGGTAGCCGTAAGCGTAACGACCGTGTCCTTTTCGGGGTGAGTCACCTCTCCCGCAGCCGTAATAACAGCCGTGTTGTCGCTGCTCCAAGCTATGCTTACGTCCGCAAATGCTTCCGATACCGTGGGAAGAGTAACCGACGAAGCGTCAGCCTTAATAAAGCCTGTCACCGTAAGCGCGTCCTTAACTATATTGACCTTGGCGACGGGCGTAGGCTCGCTGACGGTTATATCGTCCGCGCTGTAAATAAGCACCTGCGGCGCCTTGAAGTTTCCGTTGCCGTAATGGGTCAGAACGCCCTTGAAGTCTATCGTGACGCCCGCAAGCGCCGCGGATAATTTCGCATTGATAGCCGTAAGCACGCTGCTTTCGAGATTGCCCGCATCCACGCGCAAAGTGGTATCCTTTCCGTTTACGGTTACGTTTACGCTGTACGCCTTAGTCGACGTGGTGGGCGTAACCGTTACGGTCGCCGTACCCGTTACCACCGCTCCGTGATAAGCCATCGTCGCTTCCTGCGAGGAAACGTCCTTGTCGTCCAGACTTGTTTCGGTTACGGTAATGCGTTCGTCGAGCGCCTCGAAATACTCGATATCGACGATTTCGTGCGCGCCCGTGCGGTAGAACGTCTTAGAGCCGCCAACGGCATAGACCTTACCTACCTCGACGGCATATTTGGTCGTATCCTGTCCGAAAATATAGTAAGCGTCCGGTCCGTTCTGTATGTAATATGAAACCGAGCCGCTTCCGCTCGACGCGATATAGGTTACAACACCCTTTACTTTGAGGTTGGTTCCGTTTTCCGCTTCGAGATACTCCGCGTGAGTAGAGAAGGGAAGCTTGCCGTAATCAGCGGAGGGCTTATCACTCTCCTCGACGACGGCCAGCATAATGGACTTCGTAACCGCAGCCACGTCCTTCGCCGTAGCAGTAACGGTGACTTCGCCAGGCTTTACGCCGGTAACGACGCCGTTCGAAACCGTAGCGGTTTGAGCGTCGCTCGTCGTCCAGATAACCTCCTGCGATGCGGTCGCAGGGCTTACCGTTGCGTTAACTTTCAGCGTAGAACCTACACCGACCTCCGTCGCGTTACCTGCGGTTGTAAGCGTTATGGATTTGGGCGTATTGTCTACGACGGGCGTCGACGGCTTTATAACCAGAGCGAAGCCCTTTTTGATTTCGGCGTTTTCGGCGCTTTTTGCCGTAATAATTACGTTGCCCGCGCTCTTTGCGGTAACAAGCCCGCTGCCGCTCACGGTAGCCTTGTCCTCGTCGTCGGACGACCAAACTACTTCCTGAGAAGCCTTTTCGGGCAATACGCTTGCGGTGAGCTGCAACGTCTGACCGACCTCTATTTCGGTCACGTTACCGGCCGAGCTTACGGTTATGCCCGTAACGGCGGCGCCGCAGGCAGCAGCAAAAACGAGCGTAAACGCCATTGCTATACAGATAATACAAGCCAGCAGTTTTGAGGTTACTTTTTTCATGTGTTTCTCCTTATTTTTTATTTGCGTTGAATGGGGGTGTCGGAGAAACCATCCGCTCTGCCGACAGTTTACCGCAATTAAACTATCATTCGAGCTGCTTCTTTTACTGTTTTTTTTAAATCAACGCATTCGGACTTTGTCCATTGCTATTTTAACAGAGGCTATACCGTTTGTCAATAGCCATTGTTAAAAAAGACCAAATAATGTTTGACAGGCTCAATTTAAAGATTGCAATAAAAAAGACCGCGTAGCGGTGTATTTCATAGGGACAAAGCAAGGACGGTAATCAGTCCTTGCTTTTTTAGTACGGTTATGCTATAATAAAACTACTATAAACAGTAATTTAGCGGTGATTATATGAAAATAACAGTGATAAATGGCACGGAGAAACACGGCGTTACATATCGCTTAAAAGAGATTTTTCTACAAAACTTTCAAGGCGCAGACTTAGTTGAGTTTTATCTGCCAAAAGATTGTCCGTCTTTTTGTATAGGTTGTACAAGTTGCTTTATGAAAGGCGAAAATAACTGTAAAGACTTTGATTACACACATAAAATTGAAAAATCGCTAATTGAATCTGATTTAATCGTTATGACGTCGCCTGCATACGTAATGCACGCAACGGGCGCAATGAAATCATTATTAGACCATTTGGGTTATCGTTGGATGCCGCATAGACCTGCGCCCGAAATGTTCGGTAAGCGCGCTGTAATTATTACGCAATGTATTGGCGCAGGCGCAAAGTCAACCGCAAAAGATATAAAACACAGTTTGTCTTGGTGGGGAATATCGAAAATCGGTATGTTCAGCGGTTCGCTTATGAGTGATATTATTTGGGATAAACTTTCCGAAAAGAAGCGCAAGAAGTTAACTAAAAAGATAAACAAACTTGCTGTTCGATTCTCTAAAATCAATTATGCCAAACCGGCGCACACAACACTTATAACTAAAATTAAGTTTAAGTTCTGTCGTCTGATACAAAAGAAAGTGCGTAAAAATGGTGTTGCAGGACTTGACAATGAGTATTGGCATAATAACGGATGGCTTGGTAAAAGCCGTCCGTGGAAAAGTTGACGCATTCGATTTTCTAAGTAAACTTAAATTTATCTTTCTAATCTTTAATAAAGTATAGCGCACTATACTTCGCAAGCGAAGATAGCGCGCTATTTCTTTGCCCACAAGGAAATCCCTATAACAGATACCCTTACGCGGTCTTTTGACTATTTCGTTCCCGTCGAGCCGAAGCCGCCGCTGCCGCGCACGGTTTCGGACAGCTCGCCGCACTCGACGAATTGCGCGGTTATATACGGCGTTATTACCAACTGGGCAATGCGCTCGCCCGCGTCAACGCGCTGCGCCTGCGCGGAATGGTTGTGCAGCGCGACCTTGACCTCGCCGCGATAGTCGCAGTCCACGACGCCGACCTTATTGGCGGGGGCAAGTCCCTTTTTCGAAGCAAGCCCGCTGCGCGCATAGATAAGCCCCGCGTAGCCGACGGGAAGCTCTAACGCAATGCCCGTAGGCACCATTACCGTTTCGTGAGGGAGTATCTCTATTTCGCCGTCGACGCACGCGTACAAGTCCGCGCCCGCGGCGTATTCGCTGCCGTACGACGGAACCGTCGCCCCTTCCCTAAGCTTTTTAATATTTACCCTGCAATTCATTTACTGCTCCTTTTCGCCGTCCCAAAGCACCACCTCGTCCTTTTTGAGCGACTGCGGCACCAATATAATGCGCTGATTTGACGAACCGCGGAACCGTAGGTTCAAATCCTTCAGCTCCTCCACGAACCGTCCGTCGACGAGCACGTCGAGACACCGCAGAATTTTTAAGACCGTATCGTGGTCGCCCTGCTTCCCCGTGAGAAGGTCGCGCTCGTAGTCGTAGCCCGTGAAGCACCAAAGCGACTTATCGGGATAGCGCTTTCTCATTCTGCGCAAAAACGGCGCAAGCGCCGCCGCGTTCTCGGGCTCGAACGGGTCGCCGCCGAGAAGGGTAAAGCCCTTTATGTAGTCGGGCTGCATTGCGTCGAGAATTCTGTCCTCGACCTCTGCCGTAAAAGGCTGACCGTAATTAAAGTCCCACGTTTCGGGGTTAAAGCAGTTTTTGCAACGGTTTCTGCAACCGCTGACGTAAAGCGAAACCCTTACCCCGGGGCCGTTGGATACGTCGTACCATTTTATATTAGCGTAATTCATATACGTACCGTTTAATCCGTGTATTATTTGAAGTGTCGTTGACAGCGGCACGAAGCAACGCAGTTTAAAGATGTAAAACTCTTGCTTTTATTTCTTTGGTCTTGCCCACGTTCCAGAAATTCTCGCCCAAATATCCGCAGGTGCGGCGGGTGACGTTCATTTTGCGCTGGTCCTTATTGTGGCAGACGGGGCACTCCCATTCGTTGTCGTCGTTGATTTCTATTTCGCCGTCGAAGCCGCAGATATGGCAGTAATCCGACTTTGTATTGAATTCCGCGTACTGGATATTGTCGTAAATAAAGCGCACTATATCCTCTATTGCGGTCAGATTGTGGCGCATATTGGGAATTTCAACGTACGAAATAGCGCCGCCAGAAGAAATTTTCTGGAACTGGCTTTCGAACTTGAATTTGGAAAACGCGTCGATATTTTCGCGTACGTCGACGTGATAGCTGTTGGTGTAGTAGCCCTTGTCGGTAACGTCGGGGATAGAGCCGAACTTCTCGGCGTCTATTCTCGCAAATCGGTAGCAAAGCGATTCCGCGGGCGTGCCGTAAAGCGCGAAGCCGATATTCGTTTCCTTCTTCCATTTGTCGCAGTGGTCGCGCAGCGACTGCATAACTTTAAGCGCGAATTCCGCGCCTGCAGGGTCGGTGTGCGATACTCCCTTGACAAGCTTCGTCACCTCGTAGAGGCCTATGTATCCCAGCGAAATGGACGAATAGCCGCCGTAGAGGAACTTGTCTATCTTTTCCCCGGGCTGCAGGCGCGCTATCGCGCCGTACTGCCAGTGCACGGGCGAAACGTCGCTGGTAATGCCCTTCAACGCCTCGTGACGGCACATTATCGCCTCGTAGCAGAGGTTCATTCTGTCCTCGAAAATTTCCCAGAACTTGTTTTCGTCGCCCTTGGAAAGTATGCCTATCTGCGGAAGATTGACGGACACTACGCCCTGATTGAACCTGCCCTCGAACTTGTAATTTCCGTTTTCGTCCTTCCAAGGCGAAAGGAACGAACGGCAGCCCATGGGTGAAAATACGTTGCCCTCGTAATGCTCGCGCATTTTCTTTGCGGAGATATAGTCGGGGTAAAGCCGCTTTGACGAGCACTTTACCGCAAGCTTGGTAAGATAGTCGTACTTGCCGCCTTTAAGGCAGTTGTTTTCATCCAGCACGTAAATAAGCTTGGGGAACGCAGGCGTAACGTAAACGCCCTTTTCGTTCTTTATGCCCTTGTAGCGCTGGTTTAATATCTCTTCTATTATCATTGCGTTTTCTTCCACGTACTCGTCCTTTTCGTCGACGTAGAGGAAAAGCGTTACGAACGGCGACTGTCCGTTCGTCGTCATAAGCGTGTTAATCTGATACTGTATGGTCTGCACGCCCGCTTTAAGCGATTCCTGCAAACGCATATTTACGAACTTGATTTTCGTCTGCTCGTCCACGGTATCGCCGAACTGCTCGTCACACTGCGCGGCGTATTTATCGCGCGTAAGGCGCAGGTATTTGCCGAGGTGAGCGACGTTGACAGACTGCCCGCCGTACTGCGACGACGCTACCGACGCGATTATCTGCGTGGTTATCGTGCAGGCGGTCTGGAAGGATTTGGGGCTTTCGATAAGCTTGCCGTTCATTACCGTGCCGTTGTCGAGCATGTCCTTTATATTTATCAGGCAGCAGTTGAAAATGGGCTGCAAAAAGTAGTCCGCGTCGTGGAAGTGCAAAACGCCGTCGTCGTGCGCCTTTGAAATTTTCTCAGGGAGTAAGATACGGCGGGTCAAATCCTTCGAAACCTCGCCTGCGATAAGGTCGCGCTGGGTAGAAGCCGTGCGCGCGTTCTTGTTGGAATTTTCTTCCATTACGTCCTTATTCTTGTTTTTGATAAGCGAAAGAATACTCTCGTCTGTGGTGTTCGCCTTGCGGATGAGCGCGCGCTCGTAACGGTAAAGGATATACGCCTTCATAAGCTGGAACTTCTGCATTTCCATAAGCTTTTCCTCTACCATATCCTGAATATCCTCTACGAGGATACGGCGGCGGTGGCGCGAAGCTATATCGTCGACTATTTCGCTAATCTGGGCGTCGGTCGCCCTGTCCTCGAAGTCTACCGCCTCGTTGGCTTTTTTAATTGCCGTTACGATTTTGGATTTATCGAAATCAACAACCGAATTATCCCTTTTAATAACTTTCATAATAAGACCTCCGAAATAAGCGATATTGCCCCGACCCATAAAGCCCGCAAGCGGACTGCTATTGCCAAGTAATTTTAAGTATAGTACCTGCCCCGCCCAAAGTCAAGCCGCCCGAACACAATATCTTGTATGTTATTTTTTAACTAAAACACAATATTTTGTGTTTGAAAAATTTTACAATTAAACATTTTTCGACGTTTTGTTGAAAAATTTATGGTCAGGCATACAAAAATAAAATAATAACGCCGCAGTTTTTTATAAACACCTGCATGCTTAAAGCGGAGCGCGTATGCGCTCCGCTTTAAGTTGAATTTTTATTTTGAAATAGTTCCGTCGGAACATTTTACGGTGTAGTTGCCCGTATTAGTGTCCCAATCGCTTTCCTTAGTTATCGCGTTCCACTGAGCCTTCGTGCCGCCAAATTTAATTTCCTTCAAAGCAATGGCATTAGCGAACGCCCTTTCTTCAATATAAGTCACGCTATTACTTATCGTTACGCTTGCAAGACTGCCGCAATCTCCGAACGAGTGATAGGTTAAACAAGAAATGCCTTTACCTATCGTTACGCTTTTAAGGTTGGAACAGCCGAAAAACGCGTCGGCGGGGACGTCGGTCACGCTGTCGGGTATAACTATGCTCGTTAAATCAAGATTACCGTTAAAAGCCCACTGTACGGAAGTTACGGGATATCCGTTATGCGTTGAGGGAATAACAACGTCGCCCTTCGCCGTGCCGATATTAACGATATAGCTGTCGCCCGTACTTAAATTGTCCTGATATATCAAGCCCGTCGCGTCCGTGTCTGGCAACACTCCGTCGGTACATACGACTAAGTAATTGCCCGTGCCTTTATCCCAGTTTGTACCCTTTTTTATCGTGTTCCACTGAGCCTTCGTGCCGTCGAAATTAATGCGTTTCAAAGCCGAACATCCGAGAAATGCCATTTGCTGGATTTCCGTTACGTTACTTCCGAAAGACACGCTTGTCAGCTTTGTGCAGCTGCCGAACGACTTGTCGCGTATACGGGTCATACCGCTGCCTATGGATATGCTCGTAAGATTTTCACAACCGAAGAAAGCGTCTATTCCCATGTCCGTAACGCTGTCGGGAATTACCAGGCTCGTAATGCCGTTGTTATGGTCAAGAATGTTAATTAGCTTTACGGGCGAGCCGTTATGAGCTGCGGGAACGACTATATCGCCGCTTGCCGTGCCGTATCCGATAACTTCGTAGTAGTCGCCGTTGGAATAGTAGTGATACTCCAAACCCGCCGTGCCGGTGCTTTGACTGACTTGCAGCACGTCGGTAAGCCACCAATCGCGCATTGTAAGCTCGCCGCTGACTAAGCCCTTTCTGCTATCGAAATTCGCATTGAAAATTTCTACGTCCTGCCCGCCTGCGGTTTGTGCAAATACGCATACGCCGCGAAAACTCGGTTCGCTCTCGTCAAACGTCAGGCTTTCGATAATAAATTTATAACTGTCCGTATTGTTCGTCAAAACGTTTTTAAGCCTGACGTTGAAGCTTGCGCTGAGGCTACCGTTGACAACGGTGCCTGGGTCTGCCCAAGCGTTGGTAACCTGCACGTCCGAAAGAGTGACGTACGGAGCCACGAGAGTAAACACACCGTTTGCCATAGCGTTTTTATCATACTGCGCGATATAAATATCGCAAACTAACGGTTTGTTTTTGCCGTTTAATTGCTTTACGATGAAGCCGACCATTATCTCGCCGTAGTTAGACTCGTAATCGAACGTAGAAAAATTCTTAATCGGGAAACTCGTCATATAACTTACGGGCAATTTGCAAACGCTGCAAATCGCGCCGACTTTGTCGGTAGAATGATTTGCGTAATCGTATTTAACAGTTACGTCGCCGCACACCTTACACTTACCCTCTTTTTCGCCCAACTGCATACAAGTTGCCGCAGTTTTGACAGTCCAGGAGTAATTATGTTCGCCGAGCTGACCGTTAGGGTCGGGCAGAGTGTTTGTTGCAGAGCAATTTTCGCAATTAGCGGTCATCGTTCCATGATTTTTGCAGTCTGCGTTTAAATCGGAATAATAATCTCCCCACGTGTGAGGAAGTTTGGTATTTGGAATATCCTGCGAATCCTTCGCTCCGCACTTAGCGCAAGTCGCCGTCTTGGTTTCGTCGTGGTCGCACGCCGCGTCGTTATTGGGAATATACAGTCCGAAGGTATGAGGAAGCTTGCTTCCCTCTACGTCCTGCGTAACAGTGTCGGGGCAACGCGAACAAGTTGCAGTTTCGGTACCGTCCTTAGCGCAGGTCGCGTCGTTATTGGATACGAACGCGCCGTGGTCGTGCCCGAGGGCGTTTACCTTTCTCGTCTGATTGCCGCCGCACCACTTGCATGTGCCTGACTGCGAACCGTCGGTAGTACACGTCGCCACTAACGTATCCGTCCAATCGTATTCGCAGGGAACCTTGCTGTCCTCGACCGTTTGGGTCTTGGCGTCATTACACCTCGTGCATTCCTCGGTCATCGACCAGTCCGTCTGGCAGGTCGCCATATGAATAGTTTGCTTATAATCGTGTCCGAGCGCCTTAGTCTTGTCGCGCTGCTCTTCCTTTCCGCAGCTGCACGAATACAGAGAGTATCCGCCGTTAAGACAACCTGCGGGTACGGTAGTTTTCAGTTTAAAGGAACAAACGTGGGTTTGCGGGGGCTGCGTGCCACCGCCGTTGCCACCGGAGCCGTTACCGCCCGAATTGCCGCCGCTATTCGAACCGCCGTTGCCTGAATTACCGCCCCCGTTCGAGCCGTCGCCGTTTGTATTTCCGCCGTTCGAGCCGTCGCCGAGCGTGTCGCCCGTCGAAGACGAGTCCCCGCCCTGTTCGGTCCCCTGCGAAGAATCTGCCGTATCGTTGCGGAACACCAGTCCGAGCGTTACCGCAGTTGCCGCGATAGCAACCATCAGCAAGCTTAAAATTATCAGTGTAATTTTTTTAACCATAACCTCCTCCGTAGCGTTAAGGCATAAAGCTTTTTACCGTGCGGAACGCGACAGCGTTCCGCACCTTTTAATATTAAAAGACGTTTTCGTCCATATACATTTTATCACATTTATGCCATAAGTCAAACTAATTCGTCACAATATTATATAATATGCTGCTCAGGTAAATCTTTTTAACCAGGAAACGTCAAGTTTCCATTCCGCAACGGCGTTTCTTCGGCGGTGCGCTTCCGTCGCCGCGCCAAGGGTTTTACGGTATTCCGCATACGAGCAGCCGTTGACCTTCATGAAATGAGCGCACGCGCGCTCTTCCCCGCCCGTAAGCGAGGTTCTTCCGATATGTATAACCTCGTGACAGCTTTTGCAGACCGCGACGACCGTTTCAAGCTTCTGCACGCAGTTTTTCTCGTCGTACGACCAGTGCTCGTGCGCCTCTAATCGGCTTGCGGGCGCGCCGCAAATCATGCACCTGCCCTGCGCGCGGGAATACGCGTCCCTGCGCACGACGTCCCACTGCGCGGGTGAAAGTATGCTTCTTAAATTCGAGTACCAGCAGCTGTCGGGTACCATTTCGAAATCGAGTTTCATTTTAATTCCTTTTATATGCTTGACTAACCGCCTCGACAGCGGTTAAAATATTGTTATGATTTTTGACGAAAGCAAAATTAAAGACGTAAAGCGCGGCGAGCTTATGGGAACGGTTTTCCTTGCCGTCGCCGCGGCGGGGGTAATACTCTTTGCCGTGTGCTATCCGTTGGCGCGTGCGCGCAGTTCGGACGCGCTGCTGTACCTGTCCTTTGCATTGCCGCCTGCGCTTATGGTGGCGGGAGCGGCGGGAGCGGCGCTTTGCAACCTTACTTACGGCGCCCGCGCCGAAAAGCTTATTTCCGACTACGTTTTGGCGGTCTGCCTTGAAAACCCGCAGGCAATGCACCCCGAGCGCGACAGCCTGACCTTCCGCATTTATCGCAGCGGCTGCATTTTCACAATGAACGCGAACGGCTACAAGGACGGGCTTACCTTCGATTTTTCGGCGTTTAAGCGGCTTAACGCCGCGCGGCGCGCGGCGATTACGACCGCGATTTGCAACCGACTTACCTTTTCCTTTTGCAGACTTTACGAGCGCGGCGCAAAATACGCCGACGTCGGATACGTTATAGACGGGAAGAACAAATCGGTTGCGATTATATCGGGCGGCGTACCCGATAAAAAAGCTTTCAAAATTTATCTTAAAAATAAGAGGAACTGAGCGTTCCTCTTTTTTTATCGCGTCTGAGTCTGGCGCAGCGCCTTCGCCCAACCGCCGAGCAGAGCGCGGCGGCGCTCTTCTGACATATCGGGGCGGAAAACCCTGCCCGTGCGCACGGTCTCGCGGATTTCGTCGGTATCGTTCCAAAGTCCAGAGGCAAGTCCCGCAAGAAACGCCGCGCCGAGCGCGGTGGTTTCAACCGTCTGCGGACGCACGGTCTCGCAGTTGAGTATATCTGACTGAAACTGCAACAGAAAATTATTTTTGCTTGCGCCGCCGTCGACGGCGAGGCGCGATATTTCCACCCCTGCGTCCCTCTTCATGGCGTCGACCAAATCCGCCACCTGATAGGCAATGCTTTCAAGCGAGGCGCGCACGACGTGCGCCTTCGAGGTGCCGCGGGTTATGCCCGTAATAGTGCCCCTTGCGCCGCCGTCCCAGTGCGGAGCGCCCAGCCCCGTAAACGCGGGTACGACGTAAACCCCGCCGTTATCCCCGACGCTTTCGGCAAGCGTTTCGCTGTCGTCGGCTTTTTCTATTATTTTAAGCCCGTCCCTCAGCCACTGCACCACCGCGCCGCCGACGAAAACCGAGCCTTCGAGAACGTACGGCGGCCTTTCGGAAAGCGACGCCCCCAGCGTGGTAACCAATCCGTTGCTGCTTTTGACGGGCTTTTCGCCCGTATTCATTAACAGGAAGCAGCCCGTTCCGTACGTGTTTTTAAGGTCGCCCTCTTTTACGCAGAGGTGACCGAACAGCGCAGCCTGCTGGTCGCCGACGGCGCTGCAAATTTTTACGGGACTGCCGAGCACGCTCTTGTCGGTATATCCGAAAAAGCTGCCCGAAGGCTGCACCGTAGGAAGCATACTCGCGGGGATATTAAAAAGCTTGAGCAGCTCTTCGTCCCATTTTAAGGTATGTATATTGTACAGCATAGTGCGCGCGGCGTTGGTACAGTCGGTTGCAAAAACCGCGCCCTTAGTAAGGTGCCACATCAAGAACGTGTCGACCGTGCCGAAAAGCAGCTCGCCCCGCTCGGCGCGGTCGCGCGCGCCCTCTACGTTGTCGAGTATCCATTTAAGCTTGGTCGCCGAAAAGTACGCGTCGGGAATGAGACCCGTTTTTTCGTAAATAAAATCGCCGTAGTCTTTTTTAAGCTTTTCGCAGTAATCCGCGGTGCGGCGGCACTGCCAGACAATGGCGTTACAGACTGTCTTGCCCGTCCTCGCGTCCCAGACCAGCGTGGTTTCGCGCTGGTTGGTAATGCCTATCGCGGCAATATCCTCGGCAGTTATTTCGGCGCGCACGACCGCCTCGGCAACCACCGCCATAACCGAACCCAGAATATCCTGCGCCGAATGTTCGACCCAGCCCGCTTTGGGGTATATCTGTTTAAATTCCTGCTGGGCGATAGCGCGGACGTGCGCGTCTTTATCGAATATTACCGCGCGCGAGCTCGTCGTCCCCTGGTCTATAGAAAGTATATAATTTTTCATAGATTGATTATAACACGGTTAATATAAAATTTCAAGTCTTACAGCATAACCGCCGCCCGAAAGGGCGGCGGTTATCGGCAAAAGGCAATCTCTCGCCCGAAAAACTTGCTGAACTGAAATACGGCGTAAAGCGGCAGATTGTCTCTTTGACGGTTTTACCGCTTATTACAGTATTCGGTTTAATAATTTCGCTGACAGTACAAATTTCATTTAGTTAAAGCGCTCCCGCGACTTTTTGTCGCGTGAGCGCAGCATTTATCAGCCGTCGTCGTTCAGTCCTAGCAAATAGTCCACGGAAACGCCGTAAAATGCGGCGATTTCCGCGAGCAGCGAAAGCGGAGGCTCACGCTGTTCCTTTTCGTAATGCAGATAGGTTACGCTGTTTAAGCCAAGCTTATCCGACAGTTGCTTCTGCGTGTATCCCCTGTCCTCTCTAAGTTCTTTTAACCGTTCCCCCAAAATTATTTTCATATTATTCTTTACCCACTTGACATATTACCATTTTGGTAATATAATTATTCAAAAACTACCATTTTGGTAGTTTGGGACCAAAGGAGGTTTTTATGGATAATACTTTGCAGGACAATCAGGAGCTGTCACGCTATACGGGCGGCGCAATCGTGAGAAAACTGATAGGGCTGGTTGCTTTTTTAGTCAGCTTTATTACGCTTCAGCTTGCGCGCCCCGCGATGGAATGCTGGAAACAGCGTTACGAATGCAGGCACACCTACATAGACGGCAAAAGACTGATTTTCGACGGAAACGGGCTGCAGCTTTTCGGTAAATTTATAGTGTGGCTGCTACTTAGCGTAGTTACCCTGGGGATATATTCGTTCTGGCTGTCCGTAAAGCAGAAAAAATGGATAACCAAACACACACATATCGTTACGGAAGAGGAAGCAGCGGCATTTGATGCGGCGCAAAAAAAATCTTCTGCGCGGGAAAACCTCAGCGAGGAAGAAAAAGCCGCTTACGAAGCAAAGCTGCTTGAAAAGAAAAGGCAGGCGCACGGTATGGGACAGATTGTCCTCCTGCTTACGTTCGTTATGCCTCAGTTCGGTCTGATACTCGGAATTGCGGGCATAGTTTTCGGAGCAATGTACCGTGAAAAATTCTGTCTGCGTTCAAGCGTGACATGCGTAAGTATTTTAGCGGTAGCCGTAACCGTAGTTTGCGCTTTTATTTTCCGTGACGCGCAGTACGCGCTTTTCGTCGCGGCGGGTGCACTGGCGGCAGTTGCGGTTGCGGCATGCGTTGTAGCCTTTGTATTTACGGGAAAGTGGGAAAGCACGCCGAAAAAAAACGCACAATAAAAAGAGGAGGAAATTATTCCTCCTCTTTTTCAGTATACTGTTTATGAAATTTTGCAATTTCATCGGTGTCGAGCGATACCTTCTGATACAGTCCCGTGCACTCGTTCGCGCACACGCAATCGTCGAAAATATCGCCTATTAAATGACTCGTTCTGCGTTTTCCCATACTCTAAGTATGACCCGCCGATAAGTTTTTATACCTTTGCGTTGTTTATATCGAAATCAGCCACCAACACGTCGCCGTCGCTGAATTCGAATATATCGTTGTGAGCGACGCCTATAAAATTCTTACCGAGAACGTCGAAGACATTTCCGCCGATGCTGAACTCGGGCAGTCTGCCGACCAGCTTTCCGTTGTCGTACAGATACGCAACCTGTACCGGCAGACCGATATTGCCGTCGGGTGTCATATCGCCGCCGCTGGTCATATCCACGTAAATCGCCTTGCCCTTTACGAGATTATCAAGGCTGTCGGTGCGGGCAATTCTCAGCCCGACGAAGCTCGTTTGCGGAACCTCGTCGAAGGGCGCGTAGCCGCCGCCGGATACGGGCAGATTGAAGTTTGCCGCCGAACGCTTATACGTAGCCACGCCGCCGAGCACGCCGTCCTTTACGAAGTAGAATTTGTCGTCCTCGTTGACGGCTCCCTCCGCGTCGAAGAAGGGCGCAATCTCGCCCTCGGCGTTTCTGTCCGTAAGTATGCTTACCCTCTCGTCGAAAATCTTTTCGCCGATTTTGCCGCTTAAAAGGCTTGAACCGCTGACGTACAGCTCTGCGATAAGGTGCTGCGCGGTGTGCTGCAATACGTCCATACAGCCCACGATAACGGGCAGCTTACCCTCGGGCATAGCCACCTTTTTAACGTAAGCGTTCAGAAGAGCGCCTATATCGTTTACAATCGCGTCCTCGTCGTAGTACGCTCTGTCCGCGCCGTAAAACGCGTCCATAATGTTTGCCGAGGACTTTTCTTTTATTATGAGTCCGCCGCCGAACCTGCTGCCCTTGAAAGAATAGCGTGTAGACCTGCTGTTTTCGTAGATAAGCTCCTCGTCAGCCATATTCAGCTTATTGCTGAAAACGAAGTCGGGGAACTGTTTATTCAGTCGCGTTATAAGCTTTTTCATCGTCTTTACGTAATCCTGCGGGGGGATAATGGTTTTGGATTTATCCACCTCGCGGCGGGCGTTTTCGGTAAGGCTGCACGGATACGCAATATTCTGCGAAAGCTTTGCCTTAGCCTGTTCGAACAACGCTTGGTCGTCGCCCTCGCCTATTCTGCCCGCAATGCCGATTTTACCGTCCTCGTAAACTCTGACTACGGTTTTCAGCTCCTCGTTGATACGCAGCGAGTCGACCCTGCCGCCCGATACGGATACGCTGTAACCCGTGCCTTTACTGATAATTTTTTCGAATTCCATACTTCACCTCACTGTACGCTCATTTTGGATATTCTCATATAGGGTCCGCCG
Source organism: uncultured Christensenella sp. (assembly GCA_910576655.1). Classification (GTDB taxonomy): domain Bacteria; phylum Bacillota; class Clostridia; order Christensenellales; family Borkfalkiaceae; genus Coproplasma. The sequence continues at coordinate 66,766 of CAJTJC010000001.1, forward strand.
AACGATACGTTAAGCGGGAACTGTTCCATTTTGCCGCAACCGCCGAACGCGCTGGAAATAATTTCGGCCTTGTCGGAAAGTCCGTCTATGAGGTTGAGAGTTTCGAATACGCTGCCTGTAATTACGGCGATTTTTACGGGCTTGCCGATTTTGCCGTCGACTATTTCATAAGCGAGGTTGGGCGCTATCGTAAAAGTACTCATGCCAGAGCCGTGCTTGTAATCCTTGATAAAATAGCCGTGCTTTACGCCCGCAAACAGCTCTTCCTTGGTAAGCGAGCCCGCCTCTATTACGGTGCTGGTCATTCGCACGATAGGCTCGAAGTCGCAGCTGATTGCGCGGGCGTTGCCCGTAAGCTCTTCGTTTAAATCGGTTGCGGTAGCGGCAGAGTGAAGCCTGCCCGAAAGTACGCCGTTTTTGATAAGGTAGGTCTTTTTAGCGGAAGTGCCCTCGTCGTCGAACGGGCGATAGCCCGAGCCGTCCTCGAGACCGCTGTCGTAAATGGAAAGAACGTCGCCGCCGACCTTTTTGCCGATTGCCCATTCCTTGCGCATTGTTTCGTCGCCGACCATGAAATCGGATTCGGACTTATGCCCGAAGCTTTCGTGCGCGAATACGCCCGTAGTTTCGGGAGAAAGTATGACGGGATACTCGCCCGCGGTAACGGGCTGCGCGTTCATAAGGAAATACTCTGCCTCTTCGATAAACTCCTTTACCTCTTTATCGCCGACGGCTATCTTTTCAAGGCAGTCGTCCGAGCGCGAAAGACTGGAAGTAAAGTTGTTGTCGCCGTCCGCGAAAGACGCGCCGAACCTTACGCCGCAAAGCTGAAAATCGTATTTGATATCCGCGCCAAGCGAGGAATAGAACTCTATTTCGCTGTATTTGTCCGCATACACCGCAACGAACATTTTAAGATGCTCGCTTTTTAAAAGCGGGAACTTTTCGGTAAGCAGCCTGCCCTTTTCGGCAAGGCTTTTGCTTTTGACGCAGTTATCGGCAAACTTGCGTATATTCGCCTTGTTGCTTTCGAAGCGCCTGACGGTAGCGTTTTTCGCAATATCCTTATTTGGCGTCGCGTTTGCGTAAAGCTTGTCGAGCTCGGCCTGCAATTCGCCGAGCTTGTACGTAGAAGCGTAATACCACATATCGCCGTCGAACACGCGCAAAAACGCCGTTTTGACGGTAGTGTTTTTACTTTCTTCAAGCGCGCCGTCGCGGTATTTTATACTCGTCGTGAACACGGTTTCCACCCTTACGTCGGCGTAAAAACCGTCCTTGAATTTTAACATATCAATCCCTCCTTTTTTTATATAAACGCAAATTATGCCCGTCAAACGGGCACGATTTGGTAATATACGATTAGAAATATCGCCGCGACCGCGATAAACACCGCGCCCACGATAAGCATGAACGCCATACCGCGTTTTTTCTCTTTTTTCGCCTGACGGTACTCGTAATAGTCCTTATACTTGTTGTTTCTGCAATCCTTCTTGAACAGGTCGAAAAACCTTATTGCGGCGTAGGAAAGCATATCGAACGCGCCGCCGTTGCTGGCGAAGACTATCAGCCCCGCGCCCGCAAGCAGCACCCCGGGAACGAAGCACGCGTCCGACAGCGTAGCCATTACCTGCTGCGCGTTCCCCTCCCACACCTTCTTGGCGCAGATAATCGTAATGAAAATTACCAGTCCTACCGCCGCGGTGATTATATAGGGCAAAGCCCTTTTAAAAAAATCTTTCATAGGCTGTCACGCCGTGATTTCCGCTTTGTATTTTTCGAATTCCGCCTCGTTACAGTAAACGAGGTGTCCGTTGCCTATATCGCGCATTACGGGCTTGTCGACTGAATAGTCGTGCTCCGCAATGGGGTTATAGACGATACGCTTTCTGTTCTTTTCGTAGTCGGGGTCGGGCACGGGAATTGCCGACAGCAGCGACTTGGTGTACGGGTGAAGCGGGTGAGCAAACAACTCGTCAGAGGTCGCAAGCTCGACCATTTTACCGAAGTACATAACGCCGATTTTGTCCGAAAAATATTTTACGACGGACAGGTCGTGCGCGATAAACATAATCGTAAGACCGAGCGAATTTCTCAAATCGTTCAGAAGGTTAATAACCTGAGCCTGAATGGAAACGTCGAGCGCGGATATGGGTTCGTCCGCGATTATAAGGTCGGGGCGCAGAATTATTGCGCGCGCAATGCCGATACGCTGACGCTGTCCGCCCGAAAACTCGTGCGGGTAGCGATTGGCGTGCTCGGGCACCAGTCCGACGAGGTCGAGCATCTTATACACCTGCTCGTCGATATACTTCTTGTCGCGCACTCCGCGTATAATAAGCCCCTCGGCGATTATGTCGCGTACGGTCATACGCGGGTCGAGCGAAGCTATGGGGTCCTGAAATATCATCTGCATTTTGTTCATAATTCTGTCTTTCTTCGCAAAACGCAGCTCTTTTTTAAATTCCCTTTCAAGCTCTTTATATTCCGCGGACTCGGGGTCCAGCGCGGCGAGCCTGGGCGCGTACTCCTCGCGCACCTTGTTCATCTGCACCTCGGCATACTGCTTATTGCAGTTTTTGTCGTCGAACCTGGCGCTTTTTATGTTCGCAGTTTGTTCGGTTATAACGGCGTGCAGCTTGCTCTCGGCGGCGGCAAGCCGTTCGGAATATTCCGCCCTGACCTCCGTCGCGCCGTTAGCCTTATCCTGCTTTATCAGCTTTTTAACCTCGCCCGTTTCAGCCCTGTATTCGGCTTTGGCGGCGCGCACCGCGTCCCTGTACGAGCGGGTGCCCGCGCAAATTCTCTGCCCCTCGAAGAACACGTTGCCCGAGGTAACGTCGTATAGCTTGATTATCGAGCGTCCCGTGGTGGTCTTACCGCAGCCGCTCTCGCCGACCAGTCCGAACACCTCGCCGCGGTGCACCTCGAAGCTGACGTTATCGACCGCCTTCAATTCCATTGCGGGACCCATTTTGAAATACTGACAGAGATTTTCGACCTTCAATAAAACGTCGTCATTGTTTTCCATTGCCGTCACCTCTCTTTACCGTCTTTTTGGGCGCGGGCTTTTCCGCACTCTTTTTGACCGTAGCTTTTTTCGCCGCGGGCTTTTCCGCGCTCTTTGCGGGCGCCTTCTTCGCCTTGGGTTTTTCTGTTATTTCCTCCGCCTTTTCTTCCGGTGCGCGCAGTCCCTTCATACGCGCAATTCTGTCGGTAACCGCTTTGGGCGGTTCGACCTTGGGCGCGTCGGGGTGAAGCAGCCAGGTAGCCGCAAAGTGCGTTTGGGAAATTTCGAACATGGGCGGCTGCTGCTCGTAGTCGATTTCAAGCGCGTACTTGTTTCTCGCTGCGAAAGCGTCGCCCTTGGGCGGATAAATCATGTTGGGCGGCGTGCCGGGGATAGCTTCAAGCTTTTCCTTGGTTTCGAGGTCGGGCATGGAAGCAAGCAGCGCCCAGGTATAGGGGTGCGCGGGGGCGTAGAAAATATCGTCCGCCGTGCCTATCTCGACAATCTTGCCCGCGTACATAACCGCAACCCTGTCCGCCATATTCGCAACGACGCCCAAGTCGTGGGTTATGAAAATTACGGAAAGCTGTCTTTCGACCTTTACCCTGTTGATAAGCTCGAGTATCTGCGACTGAATAGTCACGTCAAGCGCGGTAGTCGGCTCGTCGCAGATAAGTATATCGGGGTTTGCCGACAGCGCGATTGCGATAACTATACGCTGGCGCATACCGCCCGAAAACTCGAACGGGTACTGGCGGTATCTTTTCCTCGCTTCGGGAATACCGACCTCGTCCAAAAGCTTTAACGCCTGCGTCTTTGCCATACGGCGCGTTACCTTGTGCACCACGCCCGAAGCCTTGGCTTTGAGGTAGTCGATAATGTCCACCACGCGCGCGTCGAAGTCAATCGTATCGTTTTTGTCCACGTGCGACTTTATATCGTCCGAAACTCTGGTTATGCACACTAAAATTTCGCTTTTCGCCAGTTCGAGGTCGACGAGGTTTTTATCCGCGACCTTGTAGTTGAGCGTCTTGCCGCGCGAAGAAATCCTCTCCGCCTTTGCGGTCTGCTTTGCAAACCTCTTTTCCTCGGCAGCGTTGCGCTTAATGCCGTCGAAATAGAGATTTACCGCCGCTTTAAGGCTTGAACGGAACGTGTAAAGCACGTTGTCCTTTATTATTTCAAGGTTGTCAATCGCGTCTTCGACCGCCGCGACGACGGTCTTTGCCGATGCAATAACCTGCTTTTTGTCAAGGTTTTCAGTCCTGAATACGCCGAGGTTGCTCTCGATTACCTGCAACGCCGCGCGCTTGTTCTCTACCGAACGCGCGTTGGAATACAGCACGCCCTGCTTTGCAAGCGCAATAAAGTCGAGCATGAAATTGTCGTCGAGATACTTTCTCAAAAATTTGTTCAGCTCGGCAACTTCCATTGCGGGAAGCGGCTGCTCGGAAAACGTCAGATAGTAGCCCATAGCGAAGAAGTTGGGCATCGTAAGCGCAGCCGCGTCCGAAAGTATGACCTTTACGGTTTTAAGCTTTTCGCTTATCTCTTCCCAGTTCTCGCTGCCTGCGGTCTGCGCGCTTTCGCCGCGGTTTAAAAACCTGCGCGCAAAATTCACCGCCTGCTTGGTCAAGGGGATTTTGACCGCCTGCTTTATTTCGGCAAGCAGACCTTTAAGCTCTTCGGCGCGGTCCTTGACGACGTATTCGGAAACCGCTAAAACGCCGACCTTGCATATTTCGGATATATCGCCGCGAACGTCCTTGAACGCGCCGCGTTCTATTCTGAAAAGCACGTCGTCGATTTCGGCAACGGTTTCCACCGCCGCGTCGTGAGCCTTGTTATATGCGTTTTCAAGCTCTAAATGCTTGTATTCGAATTTGTTGAAATTTTTGCACTTCAGTTTGTTCTCGGCACAAATTTCCTTATCGTCCGCGCCGCGGGCCTCATCCATCGCCTTGTTAAGGCGCGCCATAAGCGTGTTGAAATCCTTACGGCTTTCACGCTGGTTTATTTTGCCCTTTATAAGCATTGCCTCGGTCATCTGCTTGCCGACGCGCATAATAGGGTTGAGACTGGACATGGGGTCCTGGAAAATCATAGCGATTTTGTCGCCCCTGAGCTTATGGAACTGCTCTTCGGGGATTTTCATAAGGTCCTGACCGTCGTAGATAATCTCGCCGCCGTCCTTTATGGCGTTGCCCGCGAGTATGCCCATTATGGCGCGGTTTGTAACAGACTTGCCAGAACCGCTTTCGCCGACGATTGCAAGCGTTTCGCCCTTGTAAAGGTCGAAGCTTATGTCGCGCACCGCCTGCACCTTGCCGCCGTCCGTCTTGAAGCCGATTTTAAGGTTTTTAACCGCAAGTTTAACTTCTCTCTCTTCCATATCAGCCCTCCGAACCGCGCAAGCTTGGATTGAACGCATCCCTCAATCCGTTGCCGAATAAGTTAAAGCATATCATAAGCAGCGATATTACTATTGCAGGGAAAATCATCAGGTGCGGATACAACGTCCATATCGACGAAGCATCCGACAGCAACGTACCTAAACTTGTCGTTTCGGCGCCGCCGAGGTTGACGATACCGAGGAAACTAAGCATACTTTCCGAGAATATTACGCTTGGAATAACAAGCGCTGCGGAAGTAATAATGGTGCCGAGCGCGTTGGGGAAAATATGTTTCCAGATAATTCTTCTGTCCTTAGCGCCGAGCGTACGCGCGGCAAGCACGTATTCCTGATTTTTATACCTGTAAAACTGCGTTCTTACGCGGCTTGCCATACCTATCCAACCCGTTAAAACGAATGCGAACAACAGGCTGGGCACCACGCCCCATTTTGCGGCAAGGTGCAGCTGGAACAGCGTTGCAAGAACTATAAACGGCAATCCGCTCAGTATATCGGCAACGCGTTCAAGTATTAAATCTACTTTACCGCCGTAATATCCTTCAAGTGCGCCGTAAATAGCGCCGAGAATTAAGTTTATGACAGAAACTGCGAGCGCTACAATCAAGCTCAATCTAATACCGTTTGCCATTCTCAATGCCAAATCATAGCCCTGACTGTCCGTACCGAATATATATTCAGGCTCGAAACCGTTCAAATATCTGTAATAATTGTAATAGAGCACCCTGACGCGATACTCGGCAGATTCGACGCTCGAACCGCCGCCATGGTATTTATAGTAAACAGGTTTACCGTCGCTGTCGCGCATATAATTGTCGTCAAGCGAGAATTTACCGTCGTTGTACTTGATTTGCGAAGTTGTGCCGTCGGCGTTAACTCTTATAGGGGCAAGCTTTGCGCCTGTCTTATACCAGTAATTCGCATTCTCGGTATCGAGGCAGTATTCATTTTCCGCTATCATAGGATACAGCACCTGAATTCCCGTCTCATTCTGCCACTCGACTATTTTCGCGTACTCACTCTGCTGAACCTGTTTATACATAAACCCAACTTCATAATAAGTTTCAAGCTTAATATTATAAACCGTATTGCCGTTTTCTTTTTTTGTGGAATTAACTTTTTTGAAAGGCTGATAATAGCTTTCTATGCCCTGAACAGAGGTAACGGTACCCGCGCCGTCATAGTCCTCGGCAGCCATTCCTATACCTATATAAAGCATAAGAGTTCTCTCGTTACAGTCGCGGGAAACGGTCCCATCTGCAATGCCGATATTGCTTAACGCTAAATTTCTGGGGCCTTTCTTTGCATAATTTGCATCGATAAACTTCGAATCGTAAGACGTACATAGCGGCATAATCAACGCAAACAGAATTATCAAAGCAATAATTATCGCTGCGACTACCGCAGATTTACTTTTGCAAAAACGGCGCATAGCGTCGTGCATATAACCGATAGGCTTGGTATCGAATTTTGTATCGTGTATGCTTGCGTCCTGATTGACAAACCTGAATTTTTCAGCGGGGATATTTTTACTGTCGAATTTTTCTTTATCTTCCATTTTACCTCTCCCCCATTTTTATTCTCGGGTCAATGAAACCGTAACTTATATCGACGATAATACCCGCAAGCAATCCGATAAAGGTGTAAAAAATGCTATCCATCATAAACACGTCGTAATCGCGCATATTGATAGATTTAATATATAACTGTCCGACGCCCGGAATCGAGAATATCTGCTCTATTATCATCGAACCGCCCATAATCGAAATAAAACTGCCGATAATCATAGGTAAAATAGGCACCATTGCATTTTTTAACGCGTGCCTGATAGTTGCCTGCCCTCTCGTCAAGCCCTTTGTTCTTGCCAAAAGCATATATTCGGAGGTAAGCGTTTCCGTCAACTCTGCACGCGTATAACGGCAAAGTCCTGCTATTTCACCGAATGAAAGCGCAAAGATAGGCAGCAACATACTCACAAACATTTCGGGTGAAAACCACGAGTTACCCGCTTCGGAAAGCGGCGCAACCACGGGCGGCAGCCAACCTAACTTGAAATAGAAAACGTACTGCACTAAAAACGCGTAAACGTAAGAAGGAACCGAAATAAATAACATTATTACGGTGCTTATTACAGAATCCTGCCATTTATTCTTTTTAATTGCAGCTATAATTCCCAACCCTATACCGATAGGAATCGAGAAAATAAGCGAATAGAAATTTACCAATACGGTAGGTAAAAGCCTGTCGACGATAACGTCCCACGCCGGCTCCATAGTAGCCACGTACCACGAGGTACCGAAATCCCATTTAGTAATTATATTTTTTAAATATATTGCGTATTGCACTAAAAGAGGTTTATTATACCCCAATGCTTCCCATCTCGCTTTTATAACTTCCGCCAGATTGTTGTCCTGCGGCAGAGAGCGGGGCAACAACCTGACAAGTACGAAGCAAATAGTAACTATCACGAAAAAGGAAAGCAGCATAAGCAGCACACGCTTTACAATATATTTGAACATCCTCATATTATCTGCTGTTTTCTCCTTTAATTTATCTTTTTTTTAAATGTACAAAATAACGGGAGATGGTTCTCCCGTTATTTGCACTTTATTAACGGTAATACGTTATTAAACGTAACTGAGGATACCGTTATGGTCTTTTACGTACTTGTTCCATTCCGCATCGTCATAATTGTAGTTCAAAAGCCTTATTCCTCCGAAAGCGTACATAATGTTATAGTTTTCGGTGTAATAGTCTACCTGATACGAAAGTAATGAGCAACCCGTAGTACTTGCAATAGGAATTCTGTAATAGGTTTTAAGGAACCAGTTTTCAAGCTGAGCAGTAATTTCGATTTTTACTTCGTCAGGCGAATTTGCATATTTACCTTCACCTATCATACAGTTAGCCCATGCCTGCGCGGTCATAGTATCTTCCTGTCCGTTTATATTCAACGTGATATTTGTAGTTTTCGGGTCCCAGCAACCGAGTTCGTTTACTTTATTCTGGTCGGGGTCGAAATAAACCTGTAAATTTCTGAAGGGATAGAACGCAGCTCCGCCCCATGCGCCGTAGCCTATGGCGTATTCGCCCTTAGCAGGACCGTCGTATCTCTCGTCGCCCAAATTACCGAGAGCTTCCAAGGTAATTTTACCAAAACCCGAGCCTTCCAGCGCCGCATTGAGATACTGGTTGAAGAGCGTCATCTGCTGTTGGTTATCGGAAGTAAGCGCCCCGTAACCGTATGCTACTCTAATATGAATATTCTCGCCTTTCTTGTACAGTCCCGCAGCTACAAGCTCGTCGCACGCCTCTTTCATTAGCGCCTTTGCCTCGGTAAGGTTATATCCCGTAATCGAGTCATGCGCTTCCTTCAAAGTTGCGTAAGGTTTACCCTCGCCGTATTCAACGCCGTAAAGGTCGCAAATAGCCTTCATTGCAGGTTCGGTATCTCTGTAAATCGAAGTAGGGTCTTCGAAAGCATTGTAATAATAGAGTTTACTCATAAGCGAGTAAGCGGGTTTGAAACCGGCAGTAGCCTTAACCCAATCCGCCCTGTTTATCGAAAGGCTGAATGCTTTACGGAATTTGTCATTGGATAAAACCACGCTGTTGGTATTGCCCTTGTTTTTATCCATATTCTGCAAAGCGGAAAGACTGCTATTAAAGAAGAAGCTCATCGTATAGGTTTCGTCTACCTGATAAATCTTATCGCTGGTTGAATAAGTCGACATCTCGTCCGCAGCAGGCGTCCAGTTTGAAAGCTCGCCCTTGAGGAACTTCTCTTTTGCCGTTGCTTGGTCCATAACGTCGATAATTATCTTCTTCGTCTTATATTGCTCTTTCTTTTCACCGTCTACTAAAAAGTTAGTGTATGATACAAGCTTATCCCCTTTCTTTTCAAAGCCGTACCAGTTCTCGTTCTGAACCAATACCATTTGCTTTTCTTTCTGCATAGATTCCAGCTTATAGACGCCGTACGACATCGTGGTATCTTTGCTGGTACCGTATTTCGTGGTTGTAAGCTCACCCGTAGTATCTTTGTTGGATTCGTACAAATCCTCGTAAACAAGCCACGTGCTCGTAAGCGACGTAAGGAAGTAATCCCTCTTCTGCATTGTTTTAAGAACGTAACGAATTGTATAATCGTCAACTTTGTAAAGTCCTACCTTATCGTAAGAAACCTTTTCGCCGAATCTACCGGTATTATAGAAAAGGAATTCCTTTAAAAGGTCGACGTCAATCTGAGTTTTACCCTCGTCGGTATAAATAGACATGCTGAAAGTAGAAAGATACTGGTCGACGATTTCATGGATAATGCCCTTTGTTGTATCGTCGTAAACTATATATCCGTAAGCGTTGGCTTTTTTCGAAACATCGTTATACAGAGCTCCGTCGACATAGCCCAAATCCCTCAAATCGACGAAAGAATAAGGGGCAACCGTCATTGCTTCGGTAAGATGCAGATATACGGGCTTTGAAGTTATGTCGAAGCTGTAATCGGGCTCTTCATCATCTCCGTAAGCCGGTACTATGGGGTCGTAAATAGGCGTTTCGGAATTATAATACTCCAAAGCGCCGGCGATTGCCGACTCGCCCGAATAATATAGATTAGCCCTGTAATTCCTCATTTTCGGGTTTAACAGCTGCTGCATGGAATAAACATAGTCGTCAGCGGTAATGCTCTCACCGTTTTCCCACTTCGCATTCCTGTTAAGCGCTATATCAAAAACGTAGCCCTCGGTAGGCGGAGTTTCGGCATTGGCGCCGGCAGAGTTGTATTTTGTCAAATCCGAAATATGGTCCTTCGTGGTATCAGTTACAGCCGTTGCCATTTCGTATACCCACTGATATTCCATCGTTTCGGAATTCTTAATAGACATATCCACAAAAGGACTTGATATATACTCTAAAAGTGCCGAGTCCGTATTTCCTTCCCACGTGTGAGGATTCCAGTTTGTTGCAAGCGAGGTTGTGTAATCTCTGAACGTATATTCGCCTACTCCCGTGCCATCGCTGCCGCAGGCCGCAAGACCCGCCGTCATAGTGGAAGCCAATACGCAGGTAGCCGCTACCGCAACCAGCCTCTTCCAACTCTTTTTCATAATATATATCCTCCAAAATTAGTTTTCACAATTAAACTGCTTTTAATCCGCCGACATTCACTGTCGGTTGAGTTTATTGCATTATATAGGTAAATTCCCGCTTTGTCAATACTTTTTATGAAAAAAATACAAAAAAATTTTATAATTATGCAAAATTAACGCAAAAACCTTATTTTTATGCAAAAATACACTGCAAAAATGCATAAAAATTAATTTCTAACACTTTTTGTTAACCATTAACAGTCAGTAAGCCCGCCGCGCTCAGATAGCGCGGCGGGCTTGAAAACCGTCGTTATTTATTTTACAAGCTCTACCGCGGCGCGGGTTTTCGCCTCTATTTCCTCGGGCGTGCCGCTCATCATCCAGCTTCCGCCGCAGGCGATTATCTTGTCGCAGGCGAGATATTCCGAAATATTGCTTTCGTTTATTCCGCCCGTGGGCATTATTTTAAGATACGGGAACGCGGCGCAAATCGCCTTTATCGTTTTAAGTCCGCCGTAGTTAGACGCGGGGAAAAATTTAAGCGTTGTAAGTCCCTTGGCGATAGCCGCCATAGCCTCGGTCGGGGTAACGATACCGGGCAGATACAGCGCGCCGTGCTCGGCGCAGCAGTCCGCAACCTCTGCGGAAAAGCCGGGAGATACGATAAATTTCGAGCCCGCTTTCAGCGCCTTTTCGCACTGCTCGCGGTTTATTACCGTGCCCGCGCCGACAAGCATATCGGGAAATTCTTTGACCGTCAGCGCGATTGCGTCCGCGGCGCAGGGCGTGCGGAAGGTAATTTCCGCGCAGGGCAGTCCGCCGTTTACCAGCGCGCGCATTTTAGGCAGCGTTTCCTCTATTGAATTGAGCACCACTACGGGTACTATTTTAGTATTTTTAATGCGTTCCAAAAGTTTTTCGTGATTCATCATATCCTCCGAAAATTTATTCTGCATTTATTATATCACGGTTTTGAAAAATTGCAACGGTTTTTGCAGACTAAGCTTTGAGAAGTGAAATGCAGAAAACCGTATTGCCCTGTCTGCTCGTGTACGACAGTTCGCCGTTCATCGATTCTATGATGTTTTTACAGATATACAGTCCCAGCCCTCCCGTTTCGCGCTTGTCCGCCGAAACGTAGGCGTTTAAAATATCCGCATCCGAAGCTATGCCGTCCCCGTCGTCGCTAATAAGAAGATGCGTCCGCTTTCTGTCGGATTTAACCGACAGCGTTATCGAATTACAGTTTGCGTGCTCGACGGCGTTCAATATGATATTCGAAACGGCATTTTCGAGTCCGCTCTTTTTTACGTAAACCATGCGGTGTCCGTCGACGAGATTTTTTAAAATTATGCCGTTTGCGTTGCAGTCGGGATAATGAAATTCGCACACCTCGCCGCATAGCTTACTGAGGTCGACCGATTGGGACGGTTCGGCGATATAGTTGAATTTGGCGTATGCGCCTATTTCGGACAGATTGGAAACCACACGCGCCGTGTTCTGCCTGACTATTTTCAAAGCTTTTACCTGTCCGCCGTCGCTCTCCCTGTCGATAAGCGTATCCAAAAGCGCGGACGACGAAACGAGCGGTTTTTTCATATCGTGAGAAACGAATTGCAGAAGATTGTCGCGCTCGGCGATGACCGCCTTTATATCCTTGGTCTGCCGTTCGATTTCAAGTTGCATATTGTCCGTGAGATATTCGTTGGCGCGTTCCGTCTCTTTATAAATTTTAAGCACGCTTACCAGCGTTAAAAACGCCGTCGCCCCGCACGCCCAGAACATAGGGTTGAATTTTGCGGGGAATACCTGCGGAAGAAACAGCGAAGCGAACTCCGCCGCGGCTATCAGCGTAAGACAAACGAGCTGAACGGTGCCGTTACCGCCGTCCTTGCGGAATACGGCGCGAACGACAAGCGCACACAAAGCCAGAGCGCACACGCCCTTTACGACCGCGCAGACGATATTTAACGCCGCCGAAACACCGAACGGCACGAAAGGACGGATAAAAGCAAGAATTCCTCCTGCCAGAGCAGGAAGCGGAAAAACGCGTTTCAAGGACAGTCTGCCCAGCTTTCCGTCAAACGACATCAGCGCGCCCGACAAAACGGCAAACGGGGCGAAGAACGAAACGGCAATCCAAAGAAGCGGCGCGCCCGTAACGCTTGCGACGGAAAACCTTGAAAGAAGCATAATGAAAATAGCGAAAGTCCAGACAGTTTCGGGAACGTACGCCGCCGTGCGTTTTAAAAACGACAGTACCGCGTAAATTGCAAACATTACGAGCGCAAGAATTGAAAAGCCGAGAAGCATATCGCGCGAGTTGTTTCTCACTCCCGTAACGGCGTCCTCCCCGCCTATGAGCGGACACTCGTCAACGCCCGAAAACGCCGTGCCAGACGACTGGTAGTGTACGGTAACGACCGAGGCGCTTGAAAGCGTTCTTTCCATAGTCTGCCTGCGCGTATAAAATCTGAAATTCATATCCACGCTCGAAGTCTGACTTATAAGCTTTTCGGTAGTCTTGTCCTGAGTGGTCGTGTAGTTTATGAAGCTGTAATTTTCTATTTCGCCCGAGCACGCAACGAGTTCGGTACCGAGATAGACGTTTGACGCGCAAAACACCTTCGGCAACGAAAAAGTGCATTTCCAGTAGTCGCCAACTTTGAAAGGCGACAGGTCTGCAACCTGTTCGTTGAAGTTTTCTGAATGGGGGTCAAGGTTAAGCACGATAAAAATGAGCGTTCCCTTTTCGGCAAATTCGAACGGCTTAGTCAAATCCACTATCTGTATTTCCGAAGTCAGGCGTCTGGGATAAACGAACCTGTCGGGAACGTAATTCACCTTAGTTATCCTGCCGAGTTCCTTCAGTTCGTTTATGCGCACGGCAGTGACGTCCTCGCCCACTTCCGCCGTAGCCGTTTCCGAATCCGCGCTATCCGTATCGTACTCTATCGTTCCGCTCGCTTCGGGAATTACGGCGATTTCGGGCGCGCAGAAAAACATAATCACAATAAACGCACAGCTCAGCAATGCGCAGACGGCGACCGATACAAGCTTCTTCACCGCGCTCTTCATTATGCTTCCTCCCCCGACAAAAAGGCGTAACCCCTGCCGAATTCGGTAATAATAAGGTTCGCGCAGTCTGCGCCCGCCGACAGCATTTTCTTTCTTAGATTGGACAGATGCGCCTTTATAGTGGTTGTATTCAGATAGGGCATTTTCCATACGTTTTCGTAAATTTCGCCTGCCGTGAAAAATTTACCCGAATTTTTCATAAGAAAAGCTAAAATATTGAACTCGCTCGAAGTCAGCTCGAGAGGTTTCCTGCCGTACGAAGCCGTACGCCTTGTAAGAGAAAGCTTCAGCCCGTGCATAGAAAGGTTAGCCTCGTCTGCGCCGAGCAGACGCATAGCCATACGCGCTTCGAGTACGGGCAGGGACGCGGGCTTGACGACGTAGTCCGAAGCGCCCGAAAAAAATCCGTCCAGAATGCTGCCGTCCTCGCCCAAATCCGAACAGATTATCACGGGCGTATCCGCAAGCTTGTCCATAAGCGAAAGTCCGCTTCCGTCGGGCAGAACGACGTCCAGCAGCACGATATCGAACTTCTGTTTTTCTGCTTCCTTTTCCGCCTCGGCGAGAGTCGCGCAGGCGACGACTTCGTTAACGGCGGAAAAATAGGTAGCCGTCTTTTCCCTTATGCCGTCGTCGTCTTCGACCAATAAAATTTTTTTATATTCAACATTCAGCATCTTTATTACATTTTAACATAAACCGACGGCATTTACCAAATATAAAAGGTTAAGAAATGTTAAGATGCCCCGAACGGTCCCCTATTCCGTCGACTTTCGGGCAAGGCTGTAATAAAATACAGTAAAGGTAAATTCGGGGAAATGTACGAAATGATAAAGAAACGTTGCGGATTAATAATAGCGGTAATCGCCTTTATTGCCGTACTGCTTACGGCGGTTTCGGCTTTTTCCGTTTCGTATGCGAGATGGACGGAGCCGACGGACAGTAATGCCGCGTACTCGCTTGCGATAGGCGAATGGAACAAAAAAGCGATGACCGATGCGGAAATTCTCGACGCGCTCGGCGGAAACGACGGAATAATCACGGAAAACGGACAGAAAATTTTCTTCGGCGAAGACGGAAAATGCAATATAACCCTCGCGCCCGGAGAAAAGTTTAACCTTGTTATAAACGGTAAAGTTGTAAAGACGAGTTGGGGAACGCTTCTGGGAATAACTTTGCAAAAACCTGACGACGTTGCTTTGAACGGAAACACCTTTACGCCTACCGAAGGCGGAGATTATACCATAGAAAACAAAGGCTCGATTTTCGGAATAACTTTCGTCGGTATCGCCAAACAATGACAGCGAACGAAAAATCAAAAGGAGAATATATAATTATGAAAATCAAGAAAAAGACAGGCTTAATGCTCACTGCGACGGCAGCCGTTGCCGTTTGCGGAATCGCCGCCGTATCGTTTGCGGCTTGGACGGGTAACAACGATACCCTGACGGCTTCCGCCGCTACGGGCGAAGCGTATCTGTTCGGGTTCACTTCCGACCAGTCGGCCGCCAACCTGTCG
Source organism: uncultured Christensenella sp. (assembly GCA_910576655.1). Lineage (GTDB taxonomy): Bacteria > Bacillota > Clostridia > Christensenellales > Borkfalkiaceae > Coproplasma. Next base: position 81,870 of record CAJTJC010000001.1, read on the forward strand.
CTCGGAACGCTCGTACCCTACGACCAAAGCGAGGACAGCATAAAGAGCGGTTCGAAGATAGTTTCGGTCAATGTTCCCGCTTACTCGGTATATTCCGACTACGACGTTACGGTAACGACCGCGTCGACGTCCGCAACGATGACCTTCTACGTAAGCGTCGGCGAAGAGCATAACGAAGTGCCCGAAGGCACGCCCGACACCTGGACGGGCTGGAAAGAAGTGACGGGCGATGCGGCAAAGTTCAGCTTTACAGGCGCTGTCTCGGGAACGGAAATCACCGATACTTATATCAGTCTCGTGCTCGTTTCGGCAAACAACGGCGATATGAATACGGCAGATATCGCATTCACCGTTACGCTGACGGAAGCGACGGTCTAATCCCCCCCCCACTAAAAAACTTATGCCGGCCGTAATAGGTCGGCATAATTAATTTATTGCGTTATGAAAAAAGAGAAACCCGGCGCGCGCAAAAAAACTGCGGACGCGGACAATAGAGAAAAGAGACAAAAGACCGTTAAAGTTTTTAAACTTATCGGTTTTATCGCGCTGTCCTGCATATTTTGCGTACTACTCGTCAACGCAATGCTGAATATCTTCGTAAAGGACTACTATCCCTCGTTCGGCAAGAACAGGCTGTTTGCCGTGGTTACCGATTCGATGGAGCCGGAAATTCCGACGGGGCATCTCATAGTCTGCCGTATTCCGAACGGAAGCGACGAAATAAAAATCGGAACCGTGATAACCTTCAAATCCAATCTTCGCGGAAATTCGGTGCTTATCACGCATAGGGTGAAAGCAATTCACGTAAACGAAAAAACGGGTGCAATCACCTATACTACGCGTGGAGACAACGCACCCGCCGACGACGGAGTGCGACCTGCGTTTGAGGACGTCGTCGGCATTTACACGGGTAAAAGCTGTTCGGTTTTGGGATATGCAGTAGGTTTTCTGCAATCGACGGAAGGCGCCGTAACGCTTATTATAACCGTTATGATTTTCATATTTACCGTCGTTATGATAAGCTATATCAACCACGTCAGGGTATGGCGCAACTCTGCGCTTTCCGCGCTCAACAAGATACGAAGCGTACTTTCCAAAGCGCAGATAGAAGAGCTGAAAACGATTGCGGATATAGTAGGAATAATCAACAAAGACCCCGAAACCAAAAAAGAGCTGAAAAGAAAAGATAAAAAACTCGAATGGTTTCTTATCACGGGCGCACTGCCCAAACGCCCGTATAAAGACGACCTGTGCCCGACAGACGCAATGAGCGTCAACGTCGAAGAAATGATTCCGTATCTGAGATACGTCTTCCCCACAGAAACCGAGGACCCGTCGGGCAAAAACATAGGCGGCAATTCTTCCGCGGAAGATACGCATTACGGCGAATTTGATTCCCGATGCGTTTTAACCGTGGAATATTCCGACAGCGCGTTTTACGCCGAACTCGACGAGACGTATTTCGACTGCGACGAAGAAAATTAAAGCCCTGCGCCTTTAGGTTAATTCCCATAGGGAATTCAATAAAACGCAAATAAAAAGATTTAGGCATAGCGTTAAGCTGTGCCTTTTTTGTACTTTTTTTCGTGGACAAACTATGCTAAGCGTAGCATAGTGAGATATAGATATGTTTTATATTTCCCACAAAATTCAATCGGTTGCGTTCTTCCATTTTTCGTGATATAATGATTGTACGATAAACAGTAATTTAACACAATAAACACGGAGTGAATATGAACGAAAAATCCGAACTCAAAAGAGTATGGAAAGGCGGAAAGAAAAATCTACCTTTTTATATAATTTCAACTATCGTATTGTTTATTTTCGGTATAGTTTTTGTGTGTGGCTACACAGACTTGTGGTACGTGAAAGATAACGTAGATTTTAAGCATCCTGTCGAAGCAACTATAACAGATTTACGCGCACACAGTTCTGGAACTGATGGTTTATATTGGTACAGCCTTTTTTACGAATATACATCTTTTGACGGTACATATTATTGTGGCGACATTGGTTATTATAATAGCAGAGAAGCTGCTACAGCTGAGTTAAATATCGGTGATAAAGTGCAAATTTATATTGACGGGCATGGGAAGAGTGTGCCGTCTGATGCTTATCGTAATACCCCTAATTTATGGGTGTTAATTGTAGGTGTGGTCTGTCTTATCGCCAGTCTCGCGGTTTTTATAATTTTAGTTATACCGCACAAATGGCAGTATAAATAAAGTACCTTCGTCATTTTGGAAGAAAAGTAATAATGCAAAAGAAAGAACAATAAATTTCAATTTATCGTTATTAAAATGTATAGTTAAAAGCTCTCAAACAAATTTGTTTGAGAGCTTTTTATAATCGTATGTCTGTTCCCTATGAGAAGTGCGCATTCGGCGCAGGGCTTTAAAATTTCCGTTAAAAGAATACTTCCGTGGCCTGTTCCTTTATCTCTCTGCTTGCAATAAAGGGAATACGCGTGGTGTAGCCCTGCTTTGCGGCAACCATCATTTTTGCGGGCCAGATTTGAATTTCTCTGTTCCAGGTATTGACCGTATCGTTATACTGCTCGCGCGCGGCGGTGATTTCCTTTTGCAGATACGAGTTCTGCTGTATAGCGTCGGAAATTTCGCCGTGCGACCTGAGGTCGGGATAATTTTCAAAGGTTCTGCGGATATTCCAACGGACCGAATCAATCTTAGCCGACGTCGCGTTCATGTCGTTGCCGTTGGTAGAATGAAGCCCGCTGCGCGCCTCGGCAATAGCCGTAAACGTGTCGGCGTCGAGCTTGACTGCCTTATCTACGAGCTTGGCGAGGTTGGAAAGAATTACCACGCGCTGCTCGAGATAGTTGTCAATCTGCGAAGCGTCGTGCTGCAGCTTCTGTTCGAGCTGACGCAGATATTGCGCCGCCTTAATCTTTACGATAAGGAATATCAGCCCCGGGATAATTCCCAGACACCAGAGTATCACCTCGAAAATTTTAGAGCCGACGCCGACTTTAACGGGAATTTGTTTTGCGATTACGTTAATTTCGCGTCCTTCTTCCCTTACTGGTCCGGTCTCTTCGTCCAATACGTTTGCCATAAATATTTACTCCTTTTTAATTTTTATTAATCTTCTTCGATAGCCGCGGCGACTTCGTCGGCCGCAACCTCGAGAGTTTCCGCATTTTCGTCCTGAAGCAGCGCGTCCGCGTCCTCGTCGGGAACGTTGGAACGGTCGTGCATGGCCGCCTCTTCGAATATCATTTTCGCAAGCTCGCCCGCGTCGGAATTGTCCGCATCACCGTAGGTTTCGCCCATACGTCTGACCGCGTCCGCAGTCAGACGCCTGTCGGTGAGCATTGCGAACACGCCGCGCTCGTAAAGGTACGCGCCCCTGTCCGAATAACTTTTAAGCATATCCTTAAATTCCGCGCGCGCCGCGCCCGCGTTGAAATCGGGACGCGAGGAGCGCTTTTTCTGTACAGCCATCTGCGTGCGCCGCTCTATCGGGAAGTATTCTATCCACACGACGGGTACGGCGTGCATACGTCCGTCGCCGCCGAACTGAGGAACGTAGGTAATGCGCCTTTCGCCTCGATACGCGTACGCGGTGATAAGGACCTCGTCCGCGCTGTCCTGCTTGGAAATGAGCTGGGTTTTGAGTATTGACGGCGTTGCCGCGTGCTCGGGCTTTAACAACTCCTTTTTAAACGAGTTTGCTATCGACTCGTGCTCGTAGCAGGACACGTTGCTTGCAAATTTTTTGTCGTATATAAATTCGCGCGTCTTGGTCTGCTGATACAGCGGAATACTGATAAGCGGAGCCAAATCGAAATACAGACTTTTGAAATATTCCGTGTTTACGGAAATAAAGTTTGCGCGAGCCGACTCGTAGTCGTAGCCGACGAACCGAACGGGGTCGACCTCGTAATCGAAGCCCTGCGCGTGCTCCGACCGCAGGTAATTGAGCTTTTTGATTTTGCGGATAGCAAAATCGTCGCCGTACGGCTGTGGGGTCTTGATAAGTTTTAACAGATTTTTCTGGGCGAGCGGCGTAAACAACATTCTGTACTCGACCTCGTTATCCCTGTCCGTTCCGCCGAACAGCGCCTCGAACTCGTCGTTGCCCAGCCGCGTATAGTCGTCGCCCGAAGCAATCGCCTTGCGCGCTTTTTTGTCAAGCTTCTTCGCCTTTGCCTTTACCTTTTTATCAATCTGCTTCTCGTCCAGACCCGACGCGCCCGAGGGCGTTCGCGAAAAGGTCAGATTGGGCGCCGCCTCGTTGCCGTAAACGAGATACGTATCGTAATCGTAAACGGGCTTGGGTTTATGTACGCACGCGTAAAGCACCTGCGTATGGTGTACGGTTTTGGTGCCCTCTTTGGTGCGGACGGTCGTCGTCCAGTGTATGGTAAGCGCGCCGTCGTAGCGCTGGTTTACCCAACTCTGCTTTAAATCTTTGAGTATCAAAAAGGGATTTCCGAGTATCTCGCCCGACTGACAAAATTGCGTAGAACGGGTTGCGTCTGTATTTTTTTCCAGTCCGTACCTTTCGTGAAGATAGGTAAACCGCTCCTCGTCGAAATTGTCGTCCATCTGAATTACTGGCACCGTCTTTGTGACGAGGCTTTGCGGAATATTCCAGTCGTACAGCGAATTCAGCCCCGCCATCTGCGTCCACGCCTCGTTTAAAAGCAAGTCCGCTTCGGTCTGCAATATTTCGCGTGTCTGCTCGTTTTGCTTTATCTTCGGGTTAATCTTTACGCAAATCAGCACGGTAAACAGCACCGTCAGCGCGACCGCGCCGACAAGCGCGAGGATACTCGGCCAAAGAACGCGACCGCCGACTATCGCCGACACCAACGCTATAACTCCCGCAAGCAGCGCGATTACGCTTAGCACTATAAGAAATATTTTCAGACCCTTCGACCTGGAAATGGCTTTCTTTACTTTTTCCAATTCGCCGAGCTTTTTGTCGTACTGCGTAACCGTAGCCTTGTTTGCGGCAACGTCTACCCTGCCCTTTCTAGTAAGCTCGTCAAAGAGCGCCTCGGTATTTTTGAGGTGTAAATCTTTATAAAGTTTTTCGTAGCCTTCAAGCGGCTCCAAAAGCGCGTCGTTCTGCACCATATCGTTATTATATCATACCGATATTCAAAAATAAAGAGCTTTGTCGAAAATTGTCACAAAAAAATTATAAGGAAAGCAACGCTTTCCTTATCTACCCTATGCCAAGAGCCCGAAAGCCGTCAGCGCAAATACCGTAGTAAACACCGTTATTATCGAGCCCAAGCTCGTCCACACCACGAGCTGGGCGGCAAGCTGTTCGTCGTTAGACATCTCCGCCGCCATAATCGCGCTGGACACCGCGACGGGCGTTCCGAACAGCGCGATTAGCGTGGGATACACCTCGGGTCCGAATGAAAGCAAGTCTGTAAACTCGCTGAAAAGTATCGCCGCGCCTATTCCGACGAGCGGCGTAACGACGATACGCATAAGCGTAGCCACGGTTATTTCCTTCGTCATGCCCTTTACCGCGGAAAACTCGAACTGGGCGCCGAGTACTATAAGCGCAAGCGGCGAGGCAATCAGCTTTATATCCTTGACCGCAACGTACGCAAATTCGAGCTGGCGGTCGAAGCGGAAGGGAACGTCAGCCCCCGCAACGCCGCACGCCGCCGCCTCTATTTCCCTTATGCCCACGAAAACGAGCCCCGCCGAAACGCCGATAATCAGCGGGTTTTTTATTACGTTCAAAACAACGCTTTTCGCGCCGCTTTTTTTCGCGGGGGTCAGAAGGGAAAGCTGCTCGCAAGACTGTCCGCCGCCTACGAATACTGTCAGCGCGACTACCGCAAGGATATTGAAAACTGGAATAGAAAACGCGGATATTATGCCCGCAAGCGCTACGTCTCCGCCCAACCGCTCGACTAGCGGCAGACCGATAACGGCAAAATTGCTTCTGAAAGCGCATTGCAATATTACGCCCCTGCGCCTGTTGTCTTTGGTGGTCAGCACCGCCGTAAGCAGCCCCAACCCGAATATTACGCAGATTATAACGACGGCGTACAGCACCACGTCCCAACGAATATCCGAAAAGCTTGACATACTGTCGTACACGTTGATAAACAGCATACACGGCAGGCATACCCTGAATACGAATTTATTGCCCGTCTTAATGAAATTTGCGTTGAATAACCCTATCCGCTTCAACGCATAGCCGAGCATAATAAGCAGTATTATAGGCACGACCGCGTTGACGGTTGTTAAAAAGGTGCTCCACATAAACGACCTCCGCAAAGATTATAAAGCAATTAAGCGCATAAGTAAACGAAAAGCGCCCGCTTTTAAAGCAAGCGCTTTTTATTTAAGCTACCCCGATGGCGTTTCCGAATTCTCCTGTATGCCAGCCGCAGGCATTCCTGTCGTCGACGTCGGGCTTTATAATACTGAACGACAGTGCAAATTCAAGGCTTTTTTCGTCCGTTTCCACAAAGAAACTTCCGTTGTCAAGAATATCCACACCGCCGTAAAATTTTCGCTCGTCCTTATTCGAATCGAAAACTTCTAGGTCAACCGATAAGTCGTTTTCCAAAAACGCGTAAGCAAGATTACTGAGCGTCTTAGCCGCCTCCTCGGGATTGTACAGCCACTCGTTTTTTCCATCATGATGGTGAACGATAAAGGTATACCACTTACCCGTAACAACGGGGTCGTCCTGCAAAAAACCCGAAGGTATTTACGTGGGGACGGATTTGCCAATTTTCAGCCGTATCCTCGAAGGAAATTGACCGTAAGCTCTTTAAATCGTAGCAGTATTCGAACGCGAACGCGCCTATACGAACGACGCTTGCGGGAATAACTATTGACGTCAGTCCGCTGTCCCTGAACGCCATATTATCAATATGCGTCAGCCCTTTGGGCAGGTTGATTTGCTGCAATGCATAGCAACTTTCAAACATACTTTGGGGAATAATTTTCATATCCGACGGAAGCTTGACGCTTTCAAGCTTCTCGCAAAATCTGAACAGAGAACCGTTTAAACCGATTTCGACGCCGTCGGCTATCTCCGCAGAAACAAGCTCTTTGCAGCCGTTGAAAGCACTGCCGCTTACCTTTTTGACGCCGCTGCCGATTTTAACCGAAGTAATATCGGTGCCTGCGAAGCCTAAACCGAACTCGTCTATATTGTTTACAACTATATTCTTTACGCGCTGACCGCCGATATTCAAGCCGCCCGCATAAGCAAGTATATGGTTGCCTGTGCCGTGCATATATATCGACGCCCAGCCGCTGACAGTGCCGTTATAGTTTACCGTAGTCAGTTTATCGCAGCCGCCGAACGCAAAATCTATTTCCTTTACGGTATCTGCAAGGGTAATCTCGGTAATTCCGCTATTTTCAAACGCCTTATATCCTATTACCGTATCAGTCACCAAAAGCGCTCTGCCCTTTGCCGAGCTCATAGTGAAGCTTTGCAGATTTGCGCAGTTTGCAAAAGCGCTTTTACCTACGCTTACGGTTTCGGGTACTATTACCGTTTTAATTACGATATTATCCTTGAACGTGCCTCCGCGATAGCCGTCACGGGCTTGCCGTTTATCGCCGCGGGGATAACTATATCTGTTACGTTGCCGTCAACCCCGTTAACTGTATATTCGCCCGACGCATTGAGTGACAGCTTGACGCCGCCCACCGTTGCGTTGTCGGTCTTTCTTATGACCATTTCAAGCGTTGCGGGATACTCCTCGCCGTTTACGACCGCCGTAAATACCGCATCGTCGGAATATTTTCCGTCGGGGCCGTAATAAATCGCAATATCGTCGCCTATGACGTGGAAATCCAATTTATTCTCGCACATGGATTTGAAGGGTTTTGCCAGTATATCCGCCATAAAAGCCGAATCGGCAAGCATCGCGCCGTCAAAAGCATTGTAAGGCCCCACGTGGTTCGGCATCGAAACCAATATAGAACTTATACTATATTTACTGTTGGGCAGAGGCTGCTGTCCCTCGGCGGAGCCCACGTTAAGGAACGGACCTACTATTTGCCAGTCGCAGGCAGTGTCCTCGAATATTATGTTTTGCAAATCGTAGCATGATATAAAAACCGCGGAGTTAATTTCCGTCACGCTTGCGGGAATGGTAACCGAGGTAATGTCGCTTCCCTTAAACGCATAATTTCCGATTTGGGTTACAGGCAAACCGCGATAAGAGGCGGGAATAACCAAGCTCTTCGAAGTTACCGTACCTATTCCGACAACGTAGTATTCCGTGCCGTCGTCGCTAAGGCGATACGCAAGCTCGTTTGCAGGCTTTTCTTTTCCGCAAACGCAGTTGCCCGCGGCGCAATTATGCTCGACCTTGTCGGTCGTTTCCTTACCCACCGAGCAGACCTGCCAGTGATAATCGTTATCGCTTGCATACGCAAAGCTATGCGGCGTTACCGCCGTCTTTGCTCCGCAGGCACATTCCGTCCAGTGCCCGCTCTCGTCGGATTTTGCTGTATAGCTATGTTCGTGCGGGTCCGCCTTACCGCAGACGCACTTTCCGTCGGCGTAGCTATGCTCAACCTTATCCGTAGTTTCCTTTCCAACCGAGCAAACCTGCCAGTGATAATCGTTATCGCTTGCATACGTATAACTATGCGCCTTTACCGCCGTCTTTGCTCCGCAGGCACATTCCGTCCAGTGCCCGCTTTCGTCGGATTTTGCAGTATAGCTATGTTCGTGCGGTTCGTAGTTCGGGTCTACTGCTCCGCATTCGCATACTCCCTCGCTGTACTCGTGCGCACCCGTCGCAGGCGTCGCTACGTTGAATCGGTACTCTACCTTGTTTATGGTTATCTTGTACGATACCGTTCCAGCCTTAGAGCAGGTTGCAGTATCCGCACTCTTTATGTATCTGCTGTCAGTCAGTACCGGCAGCACAACCGTTCCGTCGATTTCGCCGCATGCGCACTTGTCCGTTGCAGAGCCCGCCGCCGTTGCCGTAGGCTTTTCTATCACCAGCTTATACTCGTGTTCGTGCGGCTTCTCTTCTTCCTTTCCGTCCTCTTCGTCCTTGGGCGGTGTTTCCGGCTGCTGACCTTCGGGCGGTTTCTCGGTATTTCCGTTACCGCTTTCGAATAAATCGCACGCGGCGAACGCTACCGTTCCGCAGAACGCGCATACAACTGCCATTATCAGAATTATTATCTTTTTCTTCATTACAGTATCTCCCGACTGAAATTATAAAACTTAATTTTTGTATTGTCAATAATTATAATACGTTTTTACGTCTCTGTCAATTAACTGTTGGCGCACCAACGATTATATTTTTAAAAAATTAATATAATAAAAGTGTTGGCACACCATACGCTGACAGAGGAAACGCAATGAGACTGGTTGACGCCGTATACAAAAGAATAGTTGAGTTGGCGAAAGAAAGGGGCGTAAGCATCAACGCTCTTGCGAATTTAAGCGGCGTGCCCCGTCCGACTATCGTGACAATGACGCGCAGCTCGACCGTTAAGCTTTCCACAATTTACGGCATTTGCGACGGACTGAATATAACCCTTCAGGACTTTTTCGCATCGCCGCTGTTCGAACGCGAAAACGTAACAGATTAAAACCCCCGACAACGGTCGGGGGTTTTCTATTTTCTGTTAAGCACGACGAGCGTCTCGACGTGGCACAAGACTACGAAAGGTATATATATCGCTCAAAAATCATAGTGTGCCACTACGAAAAGTCTTAACTACTCAATCTTTGCAGGCTTATCAATTATCGCCATTTTCGGCCCCGGCTTATTATTTATTTTAAGCACATAATTATCGCCTATTTTTATTAGTGGGCCCTCTAACTTTGCATATTCTGGCGGCATAATTATTGCTTTTCTATACCACCATTTTGTTGCTTGCAAATGATCTGCATATAAATTGCATTGACCTTTTAGTGCTGAAATTATTGTTTGAATAGCCAAATAACACTTATCGAAATTATCAAAATTCCAATACAAATCACTTATGATTTTTTCGCAATTACCTAATCGAACAGTAGCTGACACATTAAATCCAACAGCTATTTGATATTCATTATTCTTTAACAAATAAATGCCAATCCCTGCTTTCTGCCACAATGCATCTATATCTTTATCTACTGTATGTCCCTTTGCTATATTTAAATCGGAAGAGATAATATGCAAATTATCCAAGCAACAATTATACTTTTCGTCGTTGTTTAAATGGTCCACAACAAAGCCATTATTCGTTAATTCTTGCAACCTTTCCGCGCCGACTTTAAACTCAACAACTAATCTATGTAAATATTTTTTCAGCTTGGCGCAATAAAGATAACCATTATTATCACTCCACATATTTTCTTTTACGACAGTGACTATTTCTGGGATATTATCTATTTGAGCGATGCTATTCCATCCTTCTTTATAAAATGAAACGGTATCGCCGTGTTCGTCAAACCTTATTATGTTTTTCATCAGTGATTCCTCAAAGCCATAGCGCACCAACACAAAAGTCTTTTATATTTTATTCATATCTACATCATATCCAGCACTGCGCAATTCTTTTGCGAGCTCATATTTCCATGCCCCCGCCTCATCGTAATTGACATAAACAACACCAGAAATATCATTGGGCTTTTCAACTTCTTCTTTCACTAAAGCACAAACATGACTTCTTCCTAACTTACCTATTAAAAATCCGTGTTCGAAAACAACGTTTTGTCTGGCACGCCCCATTTTGTCGCATTCATGATTTTTTTTATATCCTACATCACAAGGAGTATATAAAACGATACCAAAACCAACATTGGAATACGCTTCAATCTTTTCAATTATAGTCATTCCTTGACTCGGTTGTTCATGTAGAATAATTGGTTTAATACCAAACCGCTCGACAAATCGTGCAACCTCTTGTTTTAATTCATTATCTCTGCCATGAACAATAAATACCTGCGTATAATCCATTTTTTTATTCTTCCCCAAATTTTTATTATTTTCTAAAATGATTTGCTTTGCTTTTGCAATCATAGAAGACGTTACATCTTTAGTGTATTTGTTATATTCTACAATATCGCTTGCCGAGACAAACATCAAAATACCTTGAGGCATTGTTTCATTTTCATGTGCAGCTAATTTGTCAGCGGATTTTTCAGTTATTCCTATTTTCAGTCTACTAATTTTATCTTTACGCAACACAAATCCATTAACATAAAATTCCTGTTCCGATAAATATGGTATAAGGATTCTTTCGAAAACTTCATTGCTATCATTTATGTCAACTTCCGTTACCTTTTCATTTTTATTTGTAATTATAAGAACTTGATAAAACCCTTCATTGTTGTTCTTTGTTTTATTATTTTCTTTCATCTCAAAATAATATCTACCATCAGGCGTTAAAAGTGCAGATGCCGATAATGTAGTACAATACTCCTTTACCAAGCCTTTTCTCGACAATGATTTAACCGCCATGCAAATATCCGCAAGGCTTTCATCTTCAAATCTTATACCTGTATATTTACCTTCTTTATGATTCTCAATAAGATACCGAAGGATTTTCTCTTCTAAAGGATTTATCATTGTTTGTCCAAAATATTTTTATTTTATAGATATTATAACACTTCGCACAAGTTTTTTCAACCATTCTATAACCCAAATAAAAAAAGCCGACCACGGATTTTACTCCGCAGTCGGCACTTTCTTTAATGGCGTACTATCGTCACGCTTTCCGTCACTCCTACCTTGAGATGGAAGTCTAATGTATAATTGTTTCTGACCACTACCGTGTCTACTATGTTTTTGAATATCTCTCCGTCGAACTTGTTTGCGATGTCCATGCTCTCTATCAGTTCGATTATCTCATCCACTCGTTTTCTTGTCATTTTTGCTGCGTGCGACTTTTGCTCAAGTCCTTCTCGTATCCGAGTCAGCTCGTTTATTCTTATTTCGATTTCTCCGCCACGCTTGTTGTATTCTGCGTCTGTCAGCTCGCCTGCTCGCTTTGCTCTTACGACGGAAAGCATCTCTTCTTGACATTGCTCTATGGCTCCCAGAGTTGCGTCAAGCTCCTCGGCAACCGAGTCGTCGAGTGATGTTATTATATTCTCTCGTAAGACCGTTTTAACCGCTTGAAAATCGCCCACAAGGGTTTTTATCATTTCAAGGAACGCTCCCTCTATCTCACTCTCTTTCAAGTAGGTTTGACTGCACTTTTCGCTCCCTTCAAGTTTATGCGTTGCACACACCCATGTCGGCGTATATTCCCCTCTTATGTATTGTGCGTGTCGGCGATAAAATGTACCGCAGACACCGCATACTATCTTTTTGCTGAATGGATATTTGCTACTGTATCGCCCTTGATTGCTTTCCGAATGTCCTCTGATATCTCCGCGTCTTTGCATTTCCGATTGCACCATATCGAACTCTTCTTTGCTGACGATTGCAGGGTGACTGTTTTCAATGTAGTATCGTTCTACTTGCCCCTCGTTCTTATAGCGCTTTTTGCTTAATACATCAGGTTTGAATGTCTTTCCGCATATTAAGCCACCGTAGTATTTTTCATTTCGCAGTATGCTTAATATAACCGATGGATACCATTTCGGCTTATTCGATGGCGACGGTATTCCTTCTTCTGTCAAGTGCTTTGCTATGGTTGCTGACGAATAACCGTATAAGTATTCTCTATAAATTCTTTGCACGGTTACCGCTTGTTCAGGGACTATAACAAAGTTATGTTCTTTGTCCCGTGTGTAGCCGAGGAATCGTTTGTAGTTTACTTGTATGTCGCCGTTTTGGAATTTCTTTTGATATGCCCATTTGATGTTTGTCGATATTGTTCTTGACTCTTGCTCTGCCATAGCCGCAAGTATCGTTATTAAAACTTCGCCGCCGGGCGACAGCGTATCAATGTTTTCGTTTTCAAAGTACACGCTGATTCCGAGTTCCTTGAGTTCCCGTATCGAGTTTAATGCATCAACGGTGTTTCGTGCAAACCTCGCTATCGACTTGACTAAAATTTTATTGATCAACCCTTTTCGGCAGTCTTCCATCATACGCTGAAAATCTGCTCTTTTATCGGCTCTTGTTCCCGTTATACCTTCGTCGGCATAAACATCTACGAATTGCCACCCTTCGTGATTTTTAATGTATTTCGTATAGTGTGCGACCTGCCTTTCGTAACTGTCTTCTTGCTCATCCTTCTTTGTGCTGACACGAGCATAGGCGGCGACCTTTATTAAAAGTAACAGATTAGCCGCAGTTGTCCGTATAAACGATGCAGGTATCGTTCGTACTACCCTTTGTTTTTGCGTTTCAGCCATTTGCGAGTTCCCTCCTTGCTTTTTGTTTTAGTTTCCAATCTTTGATATTGCCGGGCTGTCCGTTAGTGTAGGTTCGTGATATCTGCACTCCGTTATAAAATTCAAAGGTCACCACCCACCTATGGATGATGACCTTTCGGACAAATCTATGCAGTTTTTCTTCATCGAATGTTTCTATTGCTTTGAAATCGGTTGCTTGCAAGTGACAGTATCGGATATCTTGCAGTTTTTGTTGCGTCGCACGGATTTCGCTCAATAGTGCTTGCCTTTCATTTTCGTATTGCCTTTGATTTATAAGCCCACGAATCGACAGCATCGTCAGTTCGTTTTCTTCTTTATAAAGGTTATCGAGGGTTGCTTGCAATCGTCCCTCTTCACCTTCGTTGGTTTTGTATCCGCCTTTTATAAATTCGTTGTAGCACTCTACAAATAAGTCGTTAATGACAGACTCTTTAATCCCCGAATTTCCGCAGACCTTGACGCCGTGTGTTATCGAATTATGGCATTTCCAAAAATTTGCCTGCCATATCAAACCGCTGTTATTAACCTTATGCGTATATTTATGTCCGCACTCGCCACATATAATCATTCCCGTAAACGGATATAACTTTGTGACCTGTCCTTGTAATTTTTTGTTCGTCCGTGCATCCATTATCGTCTGCACTTTCTCCCACAGTTCTCTGTCCACTATCGGCTCATGGCTGTTTTCTACATAGTAGCAGTTTTTCTCGCCTCGGTTGGTTTTCTTCATCCCGTTTTCAAGAAAGGTTTTTTGCAACAGCATATCGCCCTTGTACTTTTCATTTCGTAACATGGCGCGAATTTGGTTATCTGCCCATTTACCTCCTAAAGCCGCAGGGATACCTCGTTCATTTAGCCAAGCCGCTATTTCCCTTGAACTGCTCTTGCCCGTAGCATATCTCTCAAAAATTTCTTTAACCACTTTTGCCTCTTCGGGATTAATGGTTGTAATCGTAGCCTTTGCCACCTCGTAACCGTATAACCGTGGTCCGATAATGCATTCGCCTCTTTTGAATCTATCTTGTATTGACCACGATACGTTGTCGCTGTATCTTACAAGATCGTCTTCGGCTACTGCTGCGGCTATCGTAAGGAATATTTCGCTGTCGGGATTAAGCGTATTAATGTTTTCTTTCTCAAAAATAACCGCTATGCCGATTTCTCGCAGTTCCCTTACTATCGTCAGCATTTCCTCCGTATTACGGGCAAATCGCTGAACCGACTTTGTGAATACCACATCCACTTCGCCTTTCTTGCAAGCATCCATAAGTGCCATGAATTGTGGTCTTCGGTTTGCAAATTTACCGCTGATGCCCTTATCCGCAAATAATCCGACATATTCATAGGTTTCATCATTCGACAGTCGTTCGTTCCAATATCTGCTTTGGAACTCATAACTATGCGCTTGCATTTTACCATTCGTCGAAACTCGTGCATAAGCAGCGGCTTTTTTCTTGTCCATTTTTACCTCCTTTTTAGACTTTTAATTTTCTTGATTTACCCTTATGAGAGGACTTGATTTGCGTAAAAAAATTTGTCCCACCCATTGCGGGCAGGACAAACAATACCGTGCTCATTTCAAATAGTCCAGCGAAACGCTCCGAAATCAGCAATTAAAACTTGATTTGTTTTTTTCTATAATTTTATCTTTTTCTTCGGTGGAAATAAGGTTTTTTACCCAAAGTTGCATTACAATCGCATTTGCGATTTCGCACTTGAGTTTATTACTTCTCTCCATCGCCACCGTCCTTTTTGCCGAGTTGCTTTATAATCTGGTTAGTACCCGTTGCAGTCAAACCGCTTGCTCCGCCGATGGCTATCGCCACCACGACATTGCTTGCAGGAATTATGCTCGGCAAGGCAAAGAAACAAACCACTCCGCATATCACGCCGATTGCCGTTGCAATCAGCGGAATAAATCGTTTGAACTTCTCGTTCTCGCCCACGCACTTTTTTATAATTTCAATTATTGCGTACACCACCGTGACAATGGCAGGTACGCTGATGAGTTCCAAATATTCCATTTCTGCCCTCCGTTACTTTTTGGAATTCTGTTCGAGGAGATAATCGTACATCTCCTGTTTCGATTCGCTGTAGCATTCCATCGCTTCGTGCATTTCGCCGTTGGTCTTTCCGTCCCTTATGGCGATTGCGTTGGCGTAGGTAAGTTTGCCCACGGCATCGATGCTTTTGAGAATAAGGATGTTTTCCTTTGCTTTCGCCGCATCCCTTTCCTCATCCTTTTTTGTTTTCTTTTTGAAAAACCGTTGCAAGAAAAAAAGCACCATCCCGCTGATGATGCTTGAAGCAACGCTTATAATGATTGCTACCATTTTTCTCTCCTATTTCATTCGAACCCAATATTTGAATTCGGTTCTCTGCGTTCCTACCGCCTGTTGCCATTCTCCGCCGAGCGTTTCTGCCGGGTTAATTTCCCCGACCGTAATCCGCACGGTGTTAATCGGGAAGAATGCATCAAGGATTTGTTCTTTGGTCATCCCCACGATAAAATACGGCAGAGCCGACCACTCGGTTTTTCCGTCCCCGATTTTAATTCTACCCGTGTCTTCTTCGACTCCGAATTCCCCACGAAGCAGTACGGGGTTGGCTGTATGCCAATTCCCCGAACTATCCGTGCGAAGACAGAGCTTTGAATTTATTTCTCTCTCTGCCATAGCCACCGTCCTTTAAGCGTTGCCGCCGTTAATCACATAGGCATCCGTTGCAAGCAGAACATCTTCTCCGCCCGACAAGTCTTTTGCGGTCTTCTTCTCGAAGTTTTTCTCGAAATTTGCATTGTCCCTTTCTTCGGTGTAATAGAGATTACTGCCCTCGCCGATGTCCGTGGTCGAAAGCACGACGTCGCCTTGCTTGCCGTTTACAGAGAACACCGTGCATTCGGGCGATTTGAGTTCAAGCCAATTCGCCAAGTTATCCGCAGGCGCTTGTTTTAAGATGAACGAGCGATTGAGGTCGGTGCGGATTGCCACGTCGCCTTTCTCGGCAGTAAGTGCAAGCATCTCGGTTTCGTCCGCCACAACGTGCGTATCCGTGATTGCGATTTTTGGCAACAGCGTTTCGCTGATTTTACCGTCTGCACTAATCTCTACGAGATTGCCCTCCGCCGTACCGACGTTCCTTGCCGCCGCAGTACCTGCATCTGTAATCTTGGCAAGCGTTAATTCGGGGATATCTTCGGGTGTAAGCAGTTCGGTCTTCGTGATGAGTCCCTTTTCGTTTACCGTTACTTTCGTGAAAGTTCCCTCGGTCGCACCCGTGTTCTTCAACACCACCGTGATGGTTGCGTCTTCGCTGCCGTCAAAGTTTGTAGCACCCGTTGCATCGCCCGTCAGCGAGATTGCTCTTGCCGTTTTAAGTTTCTGTGCTACCTGTGCCTCTGCCACAACCTCGACCTCGTCTGCACTTACGAGCTTCTTCCACACAGCGGACGAATCGCTCGTAGCAATAAGGATGAACACCGCCTTGTCGGACTGGTTAACCCAAAGTTCGCCTACATCGTGGTCGGTGTCTGCAGTCGTAGGATTCGTGTTTGCAACGATGAGGTCATCGCTGACGTACTTGAGTCCCGTCCATGTACTGATTCCGTCGCCGATCTTGAGTTTGCGTGTATCAATCTCGATGCCGATTTCGCCTTTCAATAAGACAGGGTTAGCGGCTTTCCAATTCGCCGCCGTGTCATTACGCAGTTGGATTTTACTCTCCAATACTCTTTCATTTGCCATTGTTTGCTGTTCCTCCATTAATAATTTTTATTTGATGCCAATCTGCTCCAATGCAGATATAACTCCCTGTTGCTTCGTCCCAACGGTATGATTCGTTATCGTGTATATCGATATAAACCACCGCCGGGTTGCCTTGATTCGGAAAAGCGTATTTACTTGGATACTGCTGTGGCTTGAGTTTTACTTCAATGGTTCGGGATTTGTTCCTTACCACGGTTTCCGTTGCGTCGTTTTCTATCCCTTGATATTTCTGTGAGATAGACCTTAACGCCTCCACCGACACACATCCGTCACATCCACCGCCGTGTCCGTGTCCATGTCTATCATTGCAATCGTTCACTTTGCTACCACCTCCAATTCTTGATTAACAAGCGTATATATTTCCTCGCCCAACGACTCGACGTCTATCGTCAGTTGCATCTGATAAAGCAAGCAAGGCAGTCTTGCCGTTTCATCTGCTGTCAAATGAATTACGAATGTGTTGCCCCATTCTTTATCGAAGTCTTTCGGATATTCCTTGACAATCACGGGTTTACGGTTCTTTCGTCCTATCGAAAAAACCACTTTGTCCCGTTCGGTTATCTTATAGCGTTCGTCATCGTTCAACGGGATTTTGACATTCAAAAAGGCGAAGCCACGGGCCTCGCCTTTCACTATGATTTGTCTATCCATTACCACCTCCGCCTATCTGTAAACCTGCAAATCGTGGAGTTCTACCGACTGTATATAACACATCGCTTGGTCTGTCCATTCGAGCGTTAGGTAGTTGGCTTTCTTGCACGATGCCTTTATCGTCATTCTGTTATCCGTACTATAATCAAGCAGTCCGACTTCTGTTGTCCAAGCACTATCCGAAGACATTTCCTTTTCACTACTACCTGCAGATTCATTCTCCCACTGCAACTGATACCAACTATCGTATCCGCTCATTCCTTGATATATCCAACCATAGCAGATATTGCCCGTATTGTAAAAGTAACTCTCGCTCATATAACTCATATTGACTATTAATTCTCCGAGCGTTACCTTTATCTTATCTCCCACTTTCAAGCCGTCCACGCGAATATCAAGACTGTTTGCATAATCCGTAAGTTGCCCGCTTTTTCCCCAAACGTCAATATTTTGCCATGTCTTTAATCCGCCCTCCGTATTGCTATCTTTGCTGACGGGGGCATTGTCGCCTAACTTATAAAGAACAACCTCCGCTCCACCGTCAAAGACACCAGAGGCGTTCGGTGCGTAGTTACCGTCCCCATCCTGCGATTCGTACATATAAAAACTCATCGTATCGCCGCTTATTCTGCATTCGATTTGAATTTTTATGTTGTCGCTTTCATAGACCGACGATACTCCGCTGTAACTACCTGCTTCTGCCCACTTCGATATCGAGAGCAAACCACAGCCCGAAACTCCGTAAACGCTTCCACGGTTATGCCACCTGACATAGCATAAAAACAGACCTTCCATCAAAGGATAGTTGGTTCGCAGGCTGTATTCATATTTTGCCAACGATAATCCGCCGCCGCTCGGTATTGTCGGCTTATCCGTTAAATCGTTATAGCTTCCGCTCGTAGCGACCTTATGCAGTCCCGTTACTTTGCTTGCCGATACCGAGTTTATCTTTTCGTCGGTTACCGCCTTTGCGTTAATTTTTGCGGTTGTTACGGCGTTCGATGCTATCTTCGCCGAAGTTACTGCATTGCTTGCAATCTTGGCGGACGTTACAGCCGAGCTGTCGATGTCCGCCGAGCCTACCGTTCCTTTGAATGCCAACGCTTTAAGGTCGGCAAACCACTTTCTTACTTTACCGAAAAATCCTTTCACTGTTTCCTTGTCCCCCACATTCTCACGGGTTGCACTTTGCGTGCTGTTTACCTCCGCATCCTGCACTTGCTCCGTGGTTATTTTCTTTTCTTGCAGATACCGTTCGTTCTCGGCAAGGGTATTGAAAATTTCGGGGACGACTTGGTCTTCCTTTTTATAATCGTTTTTCGGCTCTTTCCAATTAGCCATAGTTGCCTCCCTATTTCTTTCTGCCACGGGTTTCTTGTTTCAGTCCCCCGTCGTAGGTGAATTTGTTGTACTCGCACAAAAGCCTTTCTTTGTCCCCAAAGCGGTCGATGCAGTCGTAGACGATTCCTACTTCGAGTTCGGGATTTCCTCGCCACACGGCCGTTATACTGCCCTCTCCCGCTTTCATACGATTAAGGAGCAGAGTTGCCATGTACTCCGCTTGCTCATAGCTCTGCACAAGTTCGCTCGTAGGGTGCGAATATTCTACGATCCCATAAAGCAGGATGCTTTCCTCATCCCTTACCGTTACCGTTCGGGTATTGATTTCAATGGCGTTTCCCGTAATCGTAATGACTGCAGTCTGTGCCGTACCCGTGTTGTTCTTTACGATGCAAGTGCAGGAATTGACTCCGCTTTCATACGAAATAATCCGCACCGATGCATTGTTGCTTGTCGCATTCGGGTACGCCACCTCCGACGTGTAGTCGATTGTTAGTGTCTTCGTTTCGTTCGGCTCAAGCCGTATCTCTGGCTCGGCTACTTCGATCACATCATCCTTTATGCTAATCTCGCAGTAGTCCACCGACACGCTGTTAGAAAAGTCCGTCAGCGTGATGTTTGATTTGTAAGAGAACATATTGCCGGGATTGATTTCCGTTGGATTGTATTCGGGAGTATCGTCTTCGCACTTGATGACGATTCTATTTTCCCTATCTACGAATACCTTGCATAGCCCCGCATTTGCGATTTCCTGCAAAGCGTCCCACCCCGTGGTTTTCGGCAGCAACGCCGTATCTACCACAAAATCTTTCAACCTTTCCGTGATTACGTACTCCGCAGAACTCAACCCCATCTTCGTCAGCACGTCCTCGGCTATCTCGTACAGCGACACGTTTTCAATGAGCGGAAAGCCGACGTATGTTTTAATCTGCAATCGCATCATTCTGTCGGTTGCCGTGCATTTTACCCATTGGCTGTCCTGCGGTATGTCCCATTCGTCAGAGTAAAAAACGCCGAGCGGTTTATACTCAATCTCGCCGTTTTGTTCAATTCCTATAAACGGGAATAGTTTACGGTCAAGGAGCATAAGCGTCCGCAAGTACCCTTTGTCGAATTTGCGGGCTTCGTTATAAATGCTTACGGTCATTGAGTCCGAATTGATGTTGTAGTTTCCCTCGCTCGAACACAGCTCTTCTCCGACTTCGAAGGACAAAAGCGAGTCGCCCTCGTAGGTTTCATATACACGTTCGAAGCACCGCAGAATTTTAGCCACGGCGTTCGGATGACTCCATTTTTCTATGGTCAGCCTTACCGCCGTGATGTCTTCGACTTTCGGCGCTACAACTATTTCAACCTCGGTGTTGTCCTTTACGGTATCGGTTTTCACTATTGTCCCATTTCGTTTATACTGTAGTGTAAAGTCCACGGGGTACTGGTTGAGCTTCTTGTCGCCGATGATTCGCCAATAAATAATGGGACGCATCATAAACGTCAATTCGATATACGGCTTGCTTGCATATACACCGTTGCCGTCCGCTCCCATGTTGCTCCACCACCCGATGATCAAGTCATCGCCCATCATTTGAAAAGTTCCGTCCATCGTAGAGTTTCCGTCCATCGTGCAAGCCTTGATAGTCGGCTCGCTCGGCAAACGGAATACTTCGTTCGGGTGGCTGATTTGCGAATTACCGCTTACCGCCACTTTTATATCACGGCTCAACTCTTCGTCCGCATAGACGATTTCCACTTTGCCGTAAACCTTACGGGGATTATCCGAATATTTCATAGGCTACCTCTCCGTAAAACTGACCGACACGCTTTTCCACATAATCTTGCCTTTTGCCCAATCATAGTGCGGTTGGTAGGTCAGCCCCTCCGACCGTCCCGTCATTGTTACAAGACTGCCCGTGGCGTTATCGTGATAGGTTATCTCGGCGAACTTATCTCCGCCGATGGTTTTCGTCAGCGTGGTCATATCTTCTTTCGAAAGGTACTCCCAACTCACGTCAACTTTTCGTTTCGTGCCGATTATGTCCACGACCATCGTTCCGTCAACGGTGCGTTCGGCTTTATCGAGTATCTCTGACGACACGGTCAATTCAGTAGGTGCTTTTATTTTCTTTCCGTTTACTTTGAAAAAGTCCATATCACACCTCCTGCAAATTTACACCGTTTCGCCTATATTCTCTCGACAGCTTTGGCATCATGAGCCTTGCGAAAGTCTGCCCGTCTACTTGCAAGACGAGTTCTTTTTCTTCCGCTCCACCCATTCCGTTCATCGCTGCCATTCCTTGCAACAACCCATTTAAGAGGTCGCCGTTCGGACTTGAGCCCGTTCCAACCATTGCCCTGTTCGGCGAGGTTGTCAATCCGAGCGTGTTCGCCACTTCAATTGCCGCTCTCTGCATCATAGGAATGTTGGCGTACATATCGTTTGCCATCATATCCATTAGATTCGGTATCCACTCGTCTGCGGTATGACCGGGCCCTTTCTTCGTAGGCGATCCGAAACCGAGGAAGTCTTTGATTGATTTACCGACGGACTTCACGCCGTCCACTACCCAATTCCAACCCTTCTTTATTCCGTCGCCGATATTCGATATAAGGTTCTTGCCCCAACTGAACCCGTCCGAGAAGAGGTTTTTGAAGAAATCTCCGACCTTCCCGAACAGTCCCGTGATGCTGTCCCAAATATTTCCGCACATCGACTTGATTCCGCTCCAAATATTCGAGAAAAAGCCGCTTACACCGTCCCATACCTTTTTGAAGATATTGCCGATAGTTTCGCCGCAGTTCCCGAAGAAAGACACAATATTCTCTCCGAAGCCTTTGATAAACTCCCAGATACCGAGGAATAAGTTTTTGATTCCCGACCAAATATTGCTTGCGAAACTCTGCATATATTCCCATGCAGACGACCAGTCGCCACGCAACACCGCACACACCACTTTGATAATGTCAAGGATTGCACTGACCACGTCGATTATCGCTTCAAGAAACGGGCCGAGTGCTTCGATGATTGCTCCGAGTACGCTCGACACAACGCCCCAAAGCGTCATGACAAGTCCACCTATTAAATCGAAGACAGGTTTCAGCGTTTCGTACAACTCAACCAACATATCCCACAACGAGGCAAACAAGGCTTTGAGTTTTTCCCATATCGGTCTAACGTATGAAAAAAATTTGTTTAAGGCGTCGCCTATGATGCTGAATGCCGATTTTACGCAAGTCCAAATATTCGTGAATATGGTCTTGACCGTATTCCAAATCTTTGCACCGTTGGTTTCCCAAAACTTGCGGATTGCCGTTACGACGTCGATTACCACGTCTTTGACAAAGTTCCAAACCTTTTCCGCATACGGCTTTATCTTGCCGAATATCGTCTTCACGGTCTTCCATATTGCTTTGAGTGCGGACACCACTCTGTTTATGAGTTTCTGCCCGTTCTTCGCCCACCATTGCTTGATTGCCTCGACTGCACCGAGTATCTTTGCCTTTATCTTTTCCCAAATCTTCGTTACGGCGTTGCGGAAGTCCTCATTGTTCTTCCACAAATAAGTAACGACTCCAACCACCGCTGCGATTGCTGCTATGATCAAGCCGACTTTGCTAAAAAGCAACGAGCCGACTTTCATAATCGTACCGATGCTACCGATGAGCTTGCCAACAACCAATAACAGCGGCCCGATTGCCGCTGCCAATAACGCTATGGTTACGATGTTCTTTTTCGTACCCATTGACAGCCCCATCAGCTTCGCCGTCAGAGGCGAAATATACTTTTGGATGAACTGTCTTATAATAGGAATTAACACGTCGCCGAACGATATGGCAATTTCTTCAAGCTCGGATTTTAATATCTTGACTTGACCTTGCAGAGTGTTGAGCTGCGTTGCCGCCATTTCGGACGCTTTGTTTGTTCCCGTGATTGACGCAGTCATATCTCTGACCGCATCTCCGCCCGCCGACATTAAGGCAAGCATACCGGGACCTGCCCTTGCTCCGAACACTTTCATTGCTTGAGCGGTGTCCATTCCCGCTCCGCCGAGTCTGTCTATAATCGTGGCAAGGTCATTCGTTGCAGGATTCACGTCGTCAAACGTCAACCCCAATTCCTCGAACACTCCGAGTGCCGCAGCCGACGGATTCATCAGCGACACAAGCGATTGACGGAGTGCCGTTCCTGCGGTCGAGCCGTCATAGCCTGCGTTGTACAGCACGGACAATGCACCCGTAACTTCTTCGATTTCATAGCCGAGGCTGTTTGCCACAGGCCCGACATAACCCATTGAGTTCGAGAGTTTATCCATACTCGCCATTGAATTGCCGATTGCGGCGGCGAATACGTTGGTTACCCTTTCCGCTTGGTTCGCTTCCAAACCGAACTGATTCAGCGTGGAGATAACCGTATCGGTAGTGAAAGCGAGGTCACTCTGCGTTGCCGATGCAAGGTTCAAGGTTGCCTCGATGGAGTCTGCCATTTGGTCGACCTTGTATCCTGCCGATGCCATGTAGTATAAAGCGTCCGCCGCATCCGATGCGGAGAACACCGTTTTACTGCCCATATCTCTGGCGATCGCCGTCATTCTTGCAAGTTCTTCGCCCGTTGCTCCTGCGACCGACGCCGCATTCGCCATACTTTGCTCGAACCCTTGCGACACGTTGACTGCCGCCGTTCCGAGTGCTACAAGCGGGGCGGTTATGCTTGCCGTGAGCTTTGTTCCCGCTTTCGTAAACGATGCCGACACTTTTTGGATTTTCTTTTGTGCGGTTTGTAGTCCTTTCGACAGCGAGGATATATCCGCCGCAATCTTCACGACAAGGTTTCTAATTACAGCCATATCTCGCCCCCTTTATTTGATTGTTACGCCTTTTGCCGCCGCCATTGCTTTTAAGATCGCATCGCTTTTACTGCTTGCTTTTTTGCTCGGTTTCTTCCTCGCCTCTTTTAGCAGTTTTTCAAGCCGTGGCAACTTTCTTTGCCGTGCAAGAGCTTCGGTGTGCCATGCAAGACACAGCAAGTTCTCAAACTCGGTCTGCTCGGCATTCCGCTTCTGCTTGGCTATGAGCGTGAGTTCATACGGCGTATAATCGCCGACCTTTAACGGATCGACGCCCCACGTTACCACCGCTTGTTCGGACAATGCGAATAAATCAAAAACGGCGGTTACTTTTCCCCCGGCGTTTGCTCCGTATTCTCGCCGAATGCTGCGGTCAATGCCTCGCCGAGTTTCTCTGCCACTTCGGTGAGGTTGGAGTATTCGTCGATTAAGTCGCCAACCTTTTGTATTGTCAGCGTTTTATCTTCGTGATAAAGACCTCCGTACACGATGGCAAGTAAGTCTTTAATGCCCAACTTATTAAGGTCGAGCGAAAGGATGGATTTGCCCGTCAAGTCTTCGATTTTGGCAAGTGCATTCATACCGTATCGCAAGGTTCTCGGCTTATCCAAATTGATTGTGATTCCGTTCTTCATAGTCCCTCCGTTTATTCCGCCGTTTCAAAGGTCAGCGCACCCGTTCCCGTGAATTCGATGCTGATAGACACAACGTCGTCAACGGGATCTTCAATGGAAAGGCTGTTTATATAAGCCTCGCCCTGATAGTAGTTCGTTCCGTCCACGTAAAGTTTGACCGTTATCGTAGTACCGTTGAGGAACGCATCTTGCAATGCTTTCTGCCCCTCGGTATCCACGGGTACTTCGTAGTCGCCCTCGCTCGATGCCGACCACTCTTTGAGTCCCGTGATATAGTTCTTCCAATCGTCGCCGAGTGCAGTTGTTTCCAAAGTATCAAGCGAAAGTTCGAGCGACCAATTCTTGATGCCGACCACTTTCTTGCTTGCAGATGCTCCGACGACCACTTTGCCGTTCTTTCCTGCTACAGCCATATTTGCCTCCTATTTTTCGTTAAAATGAAATTCAAATTCGATGCTCGACATATACTCGTTCGTATCGAATTTAAGTGCCGTATTCCCGTTATACTCATAGTCCGATTTGATGAATACGGCTTGTATATTTAGCCCGCACATATCTCCGCTATAATCTTGAAATACACACTTGACTTTACGGGATAGTTCCCGTGCTTTTTTGTATGTCGTATCATGGCATACGAACTGCATCGTTTGCCGTACAAAGCCCGTATCCCCTTGCAAAGCCGAGTCATAATTCGCCAATACAGGAGTGTAAACAATAGCGGGCAACGGTGCGTCTTCGGGCAATACTATGGGATATATACGGCCACATACATATCGGGAGATGCTCGAATCCGAACACAACTTCTCATACACGGCTTGGCATATATCTTTCATATTTTCCTCCCGACCGCTCTCGATATCTCCGACACGATTGCGGCATTGATTTGATTTTGGTTATCGTCCACGGCATTCCGCAAAAACGGATTCGCAGGTCTGCCCCTTGCTCCGAGTTCGACGTGCGTCCCGTATTTGAGCGACTTGTCATAGTCAACTTGCACAGTCGCTTTCGTTGCCGTAGCCTTGCCTTCGGTCAGATGCAGACTTTGCTTTAATGCTCCCGTATCCACGGGGCAATTCCGCTTGGCGTCTTCAAGTGCGATTTTACCGCCCGCCTTTGCTCCCGCCATCATCACGCTTGCCGCCGCATCCTCCATCGCTTTTAGGTCTTTGACAAGCGCACTCGCCCCCTCGACCGTTGTTCTGACTTTCCTTTGCTTTGCACTGTAACCCATCGCTTACCAACTCCTTCGCATTCAGTATCGTGGCGGTATGGGCAGTTTCGTTGTCGAGTTCGCCCACGATCTCGTACAACTTATTTCCGTATCGGATACGGTGCAAGACCGTCAGCCAATGACAGTACCGCATAGTGATTCGCACTACTTTCTCGGCTGTCACTTGCTGTGCGAACATCTGCTCCGTACCGCTTACGGGAACTATTGCCGCCCATACCTTTGCCACACTTTTCCACTTGCCCGTTTCCCCGCCGAATTCATCTCGGTCTTTGAAAAACTGCAAGATTTCCACTCGGCGGTTAAGTCTGCCAATATCCATCAGAACGCCTCCCGTCTATACGCAAACAGCATTCGGCGGACAAGATCGAGCGTTTCCTTTATGTCCACACCCGACTTGTCTTTTGCCACTTGCCGTTCTTCATATAAGGTTGCCGTAACGATGAGCATTGCCTGATGCACGGGTTCGGGAATTTCCTCGAACTCCGTGAGCTGTCGTCGCAACACTTCTTCGGTCAAACCTTTCGCCGTAACGATGAGCGAGGAAATGAGCGCATCTTCGTCATCCACGTCCAAACGGAGAAAGTCTTTTGTTTCCTGTAACGTCAACACGCTCGATCACCCCCTTTGTTTTACGAACTTCTCTTTGCAAGAGTAACGAACGGCGACACGCTCGAACTGCCCTTGTAAGGAGTGAGCGGTTTGTTCCAGATAGGTTTGCCGTCCACGCGATAGATAAAGCGGAACACCGACTCATCGTACAAAAAGCGGACGTGGATGGAACTTGCCGCCTTTACTCCGCCCTTGTCAATGAGCAAGTATTGTCCGATATCTGCAAGAACGATGTCCCCGATATCGCCTGCGGCACTGCACTGTTCCAAAGGAATAACGGGACGACCGAACAGCGTTCCGTAGGGTTTTTCCGAAAGTCCGCCCGCCGGGATATACACGGGTTTATCGCCGAGTTTCAAAGTGTAAAGATACGGCTCAAGTTCCTGATTGATGTACCATACAGCATTCGCTCTCGACCTTGCCCACAGACGATTCCACATCTTGATGAGGTTCTCGACCGTGATGATATCGGTCTGGTCTTTTTCCTTTTCGACCTTAACGATTGCACCGCTTTTAAGGATGCCGAGAGGTTCGCCCTCGCCACTTCCGTCAAGAATTGCATCGTCGATTTTGAACCCGAACTCTTCCGCAAACGCCTGACGGATGACCGCCTCCAACGCCGCAGCATCCTGCAACAGTTCATCCGTCGCATAGCATAAGCCCGTGAGTTTTTTGAGCGACAGTTCGAGCTGACGGAACTTCGGCTTGCTACCCGTAAGTTCGTCCGCCTCGCCTTCCCAATAGGTCTGCACTCCGCCCCATCTCGAACCGTTGGCACGGCTGTCTTCGTCCACGGCGTTTATCTTCATTCCGTTGGCGTTGGTACTGATAGGGATTTTCTTCGCACGGCTTGCAAGAATTCCCGTTTCATAGGTGCGTTTTAACAGTTCGGTTACGAAGTCCTGCTGTACGAGGAACCCACCGTCCGAGGGAGTGCTTTCGTTGAGTCCGCTTGCCGCCCTCGTAGTCAATCTTTCATCCACCTTTCCGCCGGGAGCCGCCGCCCTGTATGCCGCAAGCAACTGTTCGCCGAAGGTGGCGAATCTCTTCTCTTCGCCTTTATTCGGCGTAGGCTTGACTTCGGGTTTCTCGGTTACCGACCTGTCTTCGGGTTCGATTGCAAGCATCTTTTCCGCACGGCTGATGCTCTCGTCCCACGAACGAATTTCCGACTCGTATCCGTCGATTTCCTTTTGTTCGTCTTCGGTGAGGAACCTGTCCTCTGCTTCCGCTTTATTGAGAACCGCCATTGCTTTGAGTCTGGCGTCTTCTCTTTTTGCTTTCATTTCAAGCACTTTCTTCATAGTCATATCCTTGATATCCTCCGATTAATAATTTTTGAATTTGGTCTGCAAGCCTTTGAGTTTCGCTTGCTGTTTTGCTTTCTCGGCGGTTCTTTCTTCCGCCTCCGCCTTACTCCGCTGTTCAGCCTTGTAGCCGTTGTATTCTTCCATCGCTCTCACGCCCACGTCCGTGGCGGTATATGCGGGGAACGTTACGGGACTCACGTCAAACAGTTGAACCTTACGGATTTCTCTCGTGTCCATTCCGTTTTCCGTCGACCATTTATCTTCTTCGACTATGAAACCTATGGACATCTGCGTGATATCTCCGCGTCTGATACTTGCCTGCAAGTCCCTTGCCCAACTTGTATCGGGCGGTGTTATCCGCACACGCAAGCCGACTTCGTCTTCCACGAGTTCAAGCGTTCCTGCACGGTTACGCCCAAGCACATAGTTCGGATCGTGGTTGAACAATGCACGAATATCGTCTTTACCGATGCTTTCGTTGAATGCACCTTTGCGGACGATTTCCTTAAACGGAAAGATTCCGCCGAGCGTTTCCGACCACGAGTCGAACACCGCTGCGTGTCCTTCGATTACCGAACCGCCGTCACTGTCTGCTATTCGCAGTTCCGCCATCGGGAGCATTCGCAATTCCTTCTTGCCCTTCTCCATCGCTACCTCCTTCTTTGTTTTCTTTGCTTACCGTTGTCATGTTTCCGTTCACAAGGTAAGCGTCGCCGCCTTGTTCTTTCGGTATAGGCGGCAAATCTTCCAAGTGTCGGATGTCGTTTGCCGACAGCCAACCGTTTTGCCGACCTATTGCGTAGCCTTCCATTCTCGACTTGTAATCGCCACGCATCAACCCGTCCACGTTGAATCTGCTGAAATACAAAAGCCGTTCTTTCTCATCCAAGAGTGAACGGCTTATCGCTTGCTCCCATCGCACAAGCCACGGTCTTATAGTGTGCTGTACGAATTCGATCGATTGGTGTTCTATGTTACTGAACGTCGCTCTTTCCAAGTCGCCGACAAGGTGTGGCGGAACACGGAATATTCGGCAGATTTCGTTTACTTGATACTTTCGGGTTTCAAGGAACTGTGCGTCTTCGGGAGCAATGCCGATTGTGTGATATTTCATCCCCTCTTCAAGCACCGCCACCTTATGGCTGTTTCTCGTACCCTGATATACCTTGTTCCAACTCTCCCTTAACTTTTCGGGATCTTTCAGTATGCCGGGGTGTTCCAACACACCGCCCGGTCTTGCTCCGTTGCCGAAAAACTTTGCACCGTACTCTTCCGTGGCAAGCGACAGTCCGACAGCTTCCCTTGCTTGAGATATCGGACTCAAACCTGTTACGCCGTCAAGCGACAAGCCTTTAACGTGAAAGATTTGGTCGGGTTTGTACTCGTAGGTTTGATTAGTGATATCGTCCGAATAGGTGTATTTTATCCTGCCCGTCTGCGTATCTCGCTCTACAGTCATTAGCTGCGGTTTTAAGTACCACAGTTCGGTTACATGTCCGTTTTTGCGGATTTTCCTCGCATAAGCGTTACCCCATAAAAGGAGCGATGTCATCATCATTTCCCGAAACTCGAAACTCGTCATTTCGTCATTGGGCATTTCGTAAAGGCAAGAAAAAAGCGGATGTTGCTCCGCCATTTCACTCTTGCCGCCTTTGCCCTTTTTGAACAGATGCAACGGCAGACTTGCTACCGTTTCGGCAAGGATTTTTACACACGCATATACCGCCGAGGTCTGCAAGGCACGGAGTTCGTCCACTTGCACTCCGCTATTGCTGTTGCCGATAAAGTCCACATCTACACCGCGTATAAAGTCTTGCATTTCCTTGCTCGGCTTATTGCGTCTTTCACGCTTTGGTGCATCCCTACTGCGTCCGAATATTCCCATTCATACCTCCGTTTTGAAATAATAAAACCGCCCTTTCGGACGGTTTGTTAGTTGTCTTTATGTTGGTTTACTTACCTGCCTTTACACCAAGTGCGTATGCCTGTTGGAGCATCTGCTCTAATCCCCATACTGGTACTTCGATAAAGTCCTCGCCATCATTGAATCTTCTTTTAAGGTCGCCCCTTGCCTTGATTTCGGAGCTATACATTTTCGCTATTTTTAAGAGTTCCTTTTCAGTTGCTTTGTTAATTACTACTGCCATTTTTTGCTCCCCCTTACGCTACCGTCAAGTATCCTTTCTTGTCTATCGTGTAGCCGATTTTCACACCTTGGCGTTCTGCGAAAGAGATGAGGTTGTCGATTGCCGTGCGGTAGTCTTTAACCGCTGCGATGTACTTAACTTTCTTGTAGCTATTGTGGTCCCTCACGAGTATTGCGAGTTTGCTTTCGCAGTATTCTTTCCATTCGTTTTTTACCGTGGTATTTGTCTTTTTCATGGTGGTTGCTCCCTTTCGTTTATCGTACCTATACAATACCGTAAACAACCGAAAGAGCCCAGCGAAATCGTGCAGAAACACACAACTTTTTT
The DNA here is from genome assembly GCA_910576655.1 of uncultured Christensenella sp. Lineage (GTDB taxonomy): Bacteria > Bacillota > Clostridia > Christensenellales > Borkfalkiaceae > Coproplasma. The sequence goes on from CAJTJC010000001.1 coordinate 112,034, forward strand.
CGAGAAAATTAAACTTTTTTGAAACAAAAAACCGCCCTTGCGGACGGTTATATCATTATTTTCTTATCCGTTTCAATTCGTTTTCTATCACCAAATACAGCTCCATTAAAAAGCCTGACCATTGGCTACTCAACGTGTCTATGTTCTCGGCAATGGAATACACACCGATGCCTATCTCTTTGAGCTTTTGGATTAACTCTATTTTTTGCGCTGTTATACATCCGAATTGCCTTAACCCTTTGATTATTATGTAATCGAATTTATGAGCTTCGGCATCCTTTATCATTCGGCTGTATTCGGGTAGTTTTTCAGCCGTTTTATACTTACCGACATCGATATAAAATTCTGCTATCTCGCAATTGCTTTTGCTTTTTATCAGTTCGCTATAATACTGTTTTTGGCACTCAATAACGAGTGCGTCTTCTTTTCTTATTCGTATATAAACTGCTATTTTAACCATATTTGTTCTTTCCCATTATTGGCTTATGTCAAAATCTTCAAGGCTCTCGTACCGCTGTAAGACTATGAGATTTTCCTTTTTAATGTCTGCATCGGCAAACTCTTTTGTCTTATATGCACCAAAGTACGATACGCCATTTGCATTTTTTCGATAGGCTATCATTACTGGATAGCCTTGCTTTGCATACTTTTTATACTGCTTTTCATCGTCCATTAATTCAATGAGTCTGCCAATCAGCATTTCCACATCGGGTTCAAGATTTTTGTATTGCTCTTCGAGCGGATATTTTTTGTAATACATTTTAACGATTTCTTCGAGCTTCGCTTCGTTCTCTTTCCGTCCGCTGATATCATAAAAATCTATGTCCGCAGGGCCGCCGTTCCCGCTGTCGTTGTACCATGCGATTTTCTTTTCGTCGAGATAAAGATTGCCTTGATTGCCTTGCCAATCTCTGCCCATAAAACTGCGTCTGCCTTTGAGCTTTAACCCAAATATACTTGCCATTTTCTTGCCTCCATTTTTTCTTTTACAATACCGTAACTTGCCCAAAGAGCCCAGCGAAATCGTGCCGAATTCTACAACTCTTTAATCGAAAATTTCCACTCCGTCCCGAATGTGTTTGATTTCCGCTTCGGGGCAAAGTTCCTTGTATCTGCGGACGATAACGTCGCAGTATTTCGGTTCAAGTTCTATCGCCCGGCACTTGCGGTTCAGTTGCTCGGACGCTATAAGCGTGGAGCCGCTACCGCCGAACGGTTCATATACCGTATCGTCTTCGTGGCTGCTGTTATAGATGAGCTTGGCACACAGCGTGATGGGTTTCATCGTCGGATGGTCTGGCGATTTGTTCGGCTTGTTATCCTCTATGACCGAGTTCGGCAAACCGAGTATTTTTTCTACCAACTCAACGAGCTCGGCTTTGTTCATCTTTCGCAGATTCTCCGTCAGTCCCTCCATCACAGTTGCAAGCGTTCGATCGTCAATAAAATAATGCCCCGCACCTTCTTTCCATCCGTAGAGTATCGGCTCATGCTTCCACTGGTAGTCCTGCCTACCGAGCGTGAAATGATTCTTCAACCATATAAGCGTCTGCGAATACTTGAGCCCTGCGTCCGTCATCGCTTTTGTAAAGTTTACGGTTTCTTTTGTGCTGTGGAACACATAAATAGGCGCACCTTTCTTCAAGTTCTTTTCCGCCGCCTTATAGAATGCCAAAAGGAATTGATAGAACTCATCGTCCGAAAGGTTGTCGTTTGCAATCGTGCTACTCGACCGAGACTGCGATTGATGCTTACCCCTTACCGCCGAGCCGTAGTCCACATTATAAGGCGGATCGGTTACCATTAGGTCTGCCATCTTACCGTCCAACACTCTGCTCACGTCCTCGGCTTGCGTGCTGTCCCCGCACAGCAGTCGGTGTTGTCCGAGTATCCACAAATCTCCCGTTTTCGTCTTCGGCTCGGTTACTTCGTCAAGAGCAGATTCGGCGTCAAATTCGTCTTCGTGTACATTCTCCATACTGCCGCTCCCGAACAATTCCTGTGCTTCGGCAAGGTCGAAACCCGTTAGCGTGATGTCGTATCCGCTACCGTCCAAGTCTTTCAAAAGACTTGCCAAGAGGTCATTGTCCCACTCGCCGCTGATTTTATTCAAAGCGATGTTTAAGGCTTTTTCCTTGCTTTCGTCAAGATCGACCACGACGCAGTCCACTTCGGTGAATCCAAGGTCTTTCATTACTTTTAAGCGTTGATGTCCGCCCACAACCACGCCCGTGCGTTTGTTCCATATTACGGGTTCGACGTAGCCAAACTCTTCGATGCTGCGTTTGAGCTTTTCGTATTCGGCGTCGCCGGGCTTTAAGTCCTTACGGGGATTGTAATCGGCGGCTTTTAATTCCGCCACCGCTCTTTTTTCTATTTGCATTGATTGCCTCCCTGTTTTTGGTATAAAAAAACCGTTCGGCGTTTACCGAACGGTCAACAATTAGTTGTTTCCATTAATAATCATTAGGTATGTAATATCGCATTTCGCTTTCGAATTCTCGCAACATCTCTTGTTCATATTCATGTCGCAATTCATCTTCATATTTTTGCATCTCGCAAGTATATTCCCAATAACGAGATAATAAGCCCATTATATAATCCAACATATTACATACATAAGTAATCTGTTCTTTCAATACCGCCATATCTACAACCACATTTTGCTGTGATGCTGCATAAAACATTTCTTTATGGTCGGAATCTATTGGATATCGCGCAAACGCCATATCATTCGTTTTTTCATAAATATTGCCGATGAATTTTTGGACTAATTTCATTGCCGTAATTGCCGAAACTATATCCTCGCTATTATCTTTATTTTTTAAATCAAGCAATCTCTTTTTTGCTTCATCCGCTAATTGTTTAATATCATGCTTGCCTTTAATGGCCGATTCTTTGTTCAGCACCATATATAAATAGCAGTTTATTGCTTTCAGCGACAGTTCTATACCGTGTATTAAGTTAAACAAAATCGGAAAGATAATAATATCTGCTTTTTTATCACGATTGTCTTGTAAGCATCCGTCGATTAACCAATAGGCAGATTGGAAATATCCTTCTGACAATTCCCAAAATTGAGCACCTACATCCCAAGAGCGTACTATCCGCCAATTTAAATATGCGTTTTTACTGATATCTTTGTTAAATCCAAAAAACGACTCCATACGCTTTGCGAGTTGCGGTATTTTATCGTAGTCGATTTTTTCAAAAAACATATAACCCTCCGTAAGCACTAAATGCGTCCATATTTCCGCAAAACTTTTAGTCTTACTTCCTCTATGGTTTTACTTAACTTTTCAAGCCTATTATGGTCATTTTCTAATCTTCGAGCCTGTCGGACAAAATCAACATTATTGTTAGAATATATAAATTCACAATATGCTTTGTGCGCCCAATGATTTCTTATATCCGTTATCTTTTTCAACAACTCATAATCGCCATCAGAAAAGAACCATTTGTCGTCAGAACGGTCTAATGCTTTTAAGTTACCAACAACCGTGCCGAGCGTCATTTTCTTCTTGGCAATCATTGCCAAGTTGTCATCCATATCACCCGCTTTCATTCCTGCATAAATGAGCTTTATATCGTGTTCTATTGCTTGGCAATTCATTATAGTCCGTCCGACATAGTAATGGAAATCACTCATGTCTTCAATCATCAAGTTTCTTTGCCTCTTCTCTCATAATTTCGTCAATATTTTGTCCGCCGTAAAATGCGTGAAAAGCAACTACTTCTTTTGTTTTTTCATTCGGCCAATAAAAAACAATGAAATTATCGACAGGCACTTTTCGGAGTCCTCTACTGTGCCATGGTTCTTTTTCATATAATGTAAAACGCATAGGCATTTCATTAAGAGACTTGGCCATATCCATAATTCTGCGTATTTGATTTAACGCCGTTTCAGGGACCAACAGCGTATTGGCAATGTAGCTATGTATTGCCCTGACGTCCGCCCTAAAGTCAGGAGCAAGAATAACCTTCCAATCACTCATAATCCCAATTCCTTATGCAATTCGGCTTCAAAATCTTCAATCGGAGTGCACTCTCCGTTAACATATTGCTGCATTGCTCTATCCATAAGTGCATTAAATTCAGCATCCGACAATGATCCCACGGCAATCGGTCTGTCGTTAGGCAATGCCATTTCAAACGGAATCTTTCTTTGCATAGCGATTTGGCGCAAATACATTTCCATTGCCGTTGCCATTGATATTCCGAGCTGATTTAATACAGTTTCTGCCTGCTCTTTAACCATCGGATCAACTCTCGTAAAAACACTTGCATTCTTTGCCATAAAAATTTACCTCCAATACATAGTATTCTTCTTTTCGGTTTTATTATAACAAAATAGATTGCATTATGCAAGCGTTTTGCAAATATTTCATATTGCTTTCATATCACTATTATTCCTCTATCGTTATAGACGCTGTCCGTCGTTCCTTTATTGCGGATTGCACGGTCTAACGCCATAACGAGTGCCACCGCTCCGTCTATTCTTTCGGTGGACTTTTCTTTGTCCATCTTCACGTTCCCGGCAGGATCGGTTCTAACGAACACGTTGTCCATCATCCATCGGAGCGGCACGTTCCCGCCGTGTGCTATCTTTTGTTCAAGCACGAGTTTCATTAGCTCTTTCGTCGGCGGACTCATATCCTTGAAACCCTGCCCGAACGGTACGACCGTGAACCCCATTCCTTCGAGATTTTGCGTCATCTGCACGGCTCCCCAACGGTCAAAGGCTATTTCATTGATGTTGTATTTCGTGCCGAGGTCTTCTATAAAGTTTTCGATGTATCCGTAGTGAATTACGTTGCCCTCGGTGGTTATAACTTGCCCCTTTGCTTTCCACACATCGTATGGAACGTGATCACGTCGAACTCGCAAATCTATCGTATCTTCGGGTATCCAAAAGAACGGCAGAACGATGTATTTATCTTCGTCGTTCAAGGGCGGAAAGACAAGCACGAATGCCGTGATATCGGTGCTTGACGAAAGGTCGAGTCCTCCGTAGCATTCCCGTCCTTTCAGCTTTTCGGCATCCACTTGAAAATCACATTTATCCCAAGCATCCATCGGCATCCAACGGACGCTTTGCTTTACCCATTGATTGAGCCGCAGTTGTCGGAACAAATTCTCTTCCGCCGGGTTCTCTTTTGCCGACTCGTAGGCGGTTCGGAGCTTATCTATCTCCACCGTGATGCCGAGCGACGGGTTGGCTTTCGCCCATACCTTTTCGCTACCCCAATCATCATCGTCATCCGCTCCGTAAATTACGGGATAAAATGAACGATCGTGCTTCCGACCTTCAAGTATGTCTTTCGACTTTTGGTGGATTTCCCAACAGATTGAGTTGCGGTCAGTGCCTGCCGTAGTTATCAAAAAGAACAGCGGTTGTTTTCTCGCATCGCCCGAACCGTGCGTCATTACGTCATATAAAGCTCGGTTCGGTTGTGCATGGAGTTCGTCGAATACGACGCCGTGAACGTTAAGTCCGTGCTTGGTGTACGACTCTGCCGACAGCACTTGATAAAAGGAATTAAGCGGTTGATACACAAGCCGTTTCTGGCTCATTATCGGCTTGATTCTCTTCTTCAAGGCGGGGCATTGTTCTACCATGTTGCAAGCCACGTCGAACACTATACTTGCCTGTTGGCGGTCGGCTGCACATCCGTAAACCTCCGCACCCCACTCTCCGTCGCCCGCTAAAAGGTATAATGCGATTGCGGCGGCTATCTCCGACTTGCCTTGTTTTTTCGGTATCTCGACATAGGCGGTGTTAAACTGCCTATAACCGTTATCTTTTACCGTGCCGAAAATGTCCCTTATGATTTTGTCCTGCCACGGCAACAGTTCGAACGGTACGCCGTGCCATGTGCCTTTCGTATGTTTTAACGAGTTGATAAAAGCAACGGCACGGTCTGCAAGCTGTTTGTTGTATGCCATTGCTCCCTCCGTTTACAATAAATAAAAGGAGAGCCGAGGCTCTCCCTTTGAACACGCATTTGATTTGGTTTTTATGCTCTCGCTCTCATTCGCTTTTTCGTATCGTCGAGAGCCGCTTGCAGGAATTTCGGATCGAGTCCGATATCCCTATATCCTTCGTGAATTGTGTTGTAATAAAATCCCGACGGCATATTCGGCTTGCCTTCGTTCATTATGTACACCATTGCCTCGACCGCTCCGTTCGGCATATCTACCGTTACCGTTTCCTTTCGGTAATAACTCGGATACCCTTCGTATCTGTCGAGTGCCAACTCGTCACGAGGTGTGATTTTCCACACGCCGACAGGCGTCTCCGCCCCATCTACAGGTTCTATCGTTGCCACACCACGGAATGTCAGCTGATAGTTTTTGAGTGTGCCGAGGCCCACTACCTTTGCGTCAGGACACCGTCTTGCCATTTGTGCAAGGTTAAGGTTGCTACCGTATGCTACATAAAGTTTTGCCATTTTTTTATCTCCTTCTTTTGTGAGGGGGCGGTTAAGCCGCCGCCCTCGGTCTACCGTTTTTGAATGCTATGTCGCCGCTTAAGTTTTCGAGTAAAAACTTTCTTGCCGTATCGAACTCTTCGCCGATCATTCCGAGGCGGAGCAGCCATGTGCGGAATGTGTATTTTTCGTTTGCGGTTACCGTTTTCTTTGCGCTTGCTCCGTTCTGCGTTAAGGCTTGATGGCTGATTGCGAGGCACAGTTGTATGTAAGTTTTAATTTTGCCTGCGTGCGTCGTTCCGTTAAAGCATCTAAACTCGATGCCCTTGCCTTGCCATAGGCTGTGCAGGTTGAGTGCATGGTAGCGACTGCTGTCGTAGTGTGTGTTCCTGTGCGAGTTGCCGTTGTACCATAATCTTTCGACCGCCGATGTTGTAGTCGGCTTTGTGCGGTTCATACTCTCTACGAACCTCTGCTCGGTCTTTTTGCACCATCTGTTAGCTCGGCTTGTGCTTACCCCGACCGCCTTGAACAGTAGGTCTTCTTTGCTCGTCATAATGTTTACGAGGTTCCGTAGCGTCTTCGCCGTATGCTGTTCCGCTCCGACGTGTACGTGGATTCCGCAGCTACTGTTTGCCTTTGCACCCTTGTGTCGCAGTTGCCTTACGATTTCCTGTATATCTTCGATGTCTTCCCATCTGCATACTGGTGTTACGATCTCGCAACTGCAGTTTGATCCGTAGTGTTCCGTGTCGATGCTGCCGTCGCTCATCGCTTTCCATTTGCGACCTTGTCTGTCGGTTGCCTCGTAGGTGTCGTATCCGCTACCTGCGTAGTAGGATGTCGTTCCGTAGTAGTCTGCGATTACCTTTGCCGCATCCTTTCTACTGATGCCTGTGAGTTCGATTTCGATGCCGAATGTTTGAGTTTTCATTTGCGTGTTCTCCTTTGCTTTGAGGGTGTTTCCCACCCCCGTTTTGCAAGACAACAATACCGTAAAAACACACAAGAGCCCAGCGAAACGCGGTCGAAATCCGAAAGAATTTGAAAAAATTTTTAACTATTTTTCGGGGTTTCTAAACCTATGCCTTTATAGTTAAAATCGCCGTTTTCGATTGCTTTTTTATCGGCTTCGGTTGCGGCTTTATAGTCCGCTCTTTCAGTTTCCTTTCGCTTGCATTCCAAGCAAATGCATTCCGTGTTATACATAGACATTATCCGCCCGCCCGATAAATCTCCACCGCAGCGGTCGCAAGTCCTTTGACTGAAAAACTTATCCATTCAATTCTCCTATACTGCTTTCAGTTGCTGTAATTTTCGAGGGTTCAGCACCACTTCGGATTCGTTTCGGCTCGTAAAAATCGCCAATATATCCGCCTTATTGATTTGTGCCTGATAGACCTTTCCGTCTTCGCCGAACCTATGGGCGAACCACTCTGCCTTTGACCTGTCGAGCGTCCATGATAACGCTCTCACGTTTTTCGCATTGTAAGAGGTCACTCCCCTATAAACCGTTACGGTTTCGGTTAGGTCAGCGAATCTCTTTTGCTCGGATTCAGTCATAAGTGATTGCTTGTCGGCTTGGCTGAACAATCCAACCAATTCCGTCTTACTCACGTTTACGTCCATATTCGGTGCTTCGGATTTTATCCATGCGTCTGCGAGTATTTCCGAAAACTCGGAGGCGGACAGTCCGTCTTTCGCATACTTGATAAAAGTCAAGGCGTAGGTTTTATTCAGCATTAAAAATATTTCGTATGCGGTTTTCGCCTCGTCTATCTTTTCACCCAAGAAGTCGCGCCACTTTTCTCGACTCTCCACGCTTGCCGTGATGTCCAAGATTTCGTTCGTGCCGGGGAGCATCATAAACCCCGACGACGCAAACGGATGATGCACGATCATCGGCGAATATTCGGTGGTATGAACGTCCGTAAATAACAGCCATTTCGCCACGCATTTCACTTCTTGCATATTGGTCTGTGACATCTTTCGTCCTCCTTCAGTCGTTGCCGACTTTTGTCGTTCCAAACAATACCGTAAACGTCCGCCGAAGTCCAGAGAAAGACGCCGTAAAAACCTATTGATTTTTTACGGCTTTTTTCAGAGCTTCCGCCTTATCGGTCAACTCCCAAGCGAAGTAATCTTTACCGAAATGTCCGCCGACCGCCGTTTGTGCAAACACCGCCCTGCGGAGGTCGAGTTTCTCAATCGTGCTTGCGACCGACAGGTCGAATACCTTCTCCACCGCCTTGACGATTAGGTTCTCATTGACCGATGCCGTATAAAAAGTATTTACGTCGATTGCGGTCGGCTTGGGTACTCCGATTGCATACGAAAGTGCGACCTCGCATTTTTCTGCCAAGCCTGCGGCAACGATATTCTTTGCGATGTATCTCGCCATGTATGCTCCGCTGCGGTCAACCTTGCTTGCGTCTTTACCGCTCAAGGCTCCGCCGCCGTTATGTGCAACTCCGCCGTAAGTATCCACCATTAGTTTGCGTCCCGTCAGTCCCGTGTCCGCTTCGAAACCGCCAAGCACAAACCTGCCCGACGGATTGATGAGTATCTCGGTTTCCGTAATATCATAATTCGCAAGCACCTTGCCGATGACCTTTTCTCTTATTTCCTTTGTCAGCTCGTCAAGGTTCTTCGATTCGGTATGCTGTGCCGAAACTACCACCGACGTGATTTTATCGAACCTTTCGCCGTTATATCTGATAGACACTTGACTTTTCCCGTCGGGGCGAAGTCCTATAATCAGTCCGTCCTTTCTGCACTCTTCGAGTCTGTCGGTCAGCCTATGTGCAAGCTCGGTTGCAAGCGGCATATAATCAAGTGTTTCATCGGTTGCGTAACCGTACACGATTCCTTGGTCGCCCGCCCCTTGTTCTTCCTTGCTTACTGCCTGTGAGATGTCTTCGCTTTGTGCGTGGACTCTTATTTCCACTTCAACGTCGGTGGTATCGTAGCCGACTTGTGCGATTACCGAACGTGCTATGTATTCATAGTCCACCTCGGCTGCGGTTGTTATTTCTCCGCTTATAAAACACTTGTTATGGGCAAGCATAACTTCGCAGGCCACTCTGCTGTCTTCGTCCTGTTCGAGGCACTCATCGAGTATGCTGTCCGCAATAAGGTCGGCAAGTTTGTCGGGGTGTCCGCTCGTTACGGACTCCGCCGTTAACGTTCTGGTTGTCATTATTTTATCCTCCAATAATCTCCATTTGAATGTTCTGCCTATCGGCACTTTTGCTTGCGATTCCATCTCGAACCGCTTGTCGAAGTCCCGAACCGTATGCCCGTCGCCTTTGAAAGTTACGGGACTGTCTGCGTCCCATTTCAAAAGCAATGCCCATAATTCGGGATAATTTTTGCGTAGCTTGCGGAGTTGGTTCACGCCTTGATTATGACAAAACCAACAACCGCCACGCAATGCTGTCGTATAAATCGGCGATAATAAACCGTTAGCCTTGCACCATTCCCGACACATACTCTCCGTCCAATCGTATTCCACAAGCGGACTGCGTTTCGTTTCGGAGAGCGTATGAAACCTTGACGGTTCGTCTGCCGCAATGCCGATATAAACGACTGCACCCTTTTGGACTTTGTCAAGCACGTCGACTTTCAGCCGAGAGTTGCACCAATTCCCTTTCTGCAACGGAAAGCCGTATATCTTACCCGCATTCTTGCTTTTCTTGCCGTTGCATTTGTAGTAAAAATAATCTTCATACGACTTGGGTGCAGTGATATGCTCCACGACTATGCCGAACTTTTCCAAGATAATGGCGTCCGCTTTCGCTTTGAATTCTACCATCGGCGGAAGGTCGGCGGGTACGTCTTTCGTCGCCATAATGTCCACCGTTACGATGCGGTCTAACGGCAAGCCGTTTTGCTTCATTACTTCGAGCATAGCAAGGCTGTCTTTTCCGTAACTGATGCTTGCGATATGCTCCATTTCCCCTCCGAATAAATGCGCTAAAAATTTAAGCGCATTTTAAATTCTAAAAAATAAAGCCTTGAAGATTGCCTCCAAGACTTGCACTACTATGCCGTTGCCCGCTTGTCGGTACTGTTGCGTACCGCTGATTTTCGCCGCTTGTATTTTGTCGATCTGTTCGTCGTGCCAACCCATAAGACGCAGACATTCTCTCGGCGTGAGCTTGCGGATTCGAATGTTCTCCGTGATGACTGCATTCCCGTCGCCGCACGTGAGAGTTTGTGCGATACCCTTGCCTACACGACCGCGTTTGGTTTTGCTGCCGAGATAGGTTATGTTGACGAAATCGCCCTTTTCCGCTTCTTCGTAGCCTTGCTTTGTCGCTACCTTGACTTGTATGGGTTCTTCCATCATCAGCACAGCCGAGCTGCCCGACGCACTGGAACATTGCCCCGTAAGCGTCGGCGCTATATCATCGACTTCCATTTTGTTGTAGGCAACAAACATTTCGGGTATATAGCCTTTCTCTTCGATGAATTCCTTGTACCGTCTGGCAACATACTCTTTCGAGCCTTTGCCTTGCTCTAATACAAGATTGTCTTTTTGCACCGAGGTCAACGCATTGCAAAGTCCCTTGCCGTTGACTTCGAGCCTTTGCTCCAAAGGTGCGCCCGCCGTGCGATCAGACGGATTGGCTGGGTTGCGTCCACGCATCGCCACGATGACGGGATTATCCGACTTGTCTTCGACTATCGGTAGTATCGCAGTTTTGAAACCTTCGGGGCGAGTAGTGATTGTCGGATACACTCCGCTGCGGTTAACCTTCTTATTGAATGCGTCCACGGTGTCGCCGACTCCGCATTCGTTTTCAATTACCGTTTCCACAGCTTGCTTGAAAAACCGCTCGTCATCGGTTTGCTTTGTATCGATGATTACTGGCGTTTGTCCGCCGCCCTTGCCCATCGCTTCGGTTAGTGCCGGGCTGATGCCGTCCGTTCTTGGCGTTTGATGTGCTTGCAGTCCGCCGAGTACAAAGTTCTCCGCTATTTTGAGTTCGGTGTTTCCGCCTTGCTGACAATGTACGGTCGGAGATATTCCGCTCGGCTCATAAACTCTACGACTGATGTCGTGCATCTTATCCCACTTTTCGCCGACCACTTCTCCGACTTGAACGCATTGCGGCCCTTTCCAATCTCTCGCCATCAGCGTGTTAGCCACTCCGTCCCCGGACTTGATGCTGTCACGTCGTGAGTTAAAGGTTGAATTGATAATACTGCGGATCGTGCTTTCTTTTAGGTAGTATTTTTCATCTACTACTTCGTCAATCATATCCCGTAAGCGTAGTTTGAGTTCCTGTTTTTCGGGAAACACGAAAGGCGTGTGATCGCCACGGATTGAAACGCAGAATACCCTCTCACGGTTCTGCGGTATGCCGTAGTCCTTTGCGTTGAGTATCTGCCAATAATTCGTGTACCCAAGCGAAGACAAAAAAGAAAGCCAACGGTCAAAGTCGGCTTTGAATTTCTTGCTCACAAGGTTCTTTACGTTTTCAAGCAATAGGTATTTCGGCAATGTTCCGTCTTCGGCTGCCTGTATCAATAGTCTTTCAACCTCGAACAGCAAACCGCTCCGAGTCCCTTCCTTTATGCCCGCACCTTTGCCTGCGACCGATATGTCTTGGCACGGAAAAGAGTATGTCCAAAAGTCGGCGTCCGAGAGAGCTTCGATTCCACGTATATCTCCGAGATTGTTGACCTTACCGTGTATCGCCTCGTAGCTTTGAATTGCGTACTTGTCGATTTCGGATATCGCAACAACTTTGTGCGGCACTCCGATATTCTTCAAGGCTTGCGTTTGGCTGCCGATACCTGCGAACAGTTCAATAAGTCGCAACGGGGTTTGCTCCGTGTATTCCATTAACCACCACCTCCCAATAATTTCTCCATAATGTCGTCATTCGGGTTTTTCTCATCCCACTTTGTAAGTTTGCTTTCCCTTACAACGAGATAAATCTTGCCCCATACCTCGTTCGTTTGTTTTAGGTATTGCTGTGCCATCGCAACGAACGGCGACGGCATTGCTTTGCCGTTCGTTGGATCTTTCACGAGCAAGCCGTGCTTTGTGTTCATCTCTTCGCACTCCAACCACCGAGCCTTGCAAAACGCATACTCTTCGAGGTTGTAAGGCAGTATTCCCGTAGTGCAACCAACTGCTTTCAGCCACGCATACACCGTGCGGTAGATTTCCTTTGCCCTTGCCGATAAATAAGTCGGCGGTTCGCTCGGCAGTTCTACACCCTCCGCCGCAAAGTTCACGACTTCGACGGGACGCCTGCCGGGATTGCCCTCCAATATCTTTTGGGCGGCGGCTTTCTTCGGTCTGCCTGCTCCGACTCTTCGTCCTCCGCTTGCCATATTTCCCCCTTTGATTTTTTGATTGTTTGATTTATTTTGATTTTCAAGGCAAATAAAAAAGGGGCGGTTGCCCGTCCCCAATACTTCGTATTGCCTTTTTCAATTTTGATTTTTTCGTTTGATTTTTGATTTTGCGAAAATTCGCGTTTGACTGCGGCCCCGCTGTTAGGGGTTGAATTCGTAGAGATTGACCTCCCCCTACCCCTTACGAAACGATAAAGGTCAGACCGCTTTGCTCGGTCTGACCTTGCCGTTCCCTCGCTTCCTTAATCCGCCCCGCAGTCATGGCAAAACCTTTTGCCTGTCAGCGGATTAAAATCGATTTCATGTAGCGGACGAATGTTTCCGCATTTATCGCAGTAATCGCATCTCTGGTCATCATAGATAATCCATACCACTTTCGGTTCGTTCTCCCCGTCGCTGGCGGTTAAGATATAAATGTCTTTTCCGTCTTTAGTTCCTTTGTGGACTTCGCCGTCTTTCGAGGTGATATCCACTACTCCGATTTTGCTTGCAAGTTCTTTTACTGTCATAATTAACCCTCCAGATTTTTTTGGGGTACTTGCTTGCCCCTTGTTATGGTCAACTATACCGTAATCGCTTGCAAGAGCCCAGCGAAATTGCGTAGAAAAAACTCACTTTTTCAATAATTTTTTTTGCCGAATCTGCTGCCTTCTTCAACCGACTTTCGGCTGTGGCAACTCCAACAGAGGCTTTGCAAATTACTCGGTGCGAACTTATCTCCGCCTTGCTTGATAGGCACTATATGGTCAACCATAGTTGCCTTTGTTCGTTTCCCTTCTTTCAGGCATTCCTCGCAAAACGGATGAGCTTCCAACTGTTTCTTTCTCGCATATCTCCATTCGGGTGTCTTATAAAAATTCTTTGTAAAGTCATCCCTGCCGTAGAGATTGTATTGCTTATCCGTCAACCGCTTATGCTCTTCACAGTATTGCCCGTCCACAAGCCGTGGACAGCCGGGATAACTGCACGGACGTTTCGGTTTATTCGGCATTTGTTTATTCCTCCGTTTTTAATCGGGTAACGCAAGAAAGGCAACCGCCGTTCCTACCGCTTTTATTCGCTTGGGATGCTTCCCCGTGAACCGTGCCTTTCTTGCTCTCCCCAAGATTATCATATCACGGGTTTCGTTCTCTTTCGTATGAATTTCGTTCTCCGCCGTTCTCTTTTTCAATCGCTCATAATACTTGCAATCGCTTTTTCGACAACTTTCACTCTTTTATACATTCCCGTCTTGCTGTAGCCGAACCGTCTGGCGACTTCCGCATACGACTTGTTTTCGAAAAATAACAGGCGGATTATGTGGTAGTCGTTTTCGGGCAAGACGCTAATGCTTTTTTCGAGCCGTTCGACGTCTTGGCATATACTGTCGGTAGCCAACCCACTTTCCACCTTTCCTTTGTAGATGCGAAACTCTTTCAAGTATTTGGCTATCTGTTCCGTCGTATATTGCATTTACCACCTCCTTCGGCAGTCCCACCAAAGAAAAAACCGCCATCTGTCCTATCTCGCCCCGTCTTCGGGCTTCCCTTAATTCGATTACCCAATCGCTTTTATCGTCGGGGTTTACTTTCGTTTTTAACCAATTACGGATTTGACCGTCTTGTTCGAGTTCCTCCGTCCATTCCTCCGCCGGGCAGACTCCCGACAGCTCCCACATCTGCATACAACCGAACCTTTCGCCCTTGTAAAAGAACAGCATCAGCATCCGTTCGGTCGCCTCGTCATAATACTTGACACGGAAATAGTAACCGTAAAACCGAACCGTTTTATTGTTTATGTACTCTTCGGTTTCCCGTTTGATATCTGCTGTCGGCAGCGGACGGCTGAATTCGCTCTCGTAGTCGAACCGAGCCTCCGCCGTTATCAAAACCTTGTTGATTACCGTTTCCATTGCCACCTCTACTCTTTTTCAAATGCCGTTATTATGCTCCGCACCTCTTCAACCGTTCTCACGACCACGGCGTATCCGCCTGCTTTTATGATTTGCTTTATCGTCATCTCCTGCAAAACGGTCGGCTTGTTTTTCCCGACTTTACATTCAAAGGCGATAAATCTTCCCTTGTAACAGACAATTAAATCGGGTATTCCCGCCGTTCCGTACATCCCGCCGTGTTCCTTCCAAAAGAACAGATTCGGCACGGTTTTCATGTATTCGCTTATCTTGCGAATCAAATCGCTTTCTTTCATATCCGCTCCTTTCACAAACGCAAGTGTCCCAAGTGTCCAAGCGTCCAAAAGGACATATTTTCTAAAAGGACACAAACCTCGTCTTGTGGATTTTTACTTTATCTGGGTTTTTCGTGCTTTTTTGTTGGACACTTGATGTTGCTGTTCGTAGGGTTAAGTGTCCAACTTTTTAGGGCAAAGCGTCCGTGTTTTAGGCTTTATCGGCTGTTTTTACCGAGTTTCGGCGGTTTTTGGACACTTGGACACATTGGACACATAGTTTTGTTAGACGGTCAATCATCGTCGTAAATCGTCCGCTGATATCCCATCGGCGTATTTACCACGACACGGCTGAATGTGTGAGCTCTGCTACCGCTTTTGCTTGCCTTATGGTCGATACCGTCGCAATGCAGACGGTATTCATATTTCGATATTAACTTGCCCACGCCCGTCGGCGATTCCGAGAGCTGCTTGCCCGTTATATCGAACACCGCTTTCATCAAGTCGTTCGCCGAACCTTTCCATCCGCCCATCGGATTTCGCTTGATGAGTTCTTTGATTGTGATCACGATAGGACTGTTTTCGTATTCCTGCCGTTCTCGCTTCGCCGCTATCTCTTCCGCAGTTCCCCGCACTTCCCACACGAAGTCGTATTTATTGAACGCTATGACAAGGTCGCTTTGCTGAATATCACGTCCCGTCATTGACAGTATGGCGTCTTCGTCCATACGCTTTTTCTTCGAGATGATAAAAATCGAGTCGGCGGCACCCATCAGAGCGGTACTTCCCGATATCATGTTGAATACGTCCGAATCATCGGCGAGCTTGCGGAGGTGATGCACGAATAGCAAGCATATTTTCTGCTTGTCGGCAAACTCTTTCAAAGCACCCATTTCACGGTAGTCGCCGCTGTACACCGACTCGTTCTTCACTACCTTTCCACGCACCTTTTGCAAGGTGTCGATGATAACGAGCCGAATGTTCGGAAACTCTTTGAGTTCTTCCTTTATCTTTTCGAGCAGACCGCTGTCCACGGTGTCCGCCTGAATTACGAACCGTAAGTCGCTCGGCGCTTTCTTGCCCTTGAGCATTTTGTTGAGGCGGTCTTTGATTCGGCTTTTACTGTCTTCGAGTGCGTAATACAATACGCCGTTTTTCTCCGTCTTAAAGTCAAGAAACTCTTTGCCCTCTGCTACCGCCAAGCCGAGCTGCAACATCATCCAAGACTTGCCTATCTTCGACGGCGCACACAATATTGCAAGTCCCGTCGGCAGAACGTCCTGCACTACCCACGTCGGCGGCTCTATGTATTCACTCTGCAATTCCAAAGCGTCGAAGCTGTCTTTCGCTGTGGCGAAGTGCTTGCGAACCGTCCGCTTTGCCGACTTGACGTTTTCGGCGAGTGCCTTTGCGTCCGCCATCAGCAGTTCGTTTGGATCTTTCTTATCGCCTGCGACGTTGTATAAAATGTGCGGCACTTTGAGTTTCGTCAATTCGTCCGACAGACTTTGCGATGCTTTCTGCCCCGGCTCATCGTTATCCAAGCACAGCACGAGCGGTGCATTCGGTTTCTTTGCCTTTACTTCTTTGACGAGTTTGTTCGTCCCGCCGATTCCGCAAAGCGACACCGCAGAACCGCCGCATTGACATATCGACAAGGCACACAACGGACTTTCCACGATAAAGACAGGTTCTCTGCTTGCACCCCACAACGCCTTTCGGTTAAAGAGCGGCTCCGCTCCCGCCTCTTCGGTGGTCGGCTTATAAAACTTCTTGTCGGCGATGCTCCGTGTTTGGTAGTATTTCAGCTCCGACGAATACGGCAACACGACCGAACGGTGCTTTACGTCATAACCGAGACAATATTTCTTTATGGTTGCGGCGGTCAGTCCGCGTCGTGTGAAATAATCCGTCTGCCCAACGTCACGGATGCACGATTTCAGGTAGTTCTTTATGCTTTGCCTTTTCGGACAGTCATCAATATCGATATGAAACGACTCCGCCAAAAACTTTGCCGCCTCCAACGGTTCGCACTCTCGCATCTTTGACACAAAGGCTATGACGTCGCCCGTTTCTCCGCATCCGAAGCAAGTGAAGATATTTTTCTTGCGATCAACGGAAAACGACGGAGTTTTCTCCGCATGAAAAGGACACAGACCTTTGTCTTTACTATTCAGTTGTATGCCGAACAGCGAAACCGCCTCGGCGATATTGACTTGGTCTTTTACCTTTTCAAATATGTCCGTCATCCTTCCTCCAAGTTCTCCGAAAAATACCTCGTTCGGATTCCGCTCTTCCTCGCACGCTCGATCTCGGTTTTCATCCCGTCGCTTATTGTCGGCCCGAACACCCACAGCTCGGCACATAGGTCAAGGAGTTTGAGTCCCATCGCCTTTCCTCTTTCACGCTCTTTGGGATTATCGTCATTCAAAAATTGCGTGAATACCGTGTGCGGAGCAAGCGGGATGCATCCCTTTTCGTAGGCAAATCTTGCATAGTAGTTTGCCTTTGCGATATTCTTCTGCACGTCGCCTTTTAGCGGTGAGCAGATATACACGATTTTGTTTGCTTTCATCCTGCACCTATAAAAAAGGTATCGGGCGGCGACGCTCCGCCGCCCTTGCCTTTGCGTTTTTACTCTTCGTCCAACTGCGTTACCTTTTTCGACAACGCCTTGACCTGTTCGCACATCGGAACGATGTTTTTGAGTTCGTCCTCGGTGAGCGCCCTGTCGATGGCGAACACCGCCTGCGAATAGTTGATACCGCCGCTGTTCTGTGCCTTCTTCAAAGTAAACTTCGTTACGACGCAGTAAGTCCCCGCATATTTTGCTCTCACGCGAACGATGTACTTTGACAATTCGCCGAGGCTCCCCGTCGGCAGCGAAAGGATAATCGGGAGAGCTTCGCCCTCTCTCAAGAGATAAATCCTGCGTTTTTGTTTGCAAGCCTTTGCACCGTTTTTGCCAGTGCCGAACTTGCTGAACTCGCACTCGGCGCAGTTCTTGACTTCGCCCGTTTCCGCCTCGATTCCGACGTGTCCGTCCATAGAGCCGCAGTCGGGAGGATTGTTGCCGCCCGTGTACTCTTCTTTGTAATAACAGTTAATCGGGTGATGATAAAGGATTACCGCTTTGAATTCCTTGACGCTGTCGGGACTTTCGGGATCGTTGCCCGGCACTTCGAACGCAAGACCGCCGCCCGCCGGGATTTTGATTCTCTCGAACGAGGGAGTGAGTCCGTCGAGTTCATCGGCGAAAAAGTCCCCCAAGTTCACGCCCGCACCGTACTCCGCTACTGCCTTCTCTTCCACTTTTGCCACTTCGTTTGCCATAATTTTTATGCCTCCAAATTTAATATTTTTTAGACTTTGTCATGCGGATACTATTTTTCTCCGCTACCTTGATTAAGCCGCCCAACCATTCGGGCAATTCCCCGTTGTTCTCGGCTATGAGTTCCTTGACCGTTGCGGTCAGCGTCTGACTGTTTATCGTGAACAGGTCTTCGAATCCGTTTTGTTTCATCGCTTCCCACAGTTCGGGTTTGCGGTCGGGTTCGGGGGCAGGATATTCCTGCGTTACGAGCGAGAACGTCGTGCCGTCACGTTTGAAACTCGTCAGTTCTTCGTTTGTCATCAGTTCGATCATCTCTACCGTGATTCCGTCGATTTCTTCGTTTACGCTTTTCGTTTGTGCATCCAACTCGCTCTTCTTGGCTTTTAGGTCTTTGAGCTTGTCGGACAAGATTAGTAGTTGCGTGTTCAATTTGTACCTCCCGTTTTCTATTAACGCCCTTTCAAGGGGAACGCCTTTTTTGAGTCTGCCCTCTACCGTGCTGCGATGCTGTCCGTAGAGTCTGCAGAGTTCGGCAAGCGAAAATTCCTTGCCGTATAAAAAATATTTTTTAGCCATTTAAGAGTGTCCTCCAATCATCCACCATAAGGTTGGCGATATCGCCTTTATGCTTTAAGGCTTGCATTATCTTTTCGTCCACCGTTCCTTTGCATACAAGATGGATGTACAAACACGTCATCTTCTGTCCGATACGGTGGATTCTCGCTCGGCTCTGCTCGTAGTTGGCGTATGAAAAGTCCAATGAATAAAACACCGCCACGCTTGCCGCCGTCAGCGTCAGTCCCATTCCCGTGGTCTGCAACTGACCGATGAATACCTTTGTGTCGGCGTCGGTCTGGAACTTTGACACCTGCTCCGCACGGTCTTTCGTTGCTCCGTAAATGAGCGAGTATCCTATACCCTTGTCTTTGAGCATTTTCTCGATGGCTTCTATCTCTGGAACGAAACGAGCGAACACCACAACCTTTTTCCCTTCGGCTATGCAAGTATCCACGATGTCTTCGAGAGCTTCGAGCTTCGCTCCGCTCACTTGCTGTGCAGTTCCCGTTGCATCGTCCCTTATAAATCCGCCCGTGCATTGTGCCAACCGCAAGAGCTGCGTCAGCACGTTCCTTGCCGTTACTTCTCCGCTTGCAAGTTCGGCGTAGCAGTCTTTTTCTATCTGGCGATAGGTTGTCTGTGCTTTCGGTTCGAGCGGAACTATCTGCGTTTTATCGATAAACGGCGGCAAGTCCACGGCGTCTTCTATCTTAATGCGAAAGGCTATGCTATGCACTTTTTCCACGAGTTCGTCCAAGTGTCGGTATCCGATTATCATTCGGTTTTGGTAACCGCCCATTATGGCATAGCGGTTTCGGAACAGATAAAAACTCGAACCGAAGATGCTATCGTCCAAAAACTTATACTGCGAGAATACGTCGAGCGGACTGCCCGTTATCGGCGTTCCCGTGAGTATCATGTTGTACTTTGTAATTCGCCCCAACCGATGCAACGCTTTTGACTGCGACGCCGATGGAGTCTTTATCTTGCTGCTCTCATCGCACACGATTAAATCAGGATGCCACTTCGTGATTTCCTTTTCCAACCGCCAACACGATTCATAGTTGACGACAATCACTTGCAAGGCGGCTCCGTTCATAAATCCGAACGCCGCTTTCTTTTTCTCCATCGTTCCGTCCAATACCGTGAGTGCGTATTTGTAGTCCGCAAACTTACGGAACTCTTCCTCCCACACCCCGACAATGGATTTCGGACAAAGCACGAGCATCTTCTTAACTCCGCACTCTTTCTCAAGCGTTCCCGTGATTGCTATCGTCATCATCGACTTGCCCGTTCCCATATCCGCAAGCAAAGCGACCGCCTTGCCTTGCTTGAATATTTCGAGTGCGAAATCGTATGCATCCTGCTGATGACGGAAGAGCTTTGCTTTAACTCTCGGCGTAGGATGCGTACAAACGCTCGCAAACGCCCCATGTTCGGTTTTTGCCATCTCCGTGAGTCCTTTGTCGAGTGTCGCTCCGAGAAGTCCGAGCGTTGCGACGTTCTTCGAATTCAGCGGTATTATCCAACACTTCTCATCTGCGTCATAGAACCGTCCGTCTATTTCCTTGATGCTTTCTCGGTAGAGATAACTGTCATAGATTCGGATCGTATCGCCTTGTCTTACCGCTCTCATCTGCCACCTCTCTTCGGTGTGCGAAAGCGATTGATAATTTTCTGCATCTGCATGAATTCGCTACCCGTGAGCCTTGTTGCCACCCCTTCCAAAAATTCCGTTTCTTCTTCCGTGAAATACTTATTTCCGTATCTATATCCGTCCACTATATGTACGCCACCCCCTGTTCCCTTTGTGGTATAGATAGGTCTGGATAGACTCAACAGTTCGATATCTCTTTCTATCGTGCGACGGTCAACGCCGAACTGAAATGCAAGATTGTCTATCGTATCATGACGGCGTTCGCACATCATTTCGAATAGTTCTTGTCGTCTTTCGAGTGCCGATTGCATATCCTTACCTCCTTCACAAAGTCTTCGTGCCTATTTTGGCGTGCCAATACGACACCTGATGTCGGATTGAAAATTTTTCTTTCGTGAATTTAGGCAAATAAAAAAAGCCCGACAGCGTTGCAACACGCCGCCGGGCAGAAAAGTTAAAAAGCCGAGTCAAAGCAAATTAACCTTCCAAATATGGGAGGCAGTATTGCTCTGCTCGGCTTACAATCATTTTTCGGATTCGGGCTCGTAACAGTATGAAATTAGGCTGCTTTCACGTTTCTCGCTTTATGCGATCACCCCGCGAGTGCCTATGCTCATACTATCATTTTTACGACTGAATAAATTTGTAAGTTTTGACGAATTTTATCTAATAAAATAAAAAGCATCCGTTTTTTTCGAATGCCTTTGATATTAAAAGTCTTTGAGTTTGGTCAACACCGTACCGTCCTTTATTATGACATGAATATAACGACCGCATTGCGGACATTTAATAAAGCAATTCGTCCCGTTTTGCCCCTGCGTCAATGTCGTTCGGCAATACGGGCAAGCCGCATAAAAATATCCGTCAATTACTCCTCTATGTTCTTCTTTCGGTGTAGCCATCCATTACATCCTTTGATTTACTCTATCCTATATTTCGGCTTGATTACCATTTCGTCGCTCGGTACAGATTTGATAAAACTCATCCAAGTTTCTTTCGGCACTTCCCTAACAGACACGGATATATTGTCGCCGTTCGTTTGCAGTTCACTCTCCACCAAATCGTGAATTTTATTTGCAAGTGATTCTTTGTCTTTGCACTTTCCTTGTGCTATCGTTACGGTAATATGCGGCATTATCGGCATCTCCTTATTTAAGGCGTTCGTAGTCCCTTTGATCGACAGGCTCTAACCACGTCGCCTTGCCTTTTTGTGCGTTCGTTTCAATCGAGATATGCGTAAATTCGCTGTCCTTTGCCGCGCCGTGCCAATGCTTTACGTTTTCGGGAATCGTAACAACATCGCCTGCGTGAAGTTCTCTCGCTTCCTTGCCCCACTCCTGATACCAACCTCTGCCGCTCGTTACAAGCAGAATCTGTCCGCCCGGATGCGTATGCCAATTATTGATACAAGCAGGCTCGAATGTTACGTTGCAAACGGGGCAATTCCACTCATTGCCGCCCTCGACAAGCATTTGCACCCAAACCTTGCCCGAAAAGAGTTTTGCAAGTTCGCCTTGCGCCAATTCGCCTTTTTCAAAAATTCCGTTGTTCATTTTATATTCTCCTTTATGATTTTTTAACTGTATAAGTAAGCCATAAGCCGTCGTTACCCACTCTCACGATACTTTTCAAGTTGAACGACGTAGGGTTGACTTTCGGCAAATCGGGTTGCATTTCAAACAGCGTATTGTTCGTGGTAGATCCGTCCGCCGAAGGTGCTAACATTAAACTCAATTCGTCGATTAGCCCCGCGTTCAAAAACGCCCCGTTGAGAACGCCGCCGCCCTCCAACAGAATTGTATTTGCGCCGAGCAGACTTTGTAATTTTTCGACAAGCAAGTTCAAGTCGATTGCATTTTTGCCTGCAAAAATATACGATACGTTGATACTCTGTAAGTACGAAAGATATGCGTCGTCCACTTCTTCCGTAAGCACTTCCACAACGTGCGAAAGCACTCGGTTATTATAGTCAATGGT
The DNA here is from genome assembly GCA_910576655.1 of uncultured Christensenella sp. GTDB lineage: Bacteria > Bacillota > Clostridia > Christensenellales > Borkfalkiaceae > Coproplasma. Next base: position 134,532 of record CAJTJC010000001.1, read on the forward strand.
GTTGTTTTTCCACGCAAGTTTTCCGTGCGGATCGACAGACACCGCATACTTTTCTGCGTCCTTTACGGCTATAAAATCTTCTCGTGCCACCGCCACGCCTTTATATGGTGTTAGGTCTATTTTATCATAGAAAGTAAAGTTATCGTCGAACGTAACACGTCCGCATACCCACACTTTGGTTTTGAAATCGTCGTGCAATTTATCGTACTTTTCCCCGACGTAATCTGCGCCAACCGTACTCATATAGTCGCCCGTAATCTTTCCGTCGAGCGAAGTCATCATGTGGCATATTACATAAGGCTTACCCATTCCCTTGTTCCTCCGTATTCTTGATTGTTTTCGTCTTTCTGAACGTAACCGTAATATCCGTTACCGCTTTTTTCAAGTAATAGCCTATCGTCGTAACCATAGCCATAATTGAAAGCGATTCAAAGAAATACTGCGCTACGCTTTTTACATAGTCGGCGTCGCTAATGAATTTGAATTCTACCGTAAACGACATATCGGCTAAATAATCACGGGCATTGAATATGACTGCCCCGTATAAACAAACTACAAGCATAAGCGCACGGAATACCCATTTTAGTATTACCGAAACTCTTTCGGATGGCTTTGCAATTCTCTTTGCCATACCGATAAAATACGACCAATGAAAGCCGAGATGTAGCGACATTAAAAGGAACGCCCACACGGTTGCGCCCAAATGTAATTTGCGCCCCACCATCATATTGGTATGTGTCCAAGTAAAAGCATACGCAGAAATACACATCGAGCTTACGATACAGCAAATCATAGCCGCCCAAAGCAATACGTTTATAACCGTTTGAATAATGCGGACAGCCCCGTACTTACCCTTGAACAATGCTAAATACCATTTATAATTGAGTGCGTTATGAATAAGGAACAGAATAAACAACGATATACCTATCCACTCGTGTGCGGCTCCGTCCAACAAGTGATACCCCATTAAAAGTAAAAACAGCACCGCCATTGCCGCATCCACGCACACCTTGATTATCATAAAGGCTAATGTTTTCTTTTTCATACGCATTACTCCTTTTCAAAACCGAGATTATTAAGCCAAGTATTTATTCTGCTTTCCGCACTTGACATATCGCTACGAGATATACCGATTGCGTCCAACACCGTCGCTTGCGGTATAGCCGAACGAATATCTCTTACGGTACTTGCAAGTCCGCCCGTTCCGTGAGCGCAAAACGGAATAACCGTTTTACCGCCGAAATCGTAACTTTCCAAAAAAGTATGTACCGCCATAGGAATCGTGTACCACCAATTCGGATAACCGAGAAAGACGATATCGTATTCGCCCATATTCTCAACTGCGTTTTTTAATTCGGGACGGGCATTTTGCGCTTTCTCTCGATTCGCTCTGTTCAGACATTCGTCATAGTCGCTCGGATAAGGGTTTGTAACGGTTATTGAAAACAATTCGCCGCCCGTTACTTGCTCGATATATCCTGCCATTATTGCGGTATTGCCCGTGATAAGACTTGCCGAAGTCGATGCATCCACGTTCACGGAATCGGGGTTTGCGACAACCGTATTTTCCGCCCAAGTAAAATAAGCTATCAATATCTTACTTTCCGCAGGCTCTACTTCGGGCGGTAGCGTACTGCTGTTTCCGCCGCCATTATTCCCACCGCCTATGCTGCCGTTACTTCCTCCGCCACCGTTTCCGCCTTGCGACGGGGTTGCCGAACAAGCGGCAAACGATAACGCCATAATGAGTATTAAAAGTACGCCGATTATTTTTTTCATACACACCCCTGCGATTATGCCGCAATTCGCACCGTCATTTGAATGCTCGACGACATACTTTCAAGTACCGTATAGTCCGAAGTGATTTCGCCGATTTTGATTACGTCCATACCGAGCGTTTGTTCCTCTTTATCGAACCACACGGCGAACGTATTATTCGCAGGGCAATATGTAATTTCTCCTTTTGCAAACGTGCGCTTTCTTTCACCGTCTGCACTTATCGTGCCGCTGATACTACCGTAATATTCTCTATCGGCATATCGTCCCAAACGCATTGTCTGCGGCATTAACGCCAAGAACTCTTTTGCGACTGCCGTATCGTTCAAGACACCCGTCATCGTTACGTCGCCGACAATCAATTCTATGCGAACTTGCGTAGAAGGTTTTTCGATTCCGATATGCTCTAACCACGCATTGACGTCTGCTTGCGAATTTACAACACTTGTTCCGCGTACAGCAAAGCCGTCCAAAGTAGTAGCCCCACTTAAAGTTTTAATGGTGTTATAACTACTACCCGCACCGTAACCGTCGTGAGAACAAAACGGTACGATGGTTTTCCCCGACAAATCGTTTTCTTCAATGAACGTGCGAATCGCTCTCGGTATCGTTGTTGCCCACACGGGGTAGCCGATAAACACCGTATCGTAGTCGTCAATATTCGTTACTCTCTCTACAAGCGCAGGGTTTGAAGTTTCGCTGTGATTTTCATCAACGACCGCTTGAAAATCGTTCGGATATTTCTTGACGGTGTGAATACTGAATATATCTCCGCCCGTATAGTCTTGTATATACTTTGCAAGTCTTGTAACGTCGCCCGGCAATGCCATACTTGCCGAAGCGTCCCCTTCAACCTCGTTTACCATATTTTCCGCTAACGAAAAGTATGCAATCAATACCTTGCCGCTTTCGCTCGGTGTTTCGGGCTGTTCGGGTGTAGTCGGTGTTTCGGGGACAGTAGGCGTAGCGGACGAATCGCCATCGGTCGGTGTGTCAGGCACACTCGGTTGTTCGGGCGTAGTAGGTGTTTCGGGCTGTTCGGGAACAACGGGCGTTTCCGCACTCGACAGTCTGACCGTCATTTGTATGCTCGACGCCATACTTTCAAGCACGGTATAGTCCGAAGTGATTTCGCCGATTTTGATAATGTCCATACCAAGCGTTTGATACTCTTTATCAAACCACACGGCGAAGCTATTATTCGCAGGACAGTATGATATTTCGCCTTTTTCAAAAGTACGTTTTTTCTCTCCGTCTGCACTGATTTTACCGCTGATACTGCCGTAATATTCACGGTCGCTGTATCTGCTTAAACGTAAATTTTGCGGCAACATAGAACGGAACTCTTGAGCTACCGCCGTATCGTTCAGTACGCCCGTGATAACCGTATCGCCGACTACCAATTCAATCTGTGTCTGCGTTGTAGGCGCAGGTCTTTCTATGCCGATACGCTCTAACCACGCATTGACGTCGGCTTGCGAATTTGCTACGCTCGTTCCGCGCACCGCAAAACCTTCCAAAGTATTCGCACCGCTCAATGTTTTAATCGTGTTATAACTGCTACCTGCACCGTATCCGTCGTGAGAACAGAACGGCACAACCGTTTTGTCAGACAAATCATTTTCGGCAATGAACGTGCGGATCGCTCTCGGTATCGTCGTTGCCCATACGGGATAACCGATAAATACCGTGTCGTATTTACTCATATCCGCTACTTTCGATTGCAAAGCGGGATTTTCCGTTTCTTTATGATTTTCGTCCACAACTGCGTCAAAGTCGTTCGGATATTTCTTTACCGTGCGGATACTGAAAAGCTCTCCTCCCGTGTATTCTTGTATGTAGTTTGCAAGACGGGTAACGTCGCCCGGCAAATTCATACTTGCCGACGCATTACCTTCTACTTCCTTTTCCATATTTTCCGCCAACGAAAAGTATGCTATTAAAACTTTATCGTTCGTAATGGTAGGATTATTCGGTGTGCTTGGTGTGTTTGGCGTATTATTACAACCAACGAGACAGAATACCGCCACAAGCATAAGGCATAACACCGTCAATATTTTTTTCATCGTCTTATCTCCTTTTCGATTTTTTTCCTATTGAGTTTGAACACAAGTATCTGGGCACATAAACCAGTGAATATTCCCGTGATAAATCCCGAAAACATCAGAAATGGAAGATATGCGATAATCGCAGTTCCCATAACTGCAAGTGCAACACAAAACTGACCTATATTGTGCAATACTGCGCCCATCATGCTGTTCAACCATATAAATTTTTTCGGCAAAACTCTGCGAAGCGGCAACATTCCCAATAGGCAGAGCGTACTCCCCGAAAAACTGTACATCAAGGCCGACAGGTTCCCTCCGAAAATCGAACCGAGAAATATTCTTGTAAACACTATTGCCATTACTTCTTTCGGACGGTAATAATAAATTGCGTACATTGTGATAATGTTGGCAAGTCCGAGTTTTATGCCGGGTATAGGTATAAGAGGCGGAATTTGCAATTCCACTACAAATATCGTAAGCGCAACCGCCGTAAGTACACCAAGTTGTGCTATCGTTTTTGTAGTACTTTGCCTATTCTCAACTACTCTGCGCTTACGAATCGCACGACTAAATGATTTGGCAGACAAACGATTGGCAGAGCGCTTGAATTTAACGTTCCCATCTTCACGCAGGTATGATCTGGACACTCCGCTTGCGACACGCATATTTTTCCCTCCTTGATTTCGATTGTATTTGTTCGCCCTTCATACTCAACCACGATCGTCCTATCTTCCGTTTCATCGAGATTTATAGTATAAAGCACGGTTTCGTCTTGCACGATTTCCACCCACGTTCCCGTAGGTTTTAACAATAAGTAGCCGCATAACACGGCGCAAACGATGAGCAAGGCAAGACAAACGGCTATTACGGCTATCGTTATTTTCGTATTACGTTTACTTTCCATTTGTCCTCCATAGCACAAGCAAAATTATCGGCTATTGTTTCGGTTATAAGCACCTCTCTGTCTTCGGTTACAAGTACCATATCGAAGTTGCCGTTTTCTTTCCAATATTCGATTGCCTTTTCCGCGCCCATTACAAAGCAAGCGGTTGAAAGACTGTCGCATAGCTTTCCGTCGTCTGCTATAATAGACACCGAAGCAAGTCCGCTGTTTGCGGGTTTTCCTGTCTGCGGATTCATAATGTGATGATACACATTACCGTCGTCGTCCGTAAAGTTACGCTGATACCCACCCGAAGTTATGATTGCTTTTCCGTTGAGTTTCAACGTCCCGAAGTTTTCATTTTCAAACGGCGATCTGATTCCGATATTCCAATCCGAGCCATCGCTTTTTCTGCCGACAAGTTGTATGTTGCCGCCGAGATTGACGATTGCCGATTGAATTCCGTACTCTATCAAAGTCGCTATTACCAAATCCCCGATATAGCCTTTGGCTACCGCACCCAAGTCCAACTCCATACCGTTCGGTACTGTTATGTCGTTGCCGTCGAGTAAAATCTTTTCATAACCGACAAGCGCAAGCAACTGTGCAAGGCGTTCGTCCGTAGGCACTTGATATTCGCCAGTCGTAAAACCCCACTCTTTGAGTACGGGATAAACGGTTATATCGAGCGCACCGAAAGTGCTTTGACACATAGTAAGCGCATACCGTAAAATTTCCGCCGTTTCGCTTGATATTGTTCTTTTGATACCGCCGCCGTGATTGACCGCATAGAGTTCGCTGCGGTTGTCGGTTACAGACCATTTATCCTCGTAAGTTTCAATTACTTGTCGTGCCGCTTGCAAGGCTTCTTTTGCATTATCTCCGCTTGCCGACAAAGACACATAGGTATTGAGTGCAAAAAACGATATAGTTTCCGTTGGACTGATTTCCTGCGTCTTTGTCTGTTCGCCGCACCCTACCATAAACATAAGGGCGCAAAAAAGACCGAGTATTACGCCGAATATTCTTCTTTTCATACGCCCTCCTGCTAATCTACAATTTCACTGAATCGAGTTTTCTTATTATTCGTGCAGGATTGCCTGCCACAACGGTATTTGCTTCCACATCATGCGTTACTACGCTTCCCGCACCGACGACTGCATTTTCTCCTATCGTTACGCCTGCAAGTATTGTTGCGCCCGCACCTATCCAAGCATTCTTTTTAATAACGACGTCTTTGATTGTGATTATAGCCCTGTCATAAAAATCGTGATTATTGGTTATGATTGATACATTCATCGCAATTTGCACATTATCTTCGATGAAGATATTGCCCGCCGACATACACTTAAAATACGGATTGATACACACATTATCGCCGATATGCAAATTATCCGCAATGTTCATATAGAGCGGTGCAAGTATATAACAGTTTTCTCCGAGTCCGCCCGTGAACAATTCTTTGACAAGTGCATTGTATTCGTTCGTAAAAGGCATCGTATTATTGATTTTGAACAATACTTCCGTCGTTCTCTTTACTTTCGCCTGTCTTTCGGGATTGGGCATTCTTAAATCAAGTCGTGTTTCTTTCATAACTTATTTTTGAATTTCGATTGTCTTAATGACTTTTGCGGGATTGCCGCCGACTATCGTGTTCGGCGGTACGTCCTTTGTAACAACTGCGCCTGCGGCAATGATTGAATTGTCGCCTACCGTTACGCCCGGCAGTACCGTCGCACCGATTCCGATCCATACGCGATTGCCGATTTTAATAGGCTTTGCTACCGTCGTGCTTCTTTCATAAGGGTTAAAAACGTGATTGAGCGTTACAAGATTTACTTTGGGCGCAATGAACACGTCGTCGCCTATTTCGATGCCGCCCCTGTCAAAGAACGTGCAACCTTGCTGTACCCATACGTTTTTGCCGAGCTTTATATTGTGTCCGTAATCGGCATAGAACGGCGGCAGAATTGCCGAGCTTTCGTCTATCTCCGTTCCCAATATACGGCTTATTTCTTCACGATTTCCTTCCGCAAACGGCGGTCTTTGATTAAATACGGCAAGCGAGTTCATCGTTTCCGTAATCGTGCCGATAATCTTTCCGTATTCGGGATCGGACGGACTTATCGGCTCTCCGTCCAACTCTCTTTGCAAAATATCTTTCATCGCATCCAACCTACCTATAAGACTTTTTCAGTATCTCGATTACATCTGTGTCCGAAAGCTCTGTCGGATCGGCAAGGAACAATCCGCCCATTGTTTCTCGTGCGTTCTTTGCAATTTTTTCAAATTCGCTCGGAACAATTCCGTAATCACTCATTTTAAGTTTGTCAACGCCGCAAATCATTTGCAAATGTTCGAGCGCAGAAATAAAGTCTTGCGCTTTATTCGCACCGCCGACACCCATCAGGCGTGCCATTGCAATAAATCTTTCATCGCAAGCGTGTTTGTCTACAAAGTGCTGATAATACGCCTTTGAAATCATAATGAGTCCCGCACCGTGCGGCAAGCTATGATGATATGCGCTTAATGCGTGTTCGATTGCGTGTTCGCTTGTACAGCTTCCAAATACCATTGCATATCCCGAAAGCGTATTACCCAAAGCTACCGCACTGCGAGCTTCTATATCGCTGCCGTTTCTGACCGTTGCCGCCAAGTTATGCGATACGCTTTTTATCGCTTCACTCGCCACCATATTGCTCATCGAATTTGCAAATTTTCCCATAAACACTTCGGTGCTATGAAACAATGCGTCAAAGCCTTGATATGCCGTATATAACGGCGGCACCGTTACCATAAGTTCGGGATCTACTATCGCAAGTACGGGAAATAATCTATCGTCGCCGCCAAAGCCGATTTTTTCGTTTGTTTCGAGATTGGAAATAACGCCCCATTGATCGACTTCGCTTCCTGTTCCCGCCGTAGTCGTAATTGCTACAACGGGCAACGGCGAATTTTCGAGCATTTTTCCTTTACCTGTTCCACCTGCAATATAGTCCCATAAATCACCGTCGTTGGTCGCCATTGCCGCAATCGCTTTGCTTGCATCCATTACCGAGCCGCCGCCGAGCGCAACGATAAAATCACACTTCCCCGCACGAGCAAATTCCGCACCGCGCATTATTGTTGTGTTGAGCGGATTGGCTTCGATCTCATCGAATACACACCACATGATTCCCGCATCCGAAAGTTGTTCTTCGGTGCGGCGAAGATACCCGTTTTCTTTTGTAGACTTGCCGTTCGATATTACTACAAGTGCATTTTTTCCCGGCAATGCCTGTTGATGTAATTCATTGAGCTTTCCCACACCGAAAAGCACTCTTGTCGGCAAATACGCCATAAAGTCCGTCATTGCTGTTTTCTCCTTATTTATGATACCCAAGCTCCGTTACCCAATTTTCAACTCTCGTTCTTGCGGAATTTCCTGCGCTGAAACTCGATATGCAAAGTCCGCTCGTAAAATCTGCGTCAATCGCACTTCTCAAACCGCTGTCGCTTATTCCGCTACCGCCCGACGTTGCAAACGTAACTACCTTTTTACCCGAATAATCGTTCGCTTCAAGGAATGAATAAATTATCATCGGTGCGTCGTACCACCATACGGGATACCCTACGAAAATTACGTCGTACCCGTCGATTTGCTCCTGCGTGATATTCTCAAACAATTCGGGACGGGCTTTGCTGTTCTTCTCCTGTTGTGCCACGTCTAATACATCGTTGTAGTTGGAAGTGTACGGTGTTTTCGGTTGAATACGGAAGATTTCTCCGCCTGTATATTCCTGTATGTATTCTGCCATTGTTTTTGTATTGTTGGATGCCGACCACGAAAAGTACGTTACCAAAACATTGCTTTCGCCCGTAAGAGTGTCGTTCGGTTTTGCCGTTTGATCGCCACCGTCGTTTCCGCCGCAAGCCGCAAGAGAAAGTGCCATAATTACCCCCAATAAAGCTACCAATAAAATTCTAAACTTTTTCATTTCCGAATCTCCTTACTTTGGATTTAATTTTCTTTTCTTGAATCATAGGGTAAATTCAAGCCTACAACCCAAGTTTCTACTGACGACTGCGACGCACTACCCGAAAATCTTTGTCCGTCTACCCACGTTGCATTAGGGGCTGATGCGTGCAGATTAGTTGAACTTGATCCGATACCGCTACTTGCCGATGTACAGAAAGTAACGACAGTTTTCCCCGAAAAATCATAGCTTTCAAGGAACGTATATATAATTTTAGGTGCTTGCCCCCACCAAATCGGATAACCGATATAAACGATGTCATAATCTTCCATATTGTCAACGCTTCCGCTGATTTCGGGACGCGAATTAGGATCGTTCTGTTCCCTGTTTGCACGGCAATCGGTATTATAATTCAAATCTGCCGACGTATATGGAACTGCTGCAACTATCTCATAAATATCTGCACCTGTTGTATATTGAACTTTTTGCGCTACCGATTCCGTATTATTAGTAGCCGAAAAATAAGCGACAAGAATTCTCAACTCCTGCCTTTCATCGTCCTCGTTTCCCGTGTCGGGTGTTTCAGGCTGTTCAGGTACTTCGGGGTTACTCGGCGTTTCGGGTTGTTCGGGCTGTACAGGTGTTTCCGGCTCGCTTGGTTGTTCAGGTTGTACAGGCGTTTCGGGTTGCGTAGGAACAGTCGGCAAATCAAGCCCCTCTATCCAAGTTTCGACGCTTGACTTCGTCGCACCGCTCAAAAATCTTGTACCGCTTAACCAATTTACAGAGTCATCTACAAGTCCGTGCAACGTCGTCGCGCTACTGCCTATTCCGCTACTTGCCGCCGTACAGAAAGGGACAATAGTCTTGTCCGTAAAATCGTGAGCTTCAAGGAAAGTATAAATAACTTTCGGCGCATAACCGTTCCATATAGGATAACCTACATATATAACGTCAAACTGCTCAATGTTCTCTATCGTGTTCTTTATTGCAGGTCTGGCATTAGGATCTCTTTGTTCGATTTGCGAACGGCTACTACTGTTGTTCCAATTCAAATCTGCCGAAGTATAAGGTACGACAGGCTCTATTTCAAACAATGCGCTATCAGTTATTTCAGAGATGTATGTTGCTATCATTTCCGTAGTATTCGTTGCCGAAAAATACACAACAAGAATTTTACTTTCGGAGTCTATTGTTATACCGTTTAACGTGGTTTCTCCACTCCCAGTGTTGTCGCTATCTCCCGGAGTTTGTGTGTTATCGCCATCGCTTGGCGTTTGATTACCACTATCTCCGCCGATAATACTTCCGCCGTTGTCCCCCGTATTAGGCGTGTCGCTGCCCGAATTGCAGGCGGCAAATGAAAGTGCCATTACAAGCACAAATATTGCCACCAACAGTGTTTTTAAGTGTTTCATACCTACCTCCATTTTATATATTTTTAATTTTTTACTCCGATTTGTTTAAGCCATTCGGTAACAGCACTTTTCGACGATTCAGCTCTTGTCCCATATACTGAAAGTCCTTTTTTGATTGTCGCATTTTTGCAAATGCCGCCGATTGTATTTTCCGTTCTTCCCAAACCGCTTCCGCCGTGTGTACAAAACGGAATAACGGTTTTACCGTTAAATTCGTGCGATTCTAAAAAAGTATATACCGCCATCGGCATTGTGCCGCCCCAAATCGGATAACCAATGAATACCGTATCATATTTTTCAAAAGTTTCCGCATCTATATCTTCAGCAAGTTCGGGGCGAGCATTTTCATCAAGCTCCCTTTGACCTACTTGATACAACGCGTTCAGTTCTTCGGGATAAGGATTGACCGTTACAATTCTGAATAATTCCGCATCCATTTCATCTTTAATAAAATTCGCTATGATCTGCGTATTTCCCGAACACGAAAAGTAAACTACGATACTGCTCTTTTCGCCCGTTACGGGCGGTTCGGGCTTTTGGTCTATTGCCCCGCCCGTATTATCGCCGCAACCCGTTACCGCAAATATCATAATCATTGCAATTAGAGTTACTATAATTTTCATAATCGACTTCTTCATTACTTCTTTCCTTGTTGATTGATTTCGTAGATGATATAGTCTATATGGTCAAGCGACTGTTGCTTTTTGTGTATCTCGTCCAAGAGTTCCGCTCTGTATGTGCGAAGTAAGCGAATTCGCTCGTTTTCCGTTCCTTGCAACTTCAAAAGCTCCAAATATCTGCACACGTCTTGTCTTGCCATGCCCGTTTTTAATAACATACTTACAAGTCCGATATTTTCAAAGTCGCTTTCGTCTAATTCATTGCCACTCTTTTCGATATACCCTTCTTCTAAATATCTTTCAATCTCATCTGCACTCATATTAAATCTTTTGCTTGCCTGCTCTATCGTCATTTCCTTTCGCCTCCTATGAAAGCAACGCATAAAAAAATGTAAGCGTCGTTTTCATTTGACACTTACATTATACAACCGAATATTCAGTATGTCTAATACTTGTTTTCTATACTTTCGTATGCTCAATAGACATACGAATTTGATTCAAAAATTTTGTTGATGCCGTACCCATAGGCTGATGTTTTTTCCACGCTATAACCGACGTGCTTATCAAATCGGGATATAAACGCTTTACACACACTCTTTCATTTCCGTATAACGACACCGAGCCTTCAACGGCAAGCGCAACGCCAAGTCCCTGCTCTACCATCAGCGCCGCATTATTTATAAGGTTATTAGACGAAAATACGTTCTTCTCGTCAAATGCCGTTCCAAACCAATTAGCAAGCTCGGCTTTTACCCGACTGCGACTCGGCATAATAAGCGGCTTATCTTTTAAGTCTTGCGGCGTTACTGTTTCATTTTGAGCAAGTAGCGAATCTTTGGGAACGACAACAATCCAATGCTCTTGTACGGGCATTCGCAAATAATCGTATTTGTCAATGTCAACAGGTTCTAACAACAAGCCGAAATCCAATAAACCTTTGTCAATTTGTTCTTTGATATTATCGGCGTTACCCGAATAGAAATTAAAGTTTATATTCGGATACTTTGCAGTAAATTCTTTTATCATTTTGGCAAGTTCTTTTACTGCACTGATTTCGCCGCTACCTATCGAGATAATTCCGCTTATATCGTCGCCACCGTTCAATTCCAAAAATTCTTGCTCCGTTTTGTCTGCAAGTGACACTATTTCTTCGGCACGACGACGCAACAAAACTCCCGCTTCAGTCAGCGTTATCTTTCTGTTCCCTCGCTCAAATAGTCTTGTACCGAGTTCTTCTTCCATTTGTGCAAGTTGACGCGATAGCGACGGTTGCGTAATATGTAAAACTTCCGATGCTCTTAAAATATTTTCTTCTCGTACCACTGCCAAAAAATATCGCAACACTCTTAATTCCATAGTAAAACTCCCTATACGCAAAAAAGGCATATTTTCTATTCTTATGCTTTTTTATTATAGCACAATTCTAACAAAAAGTAAAGTTCATCAATAAATCAATCTCCTTTAATTCCACTATGTTTCCACAAACCGTTGTTCTTCGTAGTCTTTTGCCAAGCATAAAACTATAAGATGTCTTAATCTTTGTCTTTATAAAAAATAAGCACTTACTATCCGTTATGGATAGTAAGTGCTTATTTTTTTTGGTTATCGCCCTATTTTGCCCCAAAAAGCCATTATTTTGGCTGTTTTCGTTTAAGACAAATTAGAGTTTCGATATGACGGGTCTGAGGGAACATATCGAACGGAGTTATGCTTGCAATTTCGTATTCCGACTGCGGCGCGGCACACTTTACAAGCTGACCGTCGCACTCTTGCAGAGTACCGACAAGCAGTCCGAGGTCGCGAGCAAGAGTTGCGGGATTGCACGATACAAGAATAATTTTGTCCGCGCCTGACCGACTTATCGCCTTTACCGCGCTGCGCTCCATGCCCTTCCTCGGCGGGTCGCACACTATTATACGCCTGCCGTCGGTACGGGCGAACACCTTGTCAATCTCTTCCTCGACCTTGCCGCACACGTTGAACATTTTGCCCGACAGACCGTTGCTGTTTTTAAGCTCGTCCGCGCAGAGCGACGCCTCGCGGACGACCTCTATGCCGTATGCGCAGCCGCACTTTTTTGCGAGCATTGCCGTAAGCAGTCCGCCGCCGCTGTAAAGGTCTATTGCGGTCACGCCGGCATCCGCCTCGTCAAGCACCGCGGAATATAGCTTTGCTCGCATACCGTCGTTGACCTGTAAAAACGTGTTCGCACCCGCCCTGTATTTGATGCCGAACTCCTCCGCGCCGAAAAAACCGTCGCCGTAAACCGTATGCCATTCGTCGCCGAATATGGCGTTACCTTCCGAGGAATTGACGTTGATAAGCAGCGTAAATTTTGCGAATTTTTCTTTAAGCCGCTCTATAAGCGGGGACGCGTCGATTATTTTCCTGCAAACCAGCGCGAAGATAAAAGCGCCCTTTATTTCACGCACGACTATATGCCGCAACGCTGCCGAGCCGAACGCCTTTACCGCGGCTATGACTTCCGCCGCCCAGTCCGACTGTATATAGCAGTCGTCCGTCGGGACGATTCTATGGCTGCGCGGCGCGTAAAAGCCCGCAACCGTTTCGCCGCCGCGCGCCTCGACGGGTAGCGCAAGCTTATTGCGGTAGCCGTACTCTCTTTCGCAGGGCACCGCCGCACCGACGGGGAAGGTAATGCCGCCTATCTTGGCAAGCGCGTTTGCAACCGCACCGCGCTTGAATTCAAGCTGCGCCGGATACTTAACATGCTGTAAGTCGCACCCGCCGCATTTACCGAAAACGGGACAGCGCGGCGCCGCCCTGTCCGCAGACGGTTGCAACACGCAGACGAGCTTTCCGTACGCAATATTCCCGCTACACTTTAAAACGGCAAATCTCACCCTTTCGCCGATAAGACAAAAAGGCACAAACACCGTTGCGCCTTCTATTTTGACTATTCCCTCGCCGTTCGAGCCCAAGCCCGAAACGAGTCCTTCGTAAATTTCGTTTTTATGTAACATTAGCCGCACCCTTCGCAAATACCCTCGCAAAGCCCTTGGAGACAGCACATACAGCTGCACTCGGCGCATAATTCCGCGCAGCCCTCGCCGAAGCCCATTTGCCTGCGTTTAACCGTGCTTTTGTATTCGTCGGTTTTTGCGAAATCTTCAAGCTCCTTTAATTCCGATTGATACAGCTCGTTATCGGGCTCTGCCTTTATCGCTTCCTTTAACTGCTTGCGCTGTTCGGCAAACCAAAATCTGCCCTTGTAGATTCTGCTTTGAAGGTAACGCTTTTTCGCGCTCTTTTCCTTTACGTTGTCCAAAACAGCCTGAGCCTTGTCAAGCGAGCCAAGCTCTATCAGCTCTTCCGCAAACTCTAAGGTATCCTGCTTTACGTCTTCTTCCATAGTTACTTTTTTATTCTGTAAACGAGCTTGTTTACAGTACCCTGCATTTTGAATATAAGATAGTCGTAGGGAAAGAAAATCAGCGTTCCCCCCACGAAAATAAACCAGTAGATATATCTGTTTATAAATTCGTAAAAGGCGTTGTCAGAGTGCGAACCGCCCAAAACTCCGCCGAAAATAAGGATATAGGCAACCCAAAGGGTAAAGTCGAACCAAACGGTTTTCACCGCGAGCGCAAGCCATTTGTTGACGTTGAATTTTAACTGCAACGCGTTTAACAACGGATGCAGCCCGAAAAACATTATAAAGGGAACCAAATCCCAAAATTTGGCCGCCGCGCCCATAACTATTGCGAGAATTACCGTGCCGAGATATGCAAGCGCGCCGCCGCGGTAAAATTGCTTTGACAGCGGCACCATAAGCGCAACCGTCGAAAACAGATAGCCCGAGGCAAGCAGAATATCACTCCAAAACCCGACGAGCAACATAACGACCGACACGGCGCACGAGATGGCGGAAAGCGCGATTTCGAACGACCGCGAATATTTATTTTTACCCATATCTACCCCCAAAACTGCATAGAAAAAGCAATTTTAATGGCAGCAGCTGTTACAAAGGCAATTAATACACATATTGAGATAGCAACATTCGATACAGCTTGCGCAGAAGCTGCCGCCCATCTGGTTTTCGTCGCCTGCGTTCACGGTCTGACCCTGATAAACGCTTTCGTTAGAGGAACGCTGCGAATCGTAGTTGATTTTCTCGTTTAGCTTTCTGTAAGTTTCCTTGTATTTGTCGTTTTCGGGCTCGAGCTGAATGGCTATTTCAAGCTGCTTTTTGCTTTCGCTTACCCAGTTTTTGCGGTAGAAAAGCACGCTTTGCAGATAATGCCATTTCCCTCCGCGCTCGTTAAAGCCGTCGAGTACGCGCTGCGCCTCGGCAAGGTTGCCGTCTTTTATAAGCTCTTCAACTCGCGTGAACGAGCCGCCGTCCTCGGCAGCGGTTGCGCTTTCGGACAGCTCGCGAGTGAGGTCGTTATACGCCGTCTCTATGCGGGTGAGCATTTCCGCGGCGTTATTGCCGACGTCTCCGTCCATAAATCTCTCTTCGAGATATTTGTTTCTCAAAGCCTCGTAAGCCGAATCCAGCTCCTCTTTTGTAGCGTTCTCCGAAAGCCCGAAAAGCTCAAGATTTTTCTTGTTCATATTTATCTCCGTTTTTTTTGTTTTTGCACTGCGCGTTAAGAACCGCCCTCGTCTTTAAGGGTATGCCGCGCAATATAATATTATCCGTCAAATCGCGGTTGAACGCGAAGTCTATTTTGGCAATCCGCGCGCGCATGTCCGCGAAAAGACTGTCGAAAAGAAAGGTAAGCTCTTCCCTGTTGTCCTCAACCGCTCGCGCCTTGCAGTCAGAACCGAAGGCGTTGTACAGCACGTTATAGCGGCACTTTTTTACGTCCTTGTCGTAGTCGTCGAGCGCGTCGATTAAGTATACCCATTTACCTATATCGTAAAACAGCGCGCGGGTTTCGTCGGTCGAATATTCGCCTAACGCGTACGCCGAAAGCTCGCTCATCATAACCGCCGTGGGCTCGGCAGCCATTTCTATTATACTGCAACCCGCCTTTTCCAAATCGCTTTGCGCACTCATCTGCCTGCCGATTATTTCCACCGCAGGCGCGTGCTTTTTCGCGGCGCGCTTCAAGCCCTTTTTATACAGGTGCCTGAACACTCCTTTTTTGTCGCCGTCCGCCTTATCGTCGCAGAGCTTGTAATACGCCAGCGCCGTATTTATACAGCCCAGCATTACGGTCACCTCGTCAACGGCGGCAATGGGACGCTTTTTTATGAGATGCAGCGCGCAGCGCGAACGCTTTATATTTACGTCCTCCCGCCTTATGTTGTGAATTAACGCCGACATAAACGCCATATCGAAGGTTAAAGCCGAACGCGCACGTTGGCCGCAGCCTGCGCCTATGCTTTTGCACAGTCCGCAGTACAATGCTTTGTAAAGCGTTTCGTCCTTTTTAAACAGATACGGGGCGTCGGGTTGAATATATCCAAACAAATTGCGACCTCAAAAAGTTAACTCTATATTTGATAAAATCCTATTTTTTTATAGACCTTGTTTAAAGTTTTCTTTGCGACGTATTCCGCGCGGTTTTTACCGCTTAACAGAACGCCGTCAAGATATTCCTTATCCTTTAAAAGTCTTGCCTGCTCTGCCTGTATCGGCGCAAGCTTATCCGCAACAGTTTCCGCAACTGCCAGCTTAAATTCGCCGTAGCCCCTGCCGCAGAACTCCCTTTCCGCGTCCGCGACGCTTTTATCCGAAAATACCGAATATATGGAAAGCAGATTACTTACGCCGGGCTTATTTTCGGGGTCGTATCTTACTTCTCCGTCACTGTCCGTCACGGCGCGCTTGAATTTACGGATTATGGTATCCCTGTCGTCGGATAAAAAAATCGAGCCGTTGGGGTTTTCCGCCGATTTGGACATTTTTTTATCGGGATTTAAAAGGTCGCTTATATTTGCGGCGGCTTTCAGATAAACCCCTTCGGGCACAGTAAATGTCGGGGAATAAGCATTGTTGAAGCGCTGCGCGATATCGCGGGCAATTTCAAGATGCTGGGTCTGGTCCTTGCCTATGGGCACTACGGCAGCCTGAAACAAAAGGATATCCGCCGCCATAAGCACGGGATAGTCCATAAGACCCATATTTATATTATCGGCATGTTTCGCGCTCTTATCCTTGAACTGGGTCATTCTTCCCATTTCGCCGACGTAGGTAAAGGTGTTGAGAACCCAACACAGCTCCGCATGCGCCGGCACGGTTGACTGAACGTACAGCGCGCATTTTTCAGGGTCTATGCCGCAGGCTATAAACAGCGCGGCAAGAGCAAGCGTTCTCTGCCTGAGCTCGGCGGGATTCTGTCTTACGGTTATAGCGTGCATATTTGCTATCGCATAAAAACAGTTGTAATCGTTCTGAAGCCGTACCCAATTCTTGATAGCCCCGAGATAGTTGCCTATGGTTAAGTTGTTGGTGGGCTGTACCGCAGAATACAGATTTTTGTTTTCGCTGTCCATAATTCACCTCTTTTAAACTTTTACCCGTTTATCATAACATATTTACGGATAAAAAGTAAAGATATTTCTGCGCGTTTACGCTTTTAATCACCAAACTTGACCCGTTAGTTCACAATATTTACATAATCGGCGCGGGCGGATATACATCCGCCCGCGCCGTAAGTCTATTTCAAAAATTCCGCTACTTCGTCGGCAAGCTTTTTTCTGTCTACAGCTTTCGAGAAAAGCACGGGCTTGTCCCGAAGCTCTTTAATACACTTCGGCACAGCCATTGCGGTTGCGTCGTGCAGCCGCTTGACGCCCTTGAAGCTATCCTTGACGTCGTTGCCCGTCATTGCGTACAGAACGTCCTGCGGGAATTTATACGGGCTGTCCGCCGCTACGATGACCGCCTTCGTTTCGTCCTTTTTATTTTTTTCGTACCAGTCGTGCGCGACCTTCATTGCACAGCCCGCGTTCGTATCCATTACGTAGCCTATGTCGGTAAAGACGTCGTACATAGCCTCGACGCAGGTTTCCTCCGTCGCGTATCCGCCGTCGAAAACGCCGTTAAGCTTTTCAAGCTCGTTTTCGGTAAGGCAGAAGGTGCCCTCCTCCGCAAGCGACTTCATTCTCTTTGCGGTCAGCTTCGCGTCCCTTCCCGAAATTTCGAAAATCAGTCTTTCAAGCTCGGACGGAACGAGCACGTCCATATTCGGCGAAGTTGTCTTTACAAGCTCGCGGTTGGCGTCGAATACGCCGTTTTTCAAAAACCCGCAGAGCGCATTGTTTTCGTTGGTGGCGCAGTGTATGCGCCTTACAGGCAGCCCCATAAGCTTGGCGTAATACGCCGCGAGCGCGTTGCCGAGGTTGCCGCAGGGTATAAAGAAGTCGACCTCCTCGCCCTCCGCAAGCTGCTCCGACGAGAGCATATCGAGATACGCCGAAAAATAATAAGCTATCCTCGGCGCGAGCGCGGCGAAGTTTATGGAATTGGCGGTAACGAGCGCTTGGTCGCCGCAGTTCAAAAGCGTTTCCTTAACCGCGCTCAGACAGTCGTCGAAGCTGCCTTTTACCGCAACCACTCCGACGTTTTTGCCTTCCTGCGTTACGAGCTGCAGCTTCTGCATTTTGGAAATTCCGTCGGCGGGATAAAACACCAGCGTTTTAAAGCCCGCGCGGTCCTTAAACAGTTCGAGCGCGGCTTTTCCCACGTCGCCCGAAGTCGCCGCGAGAACGGTTACGCTCTTGCCGCCGCACGCCTTTTTAAATATATAGGGCAGCGCCGCCACTGACATATCCTTCGACGAACAGGTGGGGCCGTGAAAAAGCTCTAACATATAAACGCCGTCGTCCGCGCGGACGAGAGGTGCGGGGTCTGCCCCGAAACGGGAATACGCCTCCTCCAAAGCAGCCGAAAGCTCGGCGCCGTCAAGCTCCGTAAAAAATTTCCCGAGTATCGCGGCGACGCGTTCGGGATAGCTCATTTCAAGCATTTTTTCAAGCTCCGCATCCGTGACCGCAGGTATTTTTTCGGGAACGAATAGTCCGCCGTTCGCGGCAATTCCCTTTACAGCGGCGTCAAGCGCCGTCGTCTTTTCTCCGCCCCTCGTACTGATAAATCGCATATATCCTCCGAAAATTTAAGGCGGCACAAGTTCTGCGCCGCCCCTGAATTAATACTGAATTAAGCGTACTTCGCAATGAAATCGGGAAGCTCTTCCTTCGCCGCGCTGCACGTTATGGTTACCGTTATTGCATTTTCCGACGAAATTTTATCGAGCATGAAGAATATTCCCGCCAGCTCTTTAAGCTCTTTGCCGGCAATTCTGGCAATGCCGTCTATGTAAATAAACTCGTAATCGCTGTTGCCCGCCGCAATTCCTTTGACGAACCCGCAAAGCGCGTCCTCGCCCGTGATGGTCCAGTCCTTAACGTCAACGAACCGGATATTGCGGTTCAAATCGTACATATATCTTTTGGTGTCTGTAATAAACACGCTTAAACCCTTGGCGTTTATGGCGTTTTCGTTCGCCGCGTCGATAAGCCGTTTGGTTTTGCCCGTGCCCTTGGAACCGTAAACAAGTTTAATCATTATTTGAAAGCCTCCTCTTAGTTACTTACATTTTAACAGAGAAAAAACCAAATTTCAATAGTTTTTTGAAAATTCCCTAAAAATATTATTGCATTTTCATTGCAAATTCACTTATCCGTTCAAGCCCTTCGGCAATATCCTTTTCGGATAGCGCGTAGGACAGGCGGATAAAGTCGTCGTCGCCGAACACCACGCCCGGGGTAGCCGCAACCTTTTTGTATTCCAAAAGCAGCTCGGCAAAGTCCATACTGCCGCGAACGGGTCTGCCGCAATAGGTTTTACCGTACAGTCCGTCGCAAAGCAGCATAACGTAAAACGCGCCGTCTGGCTTTATAAAGTCGAAGCCCAAAGCCTTCATTTCTTCCAGCTTTTCAATCATAAAAGCGCGGCGCGCGCCGAATTCCCCCGCCATATCCCGCACCGAAGCGCCGTCGTCGCCGAGCGCGGCAAGCGCCGCGTACTGGGTCATGGTGTTTACGTTTGACGTCGAATGGCTTTGAAACGACGCTATCGCCTTTGCGACGTGCTCGGGCGCGGCAAGGTATCCAAGCCGCCAGCCCGTCATTGCGTGAGACTTTGACAGCCCGTTTATTACAATCGTCTGCTCCTTTAAAAGCGAGGCTATGGAAAAATGCGTTTCGCCTCCGTAGATAAGCTTTTCGTAAATCTCGTCGGAAATTACGGTCAGTCCGTGCCGCGCGCAAACGTCGGCGATTTTGCGGATTTCCGCTTCGGTATATACCGCGCCCGTAGGGTTGCAAGGACTGTTTAAAATTATCGCCTTGGTTTTGGGCGTAATCATATTTTCAATCTGCGAGGCCGTGACCTTATATCCGTGGCGATAGGTAGCCATAACGTAGACGGGAACGCCGCCGCACGCCTTAACTATTTCGGGATAAGTCAGCCAGTAGGGCTTGGGAATAAGCACCTCGTCGCCCTCGTTTATCGTTGCAAACACGGCGTTGAAAATGGAATGTTTTGCGCCGTTGGAAACAATTATCTGCGAAGGGCCGTAGTCGAGATTGTTTTCTCTTTTCAGCTTTTCCGCTATCGCCTTTCTGAGCTCGGGCAAGCCCGCCGCGGCAACGTACTTCGTGCGGCCGCAATCGAGCGCGTCCTTCGCCGCCTGCACTATATGCGCGGGCGTAGCGAAATCGGGTTCGCCGACACCGAAATTTATCACCTTTTCGCCCGCGGCTTTCAGCTCGTTCGCCTTTGCGGAAATTGCAAGCGTCATACTCGGCGCAATCGCCGCCGCCCTGTCGGAAACCTTTATCATAAACCGTACCTCACAAAAAGTCTACTCTTTCAGTTATTCGTAAATAATATTGCTGATATAATCTTACAGACTAATCCGGTTATTGAAATTATATCAATTTTATCCAGAACTATTTTTTCATTGCTGCTTATTCCCGCCCGCTTAATGTAATTATGTATTCGCAAAACAGCTTTGTGAATACCTTAGACGTTAATTATTTAATACAATAAAATTACTGTTTTTTTGTTCTTCAGTATTTAGAATGATACTTAACAAATAACTATTATTTTCGTTTTTAATCTTTGAACATTTAACAATCAAGTAACGGCTTCCTATCTCAATTCGATGATTAATAGAATTTTTTTCAATTTCATTTAACGGCTTTGAATTATAAAAAAATTTGTAAAAATACGAAATATTATTCTCTTCACAAAAATCAGTTAAATTATTTGATTCTGCAACCTCATAATACAAATCTTGCAACGCATTGTCAACAGCGCGAATAGAATGGGCTACAGTATAATTTCTTTCTTTAAAATTATTAAATACTTCTTCAATATACGACAAAGATTCTTCAACACTTTTTAATTCACATTCATAATTATAACTGTCGGAATCCGAATACTGTTTTTCATTGACGGCGTTTTGCGGCTTTTCAAGCCAACTTACTTCATATTTTTTAAGCACTTTCTCGTCAAACAAATTGCCCTTTAACACACTTGCAACAAAAAAACACAACATAAAAGAAAATAGCAATAAAATTATTATCAAACTATATTTTATTATTTTCATTTAGTCCGTCCTTCCACTTAATGTTATTATGTAGTCACAAAATAATTTCGTACATATTTTACGCGTCTGATAACCAGCCCCTCCCATCAAATGCACGCGCACCCCACTTCGAATGTCAGCCTCCCAATATCTGCCGTTTTCATAACCTACATTGCTTTCGGTGCACGCCGACCTCCTAAAACTTTCAACGATATTAGGCATTGTTGCGCACTCTAAATCTAAGGTAGCAGTATAAATGAATTCGTAAAATCTATTACCTTTTACAGCTTTATTTTTGTTAATACTGTTATAATATCCGTAAAATGCGTTTACGATATAGTTTTTTTCGCAGTCAATAAAAAATTTAGTAATATTAAAAGCGTCAATATCGGCAAGCAAATCATCGCTAGGAAATCCGCTCCCTCCGCCTAGATAAGTATTAAAGTCAATATATCCTTCTGCTAAACTATAAGTCTTTTCTTCAATATCTTTATCTTTTAAACTATTAATTAATTGGTGCAAATCCCCCAACCAAGAAACAATATCGCGTTGAATAGTGACACTTCCCAAAGCAAAGTCACAGGCAAATTTATTATGCTCCGTATTTAAATAAATTCCGTCTATTGCAGCAAACATATGTAATAAATCGATACTCTGTCCCGTGCCGAGGAGGTCGGGGACTTTATAGCGTTTATTTAAAAAACTACTATCTACTGTTCCGTATAAATAGCTGTTATAATCGTCACTGTCCTGCACAAAGCTTGCAAAAAATTCGGGGAAAGTTATTTCGTCAACTTTCTCGTTAGACGCAACGAAATTAACAAACCCTTTATCTATTTTGCCCGCCGTTGATGTCCATTTATTGACAATGCTATCGATATAACCTACGTGCCCGCCATTTTCCCCCTCATCGCAATAACTTGTACTTATTCCCCTGATATATCCGAATACGCAGTTGTTTGCTTTTCTTCTGTCGTTTCCGGTATATTCCATTGCAAGCTTGTCAAGCTTGTCTACAATATAAACAACGTAATCCATATTATTATAGTTTTCATGCGCCGACGGTTTTTTATAAATGTTTTCGTTAATTTTGGGATTAGTATAAAAACTTTTCGTAGCATCATTTACGGAAGCAAAATTTGAAATTTCGTTTTGGTGTTGAGCGTCGAAGCACACTAAAGTTCCCGCGCCGCCTTTATCGCCATGATACCTTATTGGGTCTTTAAATATTTTAGCATTAACATTTGTTGTAAACAACATCAAATTAACAATAAAGCATATACTTAATGCCAATGCAGAAAATGCAATAAATAATTTCTTTTTAATCATTTTACCACCTATCATAAATAATTATTTTTTAATATAATAATATAAAATTTTAAAAAAATCAATGCGGTAATGCAAATAATTAAAAAATGTAACTTTGCCGCTACACAAGTTTTGACGCCTATATATAACGCCCGCCCGCAAAAGCGGGCGGGCGTTATATCATTTATTTTTTTTTACATTTGTCGCATGCGGTACAGCCCGAGCAGTCGCAGCAGCCGCCCTTGCCTTTTATTTTTTTATAGATAAGCCAACCTATTACGGCGAGAGCGGAAACGGCGATAATTACCGTTACGACGATATCGAACGCGTTCATTTTTTACTCCTTTTTTTGAAAATTTTAAGAATATCGAATTTGCCCGTATTTCTTAAAGCTATAAGCGCAACCGCCGCGCCGACAACAGCAAGCCATATGAACAGCGTCCACCACCAACTGCCTAACGTATATATAGCCGCGGCTGAAAGATAGCTTGTCACTACCCAGAAAAGAAGCGTCCATCTGAATTTCCCTTTGGGCAGCTCGGCTTTTGCCGTGGCGCACGCCGCAAAGCAGGGAATGGTTGTCATATTGAATACTATGAAAGCCAATATAGCGGGAATAGTTATGCCCGTACCCTCTATCATTGCGACGGCGGTTGCAACCTCGTCCGCCTCCCAGTCGATATACGCGCCCGCAACGACCGCGGCGAGCGCACCTAAGGTTGCTATTACGTTTTCCTTTGCAACCAGTCCCGTTATAGCCGCAACCGCGAACACCCAACCGAACGACTTGCCAAGCTGCGCACCGAAGCCGAGCGGCGTAAACAGCGGCTGAACGAACGCACCCAAGCTCCCGAGAATGGATTTATCGGTCTGCACGTTTACAAGCCCCTCTATTTCCGCAAGCGACTGCCACTTTACGGGGTCCGCCTCGAAAAGTTGCTGCGCGTCCTGCAATAAAAATTCCCAACGCCAGGAAAACGATTGCAGCACCCATATAATTACCGTCGACGCGAAAATGATAGTAAACGCCTTTTTTACGAAGTGCTTTGCTTTATCCCATAAATGCAGCAACACGTTTTTGAACGCGGGCAAGCGATATGCGGGCAGCTCCATAATGAACGGCGGAGCTTCGCCGCGCATAGTGGTATTGCGCATTAAAAGCACCGCGCAAACCGCAATTACAATACCTGCAAGATACATCGAAAGCGTTATCAAATCTACGTTGCCGACCCCGAACACGGCGAGTATACCTCCCGCCATTGCGGTAAGTATGGGCAGCTTTGCCCCGCACGAAAAGAAGGGAATTACGCGGATAGTCGCCGTACGCTCGTTTTCGTCAGAAAGAGTGCGGGTGTTAATCATTGCGGGAAGCGAGCAGCCGAAGCCCATTATCATGGGCATAAACGCCCTGCCCGACAGCCCGAAACGGCGGAAAATTCTGTCCAGCACGAACGCGATACGCGCCATATATCCCGTATCCTCCATAACCGAAAAGCCGAGAAACAAAAACAAAATCTGCGGCAAAAAGCCGAGCACGGCGAAAATACCGCCGAGTATTGCGTCGCAAACGAGACTGTCTACCCACGCCGCGCCGCCGCAAACGCCTATCAGCGCGGAAACGCCCCCGCCTATATAGTCGAGTACGAGATTGAGTAAATTAGTCAGCATCACGCCGGGTGAAAATACCGCGCCGTCGTAAAAGCACGCAAGCAGCCTCGCCCCGAAGCCGTCGCCGTAGCCGAGCTCTTCAAGCGTAGGCATCCAACCCTGCCCCTCGGTAAAGCCGTTCAGAAAGAACAGATTTTCCGAAAAGGTCAGGTGAAAAACGGCGAACAGCACAACTATAAATATGGGAATGGACCAGATTCTATGCGTTAGAACTCTGTCAATCTTATCCGATTTGGTAAGCGTCTGTCTTTTTGCGCTTACCTTTACGGACGCAAGGTTTGACGATATGTACCCGTAACGCCTGTCGGCGATTTCCGCTTCGAGGTCGGCGTTTAATTGGGCGACCGCCTCCTTCGCACCCTTTCTTTCGCGCTCGATTTCGTCGTTTTCGAGAAGCTTTACCGCGTGGAACAGCGGCGAGGAAACACCTTCTTTTTCGTAGTAGGCGCGCGCTGCGGCTATTTCGCTTCTGAATTCGTCCTGCAAGACGGTTACGCCCTTGCGCGTTTCTGGCAGAGCAGCAGCCCTGTCCATAAGCTGTTTAATGCCCTTACCTTTCAATGCGGAAACGGGGACCACGGGCACGCCGAGCGCCGCTTCAAGCGCTTGGGCGTCTATCCTGTCGCCCGCCTTGTCTACCTCGTCCATCATATTCAGCGCGATTACGACGGGGACGTCCGTTTCGAGAAGCTGCGTAGTAAGGTAAAGATTGCGCTCTAAATTGGTTGCGTCGACGATATTTATTATCCCGTCGGGCTGCCCGTCGAGAATGAAATTGCGCGAAACTACCTCCTCGGGGGTATAAGGCGAAAGCGAGTATATACCGGGCAAGTCGACTATTTTTACGGGCTTTTCGCCGCCCCTGTACACGCCCTCGCGCTTGTCGACGGTAACGCCCGGCCAGTTGCCGACGTGCGCCGTCGAGCCGGTAAGCGCGTTGAAAAGCGTCGTTTTTCCGCAGTTGGGATTGCCCGCCAAAGCAAAAGTTTTCATAGCACTTCCACCTCCGCACACGCCGCCTCCGACTTTCTCAGCGTCAGCTCGTAGCCGCGGATAGTAATTTCGACGGGGTCGCCGAGCGGCGCCTTTTTGCGCATAATCAGCGTTGCCCCCGGGGTCACGCCCATATCGAAAAGCCTGCGGCGCACGCGCCCTTCGCCCGTTACGGCAACTATTCTGCCGCTTTCGCCTACCGTAAATTCGCTTAATAATTTTTTCATAAACACCTCAATATATTAACTATGGTTAATTTTTAATACAAAAATTTTTACGCCACGATAATTTTACCCGCAAGCGTTCTGTCAAGGCATAATCTGCCTTCCTTGACCATGACGATTACGTTACCGCCGTTCGAAGCAAGAAGGGTAATTTTACTCCCCTCGAAAATTCCCATTTCGCGCAGGTGTCTTTTCGCCCCGTCGTCAGCGCCGACTCTGCGAACGAAAAGTTCTTTCCCCTTTGGTGCAATGGCAATAGGCATAGCGTTCCTCCTTAAAAATTAACCGTGTTTAACTTTTATAGCATTATTATATTCACGGAAAACGTAATTGTCAACTAAAAAATAACCGTAGTTAAGTTTTTTTTCAAAATAAAGCGCGCGCAGAAATGCGCGCGCACTATTATTCCGCGTAAAGTCCGTACAGAACGAATCTGTTAGCCGAAATTTCAAATATCACCGTCTGACCCGCTTCAAGAGTTATAACCTCGCTGTAAGCTGTTTTGTTGCTCTTGCTTTCGGTCTTTGCGCTCGTTTGTTTGACGCCGTCCACCGTCCAGCAAAGATTACCGGACTTTGACTGGTCCTTTACGGAAAACTGGCTGTCGCTTGCGCCGTAATATACCGTAAGCTTTATCGCCGACTTAGCGGTTACCGTAACGCCGCCGCCCGTGCCGTTGCTTAAAAGCGCGTATCCGAACGACTTTTCCGAACCGTCGTCAGCAACCGCAGCGGAAAATCCTTTCGTCACTGCGGACTTGGTTTTGTTCCAGCTTGCCGTAAACGCTTCGCCGTCGGCAAACACCTCGTCAACCGCAACCGTTTCGCCTTCTTCCGTAAAGCTTACGCTCTGTCCGTTTGCGGGCTCGGGCGGGATAACCTCGGGCGGCTGCTCTTCTCCGCCGTCCTCTGTTTCCAGATTGTTGCTGCGCTTCATTACGCCCGCAACTTCGGGAATTACCGTTTTTACCTCGCTTGCGGAAAGCATATTGTCAACGGTATAGAAATTCGCGCTCTGCTCGAAATTCAGTCCGTAAAGGTTGTCACCCTGAACAATTACCGTTCTGTCGTCGCCGACGTAAAGATACCCGCTGCCGACGCCGTTTGCGATTTCCCCCTCTATTTCGCAGCCGATAAGCTTAGCCGAAGGAGCGCCGTTGCTGCCCTTCACAAGCTCGACGGGCTTGGTTTTTTCTTTGCCGCTTGTAAACACGCTGTTTTCGATAAACGCGTACGCGCCCGCCCTGAGCGATACGCTGTACAGCCCCGAGCTTTTATAATAGTTGTTGTACAGGTGCATGTTCGCCTGTCTGCCGAGGGGCATACGCTGGTCGCAGCCGTTATAATAGTTGTGGTGGAAGGTAAAGCACGCCTGATGCGCGGTGTCGCTTCCGCCGACCAGCCCCGTCTTGTGCGTGCCGTTATAGCGGTTGTACGCGACGGTTATATTCGAAATATATTTGAAGTCGGTCGCGCCGTCGCCGTCGTGTTTATCCTGCTCGGCGCAAACGTCCCAGTAGTTAACGCCCAAATCGAAGGTGTTGTGGTGGACCCAGAAATTTTTGTGCTTGAAGCCCGCAAGCGTGGTTGAATTTTCGCTGCCCTCTATCGAACAGGCGTCCTCGGTATAGTCGTAAAATCTGAGGTTTCTGACCTCGACGGAGTTACAGCTTTTAAAGGTAAAGCCCCACTGGAAAATTTCCGCGTCCTCACCGACGCCCTCTATCGTGATATTGCTGACGTTCTTAATCTGACAGTCGTTCCAAAGGCTGTCGTACTCGCCCGAGGAATAGCTTGCTTTGCTGACGAGCCCGTCTATCGCAACGCACCTTGCGCCGCCTAATTTATCGGGATACTCGTTGAGAGTGTTGTACCCGCCCTTAATCAGCTCCGACTGGGTGAGTAGCTTGTTGTCAGTAGGCAGCTTTTTGCCGTTTATGCCGACCACCTTATCCTCGGTTAAGCCGTCGGGGAAGCCGTATTCTATTTCGTTCCACGTTGCCGAGCCGACCGTGCCGATTATTCTTATTGCGACAGGACTACTATTGTTTTGGATACTTGCAAGATATTCCGCAATGCTGTTGCCCTTGCCGTCCACGTCGTTCTTGTTTGCCTCGGTAACGTAAACGACCTTTACGCCCGCTTTAAGCGTGCCGTCGTCATTATACGCGCCGACGCCGCTAAACCCGTAATGCGCGTAGCCCGCGCGGTCGTGCGCGTCAATTTCCACGCCCTTTGCGTATGCGGTTTTACCGTCGCTCGAAGTAATTTTAAAATCGTACTTTTCCCCGCCCTTCAAGCCTAAAATATCAACGCGCGCGGCGCCGTCCGAAATTGCGCGGATAAGCTGACCGTCCACGCGCGTATACGCCGAAGCCGACGACAGCTTATATTCCGCCTTTGCACCCGCGGGGTTAGCTTCCTTCCACTCGAACGCCGCGCATTCAGCTCCCGCATGCGCATAGGTTATTATGCTGTTTTCGGGAATTTCGGGCTCTCTTGCCACAACCGCAATTTCACAGACCGCGGTTTTGCCGCCCGCGCTTGCGATAATATTCGCCGTACCCGCCGCGACAGCGGTCACAAGTCCGTCACTGACGGTAGCAACCGCGCCGTTTGACGACGACCAGCTTACCTCGTTTTCGGTTGCGCTCGCGGGGGATACGGAAGCTGTAATTTGCAGAGTTTCACCCTCTGTCAGCTCCGCGTCCGCAACGCTGAGCGTAACGGAAACGACTTCTGTTACTTTCGCTTTGACGGTAACGGTACAGGTTGCGCTCTTTCCGTCCGCAGTTGCGGTTATAACGGTATTCCCTTCGCCTACGGCTGTTATTTTACCGCCGGAAACGGTCACGACGCCGTCATCGGAGGACTTCCAGACGACAGGCGCGACTGCCGGCGTAACGGTGGCATTAAGCATATCCGTTTCGCCGACGGTAAGCGTCAAAGCCGTTTTATCAAGCGTCACTTCCTCTACCGCGGGCAACTCGTAAACAGTAACCCTGCAGGTCGCGCTCTTGCCGTCAGCGGTGGCGGTTACGGTTGCCGTACCCGCAGAAACCGCCTTTATCTCGCCCTTATCCGATACTGTTACGCAAGACGAGTCAGACCTCCAGCTTACCGTTCTCGAGGTTGCGTTTGCGGGAAGCACTGTGGTAATAAGCGTATAGCTTTCGCCGACGAAAAGAATTGCGGTTTCCTTATTCAGCGTGATATTTGCCACGGGGATTTTTACTTCGCTCTTTTTCTTGACCGTTACCGCGCAGACCGCGGTTTTGCCGCCCGCGCTTGCGGTAATATTTGCCGTGCCGGCAGCTATTGCGGTTACCGTACCGTCCGAAACGGTCGCAACAGACTTATCTGAAGATTCCCAAAGTACAGTTTTATCGGTAGCGTTGCTGGGAAGCACGGTTGCCGTAAGCTTAACGGTATCTCCCTCCTCAAGCTCCGCAGAGGTTTTGTCAAGTGCTACGCTTATGACGGGGATAGAGGCGGGCCCGTCGTTTTCACCGCCGCACGCGGCTGCAACTGACAGCGCCAGCCCGAAACAAATAATACAAATAACTAAAAACAGCTTTTTGAATTTCATAAATTACCTGTCCAAGAATTTTTTTATAGCCTCGAAAGAGGCGTCCGAAATTACGTGCTCCATTTTACAGGCGTCCGCCTCCGCATCCGCGGGATTGACGCCTATTTTTTGCAAAAATTCGGTAATAGTACAGTGACGGTCGAAAATACCGATAGCGTATTTCTCGCCTTTGGGGGTGAGGTAAATGTGCATACCGTCACACTCTACGTATCCGCCCGATTGCAGAATTTTAACCGCCTTTTGCACCGCGGGCTGCGAAACGCCTGTTTTACGCGCCACGTCCACTCGGTGAACGAACTCGTTTTCGCGCGATAAAAGCAGTATACATTCAAGATAATCTTCGGTTGACTGATTGTAATTCATAAGCCTATTTTACAATAGTTTTCTTTTTCTGTCAATATAGGGAATAATTATAGGTTGCAATTTTTGCGGGTAAGTTATATAATCAATAAGTAATCTATTTCAGAGGTAAAAATTTATGTTTATTTGGACGTGCTGCGATATAAACCCGAGGTTTGCGGAATACAGGGAAAAGGTCAAGGAATTGAACGCCGAGCTAAAACTCAGCGAGGCCGCTCTCGCCTTGCCCCAGCACGTTTCGCTTAAAATTTCGTTCGAGCTGGACGAGGCGCTTGCAAAGCACTGCATGAAGGATATAGTAGAGCATTTGAAGACGGCGAAGCCCTTTACGGCAAAGGTCGCGGACTTAGAGCTGCGCGACGGGCTTATATGGCTGAGAATGGAAGAGAACGAGCAGTTTAAAGAGTTGCACGCCGAGCTTGACGAGATAGCAAAAAGCTACGCCGTAAAGCCGCACGAGCTGGATAAGCAATTTATATTCCACTCTACCGTTATAACGGACGAAAACGCCGAAAAGCTTGCGGAGGCGTTTGAAAAGATAAAGGTCATTCCCTACCCCGACGAGCTGAAAATAAACACTTTCCTCGTCGGCTATTCCGACGACGGCGTATCCTACAAGGTCGCCCGCCGTATCAAGGTCAAATAACAAGCGGACGCTTATGCGTCCGCTTTTATTTTATATCTTTCAAGACAGATATATTTTACGAAAGGATAGGTAAGCGCAAGCACCGAGGCAAGCCACGCGGCGGGGTCGGCAAAGCATAGCGCTATATAAGAGGAAAGCGACGCCTCGGAATTTATTTCGCCGCCGTTTACCGCCGTAGGCAAAAGAAAACAAACCAGAATACGTGCGACAAGCTCCGCAGTACCCGCAAGCAAAGTAAACTGCGGTTTTTCTATACCCTGCGCCGCCGAACGCCACACGAACAGAACTCCTAATATAAAGTATAACGACAGCGCGACATACAGATAACAGTTACCGAATGTGAGCGAGCGTTCGGTAATTTTATCCGCGCTTAAAAACAGCCGTAAATACGCGCCGTTTATCGTCAAAAGCAGACCGCTACCTGCAAGCACGACGTAGAAAACCGACATCATAAGCGTCGCTTGAAGCGTTCCGCGCCTTATCCTGCCGTATTCGCGAGCACCGAGGTTCTGCGCGTTGAAACTGACTAACGCAGTACCGAACGCGTTCATCGGCGACATAAGGAAATTGCCCAGCTTGCACGCCGCGCCGTAGCCGTTCTGCGCGGGATTGCCCTCCACCATTGCGCCGTCGGGTGTCAAATCAAAGCGCACGACTTCGCCCTGCAAAACTATCAGACCTATGGCAAGCACCGAAAACTGTAAGCCGAGCGGCACGCCCTGCTTGACGTGAGCGAGATATTCGCCTAAGCCCGCCTTGAAGTCGGCGCGGCGAAGGCGCAGATTTTTGAATTTTGCAAAAGTGTAGATAAAACAAGCCACGGTGCTGAGCGCCTGCGCGATTACCGTTGCGGCAGCCGCACCCTTTACGCCCCAACCGAACGTGACTATAAACAACAAATCCAGCCCGATATTAATTACCGTCGACGCAAACAGGAATACGAGCGGCGTAACCGAATCGCCTATACTGCGCAGCACCGAGCAGATAAAGTTGTAAAACATCTGCGCGAATATACCCGTAAATATAACCAGACAGTACGAATACGCCGCGTCGTAAACGGCAGCGTTGGACGGCTTGACGTTTATCCAGCTTAACATAGGCTTTAAGCATAGCATAGATACCGCGGTCAACAACACGGTGATAATTGCGCAAAGAATTATCTGGGCGGCGAACGAGCGGCGTATTCCGTCCGCGTCCGCATTGCCGACTCTGTCGGAAATTATCACGGTAAAGCCCGCCGTACAGCCGAAGGCGAACTGCAAAAAAACGAAAATAATAGACGAAACGTCGTTTACGCCCGCAACCTCGTCCGCGGAAAGAGTCTGCCCGCATATAGCGGCGTCGCTTATCGTATACACCTGTTGCAGCAGATAAGATACTATTATCGGCAGCGAAAATCTGAGCAAAACCTTCCATTCTTTGCCCTGCCGCATATCTATGGGTGTAAAAAATTTGCTTATCCTTTCTTTAAAAGTCATAACTTTATCCGTTAAAACGGTCGGGCGTTCGTCACGCCCGACCGAATTTTATTCCTCTCCCGCCAACTGGTTTTCGCGCTCGGCAACGGTCAGCGCCTCTATCATTTCCTCGATGTCGCCCATTATAAACGTATCGATAGAATACAGGGAAAGTCCTATTCTATGGTCGGTAACTCTGCCCTGAGGGAAGTTGTAGGTGCGTATACGCTCGCTTCGGTCGCCGCGTCCGACAAGGCTTTTGCGGTGCTCGTCGTACGCCGAACGGTTTTGCGAGCTGTAAAAATCGTACAGCCTCGAACGCAGAACCTTGAACGCCTTGTCCTTGTTTTTCAGCTGACTGCGCTCGTCCTGACAAGTGACGACAAGACCTGTCGGAAAGTGCGTAATGCGTATCGCGGTTTCGGTCTTGTTGACCTTCTGCCCGCCCGCGCCCGACGAACGGTACACGTCCACGCGTATATCCTCGTCCTTGATTTCTACCTCGACGTCCTCCGCTTCGGGCAGAACCGCCACGGTCGCCGTGGAGGTATGGACGCGCCCCTGCGACTCGGTTTCCGGCACGCGCTGCACGCGGTGCACGCCGCTTTCGAATTTAAGCTGCTTGTACGCGTCCTTGCCCGCGACGTTGAAAACGACCTCTTTTATGCCGCCCAGCTCGGTTTCGTTTATATCGACGAGCTCGACCTTCAGACGGTGCCGCTCGCAATAGTTTAAATACATTCTGTACAGCTCGTAGGCGAAAAGCGCCGCCTCGTCACCGCCCGCGCCGCCGCGTATTTCCACTATACAGTTTCTGTCGTCGTTTTTGTCCTTGGGCAAAAGCGCGATTTTAAGCTCGCCTTTAAGCCTTTCGACCTCCTCCGAGCAGTCTGAAATTTCCGCAAGAAACAGCTCGCGCATGTCGGGGTCGGTCTCGCTGCGGATACCCTCGTCCGCCTTTTTCAGTCTGTCGAAAACGGCAAGATATTCCTCGTACTTCTGCGCAATCTCTGAAATTTCCGACTGGTCCTTCGCAGTCTTGGTCCAAAGCGCGGTATCGGCTATTACTGCGGGGTCGCTCAGCTTTTCGGAAAGCTCGCAATAGCGGTTATAAATATCCCGAAGCTTAATTAAAAATTTTTCCATATATTTTCCATATAAAAAATTGTGCCTTTGCGACACAATTTTTTCTTATAATTTGCGTAAAGCAGCGCCGTATTGCGCCGCAGATACGAAGAGCTTAAAACGCGATTTTGATAAAACGGTCTACCCCGTTCAAATCCTTCATAACCATTGCGTAGTCGCGCCGCTCGAAAAGCTTTAATATCTCTTCGGGCTGACCCTCCCCGCATTCGAGAAGCAGCACGCCGTCCTTGGCGAGGTAGCTTCTCACCGACTGGGCTATGCGCCTGTAAAAGTCGAGCCCGTCGTCGCCGCCGTCGAGCGCAATCTTCGGCTCGAACCCGCGCACTTCCTTTTGAAGCCCCGCTATGTCGCCGCTCTTTATATAGGGCGGATTGCAGACTATCAGGTTATATCTGCCGCGAACGCTTGCAAACAGGTCGCTCTGCACGAAATTGACGTTTACTCCGTTAAGCTTTGCGTTTTCCTGCGCGAGCATAATCGCCGCCTCCGAAAGGTCCGCCGCAGTGACGGAAACGCGCTTGCCGACGCAGCTTTTCGCTATCGAAACGGCGATACAGCCCGAGCCCGTGCAAAGGTCCAGAACCTTGTCGCCCTCTTCGATAGACTTTATCGCGTAATCCGCAAGCAGCTCGGTTTCGGGTCTGGGAATGAGCGCGCGCTCGTCTACCTTTATGCGGCAGCCGTTGAAATCGGTATCGCCGATAACGTACCAAAGCGGTCTGCCCGTAAGCCTCTCGCTTGCGATAGCGTGTATCTTTTTGCTTTCCGACGAGAGCACCATGCGCTCGTTTTTAAGCTCGTCTCGCTTTATATCGAGAACGATTGAATATATCCACTCGGCGTCGCTTTCGTCTATTTCCGCCGCGGCAAATTTCGCCTTAGTATCGGCAAGCATTTTAGACAGTATGCCGCTGGTTACGAATTCGGTTTCGGGTACGGCGGGGTCTGCGTCCATTGCAAGCACCCTGTTGAACGCCGCAATTGCGACCTCTATCATTTCCTCGTCGGGCTCGCGCGTGGTGAGCGTTTTCTGTATAAGCTTGCCGGGAGCCTTGAAAAAGTTTACGAATTTGTTGTCGAACTTCGCAAGGAATTTCAGCACCTCGTACGATACGCCCGCGATTAACGGAAGCAGTACCAGCTCTATTCCGAACTTGATTAAAAATCTTAAATAACGGTTAGTCACGCCCGACGCAACGTAGGTGAAAAACGCCCAGTTGACCGCCGAAATAATGACGATATTTACAAAAAGCACTATAAACAGAAACGAAGTGCCGCATCTGTCGTGTATACGCGAACATTCCTTGACCTTTTCGGGCGTAAGCTCGACGCCGTGCTCGAAAGCGTTTATAGTCTTATGCTCCGCGCCGTGGTACATATACAGTCTGCGTATATCTTTTAAAAGAAGTATCAGCGCAAGATAGCCTATAAAAATAAGCAGCTTCAATACGCCGAGCAGCACGTAGTACGCCCAGTGCGTTTCGTTAATGGGCGAAACTCTGCCGAGCAGTCCTACGAGAAACTGCGGCAGAAAAATGAAAATGCCCACTGCAAGCAAAACGCCCAAAACCGCCGATATAATCGATATTATCGTCACAAGGTTGACTTTGCACTTTTCGGCAAGCCACTTTTGCAGCCTGCCCACTTCCTCATCGTCGTCGCCACTGACTTCCGCCGCGCGCATAAGCGTTTTGATACCGAGCACAAGCGAATTGAACAGATTGACCGTTCCGCGCACGAAAGGAATTTTCATTGCGCGCGAAAGATGTTTACCCCGTGATAAACGCTTCGACTCTATCTGTATTTCACCGTCGGGGTCGCGGACTGCGGTCGCCATAGATGATTTGCCCATCATCATGACGCCCTCGAGAACCGCCTGACCGCCTATGTAGGTGCATTTTTTCTTAGCTTTCTTTGACATAATATAACACTTTTATTATTGACAGTATATGTGGCTCCAAATACTTGGAGCCACTTAAAATCAGATATTGTATCTTTTCTTGAACTTGTCTACGCGGCCGCCGGTGTCCACAAGCTTCTGCTTACCGGTAAAGAAAGGGTGGCACTTGTTGCAGATGTCCACTTTAAGAGTATCCGTTTTTTTGGTCGTACCCGTTTTGAAAGTAGAACCGCACGCGCATACAACCGTTACTTCATGATAATCGGGATGTATTTCGGGCTTCATTTGACTTACCTCGCTATGTTATTCTAATGTATTATATACAAATAAAGCTTTTAAGTCAATTAATTTAACGGCTGATAAAAAAATTTATTAATACCCTAAAACAGACCGAGCGCCCAAGCAATTCCTCGGCAACTTAGTCCGTTACTTCGTTTTTGTTAAAATACGGCCGCGAGAAAAATTCGTTCAACGAAATATCTAACCCCGCGCATATAGCGTATATAAATTTTATCTGAACCGACTCGTTATTGCCTTTAACGATGTCGGTCAGGGTCGAGTTTGCTATTCCCGTTTTAAGGCTAAGCTTATGTACCGTTAAATTATTTTCATTACACAATTCCCGTACGCGTACTGCAATACAATCTTTTAATTTCACTTTTCCGTGCCCCTTTAAACCGTTTGCGGCTGTCCGTAAACTCAGTATGAATATTTTCTTGAATAAACGTTTACGGTTATCCGCAAACTTTTTAATAATAATTAAAATAACGCAAAATACTTTAAAACGCGCACCGTTTTGCCCGTTGGCGGCATATAAAAATTACAGCCGTTTTTTAGTTGCCAAAAGGCAAAAATTAGAATATAATTAGGGTATGGACAACTGGATTTTAAAAGGGGTACGCAACCTCGTAAACGAAGCGGGCGAGCCCGTAGAAATTACGCCGACGCAGGTCAAGGTAAAGGTTACGCACCTACTCGTTTCCAACTTCGACGCGCTTGTGTTCAACGGCGATATAGGCGCGCAGTTCCCTAAGACGATAGGCAGATTTGCAACCGGTCTCGTGACCGAGGCGGGCGCGGACTGCTACGGCGTTAAAAAGGGCGACAGGGTTTATCTTAAATCCGCAATTCCGTGCGGCGAGTGTTTAAGCTGTAAAAGCGACAGGGCCGAGGATTGCGTGGATATTAAAATCGCAGGCAGAGATTTCGACGGATTTCTGCGCGATTTCGTCGTATGCGAATACAACGACGTTGCGCCGCTGCCCGATTCGGTAGACAATTTGCAGGCGCTTTGCATAGAACTTATAGGTATTGCGGAAAATATTTACGACAAGCTTAATCTGTCCGCAGGTCAGCGCGTTGCCGTAGTAGGCGGGGACACGCTGGGCAATATCATAGCGCAGGTTTTGCAATATCACAAGATTATTCCCATAGTTATAGACAACAATCAAAGCAACCTCGAACGGGCGCGCAAGTGCGGCGTTTACTACGCCTTCCCCGCCGACGACGAGGCAATGCAGAACGTCGCCGAAGCTACCAACGGCAATATGTGCGACGCGGCGATTTATTCGACCGATTCATACCTGCCAGTATCCTTGACGGCGAGGATTGTAGGAAATCAGAAGTCGGTAGTGCTCAGCGGATTTTCCTCGATAAGAAATTCCATTGCGGTACGCGACGTGCTTGAAAAGGATTTGCACGTTTTCGGCGTCACCACCGCCGCGGGATATACCGATTCGGTTATAAATATGCTGTTGCACGGCGCGGTCAATTTCGACCATTTCGACAAGGAAATTCTCGATAAATTCGACCCCGTGAAAATATTTACGGATTTGAGCGAAAACATATTAAGTCCCAACAAGGGAAAGCTGACCGTACTT
Source organism: uncultured Christensenella sp. (assembly GCA_910576655.1). Lineage (GTDB taxonomy): Bacteria > Bacillota > Clostridia > Christensenellales > Borkfalkiaceae > Coproplasma. The sequence goes on from CAJTJC010000001.1 coordinate 170,974, forward strand.
AAAATGATTTTTTAGTCGGACTCAAGGTTGACGAACTATTGCACGCTTTAAGCGGGCAAATACATAATGCGCAATCTGTTTTCACTTAATTTTATATACATCTTACTGATTGCGGCTGAAATAGCCGCAATTATTTTTTTATGTATCTGGCTGCCCTCGTACGCGCCGCTGGCGGCGGTTATCGCTGGCGCGTGGGCGATTAGCCTTATTGCCGCGGCAACAGTCTTTTGCAGGGGCGGCTCGCCCGAAATTAACTGCTCGGTAATTCTAATGATAATTGCCCTGCCTATCTTCGGCGCGGCGGTATATCTCTGCTCGCTGCTGCAACGCAAGCGGCGAGGGTTGCTTACGGTAGACTGTCAGCCTCAGACCGCGGAGGAGCGCGCGGCTAAGGCGGTGTGCGGAACGGGCGGCGCGGGCTACGACAAGGCGGTTTACCTGAAAAACGGCGACGAATTTTTCAACCTGCTGTTCAAAGAGATTGCAAGCGCGAAAAAGCTGGTCTGCCTCGAATACTTTATAGTTCACGGCGGCAAAATTTTCAACTCGTTTATGAGCGCGATTCGCGCCGCTAAAAGAAACGGTGCGGAGGTGCTGTTCATAATCGACGGTATAGGCTCGGCGTTCAAGCTGCGCCGCCGCGAGCTTAAAACCCTGCGTGCGGCTGGCGTTTCCGTCAAGGTGTTCCACCGCCTTAAACCGCTTTTCTATACGGGGCTGAACAACCGCGACCACAGAAAAATCGCGACCGTGGACGGCAGGGTCGCGTTTACGGGCGGGTTCAATATCGGCGACGAATACGCCAACATAGAAAGTCCCTTCGGATACTGGAAGGACAACGGCGTTGCCGTCTACGGCGAGGCGGCTAAGGTTTTCGAGGGCGTGTTTCTGTCCGTCTGGAACAGGGATTACGATATGCGCATAAGCGGCGAGGGCAAGCACCGCTGCACGGTATACTACGACAGCCCTCCCCGTCTGTCGGGCGCGCTGGAAAATTTTTATACCGCGGCAATAAGCTCGGCAAAGGAGCGCGTGCACGTATTTACCCCCTACTTCTGCGCGGGCGAAAAGATAAACGACGCGCTTAAACTTGCGGCGATGCGCGGCGTTGACGTGCGCGTGATAATACCGCATATACCCGATAAAAAATATGCGTTCGAGCTGTCGCGCACCTGCGCGGCAATGCTGGTTAACTACGGCGTAAAGGTCTACGAATACACGCCCGGCTTCATGCACGCCAAAAGCGTGGTTTGCGACGACAGGGTTTTTATAGGCACGTACAACCTCGACTTCCGCTCGCTGCGGCTGAACTACGAGTGCGGCGCTATATTCGGCGGAGAAATATGCAGACTTGCCGAGCGCGATTTTTGGGACTGTATGCGACTTTCCGCGCCCTTTTTGCCCGAAAAGGTTTCGCCGCCCCGCGCAGTGTACAGATTTTTTCTGAGGCTGCTTGCGCCTTTGTTCTGATTGACAAACCGACCGTGACGGACTATAATAAACTTATGAAAATATTTATTGCATCCGATTTGCACGGCTCGGCTGAATACTGCCGTCAGATGATTGAAGCATTTACAAAAGAAAATGCGGACAAGCTTTTGCTGCTTGGCGATATACTCTACCACGGTCCCCGCAATCCTCTGCCCGAAGGATATTCCCCGCAGGAGGTTATAAGCCTGCTCGATACGGTAAAGGACCGCGTAATTTGCGTCAGCGGCAACTGCGACGCGGAAATAGACAGGGCGCTGCTGCCCTTCCCCGTGCTGCCCGACTTCGGCGCCATTTTTGCCGACGGACTGAATATTTATTTTGCGCACGGACACAAGGACGCGCCCGCGCTTTCCGAGGGCGACGTATATATTACGGGGCATACTCACGTGCCGCTGAATACCGTCGAAAACGGTTACTTTCACCTGAACCCCGGCTCGCTTTCGCTGCCCAAAGAAGACAGCGGACACGGCTACGTAATTTACGAAAACCGCAAATTCGTTTTCAAGCGTCTTAACGGAGAAGCGTACGACGAGCTTGATACCGATAAAAAGGAAGAACCTGCCGTAGAGCAGACCGTCGTCGCCGAACGCGCGCCCGCCGTCAAGCGGCCGCAGGTGGTGCGCAGAAAGTTAGTTATAAGAAGAAGATAAAAAAATTCCGCCGGTATAAACCGACGGAATTTTTCTTTTCCGTAATTACTCGCAGAGCAACTTGTTGAAAAGTAAAGTCCAAATCATATCAATCCAGCCGATGAATAATCCGCCAATCGTAACGATAAGGCTTACAACAAGTCTAAGCGCGCCGCCCTTTTTAAGGAACGCAGACCATCTTACAAGTATTTCCGTGAACCAGTTGATTACCGGAAGGAACAGTAAGAGAATCTGAACAAGTTTGTTCTGTTTGTGAAACCAAGCGTCCATTTTGAAACTCTCCTTTTGTTTTAATAATTATATTATATCACAATTATCTTATATGTCAACGATTTGGCGCAAAAAACGGCGGGATTGCCGTATTTTGCAACCGTCAGGCAAGAATAAGACGCCCTTTAAGCGCAAGATAAATAATGTCGATAAGGCAGAGGAACCAGCCCCAGCCGAGTACCAAAAACAGTATAAACACCACTACGTGCACCGCGCTCATCGTTCTGAGCATAATCGAAAGCCTTATAAGCAGCTCGACCGCCCAACCGACGAAGGGGATAATCAGCAGTATTATCTGTAAAACTCTGTCCTGACTATAAAACCACTTGTCAAAATTCATAAAAACCCTCCCGTTTCCGTTTTATATTATATTAACACCCTTCTTAAAATATGTCAATTACGTGCAAAAAAATATTCCCGCCGTTCGGCGGGAATATTTTTTACATGGGCAGCTCGGTAGGCGTAAGTTCGCCGGTTTCGGGGTCGATAGTAAACGCCCCTACACCTATAACCCAAAGAAAATCGTCCTCTAACATACAGCCGAGAGCGTAAGTTTTGCCCTCGAAAGTATAGTAAGCCAGCGTAAACTGCTTAGAGCTGTAAATTTCTATGACGGCTTCTTTGCCATCCACGGTAATGGTATAACTGCCGTCTTTGGCGTAACCTTCCTTTTCCGCATCGGCAGAAGTAAGGTCGGAAAACCGCGAATTTTTTTCGTCGTACTTAAAGATAAGTATGGAAAGCTCTTCCTCGCTCGACATTTCAAACATTTCACCGTCAAGCTCGCAGAAGAATTTTACGGGCTGCTCTCTTCCGCTGATATAGACGTCGGCAGTTCTGTTATCGTACAATTTAATCTGCGTCACGGGCGTTCCCGCAAGCGCGTATTGCGAGCTGTTATCGCTGCCCGACAGCGTTGCGACAAGCTCTACCGCTTTAAGCGTAAAGGTAATAGAACAGTCAACGCCCTCGTAAGTGAACTTTACCGTTTTTTCGCCCGCGGTTGTCAAATCCACTCCGTCAAGGGTTGCGCCGAGTTCGTATAATCCTTTATGCTCTTCTTTGCCGTCAGAGTAATAAACCACGCACCAAATATCGTTTAAAATTTGTTCGGCATCGGTACCCAACTCAAACGAACGGTCATTTTCGGATACGACCTTTAATACGGCGGGCTCGGCGCTTTCGTCATAAACAAGCACGTCGAAGCTGAATTCATAGCTTTCGTATTTACCGTTGACGGTGTAAACGCCTACCGACTGTTGAATTCCGCTAAAATCAAGCTCGACGCCCTTTTCCATAAGCTCTATTAAGGACACCTGGTTGGTGCTGCCGCCCTCGTAACAGAAATCAAGCCAGGCGTTATGATAAATTGACTCTTCCAAATTACCGAACTCACCTATACGTATGCGGCAAAGTTGCCCCTTTATACTTTCAAGCTTTCTTTGGGCTACCTTAACTTTGAACTCGAAATCGAAGCCCCTATGCGTGCCGCTTACTTTGTATTCGCCTACCGTATCGGGCTTGACGCCGCTTACGTCAACCTTGCCGCCGCTTCGCAAAACGTCGGCAAGCGATACCGTACAGCCGCCCTTTTTGTCGACTTCGATTATGCACAAGCGGTCCATAAACACGTCGGCTTCGTCGGTATATATCGTCTGGTCGTGCGTTTCCACTTCCGTTATGGGCCTTACTTCTATTCTGTCCGCATATACGCCGTAGCTAATAAGCAGAGCTTTTTCGGCTTCGTCGTTAACTAAATAAAGTCTGTCCCTGTCTATCGTTATTACGGGGGTCGCGCTTGTGTCTATCGTGCTGCCGTCGGTCAGCGTGAATACGAAGTACGAGCAAATGCCCCATTTATCCGTCGTCTGTTTTACCGAAGCTATGCCTACGCCATGCTCGCCGTCTGCGCCGTCAAAACCGTTCTCGCCTTGTTCGCCCTTGTCGCCCTTGTCACCCTTGTCACCCTTGTCGCCTTGCTCCCCTTGCTCGCCTTTGTCACCCTTGTCGCCTTTATCGCCTTTATCGCCTTTATCGCCTTTATCGCCTTTATCGCCTTTATCGCCAGTGATTGATGCAAGCCAGTCGGTATAGGATAAAACGGTTTCGCCGTTTGCCCTTGCATTGTCCGCATACAAATTGTATACCGCCACTATCTGTGGGTTGCCGTTGTCGGCAGGCTTGTCGTCGTCATTTCCGCACGCCGCAAACCCGAAAGCGCCCGCCGTTACGCACGCCGAAGCAAGCAAGGCGGCAATAAGTTTCTTTTTGCTCATAACTCTCTCCTTTTTGTTTTTTATAACAACCGTTTCCGATTATTAATTTTGACATTTAGTGAATGTCATTTGCTTTAATTTATCATAATATAATGAGGTTGTCAAGTACTGAATGTCAAAAATGAGTTAAAAAAATAGAGTTATGTTTAAAAACAAAGCAACAAACGGCAAAAATAATATATGCGGACAAAGGGTTTACGAGCTCAGAAAGAGTAGCACGCCTAAAATGTCGCAGAGGATACTTGCCGAAAAGCTACAGCTTTTCGGTATAGACGTGGATAAAAACGCAGTTCAGCGCATAGAGAGCGGGCAAAGGTTCGTAACCGATATCGAGCTGGTTGCGCTAAGCAAAATTTTCAACGTCTGTTACAGCCAACTTTTAGACGAATAAAATAAAACCTGCGTTGACGGTTAGTCAACGCAGGTTTTCTCGATTAATTTTATACAAGCTCTATAATAGCTTCTTCGGCACCATCGCCGCGACGCGAGCCCAAAAGATAGATGCGGGTATAACCGCCGCCCTGTCCGAGCTCCTCGGTACGCTGAGCGTACTTGGGCGCAATTTCGTTGAAGAGCTTTTCCATTAACGGGTGACGGATGTCAGCCGTTCTCTTTTTGAAATCGGACTTCTTTTCGTTGAAGGCCTTGACCTCCTGAAGGTCGCGGAGCTTTGCCATAAGCGCACGGCGGACCGCAAGCTTTTTGGGGCTGTCCTTAATGGACTTGGACTTGACTTCCTTGCCCTTTTTGTCCGTCGTTACGGTCTCGGTTTCCTCGTTTAAATCGTAAACCTTGATTGCTTTGGTTATTATCTTTTCAACGTAAGGCTGAAGCTCTTTCGCTCTTGCTTGGGTCGTGGTTATTTTGCCGAACCATAACAGCTCGGAAGCCTGATTGCGAAGAATTGCCTGTCTTTGCTCTGCCGTTTTTCCTAATTTGCCGGGCATTTTTTATTCCTCCTTGTTAGCAAGTGATAATCCGTAGGATTGAAGCTTCAAGATAACTTCGTCCAAAGACTTTCTGCCCAAGTTTCTGACTTTAAGCATTTCGTCTTCGCTCTTTTTGGTCAAATCCTCTACGGTGTGAATGTTTGCGCGCTTCAAGCAGTTGTACGAACGGACGGATAAATCCATCTCTTCAATCTGCATTGCAAGTATTTTCTGCTGCTTGTCGTCCTCGTTTTTGACGAGTATGTCCATTTCCTTGATGCTGTCGGAAAGGTCGACGAAAAGCGATATGTGGTCCTGCATTATCTTTGCCGCGAGAGATACGATTTCCTTCGCACTGAACGCGCCGTTCGTCGTAATCTCCAAGGTGAGCTTGTCGTAGTCGGTATTCTGTCCGACGCGGGTGTTTTCAACCGAATAGTTCACCTTTTTGACTGGGGTATATATCGAGTCGATGGGAATGTAATCGATAAGCTCGGTTCTGGTGTGGTCCGCACCCTTGTAGCCTCTGCCTCTGCCGATTGTTATTTCCATATCGATTTTGCCGCCCTCGTCAACAGTGCAAATGTGCTGGTCGCCGTTGATTATTTCAATTTCGGCGTCCTCCGATATGTCGCTTGCCTTGACCTCGCAAGGACCTTCCTTATAGAGATGAACTACCTTGACGTAGTCCTTATCGGTAACCTTAGTTTTTATTGCAAGCGTCTTTAAGTTGAGAATTATTTCAGTTACGTCCTCTTTGACGCCCGCGACCGCGGAAAATTCGTGCTTTACAGTTCCGTCGAGAAACCTGATACCCTGTGCAGCCGCTCCGGGAAGTGCGGAAAGCAATATTCTTCTAAGGCAGTTGCCTATTGTAAGACCGAAACCCTTTTCGAGAGGCTCCACGACGACCTTAGCATAAGACTGGTCCTCGCTTTCTTCCACTTCGATTTTGGGCATATCCATTTCGATCATGTTCTACCTCCTGTTTTCTTTATTACTTGGAGTACAACTCGACAATCATGTGCTCTGCTATCTGGCTGTCGATATCATCTCTTGCGGGAAGTGCTAAAATCTTTCCTTCCAGTTTTTCGGGGTTGAATTCAAGCCATTTGGGCATGACGCCGACCTTCATGGCCTTTATCCCTTCAAAATATTTATTTGAAGTTTTGTTTTCTTTGACGGTGATAATATCGCCCACCTTGACGATGTAAGAGGGGATATTTACTTTTTTGCCGTTTACGAGGAAGTGACCGTGATTAACGAGCTGCCTCGACTGCGCGCGGCTTGCGCCTATTCCCATACGGAAAATGACGTTGTCGAGCCTGCGCTCCAAAAGCGAGAGCATATTTTCACCCGTAATGCCCTTCATTCTGTCCGCCTTCTCGTAGTAGGTGCGGAACTGACCTTCCTGTACGCCGTAAATACGCTTAACCTTCTGCTTTTCGCGAAGCTGCTGACCGTATTCGGATACCTTCTTTCTGCCCGCGCCGTGCACACCGGGAGGCGTGGGTCTCTTTTCAAACGGACATTTGCCCGTATAGCATTTATCGCCCTTTAAAAACAGCTTTCCGCCCTCTCTTCTGCAAAGACGGCATTTTGCTTCTCTGTACGTAGCCATATTTCTTTTTTACCTCCGATTATACTCTGCGGCGTTTAGGCGGTCTGCAACCGTTGTGGGGAATGGGGGAAACGTCCGAAATAAGAGTGATTTCCACTTCGCACGCGCCGATTGCCCTGATTGCCGATTCCCTGCCTGCGCCGGGACCCTTTACGTAAACTTCCGCCGAACGGAGTCCGTGTTCTTTTGCTGCTTTGACCGCGGTTTCGCACGCCATCTGCGCCGCATAAGGCGTACCCTTTCTCGAACCCTTGAAGTTGAGGCTGCCCGCGCTCGACCATGAAATTACGTTGCCCTGTAAATCGGTAACGGTGACGAGCGTGTTGTTGAACGTCGACTGAATGTGTACCTGACCTTTGTCGACTTTTTTCAGCTCTCTACGCTTTCTTGTAGTCTGCTTTTTAGTATTTGCTGCCATACCTTACCTCCTTACTTTGCTCCCTTCTTCTTTGCGACCGTACGGCGGGGACCCTTTCTCGTCCTTGCGTTGGTCTTGGTGGACTGTCCGCGTACGGGCAGACCCTTTCTGTGACGGATGCCGCGATAGCATCCTATTTCCATAAGTCTCTTGATGTTGAGCGAAACTTCGGAACGAAGCTCGCCTTCGACCCTGTAATTATGGTCGATATATTCCCTGAGTTTAGATACGGTCTGTTCGTCCAAATCTTTAACTCTCGTGTCGGGGTTGACGCCCGTAGCAGCGAGAATTTTCTGCGACGTCTTCAATCCGATACCGTAAATGTAGGTAAGCCCTATTTCTACTCTCTTTTCTCTGGGTAAATCCACACCGGCAATACGTGCCATAGATTTAATTCCTCCGTTTAATTTTTAATAAGTGTATTTTTATGTTAACCGCGACAAACCTGCGCCCGAAAATTTGGAATGAGGCGCAGCGTCGGTCCGAAATTATTTTTTACTTTACAAAAGGTTAAAACGCAGAGATACGCGCGCCCTCTTTTAAGACCCGCGCGGTATATTTGCGTTTTAAACTCAGCCCTGGCGCTGTTTATGGTTCTTGTTCTTGGAACAGATAACCATTACCTTGCCGTTTCTTTTAATTACTTTGCACTTATCGCACATAGGTTTTACTGAAGGTCTGACTTTCATAATTTACTCCTTTTCTCTTCACGAAAAATCAATTCTGTTTCCGCGAGTTAATTTTTCCGTGCCCGCAGTCTGCGGACAAGCCTATTATAAATTGCGGCGTTCGCGTCGCGCAGCGGCGCGGTTTGTTTACGCCGTTAATTACTGGAAATTCCGCAACCCTTAATCAGTTTTTACTGCGCCAGGTGATGCGTCCCTTCGTCAAATCGTAGGGGCTCATTTCAAGCTTTACGTTGTCGCCCTCGATTATCCGGATATAGTTCATACGCAGCTTGCCCGAAATATAGGCGGTAATAACGTATCCGTTGGTAAGCTTAACTTTAAACGTAGCGTTGGGAAGACACTCTATTACTTTGCCTTCGGCTTCGATAACGTCGTTTTTGGACATCAATATTCCTCGTTTTTAAAGTTTATTTTTTTGCGCCTCGTCAGGCTTTTCCATCTGAGGATAGTTATACGATTTCAGTGCCGAAAACACCTCGGTATCGAACACTTGTCTGCCCTCGATAAATTTTACGGAAATAGCCTCTGCCTTTTCGGGCAACAGACGCACGTGTTTGAGATTTTTCTTCTTCGGGGCGGCAAGCTTTCTGAAATTGCCGTCGACCACGCCGACAGAACCGTCGGGATAAATTTCCCGGATTATATAGTGTCTGTCCTTATCTCTGCCCTGAGTACTTTGACATATCCCGCCTATGACAGGAATTTTCATTTTCATAAAATACCTATAAGGTTAGAATTTCGACGCCGTCGTCCTTGATAAGCACGGTGTTTTCGTAGTGCGCGGCGGGAAGTCCGTCCGCAGTAGTCACCGTCCAGCCGTCCTCGCGGCTGAAATTGACCTTGTAAGTGCCCATATTTATCATAGGCTCGATACAGATAGTCATACCGCTTTTAAGACGCATACCCGTGCCCGCTTTACCGTAGTTCGGCACGGCGGGGTCCTCGTGCATTTCGCTTCCGATACCGTGACCCGTCAAGGCGCGCACTACGCCGTATCCGTTCGCTTCGGCGTGGGTCTGTACCCTGTGCCCTATATCGAACAGCGGAACGCCCGCCTGCAAGCCCTCGATTGCCTTGAAAAAACATTCCTCGGTAACCTTTACAAGCCGCCTTTTTTCCTCGGACACGTTGCCGATTAAAAAGGTTCTGCACGCGTCGCCGTGGTAGCCGTTCTTTTCCGCGGTTATATCCACGCTGACTATGTCGCCGTCGAGAATTACTCTGTCCGACGGCACGCCGTGTACGACGACCTCGTTAACCGACACGCACGAGCTTGCGGGATAACCCTCGTAGCCGAGCTCGGAAGGATACGCGCCGCAGGAGGTTATATACTTGTACACGAGCGCGTCCACTTCCTTCGTGGTCATACCCGCACGGATATTCCTGCCTACGAAATCGAGCGTTTCCTTGACTATGCGGCAGCTTTCGCGCATCAGTTCGATTTCTTTTTCGGTTTTAATTTTAATCATTTATCGAAAATTGCGCAGATTTGCGCGAATACGTCGTCGGGACTGCCCGTGCCGCCCGTGACGGTTGCAAGCTTGCCCTGCGACTTGTAATAATCTATGAGTGGCGCGGTCTGCGACTTGTAGGTATCGAGACGGGTTTTGACCGTTTCGGGAACGTCGTCGGGACGCTGGAACAGCTTGCCGCCGCACTTTGCGCAGGTTTCGCTGCCGTTTAGCGTGGAAACGTGATAGCTTTCCCCGCACGAGCAGACGCGTCTGCCGCAAATTCTGTCCATCAGCAGCGATTCGTCAACGTGAATGTTGAGACAAATATCGATTTTAGCAAACTTATCGAGCTGCTCCGCCTGATAGAGGTTGCGGGGGAAACCGTCGAGCATAAAGCCGTGCTGCGCGTCGTCCCAGGTCAGTCTGTCCTTTACTATGTCGCAGGTGACCGAGTCGGGAACGAGCTTGCCTGCGTCCGTATAGGATTTGGCAAGCTTGCCTATTTCCGTGCCGTTTTTGATGTTGGCGCGGAAAATATCGCCCGTAGATATGTGCAGTAAATTGTATTTTTCTGCAATTTTGCTCGCCTGAGTACCCTTTCCGGCACCGGGCGCGCCAAGTAAAATTATATTCATTAATTTACCTTTTATTTTAAGAAGCCCTTGTAGTTCTTCATCATCAGCTGCGAACCGAGCTGTTTGTCAAGCTCGAGCGCAACGGATACGACAATCAGAATACCCGTCGTCGAGAATACCGACAGAAGCGCGGTGTCCTTTACGTTCAAAAGACTGAGCGCGATAATCGATATAAGCGAGGGAATGAACGCAACCAGCGACAGATAGATGGCGCCGAAAAGCGTAATTCTGTTCGATATTTTTTTGAGATAATCCGCAGTGGGTCTGCCGGGTCTGATGCCCTGTATAAAACCGCCGTTCTGCTGAATTGTTTTGGAAACGTCCTCGGGATTGAACTGCATCGACTGATAGAAGAATGCAAACGCGAAGATAAGCAGGCAAAGCGTTATCATATAGATAAGCTGACCGTACCATTCGCCGTTAGCCGAGAACCATTCCGTAACGCCCTGATTGGCCGAACTGTTCGGCCAGAAGAGGCTGATTATCATTTGGGGGAAGGAAATAATCGCAAACGCGAAGATGAGGGGCATAACGCCCGAACCGGCAATTCTGATGGGAATTACCGACGACTGTCCGCCGTACATCTTCCTGCCCTTTACCTGCTTTGCGTACTGGACGGGAATTCTTCTTTCCGACAGGTCGACCGCGACTATCGCCACGAATTCGAGCACCGTCAGTATTGCGAAGCCCAAAAGCTCCCAAAGCACCTCGGGCGAGCCGGTGAATACAAGCTTGAATTTTTCAACTATCGTAAGACCTGCGGTCGATATAATACCGATAAAGATTATCAGCGAAATACCGTTCGAAATTCCGTACTCGGTAATTCTTTCGCCTATCCACATAACGAGCATTGCGCCCGCAGTGTATACGACCGTAAGGAAAATGCCCGCTATCCACTTTGCGCCGAGCTCGGAAATGCCCGAACCGTTTGCGTAGTGTCCGAAAATCGAAAGCTTTATCGCGTCGCTCTGCAAACCGAAGTTGATTACTATACCTATTGCCTGAGCAATCGCAAGCGCTATTGTCACGTAACGGGTTATCTGCGCAATCTTTTTTCTGCCCTCTTCGCCCTGCTTTGACATACGCTCGAGAGCGGGAATACCTACGGTAAGAAGCTGAATTATAATCGACGCGTTGATATAGGGGCTTATACCCAGAGCAAACAGCGTTGCGTTTGCAAGCGAACCGCCCGTAATATCGGTAAGAATTTCAAGGAAGGAATAATTGCCGCTGTTTATCATCTCGCTGAACTTGTCAACGTCTATTCCGGGTACGGGGATATAGCAGCCCAGACGGAATATAAGCAGCAGAAGAAGGGTTATGAAAATCTTCTTTCTTATTTCCTTGACCTTAAAACAATTCTTAATTGTTTCAAACATTTTAAACCTCTTCTAAGTTGATAATATACCTCGCGTTAGTTACCTTATAGGCAACCGCGCGCCGATATTTTATCAGCCTATAACTTCTATTTTTCCGCCGGCCTTTTCGATAGCTGCTTTTGCGCTTTCAGAGAACTTGGCAGCCTTAACCGTCAACTTAACCTTCAATTCGCCGGTACCGAGAACTTTGAGTCCCGCCGAGTTTTTAACTTCCTTTGCAAGGCTGTTTGCAGCTACGTATTCGAAATCGACTACGGTGTCTGCGGGAACCTTTTCAAGCTGGCTTAAATTGATAATGGTGTAACGGGTAGCCCACTTGTTGTGGAAGCCGCGTTTGGGGATACGCCTTGCGAGAGGCATCTGACCGCCCTCGAAGCCGGGACGGACACCGCCGCCCGAACGCGCCCACTGGCCCTTGTGACCCTTACACGAGGTCTTGCCGTGACCGGAGCCTATACCTCTGCCCAACCTCTTTACGCGGGAGGTTGCGCCCTCTGCGGGCGATAACGTGTCTATTCTCATAATTACTCTCCTGCCTTTTCAGTTTTCAGAAGGTATGCAACCTTTGCGATTTGTCCCAGATTTGCGGGAGTTTCCTCAAAGGTTTTAGTACTTCCTATTTTTTTAAGTCCAAGCGCCGCAACGGTAGCCTTTACCGTCTTGGTTTCGTTGGACGCACTTCTGATTAAAGTTACCTTTATCATATCAAGCCTCCGTTAAAGTGATAATTCTTCCACGGTCTTGCCGCGGGAGATAGCCACGTCCTCGGGGGACATAAGCCCGTACAGTCCGTAGACCGCAGCCTTTACGCAGTTGATGGGGTTCGAAGTGCCGTGCGACTTGGTTCTTACGTCCTTGACGCCCGCAGCTTCCATAACGGCACGGACGGGACCGCCCGCAATAACGCCGGTACCCTCGGAAGCAGGCATCATAAGCACCGAGCCTCTGCCGAACACACCCGTAATGGTGTGGGGAATGGAAGTGTCTTTAAGGCTGACCTTGCGCATACTCTTTTTAGCCTGCGCCGTAGCCTTTTCTATCGCTTCGGGAACTTCCTTGCTCTTGCCCATTCCGTAGCCTACGCTACCCTTGCCGTCGCCGACTACGACGAGAGCCGCAAACCTCATGTTTCTGCCGCCCTTTACGGTCTTGGTAACTCTGTTTACCTGAATAAGCTTTTTAATTAAGCCGTCGTCCTCTTGCCTCTTTCTCTGCTCTCTTCTTGCAGGTCTTTCTTTCTTTTCTTCCATGTTAAGCTCCTTAGAAATTCAGTCCGGCTTCTCTTGCGCCGTCAGCAACTGCCTGTACGCGTCCCGTATAGAGATAGCCGCCTCTGTCGAACACGACTTCCTTTATACCCTGCTTCAAAGCCTTTTCGGCTGCCTTTTTACCGACTACCTTTGCCGCGTCAGTCTTGGTCATATCCTTTATTTCAGCCTTTACGTCCTTTTCCATGGTCGAAGCGCTGCAAAGGGTAACGCCCTTCGTATCGTCGATTAACTGAACGTAAATGTGATTAAGGCTTCTGTATACGTTGAGGCGGGGAGTCTGCGCCGTACCGGATATTTTCTTTCTTACCCTCGTATGGCGGCGCTGTCTTTCTGCGTTTTTATCTATCATTTTAATCATAATAAATTCTCCTTATAGGCAAAAACCTATTGGGTTGTCAGTCGCACGCAAGGCGAGGCGCACGAGCATTTTCAAGGGGAGCTTACTTAGGCGTAAGTAACCCGAGAAAAGTGCAGTGCAACAAAGTATTGCGTGATGAATGGCAAGCCAAATTTTATTTTTTGCCTTTGCCTCCCGTCTTACCTTCCTTCCTCTCGATAACTTCGTCGCTGTAAGCGATTCCGTAACCGTGATAGGGTTCGGGAACTCTGATTTTGCGGATGTTTGCAGCTACCTGTCCGACCTTGGTCTTATCGATACCGCTGACGACTATTTCGGTCTGGCTGGGACATTCGAGCTTGACGCCCTCGGTTTCGACAACCTCTACGGGGTGCGAGAAACCTACGTTGAGAACTACCTTGCTGCCCTGCTTTGCAACCTTCCAGCCGACGCCGTTTACTTTAAGCGTCTTTTTATAACCGTCGGTTACTCCGACAACCATGTTGTGAAGCAGCGCGCGGTAAAGTCCGTGCTTTGCCTCGTCTCCTGCTGCGGTGCCAGTCTTTACGACGTGAGCCTCGGCGCCCTCGACCTTAATATCTATTCCGCCGACGACTTGCTGCGTAAGCGTGCCCTTCGCGCCCTTAACCGTTATTAAACCGTTTTCGAAGGTTACGGTTACGCCCGCGGGGATTACTACGGGTAATTTACCTATTCTCGACATACTAAATTACCTCCTTACCAGATATAGCAAAGCACTTCGCCGCCGACGTTGGCAGCCTTTGCTTTCCTATCCGTCATTATACCTTTGTTAGTCGAAAGTATTGCGATTCCGAGTCCGTCGAGTACTCTCGGCATATTCTCTACGTCCGAGTAGCTTCTCAGACCGGGCTTGGAAATTCTTTTAAGTCCGTTTATAACCGAACGGTTTTTGCCTGCGTATTTGAGGGTGATAACGAGCTTGCCGTTATAGCCGTCCTCAACGAGCTTGACGTCGGAAACGTAGCCCTCGTCGAGCAAAATGTTCGCAATAGCCTTCTTCATATTGGATGAGGGAACCTCAACCGTGTCTTTATTTACCATAATCGCATTTCTGATGCGAGTGAGCATATCTGCTATAGGGTCTGTCATAACTATACCTCTCTTACCAACTTGATTTCTTGACGCCGGGAATTTGTCCCTTGTAAGCAAGGTTTCTGAAACAGATACGGCAAACTCCGTACTTTCTGAGAACTGCGTGAGGTCTTCCGCAAATGGAACATCTCGTGTACGCTCTCGTAGAGTATTTAGCAGGTTTCTGCTGTTTGTTTATCATTGCTTTCTTTGCCATAATCCGTTCTCCTTACTTCTTGAAGGGCATACCCATTGCCCTTAAAAGCTCTCTGGCTTCCTCATCCGTTTTAGCGGTTGTTACGAAGCAGATGTCCATACCTCTTATCTTCTCGACCTGGTCGTACTGAATTTCGGGGAAGACAAGCTGTTCCTTTAAGCCCATGCAGTAGTTGCCCTTGCCGTCGAAACTGTCTGCGGGAACGCCGCGGAAGTCGCGCACGCGGGGAAGTGCAATCGATACGAACTTGTCGTAGAAATCGTACATCATTTTGCCGCGGAGGGTAACTTTAAGTCCGATAGTCATACCCTCGCGCACCTTGAAGTTTGCGACCGACTTTTTAGCCTTGCACAAAACGGGCTGCTGACCGGATATGATTTTAAGCTCGTTCTGAGCCATCTGAATGGACTTTGCATTGTCCTTAATATCGCCTAAACCCGAGCTGATAACTATTTTTACAAGCTTGGGAACCTGCATCGGGTTCTTGTATCCGAATTTTTTAGTGAGGACGGGGACGACTTCGTTGTCGTAGCTTTCCAAAACTCTCGATTTGTATTCTTTCTTAGCCTTAGCCATATTACCCCTCCTTACTCTGCCTTATCCTCGCCCTGAGGCTCGGTTTCGACAGCTTCATCTTTCTTTGCACGCTTTCTTACGCGCTTCTTGGGTTCTTCCTTCTTGGCGTTCTTTGCGGCTTTGCCTGCATACGCCTTGTCGAGAACCGCTCCGCATTTGGGGCAGACCCTATGCTTGGTTTCGCCCTCGATATTGTACTTAACGCGGATAGCCTTGTCGCAGGAGGAGCAGACGACCATTACGTTCGAAACGTCGATGGGAGCTTCCATTTCGACGATTTTGGAAACGTCGTTCGCCTTTCTTGCCTTCTGGGACTTTTTGTGAATATTCACGCCCTCGACCACTACCGTTCCGTTTTTGGGAGAAGTTGCAACTACCTTGCCCTGCTTGCCCGCATACTTACCGGTGATAACCACTACATTATCATTCAATTTTACGTTCATAGCTTTTCTCCTTGTCTTACAGAACTTCCGGTGCGAGAGAGACTATCTTCATATAGTTCTTTTCTCTCAATTCTCTTGCAATCGGTCCGAAGATACGCGTTCCGCGCGGCTCCTGATTGTTTCCGATTATTACCGCGGCGTTTTCATCGAATCTGATGTACGTGCCGTCTTCGCGCCTGATGCCCTTCGCCGTGCGAACTATTACCGCTTTGACCACTTCGCCCTTTTTAACGGCGCCGCCGGGATTGGCGGTTTTGACCGAGCAAACGATAACGTCGCCTATGTTAGCGGTCTTTCTGAACGAACCGCCGAGCACCTTTATACACATAAGCTCTTTTGCGCCGCTGTTGTCCGCAGCTTTGAGCCTTGTCTGAGGTTGTATCATAAAAATTCTCCTATTCTTGAACTTACAACTTATTTTTTGCAGAGGATTGCGCCGCACTCACATAAGCGAGGGGAGAGCCCCGCTCTACATTGAGCGCAGGTTCACAATCATAACTTACTACTATTTACGACTTTGAAGATACAAGCAAGTCGAGGCGTGTGCGGCTTTGCGACGGGGAGTTTACACGGACGTAAATGACCCAAGCAAAACGCAAGCACAACGACGAATTGCGCCGTATATACGAAGTCGGCTTACTTAGCCTTTTCGATAATTTCGGCTACGCGCCAGTTCTTGTCCTTGGACAGCTTGCGCGTTTCCACTATTCTGACCTTGTCGCCCTCGCCGCACTCGTTGTTTTCGTCGTGCGCCTTGAAGCGGGTCGTTTTCGTTATCGTCTTTTTATAGAGCGGATGCTTTACCTTTTCGGTAACGGCTACGATAACCGTCTTGTCCATTTTGTCGGAAACTACCAGTCCCACTCTCTCTTTACGAAGATTTCTCTCTTCCATCGTGTGCCTCCTTACACCTTCAACTGCCTTGCACGGATAACCGTGTTCACGCGCGCGATATCCTTTTTAATAAGGTTTATCGACATGGGGTTATCGAGCTGTCTGCCCGCCTGACGGAAGCGAAGATTGAAAAGCTCGCTTTTAAGCTCTTTGAGCTTTGCTTCGAGTTCTTCGTCGCTTAAATTAACTATTTCCTTAGCCTTCATTAGCTTCCACCTCGTTTTCTTTCTTCACAAACTTACACTTAACGGGGAGCTTGTGACTTGCAAGGCGCATTGCTTCCCTTGCAATATCCTCGGGAACGCCCGCCATCTCGAACATAACTCTGCCGGGTTTAACGACCGCAACCCAATATTCTACCGAGCCTTTACCCGAACCCATACGCGTTTCCGCGGGCTTCTTGGTAATGGGCTTGTGGGGGAATATATCAATCCAGACCTTGCCGCCGCGCTTGATAAATCTCGTCATAGCGATACGCGCAGCCTCTATCTGGTTGGAGGTTATCCAGGCGCACTCTTCGGAAACCAAGCCGTACTCGCCGTACGCTATCTTGTTGCCCTTCTGGGCGGTGCCCTTCATTCTGCCTCTGTGCTGTCTTCTTCTCTTTACTCTCTTAGGAATTAACATATTATTCTTCGCCTCCCTCCGAGATTAACAGCTTTTTGCCGCCGGTAAGGATTTCGCCCTTATAAATCCAGCACTTGATACCGAGCACGCCGAACGTGGTGTGTGCCTCGGCAAAGCCGTAATCTATGTCCGCGCGCAGCGTCTGAAGGGGAATGGAACCGTCGTGGTAGCTTTCGCTGCCTGCGATTTCCCTGCCGTCGAGTCTTCCGCCGACGGTGATTTTAACGCCCTTGATACCGGTCTTTGCAACCTTGGCAATCTGCTGTTTTACAGCCCTTCTGTATGAAACGCGCTTTTCAAGCTGGGAAGCAACCGCTTCCGCAACGAGCTGTGCGTCCTGGTCGATTTTTTCAACCTTGCGCACGTTGATTATTATTGCCTTGCCCTTGGTAAGCTTGGCAAGGTCCTTCTTTATAATTTCGATTTCTGCGCCCGCTTTACCGATAAGAACGCCGGGTCTGCCGGTATAGATACCGATTTCGACCTTGTTTGCCGCTCTTACGATTGTAATTTTGCTTATAGCAGCGTCGTAGTATTTCTTCTTTATAAAGGTGCGGATTTCGTTGTCCTCTTTGAGGTTTGCACCGAAGGATTTTTTATCCGCGTACCACTGGGTGTCCCAGGGCTTTATTATACCGACTCTTAAACCGTGAGGATTAACTTTCTGTCCCATATCTCTTCTCCTTAAACCTTCTTCGCGTCGAGTATTACGGTGATGTGACTCGTTCTCTTTAAGATTGCGTGTCCGCGTCCTTTGGAAACGGGCTGCATTCTTTTAAGGTGCGGGCCGCCGTCCGCGAACGCTTCCGCGACGAAAAGGTCGCCCCTGTCCATACCCTGATTATGCTCTGCGTTTGCCGCTGCGGAGAGAAGGACCTTCTTGACTTCGAGACTGCCGCCCTTGTCGCAGTAGGTGAGTATCGCTTCCGCGTCCTCGACCGACTTGCCGCGGATAAGAGCGAGAACCGTTCTTACCTTGTAGGGAGAAAGTCTGAGATATTTAGCCGTTGCGTAGGGACGCTTATCCTTAGTGGCTTCAATTCTTTCTTTCTTTTTATTCATATTGCTTGCCATAATCTAAACTCCTTACTTCTTGGCGGTTTTCGCCGCGTGTCCCTTGAAAGTTCTGGTGGGCGCGAACTCGCCGAGCTTGCAGCCTACCATATCCTCGGTTATATATACGGGAACGTGCTTTCTTCCGTCGTAAACCGCTATAGTGTGTCCAACCATCTGGGGGAATATCGTTGTCGCGCGGGACCAGGTTTTAACTACCTTTTTCTCGCCGGCAGCGTTCATCGCCTCAATTCTTGCCATAAGTCTTTCTTCGGCATAAGGGCCTTTCTTAACGCTTCTTGACATTTTTTATTCCTCCTTAATTAATTCTCTTCAAGATAAACTTGGAAGTGGGATTTTTCTTCTTTCTGGTCTTATAACCCAGAGCAGGCTTGCCCCAAGGGGTCATAGGACCTGCGTGTCCGACGGGGCTCTTGCCCTCGCCGCCGCCGTGAGGGTGGTCGCAAGGGTTCATAACCGAGCCGCGGACGGTGGGCTTGATGCCGAGGTATCTCGTCTTGCCCGCCTTGCCGAGGTGGATAATTTCGTGTTCTACGTTGCCGACCTGACCTATCGTGGCCTTGCACTTTACGGGAACGTATCTCATTTCGCCCGAGGGCATTTTAAGCGTTGCGTAAGCGCCTTCCTTAGCCATTATCTGCGCCGACATACCTGCCGCTCTCGCAATCTGCGCGCCGCGTCCGGGCTGCATTTCGATTGCGTGAACGACCGTACCTACGGGGATGTCCGCCAAGCTGAGGCAGTTGCCCGCCTTAATGTCTGCGCCGCTGCCCGAAAGCACCTTGTCGCCGACGTTCAGTCCTACGGGAGCGAGAATGTATCTCTTTTCACCGTCTGCATACGCAAGAAGCGCGATATGCGCCGACCTGTTGGGGTCGTACTGAATACTCTTAACCGTAGCGGGGATACCGTCCTTGTTGCGCTTGAAATCGATTATTCTGTATTTCGTTCTGTTTCCGCCGCCGATATGACGAACGGTTATTTTACCCTGATTGTTTCTGCCGCCCGTCTTGCGCTTATCGGTGAGCAAGCTTCTTTCGGGCTTGTCGCCCGTCAGCTCGGTATAAGCGCTTACCGTCATAAAACGGCGTGCGGGGGAGGTGGGTTTATATCTTTTAACTGCCATTTGTCTGCCCCTCCTTACGATAACGAGTCGAAGAACTCAATCGTCTTGGAATCAGCTTCAAGCTGAACGATTGCCTTCTTGTAGTCGGGCGTATATCCTTCGTTTCTGCCCATTCTTTTAAGCTTGCCCTTGCAGTTTACGGTGTTGACGCTCTTTACGTCGACGCCGAAAAGCTTTTCAACGGCTGCCTTTATCTGAGTTTTGTTGGCCGACTTCTTAACGATAAACATATATTTCTTGTCGGCGATTCCGTCGTAACCCTTTTCCGTGAGGAGAGGTTTCAATATAATATCTTCAGCAAACATTATTCTCCGTAGACCTCCTCTATTTTTGCAACAGCCGCCTTGGTAAGAACGACCTTCGAGTTAGCGACTACCTCGTATGTCGAAATCTGCTGTACGGGAAGGGTCGAGAACTTTTCAAGATTGGCCGCGGCGCGGATAACCTTTACGTCGTCGTTGTCCATTACTACGAGCGCGGACTTGTCCAGCTTCAAAGCCTTCTTGAAAGCAGCCATTTCCTTGGTCTTGCCTTCCTTGACCTCGAGCTTATCCACAACGAGCAGCTCGCCGTCGGCAACCTTCTTGGAAAGCGCCGAAACAAGCGCGGCAATCTTCGCCTTCTTGTTCATATCCTTTGAAAAGTCGCGGCTCTTGGGTGCGAATACCACGCCGCCCTTTATCCACTGCGGAGCCCTTATCGAGCCCTGACGCGCGTTGCCCGTGCCTTTCTGTCTCCAGGGCTTCTTGCCGCCGCCCCTGACCTCGGTGCGGGTAAGCGTCGATTTGGTGCCCTGTCTCTCGTTCGCAAGTCTCGTTACGACCGCCTGATGAATGAGCGGCTCGTTATACTCTGCGCCGAATACCTTTTCGCTTAAATCTATCGTGCCGGCTTCCTTGCCGTCCATTTTATATACTTTAATTGTAGGCATCTTACTTCTCCTTATTTAACGGTGTCGTTAATGGTAACGACGCTTCCGTTCGCTCCGGGAACCGAACCCTTGATAAGCAGACAGTTCCTCTCAGTATCCACTCTCACGATTTCGAGGTTCTGTACGGTCGTGGTTTCGTGACCGTAGTGACCGGGCAGATTCTTGTGCTTGAACACGCGCGAGGGCGAGCTTATCGAACCCATTGAACCGGGCTCGCGGTGTACGGGGCCGACGCCGTGCGTCTCTTTAAGTCTCTGCTGATTCCAGCGCTTGATAACGCCGGTGAAGCCGTGACCCTTGGAAATACCGTGTACGTCAACCTTGTCGCCTGCGGCGAATACGTCAACCTTTACCTCTTTGCCGACTTCGTACGACGCGAGGTCTGCAAGTCTGAACTCTTTAAGCACCTTGCAGGGCTTAACGCCTGCCTTCTTGTACTGACCGAGCTCGGGCTTTGTGAGCGTCTTTTCTTTTGCTTCGTCAAAACCGAGCTTCAAAGCGGCGTAGCCGTCCTTTTCAACGGTTTTGATTTGAACGATAGGGCAGGGACCTGCCTCTATAACCGTTACGGGAATGACCTTCCCCTCCGGAGTAAAGACCTGAGTCATGCCGGCCTTCCTTCCGATGATTGCTTTATTCATTGATAAAGTTCCTCCAAAAAAATTTCTCAGATATCGCGCCTTTCCGTCGCGCCGTTTTACCGTCGTCGCAAGGCGTAGAATATCTATATTTATTGATATTGATTTATTGCTTTAAGCTTACAGCTTGATTTTGATGTCTACGCCTGCGGGAAGGTGAACCGTGTCCAGAAGCTTCGCGTTGGGGGTGTAGATGTCTATAATTCTCTTATAGGTTCTCTGTTCGAACTGTTCGCGGCTGTCCTTGTATTTGTGAGGCGAGCGGAGAATGGTTATTACCTCTCTCTCGGTGGGAAGGGGAATGGGTCCCGAAATTTTCGCGCCGCCCTTCTTCATCGTCTCGACTATGCGCGACGCCGCAAGGTCGACGAGCTCGTGGTCGTAAGCTGCAAGTTTAATTCTGATTTTCTGTCCTGCCATGTTAATTAACTCCTTTTTTATCCTAACATTCTCTTCGTATCAACTTAACCGTGTGTATCGCAGCTTTCCGCATAAAAAATCAGCTGCGGTTAGTCGCAGGGGTCGAAGCCCCTACATTTGTCAGCGCAAATTATCTGTCACGCCAGCTGAGCGGTGATTTTCAGTAACTTTACGCCTCTTCCCATACACGTCGGTCCAAAAGGGCATAGTAATGCCTATGTTGACACACTTTAATTAGTATAGCCCGAAAAACAACCTAAGTCAAACGAATTGCGCCTGTTTTCTAAACTTTTTTGCATTTTTTTTATTTAATCGAACATACTCTCCGCAACAAGCCGCACACCGTACTTAATTCCGCATTTGAATGTTGCACGCAACATTATATCCGTTTGCGCCACTTCGTTCTCTATAAATCTTTCGAGGTAATCTTTTTGCTCGTCCGTAAGCGTCTCGTTTAATTTGTCGTAAAATTTAAGCGCTCTTTCGGATGCTTTACGAAATTCCTTATTTTCTTGTACCTTTCCCGTTAACCGTTTGATTTGTTACGTAAATGAAATCAATAACCGAATGTTTCATTTTTTTCCTCTTATTTATAGTTTCTTAAATTAAAGAATATCACACGCTAGGCGTGTATATCAAGCAATTTACACGGTTTTCGTGTATAATTCAAATATGAGTTTTAAAGAAAATTTGAAAGCTGCATTACAAAACAATAATATGTCTCAAATGCAACTATCAGAAAAATTAGGAACGACACAACAAACCGTCAGCAGATGGGTTAACGGCATTAACGAACCCGACCTGTCTACACTAATCGAAATCTGCAAGATATTAAACGAAACCCCTAATTCTCTTTTGGGTTTTGACGATTAATAATGAGACAGAATTCCCGACTTTATCAGTCGGGGTTTTTTATACAAAAATTTTACTTTGCCTATTGAAAAGCGAGTTATTCCATAGTATAATATAAATATCTGAAATATAAGGGGTAAAAATTTATGGGCATAACAGCAAAAAATATCCGCAACATCGCGGTGGTAGGACACAGCGGCGAGGGAAAAACCACGCTTTGCGAGGCAATGCTTTTCAACGGCGGCGCAATAGACCGAATGGGCAGAACCGAGGACGGCACTACCGTTATGGACTTCGACGACGCTGAAAAGGCGAAAAAGCTTTCCGTTTACGCCGCGTGCGCGCACTTCGACTGGAAGGGCGTTAAAATAAACCTTATCGACCTTCCCGGCTTTTACGACTTCGAGGGCGAACGGCGCGAGGGACTTGCGGCGTGCGGCGCGGCGATACTCGTTATAGGCGCGAACGGAATAATCCCCATCGGCGCGGAAACGGTGATAGACTACTGCTTAAAGCTTAAAAAGCCGCTTGTCATATTTATTAACGGAATGGATAAGCCCAACGCGGACTACAAGGGCACGCTTACCGCGCTTAAAGAAAAGTATGCAGGCAGACTTGCGCCCATACAGATTCCCGTAATGCAGGGCGAAAAAATGACGGGCTACGTCAACGCGATACAGGAACGCTGCTACGAATTTTCGACCTCGGGTCCCAAGGAGGTTCCCCTCCCGCCGGAGCTTAAAGCCGAAATGGAGGAAATGCAGGCGAGCCTTATGGAATCCGCAGCCGAGAATGACGAGTTGCTGCTTGACAAATATTTCTCGGACGGCAAACTCTCCAAGGAGGACGCTGTTCACGGCATAAGAAAAGGCATACTCACGGGCGGGGTAATTCCCGTTATGGCGGGCAGCGCGCTGACCAACCGCGGCGTTATAAACCTGCTTGACGAAATCGTTACCTATATGCCCGCCGCTGCCGACAGGCAGAATACGCTTGCGACCGACCTTGAAAAAGACGACCTCGTGGCAGTTGCGTGTGAAGAGGACGGACCCTTCGCGGCGCAGGTGTTCAAAACCGTTTACGACCCGTATTCGGGCAGACTGAGCTATATTAAAATTTTCAGGGGCAAGCTTAAATCGGGCATGACCTTATATAACCCCAACACCGACAGCGAGGAGCGCATAGGTCAGATTTTCGCGCTGCGCGGCAAAAAGTGCGAGCTTGTGTCCGAGCTTACCGCAGGCGATATAGGCGCGCTGAACAAGCTTTCCTCAACCCTTACGGGGCATACGCTCTGCGCGCAGGGCACGAAAATTCAGTTCGACCCCATCGCATTCCCCAAGCCCTGCCTTTCGCTTGCGGTGCGCGCAAAGGACAAATCGGACGAGGATAAAGTTTTTGCGGGCTTCTCGAAGATGTGCGAGGAGGACTATACGCTCGGAGTCGAAAAACGCACCGACACGGGCGAGCTTATCGTCAGCGGTCAGGGCGGAATACATATCGAAATAGCCGCCAAAAAGCTTAAATCGCGTTACGGCTTCGACGTGATTTTGTCCGAGCCGAAAATCCCATACCGCGAGACTATACGCGCCGTATCCACCGCCGAGGGCAAGCATAAAAAGCAGTCGGGCGGACACGGACAGTACGGACACTGCAAGGTGCGCTTCGAGCCGTGCGAAAGCGCGTTCGAATTCGGCGACGAGGTCGTCGGCGGCGCGGTACCCAAGCAATATATCCCCGCGGTTGAAAAGGGCTTGCGCGAATGTATGACGCGCGGAGTGCTTGCCGATTACCCCGTAACGGGCGTGCGCGCGGTACTGTTCGACGGCAGCTTCCACGACGTAGACTCTTCGGAAATGGCGTTCAAGCTCGCCGCGGCTCTCGCGTTCAAGGACGGAATATTAAAAGCCAAGCCCGTATTGTTGGAGCCCGTTATGAAATTAAAGGTCGCCGTTGCAAGCGAGTATCTCGGCGGCGTAATGGGCGACGTTTCGAAGCGGCGCGGACGCATTTGCGACAGCCATACCGAGGACGGACTTTCGACGGTAATTGCCGAGGTCCCGCTTGCCGAAATTACCAAGTACGCAACCGACCTGCGCGGCATTACCCGCGGACAGGGCAAATTCACGACCGAGCTTGCGCGGTATGAAGAGGTGCCCCCTCAGCTCGCCGAAAAAATTATCCTCGAAGCGAAAAAATAGAAACACCGCTCGACTTGCGTCGGGCGGCTTTTTTATACGGAATTTGCAACAGATTAGCGCATAAAAAAACGGCGGAGTTTCTCTCCGCCGTTTTTTTATCTGCCCAGCCAGCCGCCGTCGACCGCAAGCGTAAAGCCGTTTACGTAATCGGAAGCAGCGGAAGCAAGAAAAACCGCCGCGCCAGCCAAATCGTCGGGCGTGCCCCACCTTCCCGCGGGGATACGCGCAAGTATGTCCGCGCTTCTTTCTCCGTCCTGCCTGAGCTGTTCGGTATTGTTTGTCGCCATATAGCCGGGGGCTATCGCGTTTACGTTTATGCCGTAGCGCGCCCATTCGTTGGCAAGCGTCATTGTAATTCCGCGTATACCCGACTTGGAAGCCGCATACGACGGAACGCGTATGCCGCCCTGAAAGGACAGCATAGAGGCAATATTTATTATCTTGCCGCCCGAGCCCTGTTTTACAAACTGCCGCGCCGCCGCCTGCGACAGAAAGAACGCGGTTTTCAAATTGACGTTCATAACGCTGTCCCAGTCCTCTTCGGAAAATTCAAGGCTGTCGCATCTTTTGATAAGCCCCGCGTTGTTTACGAGTATATCTATCCTGCCGAACTTTTCCGTAGCTTGCTTAATTATTTTATCGACCGCGTCAAGCCCGCTTAAATCTGCGATTATATTGTAAAAGCTATCGCCGAGCATATCCTGCGTTTCGCTGCTCGGTCTGCGCGAAACGCCCGCAACAAGCGCGCCCGCTTCCGAAAAAGCCTTGCATATCCCTTGACCGAGCCCGGTATTGCTGCCCGTAACCACGGCAACCTTGCCCGACAAATTGAATAAGTCTAAAATCATATTTCCCCCATGAAAAGCTTTTCCACCTCGCGTTCGGCTACTATTTCACTGTCGCCGTAGTCGGGGTAGTCCTTTATTAATCCCGAAGATTTTTTCCAGCTGCCCGACAGGTATCTGCCGAGGAAGAACGCGCTTCTCAGCCCCCAGTCGGAAACCATACCTATCCATAGCCCCATTGCGCCCAGCTGCGCGCCGACCCACTCGCAGGTTAAAAGATAGCATAGCCCCACGCGCATAAGCAGCATTGAGAACACCGACGAGCCCATGACGTACTTCATGTCCGAATTGGCTTTGAGTACGGCGGGCATACCGAACGAAAGCGGATAAGTGACTATCTGTATGGGCAGACAGAGCAGCAGGCATTGCCAGGCTATATCGCGCGACTCGGGCGAGATGTTGTAAAAGTCGAGCAGCAGCGGCGACATTCCGAACGCAAACGCCACGCAAAGCGCGTTGCCTACGTAACTTATGCCGAGCATCTTCTTAACGTAGTGCTTTACGCAGCCCATATCCCCCGTGCCGACCGCCTGACCTATTACCGTAAGCACGGACGTATTTATTCCGTTGCCGACAATCGAGCTGACGGTGTTGACGTTGTACGCGACCGAGTTAGCCGAGGTGTGGTAGTTAACCAAATCGGTAACGCCGTCGACGGTTATAACCGTGTTGTATACGCCTATCGATATAAAAGAAATTACGAGAATTTTACCAAGCTGGAAGAAGCTGTTTTCTATACCGCTGGGAATTGCAAGCCGCAATATGCGCTTTAAAAGCTTGCCGTCGAAGCGGAATTTTTCGAAAATTTTAATGCGTACGAGGTTACTCTTTTTGGTCATAAGCCCGAGCGTGAACGCCGCGGGGAATATGCGCGCTATCAGCGTACCCAAAGCCACGCCCGCTATACCCAGCTTGAAAACGTAGATAAACAGCGCGTTAAATCCCACGTTTAAACCGAAGCTGATTATTCCCGAAATCATGGTATTCATACTTTTGCGCTGCGCCCTTAAAAGCGCCGCGCAGGTGTTGAATATGGCAACGAACGGATACGAAGCCGAATTTATGTAAAAGTATATGTAAGCGTTTTCCTTGGTCGACTCCCCCGATTCGCCGAAAAGCAGTCCCACTATCTGGTTGTTAAGCGCAAGGCAAAGTCCCGTAAAGAACAGAGAAACGAGCAGGGAAATAACCAAAAGCTGCTTCGCGCTTTTGTTGGCGTCCTCAACCTTTCCGCCGCCGAGAAGCTGCGCGCATATTACCGAGCCGCCTACACCGAACGCCGAAAAGAGTTGAATAATAAGGCTTGAAATCTGGTCCACGCCCGTAATTGCCGAAAGTATTTCGTCGGCTGCCGCACCCTTCGCGTCCGAAGCCATAAGCCCGTCTATCATACCCAGCGACATCGACAGCGCCGATTCGATAACGATAGGAAGTATCAGAAGAAACAGCGCCTTGCCAGAAAACAGATTATACTTTTGTTTTACCTTTTCCATTCGTTACCCTCCCTCTGAGTGTCGCACCATTGTACTACACCACGCGGATAAAGGCAAGCGAATGAACGACGAAAAATCAGTTGTTTTTATATTTACCGTCGGTGCAGGTAACGCGGAAAAATTTAAAGGTCGCGCTGCCGCCGAAGGTTTCAGAGCGGGCGTATATTCCCATTTTCGCACCCGTCCACGCCCCGCGCGACGCGTAAAATTTATGCGTGAACGCGCTGCCGCCGAACGTAAACCTGTACGTAAGTTTATTCCTTTCCTCGTACCTTGCCGAAAGCTGAAAGGTGACGTACGGCTCGTCGTAGGGTTGGCTTTGGCAAAGCGTTTCGTCCGCGCCGCCGCCCACGCTACCCTTGCGTATTTCAAGGTAGTTGCGACCGTTTTTCCTTACCACGCAAATATACGCGTAGCTTTTGCCGAACATCACGAAGCCCGTTTCGTCGCCGTCGTTTATAAGGTCGAGGCGGCACTTAGTCTTTACCGTAAAGTTAAGATACGGTATTTTCTGCATAAAAAGGTTGGGCATATCCCCCAGCGAATTGCTTTCGTAAGGAATACAGTTCAGCCTTAGCCCCCGCCTCATAGAGTACCAGTCAAGCCCCTTGTTCGCTGGCGTCTGCCATTTAAGCGAAAGACTTTCGCCGTCGAAACCGTCGTCGGGGTCAAGCGTAAAATCGGTTACGCAGTCCACGGGGTACTCGCCCTCTGTCACGGGCTCGCCGGCAATTTCGCCGTCCGTCACGCCGCAAAGCGGCCAGCCGGCAACCCACCTTACGGGCTGCAAATGCACTACCCTGCCGTACGCGCCCATATCCTGAAAATGCACGAACGCCCAGTTTGCTCCGTCCACGTCTACGAGCGCGCCCTGATGGGGGCCGTTGACGTCGCTGTCGCCCTGAGCTAAAATAACCTTGCTTTCGTAAGGACCGTATATATCCCGCGACCTTAGCGCAACCTGCCAGCCCGAAGTAACCCCGCCGCACGGCGCGGTTATATAGTAGTACCCGCCGCGCTTTAAAAATTTGGGGCCCTCGATTTTGGGACAGACGGCGTGCCCGTCGAACACCTTTTTATAGGAATACGCGCGCCGTTGCAAAAGCTCGTCCGTTTCGAAAACCGCAAGCTCGGAATTGAACCCCGCGCGGCTTTTTGCAAACGCGAACACGACGTAGCACCTTCCGTTATCCCATATAGGGCAGGGGTCCTCGTATCCGCTGCCCGTAAGCAGCGGGCGCAACGGCGACCATTCGCCGAACGGGTCGTCCGTTTCTGAAACGAATATACCCTCGTCGGGGAAGGGAATAAGGCAGTAATATCTGCCGTCGCGGTAGCGTATTGACGGCGCCCACGCACCGTTGCCGTGCTTGACCTTATCGTACCCCGCGAACGGAATTTCGTCGAAAACGTAGTTGACAAGCCGCCACTGCACGAGGTTTTTAGAGTGCAGCACGGGCACCCCCGGCACGTGGTTGAAGCTTGACGCAACCATAAAAAAATCGTCGCCGACGCGTATTACGTCGGGGTCGGAATAGTCCGCCTGTATAACGGGATTGGTATATTTCATAGACCGCCTCTTTCAAGTTATATCTAAATTATAATTGCGCCGCGTCCATTTGTCAAGGGCGAATAAGCGCGGGGCGGCAATTTGCCGCCCCGCGCATCAAAGCCTTTTATACATTCTTATTATATCGAAGCTTTCGCCGTTCACGCGCGAGTGGTCGGGTATACGACCGCACTCGGTAAACCCCAGCCGTTCGTACAGCTTGCGCGCCCGCGTGTTTTCGGAATAAACTTCTAACTCCATCTGTTCGAAGCCCGCCTTCTTTGCTTCGGCAAGCAGCCTTTCAAGCGTTATCCCGCCAAGACCCATTCCCGTAAATTCGCGCAAAAGCGCAATGCCGCACGAGGCGCGGTGAGCCGTCCTGCGGGACGCCGTTTTGCCCGCATACGAGCAGTTGCCCGCGTACCGTCCGTCGACGAACACCAAAAGCATAAGCGAGTGCGGGTCGGAGTTGTTTTTTTCTATAAACGCTTTTTCCTGTTCGACGGTAAACGATATCTCGTCCGCGTCCATGGCGAGAAAGGGCGTTTCGCCCGTAACCTTTTTATACGCTTCGAGCAGCATTTCGCCGTCGTCGGCAGTGGCGCAGCGGAAAAGAACCTCTCTTCCGCGGTATATTGTTTTTTCTTGCTCTACAATCATTTCGTCACCTTTTCGTATCCCTTTTTAGGTCGGCGCGCGGTAAATATTCTGTACCTGAAAATATACAGGCATACGGCTATTGCCGACGCGCCCGCTATTGCGCCGATTACGCCCCACACGGCGGGTGAAACGTCCTTCAAATCGGGGCAGCGGACGTTAATCCACATGCGGTTTATTTCGGCAAGCTTGTCGCCGAAGTCAAGCATTACCACGCTGCGCTCTATGACGTTGGCGGGGGGATATTGCGCGAATAACTGCCTGCCCCTGTTCTCGCCGTCGAAGTTTTCCGCGTCCGCGGTAAGCACGCAGCCGTCGCCGAAAAAGTAGCTTAAATCGTAGTCGAGCGTGTCGTCGGTTTCCGCGCCGTAGTTCCAGTCCATATACTCGAAAACGGTATCGGTCGCTATCGCCGAGGTGTAGCCGATGTAGTACATATTTCTTATCGCGTTTTCAGACTTTGCAAGGAAGTTTACGAAAGCCTCCGCCGCCTCGTCTCGCTTAACGTCGCCGTCTATTCCGTCCTTTAACTTGACCCAGCCATCGAACCACAAATTAGAACATTCCTCGGGCACCGCATACCAAAGCGAAACCTCGTCCGCGTCCGCCTCGTCGAGAATATACACCGCGTCGCCCGACCACTGATAGTTTGCGGTTACCTTGCCCGTAACCATATCCGCCTTGCCCGAATCCGTCTCGAACGAATACACGTTGTCCTTTATACTTTTAAGCACGTCCTCGGCAAGCGCTATCGTCGCGCTGTCGGTATCGTTTAAATATGCGCTTAGCTGCTCGGACGAAAGCCCTGCGGTCAGTCTGTCCCTGTTGATTATACTAAGCGCGGCAAAGTACGCGTCGCGCACGTTGTCCTTTATTGTCACGCTACGGTTATAGTCGTGGTTGAGTAAAATTCCGCAAGAAGATATATCGTCGTCGTTTACAAGCAAATCGGGATTGTACACGAAGCCCGACGTTCCCCACATATAGCACGCGGCGTATTCCGTCCAGCCGTAGCTTTCGAATATATCCGCGATATATGGCGAGACGTTTTGCGTATGTTCGCCGCTTTCCAGAAATTCGTCCGAAAACTTTTCAAGTTTGTCCTCGGCAAGCAGCTTCATAATCATATAATCAGAGGGACACACCAAATCGTACTTATCCCCGAGGCTCAACCGGTTATACAAATCCTCGTTTGTGCCGAAGGTGGAATACTCTACCTTTACCTTGTAGTCGTGCGTGGAATTGAACCATTCGGTGAAATCGTCGACCATGGAATTTACGCCCGTAATATCGCCGCTTTCAAGGTCTATCGTCTCGTCCCAGTCGCCCAAATCGATATACTCTTCCCAGCTGCTGACGCGCAGGGTTACGGTCTTTTCGCCCTCGGCGCAGCCCGCAAGCGGCGCGGCAAGGAAGACGAGAGCGGCGGCAGCCGCGGCTATCCTTTTCATGCGCTCCTCCTTTTTCTGACGGAAACGATATTCATTGCCGCCACGAAAATAATTACGAGTACGAATATCAGCGTACTGAGCGCCCACAAAGCGGTTTTGGTTTCCGTCTGCGAGCCGCGCGTGGCGTTAACCACGTAGGTGCTTATGGTATCGAACGTCGACGGTTTGGTATACGTCGTCACGAAATAGTCGTCGAGCGAGAGAGTAACCGCGAGCATAAAGCCCGACGCTATTCCCGGAATAAGCTGCGGCAGAACGACCTTGAAAAGCGCCTGCGCGGGCGTCGCCCCGAGGTCGAGCGCAGCCTCGTAAAGGCTGTTGTCCATCTGTTTAAGCTTGGGCAGAATAGACAGATAGACGAACGGCGCGGTAAGCACGACGTGCCCGAGCCCGAGCGGGATAAAAGAATTTTTATCCACGCGCATAATGACTATAAGCAATATGCATATAGAAAAGCCCGTGACTATGTCGGCGTTAACGACGGGTATCTGATTGAAATTGTTGATAAGCGACTTAGTGACCCGCTTGGAATAGAACGCGCCTATCGCGCCGAAGGTTGCAAGCGCGGTGGAAATCGCGGCGCAAATCAGCGCAAGCGCGACGGTGCCGAAAATCATTCCGCGCATCTCGTCATCGGCAAAAAGATTGACGTAGTTTTTAAAAGAAAATCCGCCCGTGCTTCCTCCAACGGTGGTTGCCTCGGTAAAGCTGTATACCGCAAGGACGAGTATGG
Organism: uncultured Christensenella sp.; assembly: GCA_910576655.1. Lineage (GTDB taxonomy): Bacteria > Bacillota > Clostridia > Christensenellales > Borkfalkiaceae > Coproplasma. Next base: position 202,234 of record CAJTJC010000001.1, read on the forward strand.
GAACGTAGATAAAAAGCAGCACTAATATAAGCCAGCCGTAGCGTAAAGCCTTTTTCATAGCACACCCCCTCTTGCGCTTGCGTCCTTGTCCGAAAAGCGGTTAGTAATCAGCGTTACGAAGAAAATAATTACCAGCAGAACAAGCGAAATCATAGAGCCGTTGTGCCAGTCGTACGCAGCGAAGTAGCTGCCTATAAGGCTACCCATTATGTAGTCGCTGTTGTACAGCATATCTAAAACGACGTAGTTGGTCATTGACGGCAGCAGCACCATAGTCATGCCCGAAATTATCCCCGGCACCGAAAGCGGCAGCGTTACGCGTAAAAATACGGTTACACGGTTAGCGCCCAAATCGGACGCCGCCTCCAAAAGACTTTTGTCCATCTTCTGCAAAGAGGTGTACAGCGGCAGCAGCATAAACGGCAGGAAATCGTACGTCATACCCACTACCGAGTTGAAAAACGGGTACCTGGAAATGTTGCCCTCGATAAGCGAAAGTATCTCTTTAAGCGCGGTTATTCTCAGCGTAAAGTTTATCCACATGGGCAGAACGAACAGCATCAAAAGCACGTATTTTTTTCTGATATTGCTTCTCGCAAGGATATATGCCGTGGGATAAGCTATCGCAAGGCATACCAGCGTAGTAACAATCGCCAGTCCGAACGAGTAAAAAAGCGTGCCCAGCGTGTTGGTGCTTGTAAAGAAATTCGCAAAGTTTGCAAACGAAAATTTCCCCTCACCGTCAGTAAACGCGTAATAGACTATTACGAAAAGCGGTGCTATAACGAAGAGGATTAAAAACAGCGCGTAGGGTATGCAGAGCTGTTTCCTCGAAAAACGCAGTTTAGTCATTTTTAACCTTCAACTTCATTTTAATCTTATCGGGTGCAATTATAATTCCGACGAGGTCGCCCGTGTTCCAGAGGTCGGGGCACGAGAAAACGTAATCCTCCTCGTTCTCTTCCGTTCTGACTATGTATCGGTAATGGTCGCCCTTGTAAATCATAGATATGATGTTTCCGCACGCGCCGCCCGCGTCCTTATCGTCGGTCATAGTTACGTCGTGCGTATCCACCTCGACTTCGACTTCCGTACCAGTAAGGTCAAGCTTTTCGCCCGCCGCGGTTATAAGGTAGCCCTCCTCGTCGAGGGTCGAACCCGCGTACAGCGAGGTAACGTCGCACTCGAATTCGCCGTCGCCGAATTTGACGGTATTGTTTTTTGTTATTACGCCGTCGTAGCGGTTGACGGTGTAAACCTTTTCCATAAGGTGAATACCGTCGGGCTCTATCCTCAGCCCTATTAAGTTGCCGACGGGCGCGGTCGAGGTGGACTGAACGACTATCTCGAACTTGCCTATTTGCACCGTTATTTCGTAATGCACGCCCTTGAATACCGAAGATATTACCTTGCCCTTCAGCTGTCCCTCGGCGGGCGCGCAAAGCTTAATATCCTCGGGGCGCACCACCACGTCGACAAGCTGATTTTTTTCGTAGTCGTCGAGGCAGTCGAAGGTTGCGCCGCAGAATTTTACTTTGAGCTTGCCCACAACCGTGCCGTTGAATATGTTGCTGTCGCCGATAAAGTCGGCGACGAACGTATTTACGGGCTCGTTGTAAATTTCGTCTGGGGTGCCCGTCTGCTGAATTTCGCCGTCGTTTATTACGACGACCTTGTCCGACATGGTAAGCGCCTCCTCCTGGTCGTGCGTGACGTAAATGAAGGTAATACCCAAAAGTCGGTGCATCTTTTTAAGCTCTATCTGCATTTCCTTGCGCATTTTAAGGTCGAGCGCGCCGAGCGGCTCGTCCAACAGCAGAATTTCAGGCTCGTTGACTATGGCGCGGGCTATTGCTATACGCTGCTGCTGTCCGCCCGACAGAGTGGAAACGGCGCGCTTTTCAAAGCCCTCTAAGTCGACTATTTCCAACGCCTTTCTCACCTTTTTGTCTATTTCGGCTTTCGAAAGCCTGACCTTTTTGGTATATTCCGCGCCCTCTTTGTTGCGGTAGGTATTTTCTATCCTTTTAAGGCGCAGACCGAACGCGATATTTTCGTATACGTTGAGGTGCGGAAACAGCGCGTATTTTTGAAACACCGTGTTTACGGGGCGCTTGTTGGGCGGCAGCAGGGAAATGTCCTTGCCGTTTAAAAGTATCTGCCCCGAAGTAGGAATATCAAAGCCCGCAATCATTCTAAGAGTTGTAGTTTTGCCGCAACCAGACGGGCCGAGAAAAGTTACGAACTCGCCTTTTTTAATTTCGAGATTGAAATTGTCGACGGCGACCATTTCGTCGTCGAATACCTTTCTGACGTTTTTAAGCTCGATTATATTTTCCATAATTTCTTCTCCTTAAAAGTTGGGCGGGGTGGATACCCAGATAAATTTTGCCGTGCTTTTGCCGCCGTTTACTATTTTGTGGGACTTGTCCGCTGCGTAATAGAACGCTTCGCCCTTTTTACAGGTGTACCTTGCGCTGCCCAGCTCGATAATGATTTTACCCTCCAACACGAAGCCGAATTCCTCGCCGTTGTGCGGAAAATCGTCGGCGGTCGCCGCGCCCTCGGCAAGCTCTACCAGCACGGGCTCCATCTCGTTTTTCTGCGCATTGGGAATTATCCATTTAAGACTCATTCCCCCGTCCTGCTTTTCGATAAACTCTTCCGCGTGAAAGACCACGCGCGCGTCGTCCTCTTTTTTAAAGAACGCGGCAAGGTCGGTGCCCAGCGCCGCCAAAATGTCAATCAGCGTCGAAATCGACGGCGAAGTCAAATCGTTTTCAAGCTGCGATATGTAGCCCTTTGTCAGCTCGCACCTGTCGGCAAGCTCCGTCTGCGAAAGATTTAACTGCAATCGCAATCGCTTTATTTTTGCACCTATTTCCATACGCCCTCCCGCGGTTAGCAAATTTAAACTAAAAGTTTAATAAAAATAAACAAGACGCATTATATAATTTACCTCGGGCGGCTGTCAACTTTTTTGGGGCGCATTACAAAAAAATTGTAATTTGACAAAATTTTACATTTATTTTTATGCGTGCGCTGTACAAACCCGAAAAATTGTGGTATCCTTTTATTACCAACCTAAAAGGAGCTTACGAATATGGAAATGAAAGATTTCAGACTTGACGGCAAAATCGCACTCGTCACGGGCGCGTCTTACGGAATAGGCTTTGCGATAGCGCAGGGCTTCGCCGCTGCGGGCGCAACGGTCGTGTTCAACGACATCAACGACGAGCTTGTTAAAAAGGGACTTGACGCATACAAGGCGGCGGGCATAAAGGCGCACGGCTACGTCTGCGACGTTACCGACGAGGACGCCGTAAACGCAATGATAGCAAAAATAGAAAAGGAAGTCGGCGTTATAGATATACTCGTTAACAACGCGGGCATTATCAAGCGCATACCCATGACCGAAATGACTGCGGCGCAGTTCAGACAGGTAATAGACATAGACCTGAACGGACCGTTTATTATGGCGAAAGCCGTAATCCCCTCTATGATTAAAAAGGGACACGGCAAAATCATAAATATCTGCTCTATGATGAGCGAGCTGGGCAGAGAAACCGTTTCCGCGTACGCGGCGGCTAAGGGCGGACTTAAAATGCTGACCCGCAATATCTGCTCGGAATACGGCGAATTCAATATTCAGTGCAACGGCATAGGTCCCGGCTATATCGCAACCCCGCAGACCGCGCCTTTAAGAGAAAAGCAGCCCGACGGCAGCCGTCACCCCTTCGACAGCTTTATCATTTCCAAAACGCCCGCGGGCAGGTGGCTTGAAGCGGACGAGCTTGCAGGTCCCGCAGTCTTCCTCGCGTCCGACGCGTCGAACGCAGTCAACGGACACATTTTGTACGTTGACGGAGGCATACTCGCGTATATAGGCAAGCAGCCCAAATAAACAACGGCAAGTAAAAAACTCACCCGAAAACGGGTGAGTTTTATTTTTCGTCCTGCGCAAGCAGTACTATTTCGTCCAAAAAAAGCAGGGAAAACCCTGCTTTTTTTAATTCACTTCGTCGTCTATTCTGTCAATCGACTGAATGAACGGGTGCTGCTGCAAAACCTCTAAAATAAACTTGTCGTCAAATTCCTTGTCTGTACGCACAAGCACCGAAAAAACTATATCGTCGCCGTGCTTCTTCGCGTCGAGCTGAACATAACGGTCCACCTCGAAAATGCGCTGTACCGTGTCGCTTTCGTCGGTCTTGTTTATAAAAACCACCCTGAGCTGAACGTAATGCTTGTTTTTAAAGAACTTGCAGTTTATGTGCATTACGCACTGTGCCGCGATAATTATCGCGGTAGAGCTTGCCGCAACTATGTACATACCAGCGCCCGCAGCCATACCTACGCCCGCGGTTATCCACACGCCCGCGGCGGTGGTAAGCCCGTGAACCGCCTGCTTGCGGTACATTATCATTCCCGCGCCTATAAAGCCTATACCAGAAACAACCTGCGCAGCAAGCCTTGCCCCGTCGTACTTGCCTTCCATATCCGAAAAGCCGTACTTTGATATAAGCATAAACAGACACGCGCCCGCAGACACAATCGCATGTGTTCGCATGCCCGCCTCTTTAAAGCGCATCTTACGCTCGGTACCTATCGCAAAGCCCAAAAGGACGGCGATTATCATTCTTAAAACGTATTCTAATTCGATTAAATTATCAGGTAAAAGTTGCATGTTTCCCCCCGTAGCGTATATTATACCACCGAATTTGAAAATTGCAAGACCAAAAGCGGATTTTTATTTTTTAAACTCTGCCAAAATTTTTTTATAGGCTTCGGAATTTAATATTTCCTCCAACGCGACAATATCCGCGCCCTTGTCCGCAACGGTGGAAAATTCCTCGTCCTCTACCGCCGCCCCGAACGCCGTACCGCTTAAAAAGTAATTTCCCTCGAAGTTATGATATTCGGTTTCACCCGAAGTATATGAATTATTATCGTAAATATTTTTGCCGACCACTCCGACAATCGCGCCGGAATAGTTGCCGGCAAAATTATTTGTACCGGTGAAGTACGAGCCGGTGACCCCGCCCCCGAAAAATGTGCCGTCGTAACTGCCTTGCTGCACCAGCCCCGTTATGCCTCCCACGCAAGAGGGTTTGTCCCCGCTCGCGGTAACAGAAATCAAGTTTTCGCTTATACAGTCCTGCACCACGCCGTAGTAGAACGCGAATATATCCCGCGCAATGACGCTTGAACCTACTATTCCGCCTACGTACGCGTCCCCCGCGGCTACGGTTATTTCGCCACCCGAAATACAATTAACGGTAAGCCCGTGCGACACCGCCGATATGCCGCCCGCATAAACCGTGCCGTCCCCGCTTGCCGAAAGCGAGCCGCTGTTTTTGCAAAGCGAAATTTCACCTCCGTTCAGATAAGATATGCCCGCCGCCGCTACCGCGCGGGGGGTCTCGGTTTCGGCAGTGCTTGTCGAAACCGCCGATATATCAGCCCTGTTTTCACAGCGGGTAACCGTCCCGTCGTTATTCATAACTATGCCGCACGACATGGGGTTCCAGCCCGCGTCGGAAGAGGTCTGGGTAAGCTCAGCCTCGTTGACGTTGCCCGAAAGCCTGCCGCTGTTGTTGACGCACACGCCCGCCAAATCGAAGGTCTCCGCGCCGATAGAGCCGGTAACGGTGCAGTCCTCCACGTAGCCCGCGTTGACGCCCGCAATACCGCCGAACACGGCGTTTGCCGACGCCTCGCCTATAAGCGACAGCTGCGAATAATTTACCGTACAGTTTTTAACCGTACCCGCCCCGCGCGAGCTGTACTTGTAGTTGTTGACAAGCACAACGCCGCCGAAGATAAGCTCGTCCGTAGGAGTATCGGTAGTCGCCTGCGCGCGGATTGTTCCTCCTACGTTTACTTCAACCCCGTCGATTGTGCCGAAGTTGGTTACGGCGACAAGCGCCGTCGCAGCGCCCGAGACTATGTCGGCAGTGACGTTGAACGTCGCGTTTTCTATCGCCGCGTTTTCCGAAACCGACGTAAACAGAGCGCCCGACGACTGCACGGTAACGCCCGAAAGCTTGCCGTTAAGCTCTCCCAGCGACGCGCCCTTGCCCGCGATTATTTTGTTTCCGTCGCCGTATATCCTGCAATTAAACTTGCTTACCGAAAAATTTTCGGGCAGGGTTATATCGCTTTTAAGCGTGTATTCCTTTTTGGACGCGAAGTCAATCTGGCTCAGCTTTTTCACCTCTCCCTCTACGGGCTTGGGTATAAGCGCAACGGTTGTAACGGGAACGCCTACGGCTATTACCGCTGCAAGCGCCGAGCATATCACCCCGACCGCAACTGTCTTTTTCTCCCTGCGGGTCATAGGTCGCCTGTCTAAAATTACGGCGTCGCCCTCGAAGCTTATATTTAAAGCATACTTAATCGAATAAATCGATTTAAGCCTTTCGCGCACTTCTTTTTGCGGTTTGACCGCGGGATATATCCGCTTGAATTTACGCGTCTTATCTAAAATCAGCAGCATTTCCAGCGGGGTTACCACCTCGTCGGAATACAGCCTGAGACATTTGCCCGCAACGCGCGAAAACTCCTTCGAGACTGCGGCGGGTTCGTCCTCCTCCTGCCACGCGGTTATTTTAAGCAAGCTTTTTTCATGCGCGGAAAGTATGCGCTTTGCCCCGTACATATACAGCAGCGAAAGCACAGGGAAGCGGCCCAGACGGTAATTCCCGCATGGACCGAGGGCGTCGTACGCCGTTTTGTCGTCATTGATTATTGCTTCCAGTAAGTCGGTTATCTGCGCCATATTCCCTACTTTTTCTTGATTTTTACCTTTCTGTCCGCAGCCCATTTGTCAAACGCGTCGAACAGATACTGCTCGTTAACCGTGCCGTTTTCAACGACCTTTTTAAGCAATGCCGAAGTTTCCCTGAACGTCGCGGTCAGCTCGGCTACGTCCTTACTCTGTTCTGAAACCGCGGCGGAAAGCTGCTCGTTTTCCCTGCGGATAGCCTCTATCTTTTCCGCGTTTTCTTTTAGCACCGACGCAACGTCTTTATTGATAAAGTCGCTTATTTTTTCTACGTTGGTATTATAACCGTCAAGCGATTTCTGCAAATCCTTCAAATTATAAGATGACTGTTTTTCGCTGATAAGCGTATCTATTCTTTCAAGCTGGGCGCGCGCGGTTTTTTCTATTTCTTCAAGCGCGTCTATGCGGTTGACCACCGAAGAAAACCGCGCCGACATATCCTTTACCGCCTGCGCATACCTCTCGCCTGAAGCGGAGTATTCCTCTATTTTGCGCCCTAATTCCTGTCCGCTTTTCGCCTGCGCGTTTACCGCGGCGTGCACCCTTTCAAGCTGACTTGCGGCGTTGCCCGAAAAGCTTTTTGTCAGACTTTCGAGGTCCACCCTTATTTCTTCGTAGGTTTTTCCGACTGAGTGCAGGCTTTCCTGCAACGGCGCAATAAGGTTGCGATACTCAACAAAACTTTCTATCAATTCTTTTATATCGTTCATTGTCTTTTCTTCCTTTTAAGCTTTTCGTTTGCGGCTTTAAGCCCTGCCGCTATGTCGGCTCGGTCACGCGCAAGCGTTTCCAGAATTATTTTTTTTGCGACATCGTTATCCGATACCAGCGGATAAAATTTTACTATTTCGGGGTCGAGCGCACCTCCTCCCGCCTTGCACGCGTCCATTAAAGGGAACAGCTGCTCGTCACCCGAACGGGTGAACGCCTCGCGCGCCTCGGCGTCCATGCCGCGCCGCCAGTATTCCGTACCCGCGTCGCGCCACCTGCCGTAGCGCAAATAGCTTTCGTGTACGTCGATATATGCAAGCTGTTTTTTCCTCAGCGCGTCAGTTGAAAGTCTGTCCGCAGTCGAACGGGCGTTTGAATACTGTTCGAGCGAGCAGAACTTCTCTATCCGCTCGGTCAACTCCTCGTCGTCGATTTCCGTTCTGCCGGCTATCTCTTTCAAAAACGCAAGCGCGCTGTCCTTGCCGCGTATCTCGAAACATTCGTTGAAAAACCCGTCGAAAAACTGCGGACAGTCGCTTTCGGTAACGAAAAGATATTGCCGTGCGCGTGAAATGCCCACGTAAAAAAGATTGAAGTAATATCTGAAAACCGAGTTTTCATCCGCCGTCTTTCTGTTGAGCGACATGCCGTGCAGATAGCGCCACTTGTCGGCGTTATCGCTTAAAACGTCCGCGAGTATGACGGTATTTCTTTCAAGTCCCTTAGCCTCGGCAACCGTAAGAATTTCCGTCTTGCCGAGAATCTTTTTCAGCTTTTCCTTCTTCTGCCGCGAAGCGACAACCACGGTCACGTTTTCAAACCGCTTCTCGCCGAGAGAATATACGAAGCTTTTGTCCCTAACGAACACCGCCGCGCTCGGCAAAGGCGACGGAACGCTCTCGCCCTTTAAAACAAAGCTATGCGTGCCGAACCGCTTTACGTTCATTTCGCCCAGTCTGCCAGCAATTTTTTCAATCAACTCGGTACTGCGGTAATTGTGCCTCAGCTCGTTGACCCCCGTCACGTCGCCGTACATTATGCGCTTTAAATATCCGAAATTGAAGTAAGACGGATTAATCATCTGCAACGCGTCGCCCACGCAGAACAGCTTGCGGCAAAGGGTCTTCATAAGGTACAAATTTACCTGCGTGAAGTCCTGCGCCTCGTCGATTACCCCGACGGAGTATTCGGGCGCGGATACCTTGGCAAGAATTTCGCGGCTCATAGCATTGTTATCGTTATAACCGCGCCTTGCAAGAAATTCCGCATAGTCGCACGCAACCGTGTAAATAACGTCGCACTCGCGCGGGGAAAAGCTGTCGCTTCTCGCCTCGGCGTACTCTGCGCGTCCCATCATATCCGTCGGCGAATCGGGTTCGTAGCGGCCGAAAATCATTCCGTAAATTTCTTTGTATATAATTTCGGGCGCGACATTTTTAATTTTGTCAAGCGCACCCGACAGTCTGTAATTTCTGCCGCCGCCGAGATACTCTCCGAGAAATTCGCTTTCACCCGCAACCCGCTTCGGCGGGAAATACCCCGCGTATATATCGGATATAAGGAAGTAATCCACCTTTTCCTTCAAAAAAGAGGAAATGCGTTTGAGTGCGGTTATTATCTCGCCGTCGCTGTCCACCGAAAACGGAACGCCCAGCTTATTTTCGACAGCTCTCTTATGGTCGGGGTCGAGAAACGTCACCCTGCCGTTTTCGTAGTCGCAAATAAACCCGTCCGCATTTTTCACAAACTGCTCTACGCGGCTGCGTGTTTCGGTAAGCAACCCGCGCGAAAATGTGGTATACAGCACCCTGCCGCGATAATTGCGGCAGGCGCAGTAAACTATTTTTTCCACGCACACGTTGGTTTTTCCGCTACCCGCAACTCCCTGCACCAGCACGTTGGCGTCCTCGGTTTGGACGATTGACCGCTGAATATCGTTGAGGTAAGGAAAATTAACCGCCCCGTCGGAACCCGAAACAAGGTACAGCCTCGTCAAGTCTCCGTCATTGCAAGCCTTTGCCTCGGACAGCGAAAAGGTTATTTTTTCGTGCTTTTCAAGGTATTCACGCAGACGTCTGTCCAGACCGCCCTCGTACGCTTCGGCAGAAGCAAAACCGTAAAAAACCAAATCGCCCGAGTCCCTCACGCAAAATGCGAGAGTGTAAAGGCCGTCCTCCGTCCGCGCGGAAATGCTTCCGTCCAAGGATATTCCCGTGGCAAACACCGCCTCCGCCGCACGCGAAACGAACGCATCGACCGCGGCTATGCGGCGCGTCGCCGTGATAAAGTTTTCCGTTTTGTAGACTCTGCGGTGCGACGACAGGATAACCCTGCGCGTATCCGCCGTAATGGTTTTCAGCATACAATCAGTCCGTTAATATAAGAAGTAAACTCCGCTTCCGTCGGCGGGAAGGGCACTTTTGTAAACGCGGCAAGCCGCGTATCGGTCATGGTCATTGCATCCGCATCGAAAGTCAGCGGCGTATTTTTTTTAAGAAACTGAGCGTATATGTCAGCCTCAATTCGGTTTTTCTCGTTGCGGTCGTTAAGCTCGGTCAACCGCTTTTTAATGGTTTCCTCGGCGCGGCGCTTGTTTTTAAGCTGGCTGCGCTCGTCCTGACATACAACGGAAATTCCCGTAGGAATATGCGTTATGCGCACCGCCGTTTCAACCTTGTTTATATTCTGACCTCCCGCCCCGTGCGAGTGGAAAACGTCCGTTTTAAACTGCCTTTCATCCAAATCGGCAGCTGCCGCCGACGGCGTAACCGCAAACGACAGCGACCCGCCCGACCGACCGCAAATTCTATGCGTGCCCGTAAGCGGTGTAAGCCGCGTAATAACGTCCGCCCCCTCGGCGGTAAACGAAAAACACTGCGGCTGCGACTCAGAGCTAACCGTAACGCCGTGTGCGGCAAGGTAGCCGCTTATCAAGCCGTAGAACGCTTCGCCTATTTTCGCGTTAGTGAATTTAAGCCTGCAATAAGCGCTTTCCCGCACGCGGCTGCAACCGAGCGCGTCGGCAAGGCTGCCCGCAAGGTACGCCGCACGCTTTTTCAGCGACGATATTTCCGCAAGCACCGCGTCGCGCTCGTCTCCGCTTACGGCAAGCAGCGCGGAATAATCCCGTGCCCCGTCAAGCGCATCCTTCAACCCTTCGAGCGTGCCTTTAAGCGACGACAGGGAATTGTACTTCGACAGCACCGAAAGATAGTAAGCCTTGTCGGCCTGCACCTCGGGATATTCCAAAAGCTCTTTGGTTTCGTCAAAGCTTTGCAGCGCGCGCTCCGCCGCGCCTATTACGTCCGCGTAAATTCCGTACATACGCAGCATTATACCATGCTTTTTCAAAAAAGTAAAACCGACGGTGTCGCCGTCGGTTAAAAATATATTTTCAGCGCGTTGTAATAAAAAACGTCCTCAAGCTCGGAAGCAGTGAAAATTCCGCCCTCGGTAACGTAATCGCGCAGATGCGCGTAGCTATCGCGCGCAAGCGTGCAGGGCATATCGGTTCCGAAAAGCAGCTTATCCGCGCCGACTACCGACCGCGCGGTTTTAAGGTGCGCGACAGCCGTCGGATAGGGGTAGCTTTCGGGCTTCTGATTTGCCGCAAGCGAAGAAATATCGAAAAACACGTTTGGCTTTACAAGCTTGCCGAGCGCTGTTTTAACCAGTTCGCCGTCGCATATCTGCGGCGCAAGCAGGTGACAAAGCACGAAGGTAACGTCGCGGTACCTCTCCGCCGCGGCGGCAACCGCGTCCACCTGCCAGCAGGGACAGCGCGGTCTGCCTATATCGAGTACTACCGTCAGCCCGTTTTCGGCCGCGTGTTCGTAGCAGCCGCGCATAACCTCGCCGTCGAGGTCGACGCTGCGCGTTGCCATAAGTCCCGAGCCGTCGGACAGCTCGAACTTGACAGCCTTAAACCCAAGCTCGCCGAACAGTCTTTGCCTGATTTCCGCAACCTTGCCGCAAAAGGGGTCGTAGGTCGCCGCGCCGACGAAGCGCGATGGGTACCTGCGCACCGCCTCGTAGGTGTACTCGTTATGAAAGCCGAGAAAATTGCCCTGCAACAGCACCGCCCTCTCAACGCCGTTGGCGTCCATTACCTTTATAAGAGCTTCGGGCGAAACGCCGTTATCGCCGAGCTGCGGCGGGAACATCTGAAACACCTCGCCCGTGGCGTACCGCGCCTTTCCGCAGCCCGCCCCGCGCAGCTCCCCGCGCGAGGTAAAGCCCGCTATATACTGCGCCACGTGTGCGTGAGCGTCTATTATTTTCATTTACTCTTCCTCGGCTTGGGCGCGGGCAACGCGTCGTACATAGCCTCGAAAAGCCGACGCACGGCTTCCTCGTTTTCGAAATCCTCGAGGCAGAGCGCAAGCTTCGACCCCTCGTAGGGCAATTCCAGCCGAGCGTCGGGCAGAAGCGCGCGCGCCGCGGGAATATCCTTGACCAGCACCCTGTTATCGTATATTCCGCCAACGACCTTGCCGTTATAGTACAGAACGTACTCGCCCATCATTGCGCGGGTGGTTATTCCGCCTACGCCGCGCGTAGCTTCGATAAAATAATCATGAAAATTCTTCGTAGTAGCCATAGAAAAATTATACTTTATTTTTTCGCCGCTGTCAAGCTACTCGGCAGTAAGCAGAGCGCGCGGCGCGATTGACCTTACCCGTAGCGACAGCAGACAGGCTATGCCGAACGACGCCGCTATCATGCCCGCGCCCGCCGCCGCAACGAAGCCGTACGGAATCGGGAAGGTGCATTTTACTATACCTATGCTGCTCAGAAACAGCGCGGTAAGCGGATTTATAATAAGCGAGCAAACGATAAGTCCGACGACGGTGGAAAGCGCTACCGCGGGCATGAACGACAGCGCGGTCTGCAATATAAGCTGTCGCGAAGTAAAGCCCAACGCCTTCATAATTCCGTAATCGCGCAGCTTGTTGTTGAGCATCGTGCGCACCAACAGATACAGCACGAACGCAATGATAAGCGCCGAAAGCAAAAGTATTGCTATAACGATTATAGTCATCAGCGTGACGTACACTCCGCCCGCGCCGCCGACTGTCGTTTTAATATTTATGACCGCATTGACGTCGCCCGAAAATCTGACCCTCATTTCCTCGTTAAACGCGTCGATGTCCGTTTCTTCGGTCAGGTTGAGGTAATAGCTCACGCTTGACAGCGTGCCTAACCGCTCGTATCCGCTGCGGGTCATAAGACAGTCGCGCCCAAGATTGTTGGTTATCTGCGTGAACCCGCTTATCAGATAAGCTATGGTCTTTCCGTTGGCGGAAATATCTATTTCGTCGCCCACCTTAAAGCCGTTCTCCCGCGCATATTTGGCGGCTATTGCAATTTCGTTGTCGTATTCGGGGTGCCGTCCCTCGAAGACCACCGCCTTATTATTGACCTTTGAAAAGTCGTCGCAGAGCGTTGCCATAAGCTCTGCCCCGCCCGCGTGCGCCACGTTTAGGGAATTGTAAAGGTACACCTTTTCGACGCGCCCGTCCGCATCCGCAACCCGCAAAAACTCTTCCTCTGCCCGAACCTCCACGTTGACACAGCTGTCCGCCGTTTCGCCGACGATAAGGTTTAAAAAGGGCGTCATATCAACAATTACGTTTTCGGTCATAAGCCCCGAAAAAACCACAACGAGCGACAGCACCAGCATAGTTACGCACACGGTTATATTGCTTCTTATTCCCGACAGAGTGGTTTTCAGCGCAAGCGCGACGTTGAGCGGGGCTTTCGTTTTATCAAGCGGTATACGGTTGCGCTTGAAATTGTGCGTGGTTATGCCCGAGCGAAGCGCGGCAATGGGCTCTATCCGCTTTATCTTGCGCGCGGTCAGCCAGACCGCAAGCGCGACCGCGCCGCCGAGAATGGCAAGCGAAACGATAAGGGGCAGCGGAAGAAAACGCATGGCGTAGGGGATACCCGTCTGCGCAATCATCATAGCGTTCACCGCGGGGAAAAGACAGTACGACAGCACCGTTCCGACAGCCGCGGCAAGCAGCGTCAGCGACAGAAATTGCAGCATCAGCGCGGCGACGAGCTGTCCCGAGGTGTAGCCCGCAGCCTTCAACGCGCCGAGGTTCTTCATACTGACCTTGATGTAATTTACTATGTTCGAGGCGATTACGACAAGCGCGATAATAAGCACGAAAAACGCCATTGCGCTCATTATGCCGGAGCATATCATCTGAGAGATGTACCGCGACTGCTCCACCACGCCGTAGCAGTTGCTTACCATAAGAACGTCGGGAAAGGCTTTCGAAACAGCGGACTTCAAATCCGCTTCGAAAATAAAGCTGCCTGACTTGTCGTGCAGGCGCACCGAACAGAGCGTGGCGGCGGGCGCGCAGCCCAGCGCTTCCAGCTCGCCGTATTTGTCCGCGGTAAGAATAATTTCCGTCAGGGTGCAGTTGTGCGAGCCCATCATAACGCTGTTGAAAAACCCGCAGACGGTATATTTTACGGGCGTACTGCCTATCGTAAGCTCCACGCTTTTACCGACGGCTATTTCTTCCGAGCGGTAAAGCATTGGCAGATACACTCCGCTTTCACCGCCGCCGTCCTCGACGATTTCAGCCCTTCCGACCGTGCGCGTAAGCGCAACGCTTTTTTCCAAAAAGACGAACCAGCCGTTCATCTGCCCGCCGTTATAGGGGAACGTACCCGTCATATTCATGCAGCCGTCCATGCGGTACTCGCTTACGCGGTTATCGCTTTTAAGCGTTTTATCGAGGAAAGAGCGCGCCTCGTCGCCATCACCATCGACCGAAAGCGTAACGTGCTCGGCGTTTAATTGGGTATGGTATCTGTCGAAGTTGGCTTTGTAGTCCATAGACAGCATAAGCCATAGGTTGAGCATTAACGCGGCAATGAGCATAAGCGCGACTATAGCCGCAGTCTGCCCCTTTGCCCTGCGCATATTCGCGCGGGCGATTATGAGTAGTTTACGCATTTTACCACCCCATATCCCTTAAAAAAGCCGACAGCTTTTCGTGACGGGCGCGGTCGCCGTGCGAATATTTGCCGAGGCTGCATTCACCCGTAATCACGCCGTCTTTAAGATACAGTATGCGGTTGCCGCGTCGCGCCGAACGCATATCGTGCGTTACCATAACCACGCTTTGACCGCGCTCGTTAAACGCGGTAAGCGTATCGAGAACGTCCAGACCCGTCTTTGAATTGAGCGCGCCCGTAGGCTCGTCGGCGAAAAGAATTTCGGGACTGTTTATAAGCGCGCGCACTATTCCGACGCGCTGCGCCTCGCCGCCAGAAATCTGCGAGGGGAATTTTTTCTGCGTTTCTTCGTCTATGCCGACGGCGGCGAAAAGCTCTTTTGCGCGCGCGGCGACGCATTTTCTGTCCTTGCCCGTAAGCAGTCCCGCCGCCATTACGTTGTCGGTTACCGACATACCCTCTATCAGATAAATCTGCTGGAATACGAAGCCGCAGTGTCCGCGCCTGAATACGGCAAGCTTATCCTGCGACATATCGGAAATCACCTCGTCGCCGAAAGTAATCGTGCCGAGCGTGGGCGTATCCATGCCCGAAAGCGCGTACAAAAGCGTGGACTTGCCCGCGCCGCTCGCCCCCATTATTACCGTAAAGTCGCCGCGGTAAAGCTCTAAATCGACGTTTTTTAAAACGTGCTGCTGTAACCCGCCGTTTGAAAAGGTTTTACAAAGTTTTTCGGTTTTAAGTATCGTCATATTCAACTCCTTTATACACGATATTATACCGCGGCGTTTCTTAACGGTCTTTACGCATTTCTTAATTTTTTCTTAACTTTACGGTAACCTTAAGTCCGTGTTCGCCGTTTTCCACTACTAAGGCGCCGCCCATTTCAGTCATAAAATAATCGGCGATATACAGCCCCAGCCCCGCGCCCTCGATACCCGCCGAGTTCGCGCCGCGCCTGAACTTCTCTTTGATTACCGCAAGCTCGTCCTGCGGGACGCCTCCGCCGAAGTCCTCTATTATTATATCCGCGCCGTTGACGGTAACGGAAATATCCGTTCCCGCATATTTATAGGAATTTGCAAACACGTTGTCGAACACCTGTTGCAGGCGCAGCGCGTCCGCGTATACCGTGCCATCGGGCGGTTCGGGAAGCAACGCGCGGTGCAGATAATCCGCGTTTTCAAGCATACCTTTTACGCGGTTGCCGTGGATATATGCGGGGGTCACCGTCAGCTGCTGCAATTCTTCGAGCGTGGCGGTAAACAGGTTGGTAACCAGCGAATTAATCTGGTCCGCCTTTGCTATCACCTGCGTATAGTTGGCGGTATCACGCGGACTTTTCGCAACGGCAAGCCCGACCTCAGCAACCGCCTTAATGCTTGCGACGGGCGTCTTGATATCGTGCGAAAGCTTCGCCACAAGTTCCTTTTTGCTTCTCTCCGCCTGAGCCTCGGCAAGGCGCGCCTTTTTCAGCTCGGAGCGCATTATATCGAAGCTTTCCGTGAACGCGCCGAACACGTTGCGCCTGTCCATTTCAAGCGGAATATCGAGGTTGCCGCCCGCCACCCGTTCGGCAAAGCCTTTAAGCCGACCGAACGGCTTAATTACCGAGGAGCGTATATACAGCGCGTAGCCGAGGCATACCGCGCCCTCTGATACGACAAGCGCGGCGATAACCGCCACGGCGACTTGCTTTTGCGCGGCAAGCGATTCCCCGCCGCCGTTGTAAATTATAATTTTGCCGACCGTTTCGCCGCCGCGCACTACGTCCAGCACGGTGTCCCTATGGGCGATAGCTTCGTTTATGCTGTCGCTTACTTCGGGACGCGACTTATACAAAACCGCGCCGCCGTTATCGAGTACGGCGTAGTCGGGCGATGCCGTTTTAACGTGAGCGGACATATTTTCGAAATCGCGCGTGACAGTCTGCACCGCCTCGTTTACCGCGACGGTATCCTGAGATACGTCGGGATTGTACGCGGCGAATACCGCAAGCGCGACAATCTGGGCGAGAAAAAATATCAGCCCGCCAAACAGAAATAACTTTTTCATCTTCCGCCTTCCCTGAATTTATAGCCGTCGCCCCAGACGGTAATGATGTACTCGGGCGCGTTGGCGTTTCTTTCAACCGCCTCGCGCAGCTTTCTGATATGCACGTTCAGCGTGCCGTCGCCCGTAAACCTGTCGCCCCACACGCTGTCGAAAAGCTCTGACTTGGGCACGACCCGACCCCTGTTTTCTATTAAATAGCAAAGCAGTTTAAATTCCAGCGCGGTCAGCTTTACGGGCTTGCCACCGACGCTTACCTCGCGCGTGGAAAAGTTTACGCAAAGGTTACCGTCCGAATATTCTTCCCGACTGCCGCAGCGTTTGAGCACCGCCCTGACCTTTGCCAGCAGCACACCCAGCGAATAGGGCTTTTGCACGTAGTCGTCCCCGCCGATATTTAGCGCGACGATTTTATCGTCGTCGCTCGTCCGCGCGGATATGAAAAGTATGGGTACCGCCGTGCTTTCGCGCAGCCGCTTGCAAAGCTCGAACCCGCTTCCGTCGCCGAGGTTGATGTCAAGCAAAATAAGCTCGGCGCTGTTTGCGTCGAAAAACCTGCGGCACTCCTCCGCGCCGTAGACTGCGGCGGTCTTTACGCCGAACAGATTGAAGTATTCCGCCGTGCTGTCGGCAAGTACCTTCTCGTCGTCTATAATTAGGCAATTATATTTCATAGTCGCATTATACCATATCCCATTGATTAAATCTTTAATATTTTCTTAAATATTTAAACGCGCGGCTTGATACGCCGCGCGTTTTGTTTCAGTTTTCGAGATAGACGGTTATTTCAAGTATGAATACCCGCTTGTTGGTGACAATTTCAACAGCGTCGGCAGCATGCTGGAAGTTAAAAGTCAGTACGCCCCAGTCGTTCTTTGCTGCGTTCTGCTCGGCAGAGCCGTTTACGCTGACCTTGTCGCCGCCGTCCTTATTCCAGGTGCGGCACTTGATTTTTACGCCGTTTACCCTGCTTGAAAAGGTAAGCTTTATCGTGCCGTTCTGATTAGCCGTGCCTACCCTTATAAACCCGTCGCCGAACAGCGCGGCGGTGTTTACGGTACAGCCGAGATACAGATTTGAAGTCGAAACGCTTAAAAAGCTTGAGCTGCTTGCGCACGCCTTATCGAAAATCGGTTTGGGATTTACAACCTCGTTTGCGTTCCGTATTGCTCCGCTGAAATTGAATACGAGCGGCGTACCCTCGGGGTCGGTAGTTTCGGGGTGATAGTTATACGTCTTTTCCGCCCAGTCGCTGTCGATATACTCCTCGCCGTTGCCCACCGCCTGCACGCGCAGGGTATAATATTTTTCAAGCGTTATACTCAGCGGGGTTTCGCATTTCTCCCAGGCATAGGGAACGCCGAATTCGTTTTCAAGTTCGTAATTATAGCTGAACGCATTCTCAACCGCAGTCCAAGTGGCAACTCCCGTGTTGGGGTTTATACTGATTTTCGGCGCGTCGAGATATACGTACGTTTTTGCGGGAACGGACAGCAAAAATTCAAGTTCGTCGTCGTATATGTCCTCGCCAACCGTCAGAATAGCCGAAAGTATTACTACGCCGTCCTCCTCGCCTATCGCGGGACGGGTTACGGTAGCCGCGCCGT
The DNA here is from genome assembly GCA_910576655.1 of uncultured Christensenella sp. Lineage (GTDB taxonomy): Bacteria > Bacillota > Clostridia > Christensenellales > Borkfalkiaceae > Coproplasma. The sequence continues at coordinate 220,372 of CAJTJC010000001.1, forward strand.
CATCGCCGACGGAAAGCAGCCCCTCGTTATCGGAAAACCAGGTTACGCTAACGCCGTAAAGCTTGACGGGAAGCGCAAAGCCCTTCGTATGTTCGGCGCCTTCGGCAAGCTCTTCCATGCCGTTTAAAAACGCTGCTGCAAGAGCGTATCTTTCCGCTTCGGTTTCAAGCTGTAATGAAACGGTGCAGTCTGCAAGCCCTTCCGCCGTCAGTCTGCCCTTTGCGGTAACGGTGCAGTCCGCAAGCATATCCTCGTACAAAACGCCGAAGTCCGCGGAAACGTCCGCGTCCGCAAGCGTAAAGCTTTTATATTGCTCGGTAAGAATTATATCCGTCGCGGTATTGTATTCTACCGTGCCCCTAACGCAGAATTCGTCCGTAGGGAAGCTGCCGCCGAAGTAATTTATTACCGTCATTATTTCGGTAACGCCGTAAACCTTTTCGTCCCCGCGCGGCACTCTGAACTCTACCTCGTCGCAGTACCCGCTTGCGTTATAGCGGTTGCCGTAATTGCCGTCCGCGGCGACCCTGTCTCCGTCGTCGAGCGTCATTACCTTGAACGACCAGGTTGCCGCAGGCTGCGCCGACAGGTCGACGGTGACGGTATCCTCGTATACCTTTACGGCGCGGGCTTCGTCGCCGTTAATAGCGTAGGCGTATCCTCTTGCGCCGAGCACCGCGTCCCATTTCAAAACGACCGCGCCCTTATTCGTGCCCTCGATTTTTGCAGTAAGATTTACGGGCGCGTCAAACGCGTTTTTGGGCGCAGTATACGTTATAGACGCCGCGGGACCGTCCAGATACTTCTCGCCGTCGCCGATTGCGCGAACGGCTACCGTATCGCCGTCGGAAAGAGTAAGCTTGCGTTCGCTTGCGGTAACCTCTTCGCCGCCGTTGAGTTTATAAGCGTAACCGCTTGCGCCCGTAACCGCAGCCCAGCTTGCCGAGCCGTCGCGCAATACCGTAAGCGCGGGCGCGCCCAGTACGACAGGCTCCGCAGGCTTATCGGGCTCTTCGGGTTCGGTCGGTTTGTCAGGGTCGGTGGGTTGGTCGGGGTCCGTAGGTTTATCGGGCTCTTCCGGTTCGACGGGAGGCTTTACCTCGACGGTATATTTGACGGGTACCGACCAATCGCTGTCCCCGTAAAGCTTGCCGTCGCCGACCGCCTTGACCGAAACCGACTGCCCGTCGGAAAGTATGACCGACGTAAACGACGTCGATTTTTCCTCGCCGCCGTCTATTTTAAAGGCGTACCCGCTTGCGTTTTCTACCGTAGACCAACGCGCGGTGCCGCCGCCGTCCACGGTTACCTCGGGAACCGTCAGAGCCGTAATCTCTCCGCCGCAGCTATTGCAGCCTCCGCAGGCGGCAAAAAGCCCCGTGCAGAGCGCAAGCATAATGCAAAGTAAAAGCGTGAATAAATTTCTTTTCTTCATTTCCTTACCCCTTTTTTTATATTTTAACAAGTTTTATGGCAAAAGTCAAAAACAAAAATTCCCCCTTTTTGAAAGGGGGAATAAATTTATTCGTAATCTACCACGTCAATCCAGCTGCGTAGGAACTGCTCTTCCTCGGGCTTGGACTTGGAAAGCCGCGCCGCCGCAACGATAGGTATCCAGCGCTGAACGTACTGAATTGCGGTATCGCTCTTTTTGCAGTACAGCTTAAGGTACTTTTGCGCAAGCTCCTCCTCGCCCGCAAGATAGAAAAGCAAATAGCTTCTTGCAACGTCCGCAGACGAATTGCCCTGCGTGGCGTGCGACCAGTCGATTATATACGGCGTGCCGTCGGAGGTAATAATGATGTTCGTCGGGTTGAAGTCGCCGTGGCACAGGTGCTTGTGTCTGTGCATCGAGTCGAGACGGGTGTGTAGGTCGTAACGGGCGGTAGCGTCGAGGTCGGCGTCGGAAATTTGTCCCTGCATTTTATCCCTCAGCTTATTGAGCATGGGTACGTTTTTGGACAGTACGGTCATCTGCAAATCGACGAAAAGCTCTAAATATTCGTCCTGCTTTTCGGGGTGCTTCGCCATAAGCGATTGCAGCGTTTCGCCCTCGATGTAGTCCAGAACTATCGCCCAGTTACCGTCGACCACGCCTATCGAGCGTATCTTCGGCACGTTCAAATCCGTTTCCTCGACGCGGGCGTGGTTGAGCGCCTCGTTCAAGATGTTCGCCTTGGAATATTTCTTGTCGAACACCTTTACAAGCTTGTCGCCGTCCCTGTAAATTTTCTTGTCTTCTCTTGAAAAAATTAATTTTGCGTCAGTCATATTTCCCTCCTTTTATTTTCCGTAGTACGCGTTTAAATACATCTGCTTAATCTCGCTCATAAGCGGATATCTGGGGTTTGCGCCCGTGCACTGGTCGTCGAACGCCTGCTCCACCATTTCGTCGAGGCTTGAAAGGAAGTCCTCTTCCGATATACCGTATTCGCGGATAGTCTTTTTAATGCCGACCTTGGCTTTAAGCTCTTCGACCGCCTTTATAAGGTTTGCAACCTTCTCGTCGTCGTTCTTACCGTCAATGCCCAGCCCCTCGGCGACCTCGGCGTATCTGCGCCTCGTTTTGGGATGGTCGTACTGGCTGAACGTGCCCATTTTAGTGGGAACCTCAACGCTGTTGAATTTGATTACCTCGCTTATAAGCAGCGCGTTTGCAACGCCGTGCGGCAAGTGGTGGAACGCGCCTAACTTGTGCGCCATACTGTGGCACACGCCGAGGAACGCGTTTGCAAACGCCATGCCCGCCATGGTAGCGGCGTTCGCCATCTTTTCCCTCGCAACGACGTCGGTCTGACCGTTCTCGTACGCGTCGGGAAGATACCTGAATATAACTTTCAGCGCCTGAACCGCAAGCCCGTCGGTGTAGTCCGTCGCCATAATCGAGGCGTACGCTTCCAGCGCATGGGTCACAGCGTCGATACCGGAAGCCGCTGTCAGTCCCTTAGGCGCGGACATGTGCAGGTCGGTATCGATAATCGCCATATCGGGCATAAGCTCGTAATCCGCAAGCGGGTATTTAACGCCAGTCTTCTCGTCGGTAATGACCGCGAACGGAGTAACCTCCGAGCCCGTACCCGCCGAAGTGGGTATTGCGATAAAGTATGCCTTTTCACCCATTTTGGGGAAGGTGTAAACCCTCTTTCTGATGTCCATAAAGCGCATCGCCATATCCTGAAAATCGACGTCGGGGTGCTCGTACATCACCCACATTATTTTGGCAGCGTCCATTGCCGAGCCGCCGCCGAGCGCTATAATCGTATCGGGCGCGAACGCCGTCATCTGCTTTGCACCCTCGATTGCGCAAGCCAGCGTGGGGTCGGGCGCAACGTCGAAGAACGTCGCGTGCGCTACGCCCATTTCGTCAAGCTTGTCGCATATAGGCTTGGTATATCCGTTAGCGAACAGGAAATTGTCGGTTACGATAAACGCCCTCTTTTTGCCCATTACGTTTTTTAGCTCGTCAAGCGCGACGGGCAGACAGCCCTTCTTGATATATACCTTTTCGGGCGCTCTGAACCACAGCATGTTTTCCCTCCTTTCGGCAACCGTCTTGATATTTAAAAGATGCTTTATTCCCACGTTTTCGGAAACCGAGTTTCCGCCCCACGACCCGCAGCCGAGCGTAAGCGACGGAGCAAGCTTGAAGTTGTACAAATCGCCTATGCCGCCCTGCGACGAGGGGGTGTTTAAAAGTATGCGGCAGGTCTTCATTCTCTCGCCGAATTTTTGTATTTTATCCTGCGAGGTAAGAACGTCCGCGTACAGCGACGAAGTATGACCGAAGCCGCCGTCCTGAACGAGCCTGTCGGCTTTGTCGAGCGCGTCGTCGAAATCCTTTGCCCTGTACATCGCAAGCACGGGCGAAAGCTTTTCGTGCGCGAATTCTTCGGAAAGCTCTACCGATTCCGCTTCGCCTATGAGTATCTTGGTGTTTTCGGGAACCTTAACCCCTGCAAGAGCGGCTATTTTTGCCGCGGGCTGACCGACTATCTTTGCGTTGAGCGAGCCGTTGATTATAATAGTCTTTCTTACAAGGTCCGCCTCGTCGGGCTTTAAGATATAGCAGCCGCGCGCCGCAAACTCCTTTTTGACCTTGCCGTAAATTTTATCCGCGACAATTACCGACTGTTCGGACGCGCATATCATGCCGTTATCGAAGGTTTTGGAATGAATAACCGAGCTGACCGCAAGCAGTATATCCGCGCTTTCGTCTATAACGGCGGGCGTGTTTCCCGCGCCGACGCCTATCGCTGGCTTACCGCTGGAATACGCCGCGCGCACCATGCCGGGCCCGCCCGTCGCCAGAATTATATCGACCTCCTTCATAAGAAGATTGGTCATATCGAGGTTGGGAACGTCTATCCAGCTTATAATGCCCTCGGGCGCGCCCGCCGCTACCGCAGCCTCGTACACGACCTTTGCCGCGCTGATAGTACTGTTCTTTGCTCGCGGGTGGGGACTGATTATACAGCCGTTGCGCGTCTTCAATGAAATAAGCGTTTTGAAAATTGCGGTCGAGGTCGGGTTCGTGGTGGGAATGACCGCGCCGACGACGCCTATCGGCTCGGCAATTTTCCTAATTCCGTACGCCTTATCCTCTTCGACCGTTCCGCAGGTCTTGGTATCCTTGTAGGCGTTGTAAATATATTCCGAGGCGTAGTGGTTTTTTATTACCTTATCCTCTACCACACCCATACCCGTCTCTTCGACGGCAAGCTTTGCGAGCGGTATCCTCGCCTTATTTGCGGCAACCGACGCCGCGAAAAATATTTTGTCAACCTGCTCCTGAGTATAGGTCGCAAAAATTTTCTGCGCCGCGCGCACCCTTTCTATTTCGCGTTCTAACATTTCAACGCTGTCGCAAATACCGTACTGCAACTTGAATTCCATTGTGTCCTCCTAAATCGGTATTTATTTATCGATAAAATAATATCAAATAAATTGCTTTTATACAAGCGTATACCGATAAAAATAAAAAAATATAAATTTTGTTATTTATTCATACTTTTAGTTAATTTTAAACGCGCCGCACGGAAAAACCGTGCGGCGCGCCATAATGGAGAAAAAAAATGAGTGAGCCTAAACAATGCGTATGCGGCGCTCGCTTTCCACGACGCTGACCTTAGCCGCGTCGGGCACTATGCGCACCGTACCGCTTAAATCCGCATCGGTTTTTACGTACAGCGTCTGACCGCACGCGTTAACCCGCGCGAACTTTTCTTCGCCGTAATCGAGCATTTCTTCGACCTCGGCGGAAATTCCGCTTTCGCCGACCGAAAGCCCGTACGCGTCCCATTCGTAACGGAACGCCGTATTGAACGCCTTTCTGCCGGTCGTCGCAGCAAAAATTTTGGTATAAACCTCTTCGGGCGCGGCGAACTTCTCGCCGCCGATAAGCAGACTGTAAACCGTTGCGCCGTCCTTCTTTTCGGCAATCAGCGTACCGTCGAGGCAGTTAATGCGCGGCATGGGAAGCGTCTCGCTTCCGCCCGCGCGCAGCGTTATAGCCTTGTAGTCTATGCCGACGCTTACATCGCCCTTGCGCTCTTCGTCCGAAAGCGCGTAAAGCCTGCCGCTGTTTATTTCGAGAGTGAGCAATATTTTGCCGTTGACGGTTTCGCTGTCCGTTACCTTCGCCTTTATGTCGCCGCCGAACTTAACCGCCGAAACGGGAATAAGCAGCTCGCCCTTGCCTTCGCCGCACGATATTGCGGGGGGAAGCGTCTCGGTAATGCCGAGGAAGGTAAGCTTTCCGCCCTTGACCGAGCAGTCGAGATAGTTGAATTCGGGAATACGCGGCATAATGCTCTCTTCCGTTTCCGCGTCGAAAAGATGTATCTGCTCGGTGTCCAGCGTCGCGGTGCAGACCGCGTCCGGCTCGAACTGTCTGAAACCGCCCGCCTTTATGATTATGCGGGTATCCGCGCCGCCTTCGGTGTTTAAATCGCCGTAAACGAGGGTTTCCGTTCCCAGCTCTTCCGAGTGCGAAATTTTAACCTTGATTTTAGCGTCGCCCGCGCCGTCAAGCGAGACCGCCTCGGCACGGAAGCCGAGTATTACGTTTTTACTGCCGTCGAGATAGTGCGGCGTTGTCTTCATAAGCGCGGCGTACGGCACGGTAATTTCCGCGTCCGCATCGGTAAATTTTATCTTTACCTTGTCGCCCGACTTCTTTAAGGTACACGCAAAAAAGTTCATTTGAGGCGTGCCTATGAAGCCGGCAACGAATTTGTTCGCGGGGTATTTATACAGGTTTTTCGGCGTGTCTATCTGCTTGACGAAGCCGTCCTTCATTACCACTATGCGCGTGCCCATAGTCATTGCCTCTATCTGGTCGTGCGTGACGTAGATAAACGTAGTTTCAAGCTTTTTGTGCAGCTTGACTATCTCGCTGCGCATCTGCGTTCTCAGCTTTGCGTCGAGGTTTGAAAGCGGTTCGTCCAGAAGCATTACCTTGGGGTGGCGCACTATCGCCCTGCCCAGCGCGACGCGCTGGCGCTGTCCGCCCGACATTTCCTTGGGCTTGCGCTTCAAATATTCCGTTATGCCGAGTATCTCCGCCGCCTCGTTGACCTTTGCGGAAAGCTCCTGCTTGTTGTACTTGCGCATTACGGGTATTTCCTTGCCGTCCTTGTCGAGTACGGGTCTGCCTTCCTTATCGCGCTTTACGTCGGGAATCTTGCGCATGCGCAGACCGAACGCGATATTTTCGAATATAGTCATGTGCGGATACAGCGCGTAGTTCTGGAAAACCATCGCAATGTCCCTGTCCTTAGGCTCCATACCGTTGACGACGGTATCGCCTATTTTAAGCTCGCCCGCGGTAATTTCTTCAAGCCCCGCAATCATTCTGAGCGTGGTGGATTTTCCGCAGCCCGACGGTCCGACGAATACTATAAACTCCTTGTCGTCGATTTGCATATTGAAATCGTTTACCGCCTTCGCCCCGTTGGGATAGACCTTATATATATGCTTTAAACTTAAATTTGCCATATTTTACCTCCCCTTATTCTTTGACCGCACCCGCAGCCATTCCGTTAATCATATACTTAACCAAACAGAAATACAGCACGATTATTGGTATCGCAATGAATATCGAGCCCGCCGCAAACCGCGCGAATTCCGTTTCGCCGAGTGACATAAGCCCGACGGCCACCGTATACAAATCCTTGTCGATAAGCAGCATTTTGGGAAGTATGAAGTCAGACCACGGCCATGTGAACGATGTCAGCGCCGTGTATACGAGCATGGGCTTCGACAGCGGAAGTATGAACTTTACGAACACCGTGAAGTTGGACGCGCCGTCTATTCTCGCCGCCTCGTCAATCGAGTACGGTATGGTATCGAAAAAGCCCTTCTGCACCATATATCCCATGGGCGCCTGCGCCGAATATATGAGTATAAGTCCCCAGTGCTGGTTGATAAGGTTGAACTGCGTCATTATCAGGTAGACCGCAATCGTGCCCATAAACGACGGAAACATTCCGAGCAGCAGCGTAGCCTTCATCATAGCCTTTCTCGATTTAAAGCGGAAACGCGACATACAGTACGCCGTGAGTATAGTTAAAAGAGTGCCGAGTATGCAGCTCATAACCGCGATAAACAGAGTGTTTGCGAACCAGCGCGGGTAGTTGTACATTACCGTGTCGGTGAACAGCGATTTGAACGCGTCGAAGCCGTACTGAGCGGGGAAAAATCCGTCGAAAGAATATATCGAGCCCGACTTCGAGAATGACGCGAGTATCAGCCATAAGCAGGGAAAGAAAAATATAAACGCGACTAAAATCAAAATACAGTAGGTTATAAGCACGTTTAACACGCGTTTTGTTTTTGCCTTAACGACCTTGACGTTTGCCTTATTCATCTGAACGTCTCCTCCTGTTTATACGACGGCGAAAGTACGTATACGGTAAGGGATATTATCGAGGTAATCACGAAAATAACCAAGCTTATCGCCGCGCCAATCGAATAGTAGTTATTGTCTATCGACATATTGTAAAGCCAGTTAATAAGCAAATCGGTATCGCTTGCAAGGAAGTATCCGTCGGCGTAAAGTCCGCCGCGCAGGAAGTAGAAAATTCCGAAGTTGTTGAAATTTCCTATAAACTGCGAAATGAGAACGGGCGTAGTGGCAAACAGCACGTACGGCAGCGTTATTTTTATAAACTGCTTCCACGAGCTTGCGCCGTCCACGCGCGCCGCCTCGTACAGGTCGGTGTTTACGTTCGAGAGTATTCCCGTCGCAAGCAGCATAGTCGACGGTATGCTTATCCAGGCGTTGACCGCAAGCCCGATAAAGCGCGCGCTCCATTTTGCGTCCAGTCCCAAAAATCCGACCGCCTCGCCGCCGCCCTGCTGAATGTAGTAGTTAATGGGTCCGCCGTACGAGAACATGAATTTGAATCCGAGCAGAGTTATAAAGCCTGGTATGGCGTAGGCGAGTATGGGGAACGCGCGCCATATAGCCTTGCCCTTTACGCACTTTTTGTTCAATAGCAGCGCAAGCCCCAGTCCCGCAAAATAGTTCAGCGCGGTTGCAAGCACCGCCCAAAGCATATTCCAGCCGAATATCTTGAAGAACGTCGGCGCGAACTGACCCAGCGAAAGAATTTTGCCGAAGTTTGCAAATCCTACCCAGTCCACGAGCGCGGGCGGCACTATATCCCCGCCGTAGTTTGTAAACGCAATGAGTATCATAAACACTATCGGCAGAATACTGAATACGCACACGCCTATAACGGGCAGAGCCAGCGCGGTCTTGTGGAACGATTTGTCGAGCAGAGCCGCAGCCTCCTGTTTGAAATCCGCAGGCTTTTTAAGCGTATCCATTGCGCACTGAGTACGGTAAACGTCCTTGACGTTGGAAACGTAAATCGCCGCGTACAGCACGATAATCATTATGGCGAGTATGCCCATTATCAGCCGCACGACCGAGTTGTCGCCCTCTACGCCGTACCAGGCATTGCCCTCGCGCGTGCCGAGCGTGAAAAAACCGAACAGGTCGGTCGCGCCCGTCAGCACGAAATATACAATAAAAGCAATCTGTATAAACGCGAACATTGCGCCCTTGACCCACTGCTTATATATAAGCTGACCCAGTCCCATTACCAGCATCGACGCCGTAACTTTACCGTTGCCCTGCGTAAGAATTTCCTTTGCGCCCGCAAGCTTATCCGAAAGCTTTTTTGGTATTGCCCTGATTTTGTCCGGCAGAGCCTTGAATTTTTCAACTATTTTCACAATCAACCTCCTAAGACCCGCCCAGAGTATGGATAGCGTCGTAAATCTGTTTGTCTACATTGGCAATCCCCTCTTTAAGCTTTTCGGCGCCCGCATATACGTTTTTGTTGTCGAGCATATCCTTCGCGATAGTCGCGCAATATGTCTGCAACGGCGTCCATACCTGCGCCAGAGCGCGGACGCTAGGCATAACGTAAATGCTGCCCTTGTCGAGATTTTCCTTGATAGTTTCGTTAAGTCCGCCAAGCGCCTCCGCCAAATCGCTGCGCGCGGGCGAAATTCCGAGAAGCTCCGACCTGCGGTTTATCATATCGTAAGACGTTGCGAAATTAACGAACGCAAGCGCGGCGTTGGGCGCTTTGGTGTACGAGCTGATTGCATAGCCGTTAACGCCGCCCATTGCAATCATATCCTTGAAGCCCTGACCCTCGTCCTCCAAATCGCCGCTTACGGGAAGGGCGGGAATATCGGTCATAATCAGGTTATCCCGCGCATATTGCTCGGTGTAGCCCGCGTTTACCATTTCCTTTATAAACAGAGTGTACACGTCGGGCGTGGTCATAGTTGCAAAGTAAGTGCCCTGCGCCATGCGCGAATACGAGTTGCGGGTTATCGTGTCCTCGGTACATTCGAGGTTCATAACCGAGGCAAGCTGACGGATAATTCTTCCGCCCATCCAGCCGTCGTTTTTGGAAAAGCCGACGTCCGAAACGTCCTTTCCGTCCTCGCCGCCGAATACGTAACCGCCGTACGAAAGGAAGTAGCCGGAGGCGAAGTATCCGTCGTTGAGCGACTTCATATATCCGTATTTAGCGCCGTTGCTCTCCCTTCGTATCTGCTGCGAAAAGCGGTACATATCCGACCAGTTTTCTATTATATCGGGAACGCCGTTTTTATCGTCGTCCCAGTCCGTTTCCCAGTTTTCGGGAAGCAAATCCTTTCTGTAAAACAGCAGCGGCTGCTGTATATTCACGGGGACGCCGAAGGTGAACTCCTGTCCGCCCGCCTTCGCGCGGTACGCCTCCCACGCCTTTTCGCCGACCTTGTCTGCACATTCAAGCTGTTCAACAGGCAAAGGCAGAATGTGCTTGCCGTCGACGTATTTCATAAGCGCGTCGTTCGCCTGATACAGCACGTCGGGCCCGTAGCCGTAGGGTCCGCCTTTTTCCAAATCGGTGTACTGGTCCATGTTTGCGTCAACAGCCTTGATACCGTACTCCGCGTACTTTTCGTTGAACGCGTTGAGCAGCTCTTCTAAATATCCCTGCTCCTTCGCCGTATCGTTTTCGAGAATACGCAGCGTTACGTTCCGCTCGATTTCGCCCGTGAATTTATCGTTTCCGTCCGCGCCCAAGCCCGCGGCAATAAGTCCCAGCGTGCCCATAACGATAATTACCGCAAGTATAACTGCTATATGCGCGATAAGTGCGGGCAGCGTTTTTCTCATATAATCCTCCTTGTGTATGCGTTTGCCTGCAAACGCATAGGGGTACCCCTATCGAATTATTTTATTTCGAAGCCGTCTTTGTCTGCCGTAAGCACGCGGCTTCCGCGTTCTATTATCAGTTTGCCCCCGCGGCTGTAAATCACCGCCTCTCGGGTAAAATCCTTTTTGATTGCCGACAGTCTTTTTATAAGCGATTTTACGGGGTTATCGCGCCCCTCCTCCGCCCAGTCGAAGGTTCTGCGGCAGTCGGGGTCGTACCCGCCCTCCATGGCGTTCTCGGTGCCGTAGTACACGCACGGCGCGCCGCGGAAGAAAAAGGTTACGCAAAGCGCGCTCATAAGCCTGTTTACGTCCCCGTCGACCCGCGTTAAAAATCTATGCGTGTCGTGGCTGTCCAAAAGGTTGAGCATCATGTCGTTAACGGTGTCGGTGTTGCGCATAAGTATTTCGTTCAGCTTGTGCGCAAGCTCTTCCGCCGTAAGCTTACCGAACGCGTAGAAGTCGAGGCACGCCTTTGTGAAAGCGTAATTCATAATCGAATCGAACTGGTCGCCCCGCAGATACGGGTTTGCGTCGTGCCAGTTTTCACCTATCAGCACGCAGTCGCTTTTTTCTTGCTTTACCGCCCTTCTGAACTCTCGCCAGAACTCGTGCGAAACCTCGTCCGAAACGTCCAGTCGCCAGCCGTCTATATCGAATTCGCGTATCCAGTAGGTAGCAATGCCTTTAAGATATTCCCGCACCTCGGGGTTCGAGGTATTGAATTTCGGCATATATCTGCACGCGGCGAAGCACTCGTAATCCAGCGGGTTGTCGCCGTTTATTATAAACCAGTCCGCGTACTTCGATTTGCGCCCCTTTTCGCGCACGTCGGCAAACTGCGCAAGCCTGTCGCTGCAATGGTTGAAAACCGCGTCCAGCACCACCCGCATACCCAAAGAATGGGCTTTGTCAATCAGCCGTTTAAGGTCGTTTTTGTCGCCGAAGTTTTTATCAATCTCGTAATAATCGCTTATGTCGTATTTATGATTGGATACCGAGCTGAACACCGGCGTAAGATAAATCGCGTTGACGCCGAGGCTGCGTATATATTCCAGCTTGCCCGTTATCCCCGCTATATCCCCGCCCGCAAAGCTTTTGGGCGTGGGCTTGTCGCCCCATTTCAGGTTGATATAGCCCGTGTCCTTTTTCTTTCCGATATTGAACCTGTCAACGAAAATCTGATAGAACACCGCCTGCCGCATCCACTCCACGCACGGCATTACGTCGCAGCAGTTTACGTAGGCGTACTGAAAACAGTTGTAATAGCTCAGCTCGAAATCGTATCCGTCGGTCAGACCGTCCTCGGAAAAGTATCGTATCTTTCCGCCGCGCTCTATTTCGAAAACGTAGACCAGCCGCCTGTCGGCAAGCTTTATCGTTGCCGAATACCAGACGAACAGTCCGTCCTCGCACTCGCGCTGCGCCTCCGCGCTTCGTCGTACGGTTGCAAAATCATACTTTCCGCCGTACAGGACGGTGACCTTATCAGGCAACTCGTCCTTGGAAACCGCAAGCCGCAGGCGTACGGTGTTTTCGTCCAGAGCAAAACAGTATTTTGATTCGGGGCAGTGGGTCAAATTCATAAAAGCCTCTTTTATATTGACATTAAAGCAATATTTTGGTATAATTTTCTATATGGTTAAGAGAGTTACTATCCACGACATCGCAAGGGAAGCGGGCGTTTCCGCCGCAACCGTGTCCTACGTAATCAACGATACGCAGGGACAGTCGATAAGCGAGGATACGAAAAACAAGATATGGCACGTCATTAATATGTTCAACTACAAGCCGAACGTATTTGCGAAAAACCTGCGTTCCTCTGGGCGCAAGCTCGTTGCCGTATGCACCGAAACCGACGGTTACACAGACAAGGCGGAGCTGGTGGACCTTCTCGAAGGTCTTTCCAAAAGCTTTAAAGACGACTTCGACCTCGTGTTCGTCGCGCCCCCGTTCGGAAGAATTACCAACGCCGACGCGATAATCGCGTACAACGTATCGCGTGAAACCTTCTACACGATAGGCAACGCCAACTACATACCGCTGATAGCCGTCAACTGCTGCGTGGAGGACAAGCTGTTTTTCCAGATTACGCCCGACTTTGACAAGCTCAGGCGCATGGCGGACAGCCGTTTTTCCTCGGATTACGCTTTCGTCTGTCCCGAACCGCACGACTCCGTTTTGAAAAGCCGGATAACTCAGGCGTTCGAAAACGCGGTATTCGTCAACGACGACTTCGGTAAAGTGACCGCAAGCAACGTATTCACCGTCAGCGGGGTCGTAGCCGAGCGCTTCAAGCGGCGCGGCGTCAACCTGTATTACGAGAATATCTATCTTCCGCTATGCGGGCAGACCGCCGACTGCGTAATCAAGGCATTAAGCCGCGAGCCCTTCGACGTGCACGTATATACCGTTTAAAAATAAGGCGGGCGTTCCGAGAAACGCCCGCCTATTTTATTACGCGTTCGTTACAGCGTAAAAATCTACTGTTCCGTTTTCAATATTATACACTACTTTGTAAGAACCCGCAACCGAACAGGTAATATTATTACTGCTGTCCGCTTTAATAAATTTGGCGTTTGCGTCGCCGCTCGTGCCAAGCGCGGTTATATTGATAAACGTGCCGTTAGCCGTCGCGCCCTTTGCAAATCTTTCAAGCCCGAACTCTACCTTTTTGCCCGCCTCGACCGTCAGTACGAATTCGTAAGCGGTCTTCGCTTCGTTAAGAGCAAACTTGTATTGCGCGTCCATTCCGTGCGACCAGTTGTTTACGTTCGCGCCCTTTATAAATATGTCGTAAACGTCGGCAGGGTCAGCCTCAACGTGTTCTACGATAGTCATCATCTTCGAATAGCTGTCGAAGCTTATATCGTAGTTGCCCGCTTTAAGCACCTTGATATTGTTGTTGCCGTCGCCCACTACCGAGAAGCCTGCGCCTGCGCCGAACAGATAGGTGTAGTTATAGCTTCCCAGTCCGTTATAGCCTTCCGTGCCCCATTCTCCGCGCTCGGTCGAGCCTTCCTTGAACGCCTGAATTATTATCTGCGAATTCAATTTAAGCGCGACGTTCTTAATCTCGAACACGCCAGAGTTTGCCTCGGTTTCGGTGAGCTTGAAGCGAGGGTCGAAGCAGTAACCGCTCCAATCGGCTACGCCTTCTGCAAACGTGCCGTCGATATAGTAGTCCGTGGGAACGGGAGTTTTAGTCGCGTCGAACGCAACGGACAGCACCTTCGTAGCTTCGGTATACGTAAAGGTGTATGTACCGCTTGCCTTTGCGGTCATGTTGCCTTCGGTGCCGCCTACTAACTGCTTGCTTGCCGCGTCGAGGTTGCTTGCGCGCAGATAGTCCGTACCCGTACCCTCGGTCCCGCCTACGGTAACTCTCGAAGTAAACATAAATTCGTCGCCCTCTTTAAGATATACCGCAAGCGTGTAAACGCCGTCCTTGTTAGTCATTTTGGTCGAGGCGTTGTACATATCCTTCCAGTTGGTTATTTTGTTACCCTTTATATAGAAATCGGTAACCGTTTCAACGTCCTCTACGTCGCCGTTCCTTACCCAGGTGAGCTTGTCGAGCGGGTTGATATTGAACGCTTCTTTGTTGGCTTCGGTATAGCTCGGATTGTTGGTTTCGTAAGTGTCGTCGTCGGGGTGAGTGGTAAGCGTAAACGTATAGTTGCCCGAATACTCGCACTTAATATCGTGACGGTAAGAGGAATTGTCGCCTATCGTGGCGGTGCCGCTGAACGCGGTCGTTCCGTCCGCAAGCTTCAACGTATCGAGATAGCCCGCGCCGCGCTGGTTCTGCCAGTCGCCCGTGCCCGTAATTTCAAACTGGAATTTATCGCCCTCGTATAAGTCTACCGTATATTTATACTCGTTCTTACCTTCGGTTTTAGTCATTTTGTGCTGCTCGCCGGTGCCCTTGCCCCAGTCGCTCGCCATAAGTACGGGGCCCTTTCCGCTGCCCGCGATATAAAACGTTCTCGTATCTTCGCTCTGCGTTGCGGAAGCAAACTGCGCAAACGCCGATTTGTTTTCGGTAATCGGCTCGTCAAAATCGAACTTGTGCGTAAAGCCGGGCGTCGCGAACCAGTCTACGAAAGTAAAACCGTCTTTCGTCGGCTGCCATTTTACCGCTTTTTCTCCCTCTTTTACGGTTTCCTTTTTAAGCTCCGTCGTTCCGTCCATATAAGTAACGGTGTACGTCACTTCCTCGTCGCCGCAAGCCGCCAGCATCGCAACCGACGTCGCGCAAACTGCGGTGGCAACTATAAGCCCTGCCCATTTAGTAGCCTTTTTCATTTTTCACCTCTGATTTTTTCTACGGTTTTTTGGTTTACTTAACCGATTAAGTAAATTATAGTACTCAGTTTGCGTTTTGTCAATACTTTTTTTAAAACTTTTCAAAAAATGTTTCGTTCTCTCATTTTTTCATTTTTGCAACTGCGGCGCCGTAAATTGCATTTTATAACAAATGTAAAAATATTATCAAAATTTTACACAAATTCATAGACTTAATAGGTCGAATATGTTATTGGGCAACAAATTCACAATTTTTAAAATGATTTGAAATGTTATTGACTGACAAATTCACATTTGATATACTACTTTAACGCTCGGGAAGGGGACCCGACAGTAACAGTGAAAAAGGAGAGAAATATGTTTTTTGATTTTAACGAATTTAATAAACGCGAAGAAAAAGATACGAACAAACGCAACGACGAGTTTCTGACTTTATTTATATACTCGCAGTTTTTAAATGAATTTTAATCCAAGAGGGGTAAGCGGCAGCTTACCCCTCTCTTTTTATTTTTTCTATTATGTCCGCGTCCGCAGGGCAAAATTCGTAGCGCTGCATTTCCTCGGCGGTGACCCATTTCATATCGCTATGCTCTTTAAGCTTCGGCACGCCCCGCGCAACGGTGCAGTTGTATAGCGTCAGATGCACGGTAATATCCTCGTAATCGTGCGTTACCTCGGTAAAAACGCCGTGCGGCTCGACCGTAACGTCAAGCTCTTCTATGCACTCGCGCACGATTGCCTGCTCGCCCGTTTCGCCCTGCTCTGTTTTTCCGCCCGCAAATTCCCAAAGCAGCCCGCGTGCCTTATCCGCGGGGCGGCGGCAAATGAGATATTTGTCCCCCTCCCGTATCAGCGCCGCAACCACCTCGACAGTTCCACTCACTTCAAAGCCCCCTTAAATTATCGTTGAGCGCGTCCGTTATCCGCGCAAGCCTTTTTTGCCTGCCCGCGTCCGTCTTTGCATCGAAATACGCCCGAACGAAGGTCTTTTTTGCCGACTGCGGCAACGCGTTGAATTTATCCAGCGCCGAGCCGTTAAGCAAAACGGCAAGCTCTGCAATATGCGCCTCGCCGAAGGTCATAGGGTCAACCGTATCCCACTGACCGTTTTCCTTTGCTTCCTCTATCTTTTCCATACCGAAACGCGTCATCAGCCCGCTATCGATAAGACTTTCGGCAATGGCTTTGTTTTTATCCGACCACTTGCTTTTTGCCCTGCGCTCGGAAAAATATTTAATATAGGTATTGCCGCCCGCGCTCTGCATTTGCCCGTCTATCCAGCCGAAGCAAAGCGCTTCCTCCAACGCTTCGGCAGCCGTAACGGTTTGGGGACCGCCGCTCTTGCCGAACACCAGCCACACCCCGCACGAGCTGCGGCAATTTTCCGCAAGCCAACTTCTCAACTGCTTTCTGTCGGTAAAAAGTAAACTCATACTTGTAATTATATTGTAATTTTTGCTTGATGTCAATAGCAAAAATACAGCCCCGACTTCGTAACTACGACGAGATTTTTCGGAAAATAACTATCCGTTTATTTTTAGCTATCCAAGTCCACAAGCAGCACCGTTAACTCTACCAATGGATTTTAAGGCATATGCGTCAAAAATCGTAATTATCAAAGCCCACAAAAACAAGGGCATTTTTAGCCAAAAACACGCTAAAAACGCCCCAAAATTAATGATTTTCTTATATTATCCGTTTGTTAAAAACTCCCTAAAATCAGCAACTTCCCAAAACTTCCCAATTCTTTTCACAAAAATGAGCCGTATATTACGGCGCATTTTGCATATAAATTACCCGCAATAAACACTACAAGTTTATACTGAATTATTTTTCACTGAAATTAAATTCAGTAAAAATGACTGCCAGATCAAACCGATTCACATAAGAATCAAAACTACCATTAAAGGACCCTTAATTTTGAAAAATAATCGAGCCTACTCTTGTCTTATAATTAGAAAATTTGCAGCTCACATTTAGTTAATAAAATAGTTTTAGTATTCTACATCTTTACTTATAATGTTAAATTTGCTATAATAAATTGGAAAACAATTTGGAGAATGGTTTTATGTTAAATATCGGCGATGTGATAAAAGCAAAGCACAACAATAAAATAGGCGCTGTAGTTGCAATCGAGAAAAATGCTACTGCAACGAGATACATTGTGCTTATTGATAATAAAAAATTCAGTTTCTATGAAGAACAAATTGAGCCGTTTAATATAGACAATGGCTATCTGTCTTATTCCGCAAAAGACGTTAATTCTTTACTGACAGCTCGGTTACTTTTAAACCCTAATATTAATTCGCTCTATTCCTTGAACTCCGCAAAAATAGATTATATCCCGTATCAATTCCGTCCTGTACTTAAAATTATAAAATCGGATAGTCCTCGCATTTTAATTGCCGACGGCGTTGGCGTTGGTAAAACAATCGAGGCAGGACTTATTCTAAAAGAACTTGAAGCTCGCTTTGATATAAAATCTGTACTCGTTATTTGCCCCCGTCCACTTATAACAGAGAAGAAATGGCAAGGCGAATTAAAAGAAAAATTCGGAGAGCGCTTTGTTCACATTGACGGCGAGAAATTGCGCTACTGCATTAACGAATGTAATTTAGATGAAGAATGGCCTGATGATTATGCTAAGTGCATTATTCCGTATTCACTGTTTGATGAAGCGATAGTAAACGGTACGGCCGAAGGTGGGCTTAAAAAGCTCAACAAAAAATCTTTGCTTGATTTAAAGCCGTTCCCAAAATTTGACTTAGTAATAGCCGACGAAGCACATCACATTAAGAATCCCAATACTTATGCGCATCAAGCAGTGGAAATGTTCTGTGAGAACTCCACAAGCGTTGTTATGTTGACCGCTACACCTATACAGTTGGGAGATAAAGACTTATTCACATTGCTTAGCATTTTGCGCCCTGATTTAGTTCATGATTATGAAAGTTTTGAACGCATGTCTGAACCGAATCCGTTTATCAATGAAGCCGTAAGACTGATTCGCAGTAATGCTACGGAATGGCAGCAGAACGCTTTGGCAAATTTAATTACCGCAGGAAAAACAAGTTTCGGTGCGATAAATCTATTACCTAATCCTGTTTATCAAAATGCACTCGCAACCTTACGAAAAGAAACAATCACGCAAGAAGAGCGTGTCAAACTAATCACCGACACGGAAAGCTTGCACACCTTTGCCACTATTATAAATCGTACGCGCAGACGTGATATTGGCGAATTCACGGTTAGAAAACCCGAAACACTCAAAGTATCATTCACGGAAGATCAAGCAACTCTTTACAATGAGTTGTTAAAAATACAAGCCAATATTCTGAGACAATTGCATGGCGACAGAGGCTTACGCTTTATGATGACGACCATAATGCGTCAAGCATCAAGTTGTATTCATGGATTGCGTCCGTTCCTTGAAGATATTTTAACGCGTCGATTTGACGAACTTGGTTTTGCAAACGGCGATATGGGTGATGAAATCTCTGAAGATACAAAGGAATACCTTTCCACACCACAAATCATCGAAGCCGTCAAACAGTTGCTTGCTTTTACAGAAACAATGAGCGATGACGACACTAAAATTGAAGAGCTAACAAAGGCTATAAAAAACAAACAATCTATGCCAAACAACAAGGTTATGGTATTTAGTAGTTTCCGCCATACGTTGCGCTATCTGTATGAAAAACTGTCTGCACATAATATTCGTGTCGGTATTATTTACGGTGGCGTAAAAGATGAAGCGCGCGTTATATTGCGCAATAGATTTAAAGCAGATAGAACGCAAGAAGATTCATTGGACGTGTTGCTCTTTTCTGAAGTCGGTTGCGAAGGCTTGGACTATCAGTTCTGCGATTGCTTAGTTAACTATGACCTGCCGTGGAATCCGCAAGCAATCGAACAGCGCATTGGTCGTATTGACAGAAACGGACAGAAGAGCGAAAGCATATCCATCATCAATATTATCACTGAAGGCACAATCGATTGTGATATATATGACCGTTGTCTTTCTCGTATTGGCGTGTTTAACTCCTCTATTGGTGATAGCGAAGAAATCTTGGGTGAAGTAACACGCGAGATTTATAACGTTGTCGAGAAATATATTCTTAATCCGCAAGAACGTGCGCTAAAAGAACTGCAAATCGCAGATAATGCGATACGCAAAATGCAGGAACAGCAACGCTTAGAAGAAGAAAAACATACTTTTTTTGGTTTGGATTTAAGCGAAGAAGTTATGCGAAAAGAATTACAAGATGCAACCAATATTCATTTAAGTGCCGAAGCGATAGTCCGACTTGTAGAAACGTACCTTGAAAAGCGTTTGGGTGCAGTCAGCCAATATATTCTTGGAAACGGACTTGAAAAGAAATTGCGCTTGAATGCCGACAACCGCCAAATTTTATTAGCCGATTTTGAAGCGTTAGACAGACAACCCAACCCTGTCTATAAGGCGTGGGACAATTATTTGAATAACCGTGAGCCGTTTGAAAAAGTAACATTTGACGGCGAATATGCTACTGAACACAAAGACATAACGTTCATAATGCCTACTCATCCTCTTGTGAAGCAAGCTATTCGCTATTTTAGTGATGAGCCGGTACAATGCGATTTAAGTATACAATCGGATATACTTCCGCAGGGAGATTATCCTTTCATCATTTATGAATGGCAATATAAGGGAGTTAAGCCAAACAGTGAATTAAAAGTTGTAACGGCAAGCAATATTGATTCAAAGATTATGTTGAATCTTATTTATAATGCTCAAAATGCTGACGGTGCGGAACTTCTTAATACTGATGAATTAGAAAATTTACATTTCTCAATATGGAAATCGGCGAAAGCACAGTACCTTGTTGACGCAGAGCAAAGCATACGGTTTAAATTAAGCAGTTTAGTTTCAAGCCAACAAGGACAAATACGTGCCATTCAAGATGTTTTGGTAAAGGCAACAGACGAACGCATCATAAAAATGAAAAAAGCACAGCTTGAAAGGTTGGAATATTCTTTCAGTGAAAAACAAGAAACGCTAAAAGCCGAGATTGGAAAGTGCGATATTGTTTCAACCAAACTCGTGATTGGCACATTACACGTGGAGAATTAAAATGACGAAGTACACAAGTTTTGATGAATTAAAGCAAGATTGTAAAAATTGGGTTGAAGCCGGAAAAAAACGTGGTGCTCAAGATGGATTAAAAAAACTCCTAACTGAACTATATCCTGACAAAGCTCATTTCATTTATGAATTACTACAAAATGCCGAAGATAAAAATGCTTCTGAAGTATCGTTTGATTTATATGAAGATAAATTGGTTTTTTCCCACAATGGCACAAAGCGTGATTTTACCTTAGATGATATTGACGCTATTACAAACATAGGACATAGTACGAGCGCAGATGATCCTACAGCAATAGGTCAATTTGGTGTAGGTTTTAAAGCAGTTTATGCGTATACAGATACGCCAGAAATTCATTCAGGTGCTTATGACTTTAAGATTATTGATATGCTGGTACCTGAAGATGATAGCGTCGTTAAAACAGCTAAAAGCGGTTTCACACAATTCATTTTTCCTTTTAACAATCCTAAAAAACCGCCGGAATTAGCGGTTAGTGAAATTAAAAATGCATTGGAGGAATTAGATGAAACTGCGCTTCTATTCCTTACACATATTAACCATATAAAATATAAA
>CAJTJC010000002.1 GCA_910576655.1 uncultured Christensenella sp.
CTCGGACTGTTCGGTTTCGGTATCGCCGATTTTAACCATATAACCGCTTGCGTTGGGAACTGCAGCCCAGGTAGCAAGTCCGTCGGCGTCTATATCGACCTCGGGCGTGCCCAGCTTTTCGGGCTGAGGGGGCGTGCTCTGTTCGTAGGTCTGAACCGCGGAATAATCGCCCGTAGTGAAGGTCGTACCGTTGCCGACTGCCTTTACCTGAATGGACTGTCCGTCGGTAAGTTGCTTTGAAAGCTCGGTCTGTTCGGTTTCGGTATCGCCGATTTTGACCATATAACCGCTTGCGTTGGGAACCGCAGCCCAGGTAGCAAGTCCGTTATCGTTAATCGTGACCGTGGGGGTGCCGAGCTTTACGGGCTGAGCGGGTTTCGTGTAGGTTTTAGCCTCTGAATATCCGCTATCCGTGAAGTTGACGCCGTCGCCGACAGCTTTGACCGCTACCGACTGGCCGTCCGTCAGGGTAACGGAGGTTGCGTCTGTGTTTTTCTCTTCGCCGTTGCTTATTTTATAAGCATAGCCGCTTGCGTTTTCGATGGCGGACCACCGAGCAACGCCGTCTGCATCGACCGTAACTACGGGCGTTGCCAACTGAACGGGCTCGGTTTCGTCGTTACACGAATCGCATGCGGCAAGACAGAAACACATACATATTGAGAGAATGAGGCTTAAAGCCACCAGCAATAAATGTCGTCTTTTCATACGACCTCCTTAAAAAATATTATATATAAGCTAAGCTTGTATTTCCAAAGAGTTGCGGGGTTGAAGCGGTGTGCATGCGCAGCATGCACAAGCGCGCCGCGGCGCGCTTAATAATCATTATTATATGATTTCTTATATTGTAACACGTAATCGGACAAAAAACAATACCCAAAGGCAAATTTGTTTTAAAATGTTAATTATCACGCGCGGGCGCGGCAAAAATTGCAAATTCCCTTGACGAAACGGGCGGGATAATTTAAAATAGTACCGTATGTGCAATATTACAGCGGGCGACGTCGAGCTGAGCCTTAGGAAAAAATTTAAAAAATCGATGTTTTCGCGGTTTGCGAAGGCGGTCGTTGAGTATGAACTTATAAGCGCGGGCGACAAAATCGCGGTGTGTATGTCGGGCGGAAAGGACAGCTTTGCGCTTGCAAAGCTGTTTCAGGAACTGAAACGGCACAACAAGGTGCCGTTCGAGTTGGTTTTTCTGGTAATGGACCCTGGGTACAGCCCCGACAACCGCGCCATGATAGAGCGCAACGCCGAGCTGTTGGATATACCTATAACCGTTTTTGAAACGGATATTTTCGAGAGTGTACACGGGATAGGAAAATCGCCGTGCTATCTATGCGCGAGAATGAGGCGCGGACACCTGTATCACCGCGCAAAGGATTTGGGGTGTAACAAAATCGCGCTCGGGCACCACTATGACGACGTTATCGAAACGGTACTTATGGGTATGCTGTACGGCGGGCAGATTCAGACGATGATGCCCAAGGTGAGAAGTGCCAACTTCGAGGGGATGGAGCTGATAAGGCCGATGTATCTTATCCGCGAGTCCACAGTCAAGCATTGGCGAGACTACAACGGGTTGCAATTTTTGCAATGCGCCTGCAAGTTTACGGAAAACGGAGAAAAAAACGAGGACGATTCTAAGCGCCGCAAGATGAAGCGACTTATAGCCACGCTCGAGTCCGAGGACGCGGGCGTAGAGCAAAACATTTTCAGAAGCGTGGAAAACGTCAATCTTAAATCGATAATCGAATATAAGGATAAGGACGGGGTAAGGCACCGTTTTACAGAGGACTATTAAAGGGGGAGTTAAATGAAGATTATACACTGCGCGGACGTACATCTCGGTTCGCAAATGAAAAAGCTGCCGAGGGACAAGTCCGACGAGCGCGCGCGCGAACTGCGCGCAACTTTCGAGCGAATGATTGCCTACGCCAAGCGCGAGGGCATAAGCTGCATCCTTCTTGCGGGCGACGTTTTCGACGGCGACCGCCCGTTTAAAAAGGACAAGGAATTTTTCTACGGCGCGGTGCGCCGCAATCCCGAAATAGCCTTTTACTATCTGCGCGGCAACCACGACGGCAGGGAAAGCTATACCGAGCAGATAGACAACCTTTACACGTTCGGCGAGGAATGGACGCGGTATACGTTGGGGGAAAACGTCGCGCTGTACGGAATAGAGACGACGGCGGGCAACTGCGTTTCGCTGTATTCGTCGTTGAAGCCCGACCCGAACGAGGTCAATATAGTAATGCTGCACGGGCAGGAGGGTGAAAGCTTCGGCGAGTGCGCCGTAAATATTCCCAAGCTTAAAAACAAAGGCATAGATTATCTTGCGTTGGGGCACGTTCATACTTACAGGTGTGAAAAGCTCGACGCGCGAGGGGCGTGGGCGTACAGCGGCTGCTTAGAGGGCAGGGGATTTGACGAAACGGGCGAAAAGGGCTTCGCCGTATACGATACGGTCGACCGCACGGTGCGCTTCGTGCCGTTTGCGCTGCGCACGGTGGTGGAAAAGGACGTTGATATTTCGGGCGCGCAGAACGGATACGACGCGCTCGCTGCGGTAAAGGCGGGCGTTGCGGTCGATACAAAAAATCTGCTGCGGCTCAACCTTACGGGCGAAATTCCGTTTATAGACGAAGCGCTTGCCGCCGACGTGGAAAAGTACGTTTCGGGAACCTGTTACTTTGTTTCCGTCAAGGACAGAACGAAGCTGAAAATAGACTATTCCGCGCTTGAGGACAGCCTGTCTTTGAAGGGCGAATTCGTGCGGCTTGCGCTGGCCGAGGACATGGACGGCGACGACAGACAGAAAATTATAGATTTGGGGCTGAAGGCCCTGACGGGCAGTTTATGAAACTTATATCCTGTTATATTGAAAATTTCGGAAATATCAGCTGCCGAAGCTTCGAATTCGGCGCGGGGCTTACCTCGTTTTGCGAGCATAACGGCTACGGCAAAACCACGCTTGCGGCGTTTTTGAAGGCTATGTTTTACGGGTTGAAGGCGACGACCGCGCGCGACAAAGAGCTTGGCGAGCGGGCGCATTACTATCCGTTCGGCGGCGGGAAGTTCGGCGGCAACGTCACCTTCGAAAGGGGCGGGGCGGTGTACAAAATAGAACGCTTTTTCGGCAAGAAGAGCGCGACAGAGGATACCGTACGGATGTATAAGGGCGGCAGTCCCGCGCCCGTTCCCGAGGATATAGGAAAAGAGTTTTTCGGCATGGACGAGCAGTCGTTTATGCGGACGGTGTTCGTGACCTCCGCTGATACGCAGACGGGCGCGACCGCCGATATAGGTAGAATGTTGAACGGCTTTGTGGACGACGCGGACTATGAGGGCGCGGTAAAGCTATTGAAAGAACAGCGCAAGATATATAAGGCCGACCGCGGCAGCGGCGGCAAAATTTCCGAAAAGCGCGACGAGATTTTGCAGCTTAAAAGCCGCATAGAAAACAAGCGGACTATAAGCGCGGGACTGGGCGCGAAGTACGCCGAGCGGGCTGCGCTCGACGGCGAAATAAAAGAGCTTGAAAAGAAGAGAAGCGCGGTTGCCGATGCAAACGTGACCGAGCAGAAGTGGCGCAATTACGACGGGATGGCAGCTGACGCGGCGGCGGTACGAGTGCGGCTGAACGCGTTGACTGCGGCATATCCCGCGGGTATTCCCGACGTGAACGAGGCGCGGACGCTTAAAGAGAACGCCGAAACGCTTGCGCTTGCGCGGGAGAGATTGTCGTCTCTTGGTTTTTCCGCGCAGAAAAAGCAGAGGCTTGACGAGCTTGCGGAGCGGTTTAAAGGCGGCGCGCCGACAGATACCGATATGCAGGCGGCAAATTCCGCGGCTGCTGAGGCTATCAGACTGGGGGCCGAGGCGGAAAATTACGCCCGACTGTCGAAGGGCGGAGGGATTAACTTTCCCGCAGGCGTGCCCGACGAAAGCGAAGTTGAAAAGTACGGCGAAAAGGTGCGCTCGTTGCGTGGCGGAGGGGCTAAGCCGACGGGTAAAAAGACGCCCGCTGTTCTGGCGGTTGCGGCTGTCATACTGCTTTGCGCGGGCATAGGGCTGCTTTTCGTAAGCGCGGTTGCGGGCGGAGTGTGCCTCGCGCTCGGTGCGGTCATTGCCGCGGCGGCGGGGTTCGTATATTTCAAGGGGCAGATAAACGGACTTAAAGGCGCGCATAGCGAGGCCGAAAACGAAATAGCAAGCTTCCTCGTCCGTTGCGGGTATTTTTCGGGCGACGGCGTAGAGGTTGACTTTAACAATCTGTCCCGCGATATGCGGGAATATAAGGCGGCGGAAGCCGACCGCGCAAAATACGCGGCGTTGCTTGAAGAAATCCGGGCGCGTGCGGAAGACGCGCGGGCGCGCGTTGCCGCGTTCCTTACGAAGTACGGCTGCGCGGGTGAAAACGCTCAGACGGATTTGACGCGCCTCGGCGCATTGGCTGCCGAGTATGCCTCGCTCAGCGCCGAAAAGCTCGAAGTAGAGCGGCGCACCGCGGCAAGCGTTGCGGAAGCAGAGGACTGCGGGCGCGCCGTTCGGGGCATACTTAAAAAGTATTCTCTGCCCGAAAACGCGGACGCGGGCGCGGTAGCGGCCGACGCGGCGGAGGCGGGCAGACTTTGCGCCGAAGCGGACAGACTGGAAAAACGCGCCGCCGACTATAAAAAGGAAAACGCGTTGCTAACGCGTCCTGCGCAAGCTGCTGAAAGCGCCGCCGAGTTAGACGGACTAATCGCGGGAAAGCGCGACGCGCTCAGCTTGCTCGACAGGGAAATAAACGACGACGAGACCTCGGTAGAACGGCTCGACGAGCTTGAAAACGAGCTTGAAGCCGCGCAGAACGAGGAGGAGGGCTACCGCAAGAAGTACGGGCTTATCAGCTCCGCGCTCGCGATACTCGAAAGGGCGGAACAGAGCTTAAAGGACAGATACGTCGCGCCCGTACGGGACAGCTTTTTGTATTACGGCGGACTGCTTGAAAGGACGCTTGGCGAAAGGGTTTCCTTCGATAAGGACTTTTTGGTCAGGTTCGAGCGCAACGGCGAGGACAGACCCGACGCGCATCTGAGCGCGGGGCAAAAAAGCCTTTGCGCGCTCTGCCTGCGGCTTGCGCTTATCGACAATATGTACCGCGGCGAGCAACCGTTCATAATCATGGACGACCCGTTCGTTCACCTCGACGGCGAGCATATCGTGCGGGCTCAGGCGCTCGTTTCCGAGCTTGCCGCAAAAAAACAGATAATCTATTTCTGTTGCCATGAAAGCAGACAAATAAGAGGTAATATATGAAGGACAACGTATTCGTTTTCGACCATCCCCTCGTAAAGCATAAAATCGCGATACTGCGCGATAAGAACACCGGAATGAAGCAGTTTCGCGAGCTTATCGAAGAGATTACGACTATTATGACTTACGAAAGCATGCGCGACGTCGAGCTTACACCCGTAGAGGTTGAAACCCCGCTTGAAAGGACGGTTCAGTACAAGGTCAGGGAAGAGAGCATTGCAATAGTGCCCATACTGCGCGCGGGGCTGGGTATGGTAAACGGCGTGCACAAGGTCTTTCCAACGGCTTGCGTTGGACACATAGGCATGTACCGCGACGAACGGACGTTGGAGCCGCGCGAATACTATTGCAAGCTGCCCGAAGGTATTGCGGGCAAGACGGTGTTTCTCGTAGACCCCATGCTTGCGACCGGCGGCTCGGCAACGGACGCAATATCCGCGCTTAAAAGCCGCGGTTGCAAAAACATAAAGCTCATGTCGATTATAGGCGCTCCAGAAGGTGTCGAGAGGGTCGCCGCGGCTCACCCCGACGTTAAAATTTACGTTTCGACGCTTGACAGACAGCTAAACGAAAACGGATATATTCTGCCCGGACTGGGTGACGCGGGCGACAGACTGTTCGGCACCAAATAAATATATTTTTTGTTGCGGCTTAGGGTTGACCTTGCCGAAAATATGTGATAAAATAATTTCAGTATAAGGGGGTGTGCGTATGTCTATGTTTAAGTTTTTGAAGCGGAAGCCCGACGGCGTTCAGCCGTCCCCGCAGGAGCTTACGCCCGCGGATGTCAAGCCCGTAAAAACCGCCGACGGAAAAATATTTTTAAAGGTGCGGTATAACCGCAGCTATACGGCGAAGATAATTCAGGCGGACGACAGGCTGAAAAGCTATTACGGCGAAATAAGAAACGAGCTTATGCGTTACGGCGTTAAGGCGCGCGCAAGCTGGCGTTACGAAACCTTTAAGTCAGGCAGGAAGCTGCTTGCAAGGCTTGCGGTGCGCGGTAAGACGCTCGGGCTTTATCTCGCGCTCGACCCCGCCGACTATGCGGACACCAAATATAAGATAGACGACGTTTCTTCGGTTGCGAAAAATGCCGAGGTCCCCGTCCTCTACAAGATAAAGAACGACAGGCGATGTAAATACGCAAAGGATTTGATTGCCGAGGTTATGAGCGCCAACGGATTGGCGGCGGGCGAACAGCTCACTGTGGATTATTGCGCTCAATACCCCTATGAAGAGCTTGACGCGCTTGTCGGCCGCGGGCTTGTAAAGCTGCTTAAATGGAAGGAAAAGGCAGCGGATTCCGAGGAAAGTCTTATAGAGATTTCGCAGGAAGAGTTCGACGAGATAGCGGCGGATACGGACGTGCCCGAAACGGTTGAAAGCATTTCGGTTGCCGACGCCGAGCTGAGGCTTGACGATAAAAAGGCTGAAAGCTTCGTGCGCCAGAGTGAAAGAGTTTCCGACAGAAGCAGAAGGACTATCGTCAATATCGACGCGCTGGGCAAATACTTCGGCGCGGGGGAGCGCGTGACGGTCGAAGAGATAAGGCGGCGTATTCCCTCGGTCGACGGAAGAGCTACGTATATAAAGGTGCTTGCGCGCGGCACGCTGGACAGGGCGCTGCACGTCGAAGCGGACGACTTTTCGCCCGCGGCGGTCAAAATGATAATATTAACGGGCGGGACTGTAACCCGAACCCGAAAAAACGGACAATAATATACAGAGGAGATAAATTATGTTAGAGTGGTTTAAGGAAGAAGTATTTCTGATGCCCAACTGGGCGTGGTTTGCCGTAATAGGCGGAGTCGCGTTGATACTTATTGCGGTAATCATAATTTCTACTTGCAGAAAAAGCGACAAATCCAAGACCTCGCCCGAATCGGTGTTGATGCCCGCGCAAAAGGAAAGCGCTGCCGATACCAAGGAAGCGGTTAAAGAGGAGGAGGCTCCCGCGCCCGTAGAGGAAACGCTCGCAGTTGCAGAGCAGCCCGTCGAAGAGGTTAGACCTGTCGAAGAGAAGCCCGCGGTTAAAAAACCCGCAGCGAAAAAGACGGCGACCGTAAAGGCGGAAGAGCCTGCCGCAAAACCCGCGGCTAAAAAAGCAGCCCCCAAAAAGACCGCGGAAGCGCCCGCTGAGGAAAAGCCCGCAGCAAAGAAAACCGCGCCTAAAAAGACCGAAGCGGTCAAGGCAACGTCTGCCGCCGACAAGTCCGATGAGGTAAAGGTATATCATATATCCAAGCGCGAGGACAAGAAGTGGGAGGTCAGAATAGAAGGCGGAGACAAGGCGTTAAAGCTGTTCTTCACGCAGAAGGAAGCAATCGACTATACCCGCAAAATTTCCGGCAAAAAGCGCATTATCGTACATAAAGAGGACGGCGGCAGCCGCGAAGTGTAAGAAACTGAAAGTCCACGGTCCGTGGACTTTTTGGTTTCTTAGGTTGAGACGCAAAAAATTTGTTTATAAATGTAACGAGGTGTATTATGACAAAAATAGATATTTTTTCGGGATTTCTCGGCGCGGGTAAAACCACGCTTATTAAAAAACTTATAAAGGAAGCGTTTGCGGGCGAAAAGCTTGTACTTATCGAAAACGAGTTCGGCGAAATAGGCGTTGACGGCGGATTTTTGCAGGATGCGGGCGTTAAGATTAACGAGCTTAATTCGGGCTGTATATGCTGCTCGCTCGTCGGCGATTTTGCAGAGGCGCTTAAAAAGGTTTACGCAGAATACCGTCCCGACCGCATTTTGATAGAGCCGTCGGGCGTGGGCAAGCTGTCGGACGTTATACGCGCGGTTGAAAGCGCGGGGCTTGACGATTGCGCAATCAATTCGTATACCGCCGTCGTGGACGCGGGTAAGTGCAAGTCGTATATGCGTAACTTCGGCGAATTTTTCAACGACCAGATTGAAACTGCCGCGTGCATAGTATTCAGCCACGCGGACGTTACGGACGCGGACAAGCTTGCCGCAGCGGTAGAGCTTGTTCGTGCGCGCAACGCAGGGGCGACGGTTGTAACAACCGACTGGAACCTGCTTGACGGCAAGGATATTCTTTCGGCAATCGAGCACGCCTGCACGTTAGAGGACGAGCTTGACAGGCTCGGTGAAGAGCATGAATGTTGTTGCGGCCGTCACCACCACGACCATGACGAACACGAGTGCTGCGGGCATCACCACCACGACCACGACGAACACGAGTGCTGCGGACACCACCATGACCACGAGGACCACGAGCACTGCGGACATCATCACCATGACCATCATCACCACGCGGACGAGGTATTTACAAGCTGGGGCGTGGAAACAAGCAGGAAATTTACCGAAAACGAGTTGCGGGCTCAGCTTTCCGCCCTTTCGGACGGCGATAAATACGGCGTAGTGTTGCGCGCAAAGGGCATAGTTGCAGGCGAGGACGGCTGGTTTCACTTCGACTATATTCCCGACGGAATAGACATCCGAAGGGGCAGTGCGGCGTATACGGGCAGACTTTGCGTAATCGGTTCACACATTAAAGAGGAAGAGCTTAAAAAGCTGTTCGGGGTATAAAATGGAAGACGTTTCGGTCTATCTGTTTCTGGGCTTTCTGGATTCGGGAAAAACAAAATTCATACAGGAAACGCTGGAAGATAAGCGCATGGAAAACGGCGAAAATACCCTGCTGCTTATTTGCGAGGAGGGCGAAGAGGAGTATTCGCCTGATAAATTCGGTATAAACAACGTCGCCGCGGTTACGCTTGAAGACGCTTCTGAGCTGACCGAGGAAAATTTGCGCAGACTGTCTGAAAAGTACGGTGCGCAGCGGGTTATCGTGGAGTATAACGGAACGTGGCTGTTGCAGCAGTTTTTCGACGCAATGCCCGAAAACTGGATAATCAACCAGATGATGACCTTCTTCGACGCGGGTACTTTTTTAAACTATAACGCTAATATGCGCCAGCTCGTTTTCGATAAAATACAAATGACGCAGATGGTGGTATTCAACCGATTCAAGGGCGAGTACGAAAAGCAGGAGTTTCACAAAATCGTGCGCGGAATTTCTCGCCGTCCCGATATAGTTTACGAATATATAGGCGGTAAAGCCGAGTTCGACGAAATAGAGGACCCGCTTCCGTATGATATAAACGCACCGGTAATCGAAATAGAGGATAGGGATTTTGCCTGGTTCTACCGCGATATGGCGGAGAACACCAAAAACTATATAAACAAGACGGTCAAATTCAAGGGCATGGCGGCGGTTTCCAAAAAGGTTACCAAGGGATATATAGTACTCGGCAGACATATAATGACCTGTTGTGAGGCCGACATTGCCTACGACGGATTTGCCGTAAACTGCAACAATCTGCTTACCGGAATAGAGACGCGTGATTGGCTGACTGTTACTGCGAAGATAGGCTATGAATACAACGCCGTGTACCGTGCCGAGGGTCCCGTGCTGTCGGCGCAGAGGTTAGAGCGCGCCGACCCGCCCGAGGAAATAGTGGCAACCTATTATTAAAGCTGTCGTAATATGTCGAAAAACTACTACTTTTGCCGACAGTGCAAATTTTTCGACAAATAATTTGGTTTTTCCTTTTTTTAGTGATAGAATAAAATTACAAAATATAGTGGGTGCGGGTATTCGAGGGCACGAAATGTAGTGCTTTGCAATAACCGCATTAGAGAGGAAGAACAAATGGAAATTACTTTGGAGCATACTTATACCAGCGCGGCGGCGCACAAAATGGAAATAGAGCGCCAGCTTGAACAGCTTGAAGCAAAATTGAAAACGCCCGAACGCACCGTTGAGGATATAGTTCGGCACATAGAGCTTTTAAAAGAATTATACGATTAAAAAACGCGGGCAACGCCCGCGTTTTTTAATTACGCAATATCTTTTGCCATTAAGTAAAACGCAATAGTATTGATTATATAAATAAATGCGGCGGTTGCCGCCTTTTTTTTTGCCGACTACGGGTAGTAAACCAATGTCCGAAAAATATATAAACGTATCCGTTTTTTTAATAGACTTTGAGCGGGTATGCGTATATAATGTAAATGGTAAAATTTGCAATAAGGAGATTTTATGACTGTCAAAGAAAAGATTGATAAGCTTGTGGACGAGCTTAACCTTATCGGTATCGTTCCGGTAATCAAGCTTGACAAGGTGGAAAATGCGGAAAAGCTTGCCGCGGCGCTCAGGGACGGCGGCATTAACTGCGCCGAGGTCACTTTCAGGGCAAAGGGCGCGGACGAGGTTATCCGCCGTATGACTAAGGCGTTTCCCGATATGCTTGTCGGCGCGGGCACCGTGCTCACGTGCGAGCAGGCGGACGCCGCCTACGGCGCGGGCGCGCGGTTTTGCGTTGCGCCGGGGCTCAACCCCAAGGTTGTAAAGCATTGCCTCGATAAGGGGCAGCCTTTTGCACCAGGCGTATCCTCGGCAAGCGAAATCGAGCAGGCGTTGGAGCTGGGGCTTGATTTCGTCAAGTTCTTCCCCGCGGAGCAGGCGGGCGGATTAGGATATATCAAGTCCGTTGCCGCGCCGTATTCGTCAATGCGATTTATGCCTACGGGCGGCGTGACGGAGGACAATCTCAACGGATACCTTGCTTTTAACAAAATAGTGTGCTGCGGCGGCAGCTGGATAGTTCCCGCCAAGCTTTTGGAAGCCGAGGACTGGGCGGGTATAACCGCGCTTTGCCGCAAGGCTGTGGATAAAATGCTGGGCTTTACAATGGTTCACGTCGGGCTCAACTGCGCAAACGCGGGCGAGGCGGAGTCGGTCGCGGACGAATTCGCGGCGGCGTTCGGCTTTGAAAAAAAGGTAGGCAACAGCTCGGTATTCTCTTCTACTTATATGGAAATGATGAAGCAGCCCTTCCACGGCAAGCACGGACATATTGCCGTGGCAACCAACTCGGTCACGCGCGCGCTGTATCAGCTTGAAAAACGCGGATACAAGGTTATGGAAGGCTCGCAGAAATACAACGCCGACGGCGTTATGAACGTGGCGTATCTCGAACGTGAATTCGGCGGCTTTGCCGTTCACCTCGTTCTGAAAAAATAATTTAAACCGCTTGCGGTAAAATAAGGAGAAAATATGAAAAAAATAGTAACCATGGGCGAGATTATGCTCCGCCTTTCCACCCCCAACAACGAAAAGTTTATTCAGGCAGACGAGTTCGATATCAACTACGGCGGCGGTGAGGCGAACGTGGCGGTATCGTGCGCTAACTACGGGCACAAGGCGGAATTCGTTACCGCCGTACCCGATAACGAAATCGGCGAATGTGCGGTCGCCGCGCTGAGAAAGTACGGTGTAGAAACCTGCCACATTGCGCGTTGCGGCGAAAGGCTGGGCATTTACTTCCTCGAAACGGGCGCGTCTATGCGT
Organism: uncultured Christensenella sp.; assembly: GCA_910576655.1. Lineage (GTDB taxonomy): Bacteria > Bacillota > Clostridia > Christensenellales > Borkfalkiaceae > Coproplasma. The sequence goes on from CAJTJC010000002.1 coordinate 11,684, forward strand.
CCTTCCAAGGTCGTTTACGACAGAGCGCACGCGTCAATCACTACCGCGACGAAAAACGATTTCGACTTCGACGCGATTTTTGCGGACGCGGACTGGTTCCACTTTACGGGTATTACCCCCGCTGTTTCGGACGCGGCTGCGGTGCTTACCGAAGAGGCGTTGAAGGCGGCGAAAAAGCACGGCGTAACCGTTTCGGTGGATTTGAACTTCCGTAAAAAGCTTTGGTCGAGCGAGAAGGCAAAATCGGTTATGACAAAGCTTATGAAGTACGTAGACGTATGTATCGGCAACGAAGAGGACGCAGACCTCGTGCTCGGCTACAAGCCCGGCAAAACCGACGTTACGCAGGGCGACCTCGAGCTTGCGGGATACAAGGATATATTTGAAAGAATGTGTAAGGATTTGGGCTTCAAGTACGCTATTTCTTCGCTGCGCGTAAGCCATTCAGCATCCGACAACGGCTGGTCGGCGTGCATATATAACGCGGCCACCAAGGAATTCTATCATTCCAAGGAATACCGTATCAGCCCCATAGTAGACCGCGTAGGCGGCGGCGACAGCTTCGCGGGCGGTGTAATTACGGGCTTCCTCGACGGTAAGGATTTCAAGGCTGCGCTGGAATTCGGCGTTGCCGCGTCTGCGTTAAAGCACACTATCCCCGGCGACTTCAACCTCGTTTCCCGCAAGGAAGTAGAGGCGCTGGCAGGCGGCGACGGTTCGGGCAGAGTACAAAGATAAAATTGCGTATTGCGCAATTCAGAGGTATAAATTGCAAATTGCATTCCGTACGCACGACCTCGGCGTTAAAAGCCTTGAAGGTGCGGTAAAAAAATGTAAACAGTGCGGCATATCCGCGGTCCAGTTGGTGGCGTATAAGTTTTTGGACGACGTAAAATACGCCCCCGACGGAATAGATTGTCATAAAGCCGAAATAATAGGCGAAGCTTTCGAGAGCGCGGATATTGCCGTTCCGCTTATAGGCGCGTACTTCAACCCCGTTCACTCCGACAGGGAAAAGGTTGCGCGCTGCAAGCAGGTCTTTAAGGACTATCTTTCGCTTACGCGCGAGCTTGGCTGCGACATAGTCGGCTCGGAAACGGGCAGCTTCAACGACGACAAGTGGACGTATCATCCGCTCAACCGTACCGAGGAGGCGTTGCAGACTGTCGTGTCCACCTTTAAAGAGCTTGCGCTTTACGCAAAGGAGCGCGGCGTTTATATCGGCATGGAGGGCGCGGCGGGACACGTCTGCTGGAACGTGGCTACGCTTAAACGCGCGGTCGACGAAATCGGCGAGGACAACGTAAAAATAATATTCGATATTTACAACTATCTGGACGAAACGAATTACCGTAATTACCTCGAAATCCTTGATGAGGGGCTGACGGCCTTTGCGGGAAAAATTCGCGTTTTCCATATAAAGGACTGCGTTTTCGGGGACGGCAAGCTAAAACAGGTCGCTCCCTCGAAGGGTATGTTCGACTTTGAAAAGCTGCTCGGTAAAATCAAGGCTTACGACGGTAACGCCACCCTCGTTTTAGAGGGAACGACGGGCGACGACGTCGCGCCATGCGTGCAGTTTATAAAACGGGTATGGGACAAGGTATAAACCGCGGTGCCCTTACTTAAAATAATAAAATTTAAAGAGGTAAAAAATGAAGTTTGATATAAGATACGCAAACCACCCCGACGATTCTAGAAAGTACGGGACGGACGAGCTGAGGGAAAAGTATCTCATCGAAAAGCTGTTCGAGGAGGACGAAATACTGCTGACCTATTCGCATCAGGACAGAATAATCGCGGGCGGCGCAATGCCCGTGAAAAAGAAGCTCAGCCTGGGTACGTTCAAAGAGCTTGCTACGGCTTACTTCCTCGAACGCCGCGAAATGGGCGTAATAAACGTAGGCGGCGCGGGCACGGTCATACTTGACGGCAAGACCTACGCCATAGGACACAAAGAGGGTATTTACGTCGGTATGGGCACCAAGGAAATCGAGTTCGCCTCCGCCGACGCAAAACACCCCGCGAAGTTCTACGTTAATTCCTGCCCCGCCCACAAGACTTATCCCACGGTTAAAATAGTAAAGCCCTCCGACAGCGTTCCCGCAGGCGCAAAGGTGTGTGTACAGCGTCACCTCGGCTCGCGCGAGGGTATCAACGAAAGGACGATTAACCAGTTCATAATCGGCGACGTATGCCAAAGCTGTCAGCTTGCAATGGGCATGACCGAGCTGGTCGAGGGCAGCGCATGGAATACGCTTCCCAGCCACACTCACGAGAGAAGAATGGAAGTATATATGTACTTCGAGCTGCCCGAGCAGGAGGCGGTTATCCACCTTATGGGCAAGCCCGACGAAACCCGCCACATAATAGTGCACAACGAACAGGCGGTCATTTCGCCCAGCTGGTCTATTCATAGCGGCGTCGGCACCCATAATTACACCTTTATCTGGGGTATGTGCGGCGAAAATCAGACGTATGACGATATGGATAATATAGCAACCTGCGATTTGAAGTAAACTGCGTATATACTGCGCATAACTTTGTCGCGCTGCGGCAACCCTCGGTCATTTACTTTTGTGTAAACTCCCTCGGGTTTTCCTCGCGCTTCTCGTTCTGCTCGTATCTCCGCAGTTTGAACAGACAATTAAATTATTATAAATTTTCAAGAGGGAAAATAAAAAATGGCACAACTTAAATTTAAAGACGTAAACAAAGTATATCCCAACGGATACCACGCCGTGCACGATTTCAATATGGAAATAAACGACGGCGAGTTTATCTGCCTCGTCGGCGATTCGGGCTGCGGAAAGTCGACGACTCTGCGTATGATTGCGGGGTTGGAGGATATTACCGCAGGCGAGTTCTATATCGACGGAAAGCTTGCAAACCAGACCTCGTCGCGCGATAGGGGCATAGCAATGGTGTTCCAGTCCTACGCGCTTTACCCGCATCTGACGGTGTACGAAAACCTTGCGTTCGGGCTGACCTTAGAGGGTATCGACGCCGAGGTAATTGACGAAAAGGTAAAGGCGACAGCTAAAATTTTAGGACTTACCGACTACCTCGAACGCTTCCCCCGCGCGCTGTCGGGCGGACAGTGTCAGCGCGTTGCGGTAGGCCGCGCGCTGATAAGAAAGGTAAACATATTCCTTATGGACGAGCCGCTTTCCAACCTCGACGCCAAGCAGCGCGTAACAATGCGTTCGGAAATAAAGCAGATACACCGCTCCGTCGGCGCGACGACCATTTACGTAACGCACGACCAGACCGAGGCTATGACAATGTCCGACAGGATAGTGGTTATGAAATCGGGCGGGTACGTGCAGCAGATAGGCACGCCTTACGAGCTGTATTTTTACCCCAAAAACCTTTTCGTGGCGGGCTTTATCGGCGAGCCGCCCATGAACTTTTTCAGGGGCGAGGTCAAGGACGGAAAGTTTGTCGGGCACGGTTTGTCGCTGGATATTGCGCCGCTTGTCAACGACGTATCCGCCGTCGAGGGTAAAAAAGTGGTGTTCGCGTTCAGACCCGAGGCGATTAAGCTTACCAAAACCAAGGGCGACTACGAGATAAAGTCCAAGGTAGAGCTTACCGAGCTGCTCGGCGATACTACCAACGTCTACGCGACCGTTGGCGCGGGCGAGGAAAAGGTGAATATAATTTTAAAAGTCAACCCCCACAACGCGCCCGAAATGGGAACGGAATTTGCTTTCCGTATACCGCAGGCGGCGGCGTATATCTACGACGCGGAAACCGAAGAGATAGTAGAAAACAGCATTAAAAGACATTGAGGACGGTAAGAAATGGAAACGCTAAATAAAAAAATACATTCCAAGCCCGAAAGGAAAATAAAGATAATGCAGTTCGGCGAGGGCAACTTTTTGCGCGCGTTCGTCGAGTGGATTATTCAGGACTTAAACGATAAGGGCGCAATAAACGCGGGCGTCGCGGTGGTTCAGCCCATGCCGTTCGGCAGAGTGGGCGAGCTTGAAAAGCAGGACGGTCTGTACACTCTGCGCTTAGAGGGAATAGACGGCGGCAAGAACGTAAAGAAAAGTCAGGTAATCGACGTTATAGGAGACTGTATCGACCCGTTCACGCAGTACGAAAAATATTTATCCTACGGCGAAAGCGAGGACTTGCAGGTTATAATTTCAAACACCACGGAGGCGGGCATTGCGGTTGACCCTGCGGATACCGATTTTACGAAGTGCCCCGTAAGCTTCCCCGGCAAGCTGCTTGCGCTGCTTAAAAGAAGATACGACAAATTCAGCGGCGACGGCAAGCGCGGACTTGCGATAATCCCGTGCGAGCTTATCGACGACAACGGCGAAGAACTGCTGCGTTGCCTTACCGAGCTTGCGAAAATAAATAATATGGACGCGAAGTTTATCGAGTGGGTGCGCACGGCTAATCACTTCACCTCTACGCTGGTAGACAGAATAGTCCCCGGCTATCCCAAAAACGAAATTGCGGACATTCGCAAGGAAACGGGATATATAGACAACAACGTCGTAAAGGGCGAAATTTTCCACCTTTGGGTGCTTAAAAAAGAGCCCGTCGTTCAGAAGTATCTGCCCGCCGACAAGACGGGGCTGAACGTCATATTTGCCGACGACATACACCCCTATAAGCAGAGAAAGGTAAAAATACTCAACGGCTCGCACACCGCTTTGGTGCCCGTCGCGTACCTCTGCGGCATAGACACCGTGGGCGAGGCAATGAACGACGCAACCGTTTCCAAGTACGTGCGCGACTTCATTTTCGACGAGGTCAATCCCACGATAGATTTACCCGCCGACCAGATGACTGCGTTTGCCAACAGCGTTATAGAGAGGTACAAAAACCCCTATATCCGCCACGAGCTTATGTCGATAGCGCTCAACTCTACGACCAAATTCAGAACGAGGCTGCTGCCCACGCTGCTCGACTACGTAAGGCTTACGGGCAAGCTGCCCGCGCACCTGCTGTTCTCGTTCGCCGCGCTCGCAGTATTCCATAAGGGCAAGAGAGGGGACGAGGACGTCGCGCTCAGCGACGACCCCGCATTCCTTGCAAAGTGGAAGAAGCTTTGGTCGGAATTTGACGGGGACTGCGCCGCGCTTGCAAAAAAAGTGCTGGCGTGGGAAAACGCCTGGGGCATGGATATGAACGGCGTTCACCCCGAAATCACCGCGCGCGTAGCCGCTTATATCGACGCGATTGAAACCAAAGGAATGAGAGGAGCTGTAGAGGAATTCGTAAATGGCTAAACAAACGATAATAATAAACGAGCTCGATAACGTGGCCGTCGCGCTGACCGATTTGAAGGCGGGCGACGAGCACGAGGGCGTAGTTTTAAGAGAAGATATTTCTAAGGGGCATAAGTTCGCGCTTAAAGATTTGAAAGAGGGCGATATGGTTATCAAGTACGGCAACCCTATCGCGCGGGCAAGCCAGCGCATATTCGCGGGCGGGCACGTTCACACCCAAAACGCGCGCACCAACCTTTCGGAAAATCTCGAATACACCTATAACAAGGTTGACACTCAGTTAAAGGATGTCAAATCCCGCAAGGTCAAAGTATACCACCGCGCGGGCGGCGAGGTCGGTATCCGTAACGAGCTTTGGATAATACCCACGGTCGGCTGCGTCAACGGACAGGCTAAGCTGATACTCGACACCTTCAAGCACCGCTACGGTACCGATGGCTTTGACGGAGTTTTCGCATACACTCATCCGTACGGCTGCTCGCAGCTCGGCGACGACCACGAAAGAACGCGGCTTATGCTTCAGAAAATGGTTCGTCACCCCAACGCGGGAGGCGTGCTGGTGCTCGGTCTTGGATGCGAAAACAACCAGATGGACGAGTTCAAAAAGACGCTCGGCTGGGTTGACGACAGCAGAATAAAATTCCTTGTATGTCAGGACGAAGAGGACGAAATCGAGGCTGGCGTTCAGGCGCTAAATCAGATTGCCGAGGTAATAAGACACGACGAACGCGAGGAGGACGATATTTCCTGCTTAAAGGTCGGGCTTAAATGCGGCGGCTCGGACGGGCTTTCGGGCATAACCGCAAACCCGCTCGTGGGCAGGTTCAGCGACTACATCGTCGCGGCTGGCGGTACGACCGTGCTTTCCGAGGTGCCCGAGATGTTCGGCGCGGAGCAGCTGTTAATGAACAGGGCGCGCGACGAAGAGGTTTTCAATAAGACCGTAAAGCTGATTAACGACTTCAAGGACTATTTCCGCCGCAACGGTCAGACGGTGTACGAAAACCCTTCGCCGGGCAATAAGGCGGGGGGAATTACCACGCTTGAAGATAAATCGCTGGGCTGTACGCAGAAGTCGGGCTCGGGTCCCGTAGAGGACGTCGTTTTCGACGACGGGTTCGTAACGGTAAAGGGGCTCAATCTTCTTAACGGTCCCGGCAACGATATGTGCGCCGTTACAAACCTCGGCGCGTCGGGCTGCCATCTGGTGCTGTTTACTACGGGCAGGGGCACGCCCTTCGGCGGGTTCGTACCTACCGTTAAAATTTCCACCAACAGCGAGCTTGCAAGCAAAAAATCAAACTGGATTGATTTCAACGCGGGCACCGTACTCGAAAGCGATTTCGATATGCAGCTCAATTACCTTATAGATTTGGTCGTCGAGGTTGCGAACGGCAAAAAGACGCGCAACGAAATTAACGGCTCTAAGGAAATTGCGATATTCAAAACGGGGGTTACTTTGTAATGAAAGAATTTATGGATAAGGACTTTCTCCTCGACACCGAAACGGCGAAAAAGCTGTACCACGACCACGCCGAGAAGATGCCCATTATAGACTATCACTGCCATTTGCAGCCCAAAGAGATTTACGAGGATAAGAAATTCCGCAACCTTGCCGAGGTGTGGCTGGGCGCGGGCGACAGATACGGCGACCACTACAAGTGGCGCGCACTGCGCGCGCGCGGATATGAAGAGGACTCTATTTCGGGCCCCGACGACGACTACAAAAAGTATTTGCAGTTTGTCGAATCGATGCCCTATTTTGTGGGCAACCCGCTTTATCACTGGTCGCATCTCGAGATGAGAAGATACTTCGGCATCGAAGAAATAATCAATCCCGAAAACGCCGAGGCTATCTGGAACAAGGCGAACGCCGTCCTCGAAAAGCTGACCGCGCGCGAAATGATGTATAAGTTCAACGTAAAGACGGTATGCACCACCGATGACCCCGTCGACAGCCTCGAATGGCACGAGAAAATGAACGCGGATAAAACGCTTAAAGTAAAGGTGCGCCCCGCGTTCCGTCCCGACAAGGCGATAAACGTAGAGCTTAGCTGGTTTGCGGACTGGGTAAATCAGCTTGCTGGCGTTGTAAAAAGACCAATTAAAAATTTAAAGGACATGCTCGATGCGCTTGCGGAAAGGATAGCGTTCTTCGATAAAATGGGCTCTAAGCTGTCCGACCACGCGCTTGACGTGGTGCACTATGCGCCCGCGACTTACGAAGAGGCGAACAAAATTTTCTTAAAGGGAATGAAGGGTCAGTCCGTTACGGATGCGGAGCAGGACAAGTACAAGGGCTACGTTCTCGTTGAGCTTGCCAAAGAGTACGCAAAATACGGTTGGGTACAGCAGTACCATATCGGCGCGCTGAGAAACAACTCCAAATCGATGCTCGAAAAAATCGGACCCGATACGGGCTACGACGCGATAGAGGACGCCGTGTATATGGAAAAGCTGTCCGCGCTTTTGGGCGAAATAGACAAGGACGGCGGTATGCCCAAAACCATACTGTACTGCCTTAACCCGCGCGACAATTACGCGCTTACCGTGCTTGCGGGCTGCTTCCAGAAGGAGGGCGTTAAGGGCAGGGTACAGGTCGGCACGGCGTGGTGGTTCCTCGACCAGCAGGACGGCATGCGCCAAAACCTCGAAACGCTTATGCAGGTAGGGCTTGTCGCGCAGTCGGTCGGTATGCTTACCGATAGCCGCTCATTCCTCGCTTATCCCCGCCACGAATATTACAGGCGCATACTCTGTCAGATGCTCGGCCGTCTCGTAGAAAGCGGGCAATACCCCGCAAGCGAGCTGCCCCGCCTTGGCAAGATAGTAGAAGATATTTGCTACAACAACGCTGCGGAATATTTCGGCTTCTGATTTAATAAAAAACACCCCCGAGCGCTTGTGTGCTCGGGGGTGTTTTTTATTTAATAATTATCCGTACGACCGATAAGGTAATCGGCAGATACATCAAACAAATCACAAAGCTTTATAAGAATTGAAATTGACGGTTCTCGTGTTCCGTCCTCATAACGATAAACCGTACGCACATTTAAGTTTAAATATTCTGCAACGTCTTTTAATTTTAAACCTTTTTCAATACGAAGTTCTTTTATTCTTTCTTTCATAGATTAACCTTAAAAAAATTATAGACCAAATTGGACAAAACACTTGACTATTGACCAAATTGGTCATATAATAATTTTAGACCAAATTGGTCACAAAAGATATAAATTATGAAAGAAAAAAATATATGCGGTAATTGCGGATATTACAGACCGCTATACACCAAGAAAGATATGCACTTTAATAAGGAAAAAGCAGGGAAATGTTATAAACACCGTCAGATAAAGGAATGTGAAGATACTTGCGTTAAATGGCGCAGTAATTCCGAATATTGCTATGGCGGTAATCAATTTAGTAATGCTCGTGTTTTAAGGGGTATATTTTTCAGGCTGTCGGCAATAAGGCAAATTTTACAGGAAGAGCAAGATGCGGGAAAAAGCTGAATACTGTTTTAATTGTGAAAATTATATAATTTATTATGAAAAATTCCTGTATGGTTTCAGCAGAAGCGGTCAGGGATTTTGTAAAGTAAAAAACGCAATCGTCGAACAGTTATGTCGTTGCGGGCAATTTCTTGAACGCGTTGACCTGCCGCCGGACAAAAAGGATTTCGATTGTGCCGTAAGCAATGCCGGACAGATTGCGGAAATATTAAAAAAATTGCAATAGCCCGCCATTCGGCGGGCTATAAGTTTATTCCGTAAAGGTTTCTTTAATAGTTGCTTTGTCGGCTTTGTACAGGAAAAAGGCAAACATCGCGGCGTAGCATACGGCGAACGCCGCAAGCGTTATGAAAAATACCGGCACGTCGAAAGAATACTCGGGTATTTCGGCAACGTCGCTGAAAACGAGATTAATCATAATCTTCAACAGTACATACTGATAAACCGTGCCCAGGGCAAAGCCGATAACCGCAACGGGGATATAGCAGAGGAAAACCGCTGCAAACCGCTCTTTCGAGGAAAAGCCCATGGCGCGCATAACGGCGATATTCGCCGCGTTGCTTCTTACCAGCGAGGTCATTGCCATAATCATGGACACCGCCGCAAGCACCAGTCCGATAGCGAGTATCATTGCGCCCATAGTGCCCTCGGCAAGGCTTTCCATCGATATGCCCATCTGCACCATTGCGGAAAAGCAGAAGCACGAAAACGCGACGAAGAACGCAAGCATCTTTTTTGCGGACAGCGTGCTTAAACACATTTCTACGAGAAAGGGTCTGTCCTTGCGGCTGCGGCGCGGCTTGACCTTTAATTTTTTTGTCCCGCGCATAAGCTCGAGCGGAGGTTTGCGCAGCGTCACAAGCGCGTATAGGTAAGCAACCGCCGTGAATACCGCCGTCGGAGCCACGACGAGGCATACGCCCAGCGCGGCGTGGAAGGTCGGCGTTATTTCAGCCATACCCTCGACGGCAAGCTCTTTATATATGAACGGCATAATCGCCCAGCCCAGCCCGAAGCCGAGCGCGCAGCCGACGAAAACGCTCGCCCCGAACACGAGGAAGCTTGCCGCTATTTTTGCGTCGGAATAGCCCATCGCCTTAAAAGTGCCCAGCGCGCGGCGGTGGCTGTCGACGTAAAGCCTTACGTAGAAAACCACCATTATCGCGGCTATTACCGAAAGAAATCCGCCCGTAATTCCGCAGACCATTTTCGCCGTTGCAAGCTGCGCCGTATACAGCGGCATCGCCTCCGCGCTTACGCTGTCTTTAAGCGGCAGAACGTCCGCGTAGAAGTTCATAAAAAACGTACACACGAAGACGGCGCAAAAGCATACGACCGTCACGCCGAAAAATTTCAGTCCGTCCTTTAACGCTATCATATCACCACCCTATTTCGTAAGCGGTTTTGGGGTGTGCGTTTTTGCTTACTTCGACTATTTTGCCGCTGTTCATTTTAATTACCGTTTCCGCGGTTTCGGCAATGGCGGGGTTGTGCGTGACCATAATCATGGTGCAGCCCAGCTTTTCCCGCTCGCGCATTATATAGTCCAGCACTTCGCGCCCCGTCGCCTCGTCAAGAGCGCCCGTAGGCTCGTCTAAAAACAGGTATTTAGGACGCTTTGCAAGTGCGCGGGCAATACACACGCGCTGCTGCTGTCCGCCCGAAAGCTCGTTGGGCATTGCTTTCAGCTTATCTTCAAGCCCGAGCGAAGTTATAATTTCAAGATAGTCCTTGTTGTCCGCAAGCGACGCACCCATTTTTACGTTGTTTTGCACGTTCAGGTGGGGCAGCAGGTAATATTGCTGAAATATAAACCCGACCGTGCGCCGTCTGAAATCGGTGCGCTCGGCTTCGTTTTTCTCGGACAGGTTTTCGCCGTCCGCCGTAACGATGCCGCCGTCCACCCGTTCGAGCCCCGACAGCACGTTTAAAAGCGTGGATTTACCCGACCCCGACGCGCCGAGAATTACCGCAAATTCGCCGTCGGCAATTTCTATGGAAACGTCATTCAAGGCTTGCGTTTTGCCGTAGGACTTAGTCACGTTTTGCGCTTTAATCATATTTTCCTCCTTTAATAAGACCTTTGAATACCTCCGTGAGCAGTGCGGAAATTTCCTCCGCGCCGAACCGACAGGTTTTGTCTACCGTAAGCGTCGCTATACCGTGGGTGTAAATCCACATATGCAGGTACAGCCGCTTTGCCGCCGCCTCGTCTACGCCGTAACTGCCCGTAATCGAGTGTAAAATTTCGTCGTAGCTTTCCTCGATAACTCCGAGCACGCTGTCCGTATCGGGAACGGCGTCGCGCTCATTCATAAACAGCAGCCTGAACAGCTTTGGGTGCTCGCCTGCAAAGCGTACGTAAGCAGTGCCTACGCCCTTGAACGCAGGCGTAGCCGTAAGCCCTTCGGCAACGTAGCTTTTGTAAAGCGCGCTTGCGTAGCGGGTAACGCCGCGCATAACCTCGTCCATACCGTCGAAAACCGTAAAAATGGGTCTCGCAGACGAGCCCAATTTTTTACCGAGCGTGCGTGCGGTCAACGCCGCAACCCCGTCGCTTTCGACCACGCTTACGGCTGCGTTTATAATTTCTTCTTTACTGAATTTCGCTTTCTGCGGCATAATCCCTCCTAAAACACTTGTTTTGCAACATGTGTTTTAATATTAACACTCAAAAAACTATTTGTCAACTTAATATTGACATTTACGTTATTTAGTTATATTATATAATAAATAACAAATTTCAAGGAGAGGAAATGATGCACAAATGTTCAAAATGCGGGCACGAGTTCGAGGGCAAGTTTTGTCCCGAATGCGGCGAAAAGTTCGTTGACGATACGCTTTGTCCGCGTTGCGGCACGAAGCACGAGCCGAACGTAAAATTCTGTCCAGAGTGCGGGCTGCGGCTGGACGGCAAAAAGTTTTGCGTTAAGTGCGGCGCGGAGCTGGACGGCGCGTTCTGCACGCAGTGCGGAGCGGGCGTTAACGGCAAGTCTGCCGGCAACGCCGTTGAAACGGTGAAGCAAGGGTTCGGTATAGCGGGCTTAATATGCGTTTTGCTTGCGGCGTTAATGGGGCTGGCGTTCACGTTTGCCGCGGGCATATCGCTCGAGGTTGCTGGGCGCAGCGTCGAAACGAACACGCTTTACTATTATTTCGGCAATGCTTACGACGACGCCGCGCAGATGGTAAACACGCTTGAAGGAATTTTCAGTTGGTCGTTTATAGGAGAGGCGCGCGAATTCGGGATATATTTCCCCGTCGTACTCGGAACGGTGATTTCCGCGCTGGGTATACTTGCCGTGGTTGCGCTGTCTGCGCTTACGGGCTTCAAGGCGTACAAACGGTATTACAAAAAGGAGCAGGCGAACGTAATTGCGCCCGCGGCGGCAATCTTCCTCGTGTACGCGTTGCTTGCAACGCTGTTGCTTTTACTGTCGTCGGCAAGCAGCAATATGGCAAAGGTGGCGTTTTCAGCGCCCACTAAGGCGGGGCTTATAACCGGCGGAATATTGCTCGGTCTGGGCGTGCTGTTTACGGCGGGCTCTAACCTCAAAGCAATCGGCGGAGCGATAGTTACTAACGTAATCAGCGCGGCGGTTGCCGTTACGGCGGTCGTTATCGTTTCGGTGGTCGCGTTGCCCTCGGGCTCGATTTCGTTGGGCGCTCAGGTTACGGACAGAATGTCTGTCGGTTCGTTCGGGTCTATGCAGCTGATGCTGCTTTCCGTAGAGACGGACGAGATAATAAATAAAATTATCATATACGCTACGGTCGGCGGCGCTGCGGCGATTGCGCTTGCGACTATTGCGGGCGTGACGATATACAGAAAGCTATCTTCGATAGGAAACGGCAGGAAGGGTTGCCTGGGGCTTTGCATAGCGTCGGTAGTTCTGTCAGTAATTTATCTTGCGTTTACCATAGAGCTTATGTACGCTATGTGCGACGTTATTGCCGAGGAGGACGTGCGGCTGAGCTTCGTCGTTCCGGTGGTTATACTCGTCTTTTCTGTTCTTGCGCTTGCGGCGGAGAGCGTGGGCGTAGTTCTTAGAAAAAAAGCATAAAAAAGACCCGCGCGGCAGCAAGCCGCGCGGGTTACTTTTTACGACAAATTTATATATTAACAGCTTTAAATTTCCGCGCGCAGTCGGCTATAATGTCGTTAGCCTGCTTTTCGGTCAGCTCGGTCGCCCAAGGGGCTTCGACTTTGCCTATACCGTAATAGCCCATGCGTGCGGTTTTGTCGCGCTCGGTGTCGTTCCACTTATCGAACGCCGCCGCGTTTACGTGTTTGCCGAGGGTGCAGCCTATAAAGTCGCATTTGCCGTAGTCGCGCCAGGGCCGCGCAAGGTAAACGCTGCCTTCCTCCGCCCCGCTTGAAAGGAACGCGCAGTCGGTAAAGGTAAATCCTCGCTTGGCGTAAAGCGGGTGTGCGGGCGCGGCAACGTAGCCGACTCCGCGCGCGTCCTTTAAGGAAATAATTTCGCAGTGCGAAAAGTAAGCCTCGGCGCAGCCGAAAATAAAATCGACCGTTCCGCTTATACGGCAGTTTTTGAAAAGGTGGACGTTTCCGCCCTCTTTGTAAAGCTGATTGCGGGGAATAAAGCCGCGGTATCTCGTTACCAAATCGTCGGGGAACGGCGATAAAAACAGCGTGTCCTGAGTGGAAATAAGGTCCATATCGCAGGCGACGAAACCGTCGCCGTGCACCGACAGCGCGACGCACTGCCCGACCGTTTCGGGGGCGGTGTTCGAGTTTTCCACCGTAAAATTTTCAAGACGGACGTTGTCGCCCGTTACGCATAGCGTGTGGGTGCGGAAGGTGTTGTATTCCTTTCCGTCGGCGTGGATTTTTTTCGCGTAGTCGCCGTAGGTTATTTTCGTTTCCCGTCCCGCGCCTATAAGCTTTACGTTGCTGCGGGTTATCTCTATTTTCTGATTATAAACGCCCGCGGCAAGATAAATGACTTCCGCGTCGGACCCGTTTACGGCTTTTTGCACGTCGCAATCGGGTGTTAAATGTAAAGTTTTCATTAATTACCCCTGTTTTTTGTGAATTAATTATACCATAAAAAAATAAGTGAAACAATAAAAAAAAGTATTGATTTTTAATAAACCCTATGATATAATTGCCCTGTAAACTGAAATATACTAACATTTTATATAATGGAAAAATGTTTTAAATTTTAAAAATGCGAAAAAACGGAAGATTAATCTCATTCAGGCAGTATAAATTTACCGATTTGTTCTTTTTTGCGTTGGTGTTGGGTCTTTCCGAGCTTCTGATATTTTGCGCATTCAAATTTTGGTTCAAAACCGCTGTCGATAAATATTACGTAAATTTCATGCTCGCGCTGTCGCTTACGGTGATTATGCGCTGGGGCTGGGTCGGCGGAATTTACGCCGCCGCGGACGGGGTTATCCTCTGCGCCGTGCAGGGCGGAAGCTGGCAAAGCTATATTATCTATATAATAGGTAACGCGTGTATACTGTCCGTGCTGCTGCTTACTAAATTCGTAGGTAAGGAAAGGCTGCGCGGCAAATGGTATTTGACGCTTGCGTATATCGTTACGGGCTGGGTATCGGTCAATTTGGGACTGACCTGCGCGGGCGCGGCGTTCGGCGGCGGCTTCGGCGCTCTTGCGGCGGTCAACTTCGGTTTCGGCGTGTACGGCGCGCTGTCGCTTGCGGCGGCAATAGCGGTTATTATGGTTCTCCGTCGGCTTGACGGAATGTTCGAGGACCAGAAGCATTACCTTATCCGTCAGGACAAAGAGAGGAAGGAGCGTGCCCGCCGCGACGAGTTCGGGGACGAGCCTATCGAAATAGACGAGGAGTCGGTATCGATACTCAAACGCTGGGACGACGGACTCGGCAAATAAAAAATAAATAAAAATACAAAGGGCGCGCCCTTTGCTTGTGTGCAAGCACACAAGCAAAATACTTTTAATAGCGATTTGGAGGAAAATTCGACAATGTTCAAACTCAAATGCGACGACTTCCTTATCTACGACGAGGCGACCGGCAAATACAGCATGTCGCCCGAGCAGCAGGTAAGGGACGAAACCGAGAGGAACAAGTGGAAAAGCACGGGCTTCGGTATACTCAAAGACTGGCGTCTTTACGCCATGCTTATACCGATGATTTTGGTATATTTTCTCTGGAAATATATGCCGATGTACGAGCTTATCGGCTGTTTCAAGGACCCGACCACGGGCGACGGGCTTCACGTTGCGACAAACCGCTGGACGGGACTGAGATACTTCCAGCAGCTGTTCACCGACGTAACTTACAGTCCGCAGTTTTGGCGCGCGTTCAGAAATACGTTTATAACCGCGTTTTACGGACTGCTGTTCGGCTTCCCTATGCCGATTATACTCGCGCTGTTTTTCAACGAGGTCCGCTCGAACGTGGCAAGAAGTATAATGCAGGTCTGCGTATATCTTCCCAAATTCCTTTCGACGGTTATCGTAACCTCGCTGGTTCTGATACTCTTCCGCGGCACGGCTGCGGGCACGCAGTCGATAGGCGTGGTATCCAAGGTGTTCAGCGTGTTCGGCGCGGATTCCGCAATGGTAGAGCAGGGACTGGTATTCACCACCAAATATTACAGAGCAATTTATATAATATCCGACCTATGGGAGCACGCGGGCTACGACAGCATAGTATTCTTCGCGGCGGTAATCGCGGTTTCGCCGACCTCGTACGAGGCCGCGCAGATTGACGGCGCGGGCAAGCTTGCGCAGATGCGCTACGTCGTTATTCCCAGCATACTGTCAACGGTCGTCATAATGCTTATAATGAAAATCGGCGGACTTCTTTCCGTAGGCTACGAAAAGATATTCCTGCTGCTCGGCACGGGTATGCTTCCCGCAGGCTCGGGCGGGGTCGCGGAAAGCAACTACGAGGTTGCGCACGTCGTTTCGACCTTTGCGAACGAGCTGTCCGCAAACGACGCAAACAAGGCTATGGGTACGGCGGCGGAAATGCTGAACAACCTTATCGGTATGATTTTGGTAATCGGCTCCAACGCGATAGCGCGCAAGGCTTCCGACGTTTCGCTGTATTAAGGGGTGCACGGTATGAAAAGAAAAACAGAAGTATCAGAGCTTATATTCAGAATAGTCGCGTACTTTATCCTTATTATTTTTGCGTTAATGTGCGTCTATCCCCTGATTTACGCGCTTTCGGCGGCGTTCTCGTCAAGCGACGCGGTAAACGGCGGCAAGGTAATTTTATGGCCCGTCGGTATTCAGGGCAAGGCGTTTTTGTACGTGCTTAAAGACAACGTGTTCTGGATTAACTATTCGAATACGCTGTTCGTAACCTTCTTCGGTACGGTCTGGGCGTTAGGCTATTCGATACTCGGCGCGTACGCGCTTTCGAAAAAGAGACTGCTCGGCAGGCACGGCTTCAACTTTTTCCTCGTGTTCACGATGTGGTTCTCGGCGGGCATCATTCCCCAGTATCAGAACTATATGCAGACCGCGCAGATATTCGGCTCTATCGGCATAACCGACCTTAAATGGACCGTCGTTATCGCAATGGGTATGAACGCGACGAACATCATTCTTCTGCGTAACTCGTTCGAGGGCGTGCCCTCGGAAATAGAGGAAGCGGCGAGAATAGACGGCGCAACCGAGTTGCAGATACTTACGAAAGTTTATATCCCCATGAGCAAGGCTACGATAGCTACGGTTGCCCTGTTCTTCGGAATTTCGCGCTGGAACGGCTATTTCTGGGCGTACAAGGTTATCCCAGGCGAACAGAGGTACAGCTGGCCCGTGCAGGTCTATATCCGCGACTTCTTGAACGAATACACGACGATAGCAAACGGCGGCAACGTCGAAACTATGGACAGCTGGAACTATCCCTTCGCCACAACCTCGGTCCTCTACTCGATGGTAGTGTGCGCGGTAATACCCATACTTGCGATTTATCCCTTCATACAGAAGTATTTTGCAAAGGGCGTAAATATGGGCGGGGTCAAAGAGTAAGTAAAAACTTCGCATATACTGCACAATACTGCGTCGGGCTGCGGCAACTTTCAGTCGCGTACTTCCGTGTACGCTCCTTCGAGTTTTCCTCGCCCTTCTTGCCTTGCTTGTATCTGCAAAGTTTTAAAGCGTAATACTGCGCAATACGGCGTCGGGCTGCGGCAACCTTCGGTCGCGTTTACGCGACTATTCAATAAAACGACTAAATTATCATTAATATATAAGGAGAAAATAATGAAAAATTTTAAAAAGCTGGCTATAGCCGCCGTATCGGTGGTTATGGCGGGAACCATGGCTATGTCCTTTACGGCGTGCGGCGATAAAAAGCCGACCGGTCCCGACGAGAACAAGGGCGAGCATACCGGCAAAGACCTTTACGGTATAATGAAGGATGACGGTACGCTGAACTACGACGCTTACAAGAGAGATAAAGAGGTTACGCTTAACCTGGCGGTCGGTCACAACAGCCTTACCACCTCGACCAGCTACCGCGACCTTAAAGCGGAAATTATAATGCCTGACGGTACAACCTACGCCGACGGTAAGTTTAAGCCCGCCTGGACGCAGATGGGCAAGGACCTTAATATTAGCTGGAACGACGTTTATACTGGAATTGCTACCAATTCAAACTTAAAAGAACTTTTAACGCAGACTCAGACAGGTAGTACCGAAAAGCTATATGCGGCAACAGACCTTTTCACTACCGACCTTTCGTATGCGGTTTCGTATTCCAACTCGGGCACGGATATTCTCAATCTTGCGGAATATCTCGACTATATGCCCAACTTCAGGAACTTCCTCAACGAAAACCCCGTCGTTTACCTTTCGCTTTTGCAGGACGGTATGAACACCAACAACGGTGAAGGCGAAAAAATTCTCGTTGCGCCCTACTTCGACGGATACGACGACATCGAAAGATACTGCATAATCCGCCACGACTGGGCTAAAAAGCTTTTAAACGGCGACGCTGCCGGCTCTGACGCCAAATTCGCGGAGGCGTGTGCGGAAACCACCTCGGCAACCTCGTTCATGGGCTCTACCGCTTACGAGGTGGACGCGCTTACTGCCGACGGCAAGGACGTTCAGAAAATCAAAAAAGACTATGCGGCGGCGGCTGCAGCGGCAAAGGACGAGGCTAAGCCCCTCGGCGCGGCGTACAAGGCGATAGCCGGCTCGGCTTACGGCAAAGAAAGCGGAAATATCGTAGATATTATGAATGAAGCGCTGAAAGCCAATAAGAACGCTACGGGCGCTCAGCTCGTAACTCTCTTCCGCGCGTATATAGACGTTTGCTACACCAAGGACGGCAAGGCTTACTTCAATTCGTCCAACCGTGCAAACCTCTTCGTGGGCTACGATGCGTGCTGGGACGTTGACGATTTGGTCGCGATGCTCCGCTGCGTCAAGACCAACGCAAGCGTGTTGGTCGGCGCGGGCAAGACCCTCGGCGGCATTACTCCCCGTTCGGGTCAGAACGACAGAACTCCCGATATGGTCAGCCTTGCGGGTCAGCTTTACGGCGTCCGCGGCGCTACTTCGAGAAACGAATATACCTATATAGACAAAGCCGGCAACATGAAGGACGCCCGCAGCGAGGAGCAGTTCTATCAGGCAATGGCTAATATGAACGGACTTATGCAGGAAGGACTTATCGCTAATTATGCGAGCAAAGGAAATTTCGCGACTAACTCGGGTATAGGAACGAAGGACACCAACAAGGGACACGAGTATTTCATGGTCTACGACTATTCGCAGACTCAGACCCTTGCGGGCTTCCTTGCCGAGGACAGCAAGGTATCCCATAAGGACTTCCCCAACGGTACCCCCAACGGCTACTACTTCGCGCCGATTATTACGCCCGTTTCCAAATGGGACGTAAACGCGGACGGTCAGATTGCCGCGGACGAGTATTTCAGATTTACCGAAAGCTGGCGTTCGACCAAGACGAGCGGACTTGCGGCAAACGGCTCGTTGAAGAACAATCCCGACAAGCTTAAGGCTGCGCTTCAGTTTATCGATTATCTGTATTCCGAGGACGGTCAGATTGTTTCCACCTACGGTCCCATGGCTGAAAATGCCGAGGGTGATGGCGGCTTCTGGTATAACACGCCCGCAACCGACGAGCAGGTAAGCGCTAAAAATTACTTCCGCTACAAGGGCGTAAGATATTCGGGCTCCGACTACAAGGGCAAGACTACTCCTACAATAACCGAAAACCTTTACAAGTCATTCAAGGGAGAAGCGGTAAACGGTTGGAGAGTTTCTCAGAATACTGCCGTTTCGGGCGCGGCGCTTTCGTTCACCAACTACGCGCGTATGCTTATCGGCTCTACGCTTCCCGTAGGCGTCAAGGACCAGTCGTTCGAAAACCAGCTTACCTCTAAAATGGGGCAGACGGGCGCGGGCATTGTAGGTCAGGCGCTTGCAAAGGGCGTAGTAAAGGGACTCACTCTCGAAGTTAACGCCGACAATTACTGGTACACCGCTGTTCCCACCGGACTTCCCGTAAAGAAAGCCGACCAGGATACGCTTGACAGCAATGCTCAGCTTCCGTTCAGATATATGACGGGAACCCAAAAAGACAGCAAAGACAGAAACTTCTTCAGCATTATGAACAACATAATTCTCAACGGACCTTCGGGAAACTACAACCAGCAGGACGTAAGCGTTAGCTATTCGTCTATTGAAGATTTGCTTGACGCTACCGTAGGTACGAGGAAAGTTAAAGAGCTTGCGCTGGAAAGACAAATCGTATTCAGCACCGCTTGGAATCAGGCTAAAAAATACTGGGCATATCTCAGCAAATAATTACAGGTAATACAAAGTCAAGAGCGTGCCCGCGCAGGGCGCGGGCGCGTTCAAATTTTTTAAGGGGACACCTCATGAAAACTCAGATGAGATTTCAAAAATACGTTTGTCTTGCAATGCTGATTGTCGGCGCGTTGGCAACCGTCTATTCGTTCTGTTACGCTACGGGCGGACTTGCCGAGCTCGGCCGTCTCGTCGATACGGACAACACGTCGATGTTTTTCGCTGCCGAAGGCAAGTACGACGCTACGCTCTTTATAGATATACAGGGCTTTAACGACGCGCTTATGTACTGCGGAATAGTTATGATTATTCTCTCCGTCGGCTTATTTGTAACGGCTTGCAATAAACGCAGAAATTACTATATAACCAACTTCGTCGCAACGGGCGTGTGCGCGGGCGGCTGCACGGTTATATCTATTATATTAATGGCTTTAAACGCCGTATGGATGGGTAAATTCCTCAACGTCGATTTCGAGGCGTGGTTGGAATACAATACCGAGGGAGCCGCGCCCTATATCGAGGCGGGACTTCCCGTACCCGAGGGCTATTCGCACTTTTCCGATTCGGCTGCCTGGTTCTACGTAGGCTTCGTGGTATACGCTTTGGTAATAATAGCGGCGGTTGCGCTGGTATTAAACCTCGTATGGAAAATCAAGCTTATGCAGGGCGAAAAGAAATTACTTGACGGCTCCGCCGTTGAAGGGGGCTCCGCAGTATGAAAAGAAAAGCGACCGTAAACCCCGTTATCCGTGACGATATTCAGCGTTACACCAAAAACAAGCTTGCATCGTCGCTTGCGCTTTTGGGACTGATTTGCTGCTGCGCGTATTTTATCGTGCTGTATTCGCAGGTCAAAAACAACAACTACTACTATAAGTGGCCTATCGCGCTCGACGTAATTTATAATCTTATTTTCCTGCTGTTTGCGTTCCTGTTCTCAGAGCAGGTCAAGAACTACGACCGTAAGCTTTTCTGGCTTCAGACGTTTTTCGGCGCAATGCAGATTGTACGTATTTTCTGGCTGCCCCTTGCGGGCGTTACCGAAACGCTGTACCCCGTGCTTGCGGGCATTGCGTACAACGGCAGGGTGCTCGGCTCGGGCGCGTTCATAAGCATGGTTGTGTTCCTTGCGGCGTCGGGCGCGTTCATTATCGCATCGGGCATAATCGGATATATCCGTTCCAAGAGCCTTGACGTTTTCAACAAAAAGCTTGAAAGCGGCGAAGTCAGCGTAGAAGAGACCTTGAAAGAGCTTGACGCGGCTGACGAAAGCGCGGCGGCGGTTACTAAGGAGGCGACGAATGCCTGACGTTAAAATCGAACATTTAGACAAGGTTTACGACGGCGGAGTTCAGGCCGTATACGACTTTAATCTCGATATAAAGGACGGCGAGTTTATCGTCCTCGTAGGGCCGTCGGGCTGCGGCAAATCCACCACCCTTCGAATGGTGGCGGGGCTGGAAGACATTACGGGCGGCAAGCTATTAATCGACGGCAAGGACTGTACGCGTCTCCCGCCTAAGGACAGGGATATAGCAATGGTTTTCCAGAACTACGCCCTGTACGGTCACATGACTATTTACGAAAACATGGCGTTTTCGCTTACGCTGCGCAAAGAGGATAAGCAGCTTATTCACCGCAAGGTTATGGCCGCGGCGGAAATTCTCGACCTTAAAAGCCAGCTTAACAAAAAGCCCAAGCAGCTTTCCGGCGGTCAGCGTCAGCGCGTTGCAATGGGACGCGCGATAGTGCGCAACCCCAAGGTGTTCCTCTTCGACGAGCCTCTTTCCAACCTCGACGCAAAGCTTCGCGGTTCTATGAGAAGGGAAATAATGCTGCTGCACAAAAAGCTTAACGCAACCATGATGTACGTCACGCACGACCAGACCGAGGCTCTGACTCTTGCCGACAGAATAGTATGCATGTCAATGGGTCACGTTCAGCAGATAGGCAAACCTATCGAGCTGTACGAGCACCCCGCAAATACCTTCGTCGCTACGTTTATCGGGCTTCCGCCCATGAATATGTTCGAAGGTAAAATCGAAAACGGTAAGTTCGTTTGCGACCTGTTCGAGTATCCCTTGAACGACGAGCAGAAGAGCGCGCTTGCAGAGTACGAGGGTCAGCCCGTAATAATGGGCTGCCGTCCCGAAAACGTCACGCGCAGCGGCAACGTAAAGCTTACCGTAACCAACAACGAAAATCTGGGTATGAACAGCCTTATTCACGGCAAGATAGGCGGCGTAAAAATCGTCGTCGCCAAGTTTGCGGAATGGTGCAGCTTTAAAGAGGGGGACGAAATTCAAATCGGCTTCGACGAGAAAATGACCCACTTCTTTGAGATGCCCAAAACGACGGTGAACGAAAAGGGTGAGCAGACCGTAACAGAGTACGGAAAGGCGATAAGATAAGGAGGGCGCAATGGAAGAAGTAAAGAATATTCAACCCGACAACACGCCGTCCAAGGGCGCGAAATTCGCCGCCGCCTTGAAGGAATGGGGGCGCAAAAGAATAGTTGCGCTTAAAGTAAAGCCGCAGACTATTCCGCTTGCGGTAATGGTTATAACAACCGTGTACTTTATGCTCGTACTGTTTTCGGTGTCCAAGGCTGTGCAGTACGCGGCGAATGATACGCATACCTCCGCAACGGGAATTTGCGTGTTTATAACCACGCTGCTGTCGCTGCTTTATCTCGTCAGCTTTTTAAACGCGTTTCCCAAACGCAAAAAACCCAACGTATTTTTTATCGTGCTCGTAGGCGTAATGATTGCAGGACAGCTTGCGTGCGATTTGGTATACTATATCCAGATGAACGCGTGCATAAACGGCTTACAGCTCAGCGGTTCGCCTATGGATATTGCCTGCCGCGCGGCTCAGCCGTACGTAATCGGACATATAGTACTGCTCGCCTTATCGGCGATAGTGTTCGCGTTGCTTCCCGTTTACGCAAAGCTTATCCGCAAAATCGATACTTCGGTTAAGCTCGAATCGGCGACCGAAAATATGAACGGTAAAATCGATATTCAGGAAGATTAATAACCCGATAACCGACAAAGCTTTTTGTCGGTTATTTTTCAAGAGATAACTATGGCAAAAAAGAAGAAATTCAAAGAGACTACAATCGAAAACTTTTACGACCTTAAAACCGAAAAGGTGGACGAGCTGGTCGCAGCGCTCAAAGGCGAGGACGTTTCCGAGTACGGCGAGGTGTCCATGAAAATATCCGACTGTACGGGCGTCGGCGGCGGAAACAAGGAATTCAATCCCTACCGCACCGACTTTCTTTCGCGTATTCCGGTGTTTTTAAAGGCTTTTTTCGTCAAGTGGTGGTTCGCAGGCATGGTCTGCTTTTTCGTCAATATCGGACTGGGCATCGTAGTTCAGTCTACGGTTGACCTGCTCGTTCTCGACGGCATAGTGTTGGGTCTGGTTGCGGATTTGTTCGTAAACCCGCTTTTCAAATTTATGGAAACCGACAGGCGCGAATACAACGCGTATATGATGTTTCCCTTCCCGTTCAAGGCGTACTGGACTTTCTTTACCAACGTGCTGTATTACGTCGGCGTGGCGATAATCGTAAATTACGTTTACAACCTCGTAAATATGCTGTTCAGCTTCCCCATAGAGCCGCTGTCCTGGGCGCTTATAGTGCTGGTTGTGGATATGGCGTTTATCGGAATTAAAGATTTGGCGGTGCATCTCGTTAAAAACCGCAAAAGAGAGGAAATAAATGTTTAAAAAGCTTTTCGTTTCAAGCGTTTCCGCCTGTTTCGAGCTGAAAAATAACAACCCCTATTACAGCCCCGAAAAGTATCGGGTGATTGTGAACGGCAAGACGGAAGAGCGCGAGCGCGACTCCAATGTATTTTCGCTGTTCAACCTTATGCCCGATACCGAATATACCGTTTCCACCACGCTCGGCGATTATTGCCTTTCGTTCAGAACGCCCGCCGAAAAGGGCGTAACCGACGTAAGGGCGCTCGGCGCCAAGGGCGACGGCGCTACGGACGATACGTTTATCTTTCAGTTTGCAATAGACAACTGCCCCAAAGGCGGCAGGGTGGTTGTGCCCGCGGGTGAATATCTCGTCCGTCCGCTCACCTTGAAGAGCGGAATTACGATAGAGCTGAAAAAGGACGCCGTCATTCTGGGCGACCCCGTAGAGGCGCACTATCCCGTAATTCCCGCACGCATAAGCATTGACGGCTCGGAGGAGGTCACGGCAAGCTGGGAGGGCGACCCTTACGACTGTTATCAGTCGCTTATTTATGCGTACAGGCAGGAAAATATCGCAATAGTCGGCGAGGGCTTTATAAACGGCAACGCAAACAATTCCACCTGGTGGGAAACCCCCAAGGGGCGCGCCATTGCCCGTCCGAGGCTGGTTTTTCTGAATAAGTGTAAAAACGTCGTTTTCCACGGCGTAAGGTGCGGAAATTCCGCGTCCTGGAATTTGCACCCTTACTTTTCCGAGAAGCTTAAATTTTTGGATATAAGCGTAACCTGTCCCGCAAGCGCGCCGAACACCGACGGGCTCGACCCAGAAAGCTGTAACGGCGTGGACATAGTCGGGTGCAAATTCAGCGTCGGCGACGACTGCGTCGCGCTGAAAAGCGGAAAGCTGTATATGGGCAGAACGTACAAGACGCCCGCAAACAATCATACTTTAAGGAACAACCTTTTTTGCGACGGTCACGGTGCGATAGTGCTCGGCAGCGAGATGAGCGGCGGCGTTAAAAATCTGACCGTAGGGCAGTGCATTTTCAAGCACACCGACAGGGGTCTGCGCATTAAGTCCCGCCGCGGCAGGGGCAAGGACGCGATAATCGACGGCGTGTGCTTTGAAAATATTCTTATGGAAAACGTCAAGACCCCGCTCGTCATAAACATGTACTATTACTGCGACCCCGACGGCAGAACAGAGTTCGTATGGTCGCACGACAAGAGCATACCCGTGGACGACGGCACGCCGTATATGGGCAGGTTTACCTTCCGCAATATAAGCTGCGTCGGCTGCGAAAGCGTTGCGGCTTGGTTCGACGGACTTGCCGAACAGCCCGTCAAGGAAATCACCTTGGAAAACGTCGCGTTTTCGTTCAATCCCGAGGCAAAGCCGTTTATACCCGCCATGGCTTTGCGCGTGGGCGAGCACTGCAAAGAGGGGCTGTACGTCGACAACGTAGAAAAACTGGTGCTTAAAAACGTCACGCTCGACGGCGTAGTCGGCGAGGACGTCGTCTGCAAGAACGTGGGCGAGCTTATAAAGGAGTAAAAATGGATTATTCCGTAATCGATAAATATATCGACCGACTTATTTCGGAGACCTCGCCCGACAGACCCGTATGGAATATCGAGAATATCAAGCACGGCAAGCCCGCGGGCTGGAACTATATCGACGGCTGCATGATGACCTCGCTGTACGCTATTTATTTGCAGACGGGTAATAAAAAGTACCTCGATTTTGTGGACGGCTTCGTGGATTATTACGTTTTCGAAGACGGCTCGATACGCGGGTACGAGCTTGAAACTTATAACGTAGACAACATAAACGAGGGCAGGGTGCTGTTCGATTTATACCGCGAAACGGGCAAACCTAAGTATAAAAAGGCAATCGAGCTGCTGTATTCTCAGATAAAGAGCCAGCCGCGCACTGCTTCGGGCAATTTCTGGCACAAGAAAATATATCCCGAGCAGGTCTGGCTGGACGGGCTGTATATGGCGCAGGTGTTCTATACCCGTTACGAGGCGGAGTTTAACGGCGGCGCGAATTTCGGCGATATAGTCGGGCAGTTTCGCAGCGTTTACGAAAATATGTACGATAAGCAGAAACGCCTTTATTATCACGGCTGGGACAGCTCGAAAGCATCGTTCTGGTGCGATAAAAACGGGCTTTCCAAAAGCTTTTGGCTGCGCTCGGTGGGCTGGTATACGGTCGGACTTATCGATGCAATCGGCTATATGACGGACGCGGTGCAAAGAAACGAGCTTATCAGCATTTTCAGCGAAACCGTCGGCGGCTTAGAGCAGTACGTAGATAGTGATAAGCACATGCTCTGGCAGGTTATAGACCAAGGCGGCAGAGAGGGAAACTACCTCGAAACGTCGGGCAGCGCAATGATTGCCTACGCTATGATGAAGGGCGCGCGGCTGGGCGTTGTCGATAAGCGGTTCGCCGCCGTCGGCAAAGCGGTGTTCGACGGAATTTGCAAGGAATATCTGACCTGCACGGACGGCAAGCTCAACCTCGGCGGTATTTGTCTTATGGCGGGACTGGGACCCGAAAGCAACCGCCGCCGCGACGGCACGTATGAATATTATATTTCCGAGCCCGTCGTCGAAAACGACGCTAAGGGTACGGGACCGTTCGTAATGGCGTATACGGAAATAAAACAGCTGTAAAAATCGGCGCTTCGGCGCCGTTTTTTAATAAGGCAATTCAAAAGTTACACAAGGAACCGCGCTTATATTTTAAAATGTAGATTATATTGCTGAAATTTTATGAAAAGTTAAAAATTTTAAAAAAAGTGCGTTAAAACGCTTGCTCGTTACGCTGCGTAATGTTGTAAAGTCGTGTTCAAGGAGGTAAAGTATGTCATATTCTACGGGACAGATTGCCGAGCTTTGCGGCGTCACCGTGCGCACGGTACAGTTTTACGACGGCAAGGGGCTGTTAAAGCCCGACTCTATTTCCGAGGGCGGCAGAAGAATTTACGGCGAGCAGAGCCTTAAAACCTTGCAGTTGATTTGTCTGTATAAGCAGCTCGGACTGAGCCTTGCCCAAATTACCGAGGTGCTGTCGGACGGCGAAAATTCCAAAAAAATTTTACTGTCGGTGCTGAACGAGCGCGAAAAGGCGCTTGACGGTGAGATAAAGCAAAAGCTTATGCAGCGCGACGGCGTAAAGCTTATACGCGAGCAGATTGCGGAAGGCGCGGCTCTTTCCCGAAATTCTTTTCTTGACGTACAGACTATTATGAGGGGTAAGAAAAAACAGCGCGCAACCTATGCGATTATGGTTGCCGCGGGTATCGTCGTTGACGCGGTAATTGCGGTTACCGCAACGCTTTGGGGAGTTAAGGGGTGGTGGCTGCCGTTTGCAATAGCTATGCCGTGCGTGCTTGCGCTTATCGCTGGTACGGTGGCTTTGGCGTACAGAAATCTTGCGTACGTCTGCACCGACTGCGGAAAAAAGTTCAAACCGAAATTTATACGGTTTTTGTTTTCACCGCATACGCCTAAAACCCGCAAGCTGACCTGTCCGCACTGCGGGGCAAACAATTTCCATACCGAAAGCTTTTCGGAATAAAAAGCAAAGGCGCGGCATAAAGCCGCGCCTTATTCGGTTACCTTTAATAACGGTAGCTAAACTCACTCGGACGGTCGTCCGAGTGAGTTTAGTTTTATTCGCAAAATGCGGACAGGAAGCTTTTCAGCGCGTCGGACTGTCTGTCGTTAAGGCGTTTTATAAGCTTATAATACGGCTCGGACTGCAAAGCTCCTCTTTCGGGTTCTTCGTTTCTTCCGAACAGCTCGTCCATGGTTACGCCGAAAACGTCCGCAAGCCGTACAAGCGTTTCGCAGTCCGGCTCGCTTGAACCGTTTTCCCAGTTGCTGATATTGCGTTGCACGTTTCCTATTTTCGCCGCAAGCTCTTTCTGCGTCAAGCCGAATTCTTCCCGCAATTCCTTTATTCTGATTATCATAATTCCCTGCTAATATTTTTCTACACAATACCAAAAAAATTACTAAAATGTATTGACAAGGTAATATTATTACTATACAATATTAATTACAGAAATAATTTTACTAATGAGGGGTTTAAATGGAAATAGCTGTAAACACGGAAAACAAGCAGTTAATCAAGCTGCACGAGCGGTTTTTATGCGTCGCTCAGACGGCGGACGCCTTTAAAAACGACGTCGCTGCGTTGAAGGTGTGTCTTAAACTGACCGCGCTTGAAATAAAAAGCATTAAAAAGTCCAAGCAGCCCGTAGACGGCGATAAGCTGAACAGGGTTTTGTGGCAGTACGTCGATTTGAGCAATACCCTCAAATTTTTAATTAAAACCAAAAACGTACGGGACGTCAACAAGGGCTGCGCGGATATACGCAATATGGTTGGTGTTGCGGAAAGACAGATAGCCGAGCTTAAAGGCGAAAGCGCCGTCGGTAATCTTTCCGCCGCTTCGCAGAAGATAGTCAGCGCTATAAACGGGGCGGTAAGCAGCAAACTCGAGGGTTTAAAAAAAATGTTTGCGGGCGAAGAAAGCTCTCAATCGGAATAGTTCTTGCGGGCGGGATAAGCAACTGCGCCTATCAGATAGGCTTTTTAAAGGCGCTTATGCGTCACGTATCACGCGACGAGATAGCTATGCTGTCGTGCTCGTCGGCGGGCATTTCCGTAGGCTACGCTTTTTCGGCGAACAAGCTCGACTACATCGAAAACCTGTATAAAAGGGTAGACATTTCGAAGACGGGCGAGCTTTTGTGGCAGGTATTTGCAAAGGGCTTATTGGAAGACTATATCGAAACGATGGTTTACGGCGACGATAACCTTGAAATTCCACTCTGCTTCCCCGTGTGCTACGTTCCGCTATGGTCGGTCAGGTATTACTGGATAAAGGGCGAATACAACAGACTTTGGAAAAAGTATCTCATAGCTGCGATTAACTATCCGTTTTTAAAAATAATACCCTCGTTCGTAGAGGGCAGGCTGGCGATAGACGGCGGCGCGATTGACAACATTCCGTTGTTTCCGCTGATAAAGGCGTCGCCGCAAAAGCCGCTTGACGCCATAATCGCGCTTCACTTCGACGCTCGGTTCGATTACCGCAGGGAATTCAAGACGGATATTCCCGTACTCGATTTGGACCTTTCGCTCTGCAACGGCTTCGAAAAATCGCACTATGATTTTTCTGCCGAGACCATTGCCCGGCGGATAGATAAAGCCTTTTTATACGGCGATAAAATTGCGTCGCGGCTGTTTTCGGGCGACTGCACGGCTGAAAGTCTTAAAAGGACTATCGACGAAATTTTTTTGGAAGAGCATACGCCGAGACAGCAGAATTTTTCAATTGACAGAATGTTGTCGTTTCTGAACGTAGCGGGCAAGGTTTTCAGAAACGACGGCGGTTGTATCAGAAAATTATTTTAAGGAGTTTTGCAAATGAAAAAAAGAAGTGTAATTCTCGCGCTGTTATTCAGCGTGCTGACGTTGGGGATTTATTTCATTTACTGGTTTATATCCCTTACCAACCAAAGCAACAGGCTTGCGCCCAAAAGCGCGACGATGGGTGGCGTCGGCGCGTTCTTTATGTGCATACTGACCTTGGGAATTTATCAGATTTACTGGTCGTACAGAATGGGACAGAAGGCGGGCGAAATGCTTGATAAAAGCTCTGATGGCTTTCTCTATCTCTTTTTATGGTTCGTTACGCTCGGCATAGTTCCCATCTGCCTCGGTCAAAGCGCCGTAAACAAGGCGGTGACGGCTGCTGCAAGCGCCGCGCAGTAATCTAAATTAATGCCCGAAAAACCCGCCCCTTTCAAAGGGGCGGGTTTGCTTTTTATTTTCGGTTGCCGTATTCGCTGGGTGATATTCCGAAATATTTTTTAAACACGCGCGAGAAGTACAGCGGCTCGGAAAAGCCGCAAGCCTCGGCTATCTGCGATACGGTGTAGCTTGAAAACCTGTTCGTAACCCCGCCCGAAATAAGCTGCTGAGCAAGGCTCATGCGTTCCTTTAACAGGTAATCGGACGGCGAGACGCCGACCTCCTTTTTGAACAGCTTGCGCACGTAGTCGCTGCAAAGCGGCAGTTTTTTAAGGCAGCCCTTAACCGTAAACGCGCAGTCTGAAACGCCCTTGGATATTTCGGTAAGCACCAGCTCGACTGCGGGCGAAAAACCGCTGTCGGCGCAAAATGCGGCGACGTATCCCGTAAGCAGATTGCCCAGCGCCGCGGCGATAAGGTCGGTTTTGGCGGCGTCGCTTTCAAAATATTTCAGCGCCTGCCGCGCGGCGTATGCTATTTCGCCGTCGTCGTCGGGCACGGTGCGCGCTTCCTTGAACGGGAGCAGCGCGTTGTCGAAGATTATGCGTATGCCGTTAAAGTCTGCGTCGTAGCTTTTAAGCGGCGGTATTATCACCGCCCTGCCAAAGTCGGGAACGAGCAGCTCGCAATTCTTTGCGGTTATTTTTCCGTTTATGCTTTCGCGGCGCGCGTAAATTATCTTATTCATTGCAGCAGTTAATAAGGCTGCGCTTTTCGAACACCGTGCAGGCCAAATCCTCGCAGTATTCGGCGCTGTTTTCATACCCGCACGCAGTGAAAAAGGGGATAGCTTTTTCATAAGGCAGGCAATACGCCGTTTGCGCTCCCGCTTCCCTCAGCTTCATTTCCGCAGAGTAAAGCAAAAATTTGCCCAGTCCGCAGCCGCGACGGGAGGGGGAGACGTATATTTCGCGTACGTCGCCCCAGCCCTCCTTAAAATTCCATTCGTTGTCTATGTCGTCAATCTGATAAATGACGAAGCCGCAGACCTGTCCGTCGTCCGCAATCAAATCGACGTGAAGCAGCCCCGCAAGCATATCGGGAATTATATATTCGCCGACCAAGTGCGCGGCGTCGTCCGGGCAGTCCAGCTCGGCGTAATATTCGGCGAACAGCCGTGTGAAAATTTCCGTATCAGTATCCTTTAATGAACGAACGTGCAACATATTTTTACCTATCAAAAAAGGCGAGCCGAAACACTCGCCTTTTTATTTTTTATTCTGCGACGGGATAAACGCAAACCTGCTTTCCGTCTTTGCCCACTCTTTCAAATCTCACGGTGCCGTCTACAAGCGCAAAGAGAGTATCGTCCTTGCCCATGCCTACGCCGCTGCCTGCCTTGAACTTCGAACCGCGCTGTCTTACGAGGATGTTACCCGCAAGCACGAACTGTCCGTCGGCACGCTTAACGCCGAGCATTTTGGGATTACTGTCTCTGCCGTTGTGCGAAGAACCGGTACCTTTTTTATGGGCGAATAATCTTAAAAATATCATATTCTTATCCTCCTGAATTATTCTGCCTTAGCTGTCGCTTCGGGCTTTTTGGTTGCCGCCTTTTTAGCGGGCGCGCCGATTGCCGTAACCTTTATCTGCGTATAGGGCTGTCTGTGACCCTGCTTCTTTCTCTCGTTTTTCTTGGCCTTGTACTTGAAGACGATAATCTTCTTGTCCTTGCCGTGAGAAACGACTTCGCAGGTAACTTTGACGTTTTTAACCTCGTCACCGGTCTTAATTCCCTTGCCGTCAGCCGTAAGAATGACGGGGAAAGTCACGGTGTCGCCGACGTTGGCGTTCAGCTTTTCAACCTTTAAAAGGTCACCTTCGCAAACCTTGTACTGTTTGCTGCCGTTTTCAAAAATCGCGTACATATTTTTACCTCCTCTAACCAGTCTCGCCGTTTGGGCAGCGCAAAGCGCGTTTTGGGGCCCGTTACGAGCGGCTCAGTTTAAACTTTACCACTTTAACGCCGCGTTGTCAAGCAATTAATCTTCGGTGCGGTATTATTTTATTAAAACAAGGCGATAATAATTTATAAGAAAATACTTAAATGTAAGGAGCTTCTTATGGAAAAGAAAAAAAACGACAGTGAAATCGTTGCGGAAATTTACCGTAACGCGCAGCTTGCGCTTGAATCCATTTCGGACATAATGCCCGCGGTGGAGGACGGCGAAATCCGCGAAGAAATAATGCACCAGCACGAGGAATACGAAAAGGTTTGCTCTAAGGCGGCGGCGCTTGCCTTGAAGTACAATATCGACGTAAAGGAACCCAGCCCCATAAAAAAGGCAATGATGTGGAGCGCCATTAAAATGGGCACCGCCAACGACAATTCGGCGCAGAATATCGCCCAGATGATGATAAGGGGTACGGTCAACGGTATCACCTCGCTGAAAACGTCGCTTACCGACGGCGGAAGCAATATGGACGCCGAGGTCAGAAAGCTTTTAAACGAGCTTATCAACATGGAAGAAAGCTTCGAAAAAAAGCTGAAAAAGTTTTTGTAAAATAGCGCCGCGCGTTTAAAAACGCGCGGCGCTTAATTCAGCTTTTCGGCTTTTTCGTCGGGTGCGAACTGCGTGTGCAGGTGTACGCGGGAATGGGGATAAGAGCGGTGAGAGCGAAGGTAAATTTCCATATCGGGCATACGCGCCTTTACGTCGTCCGTAAAGGCTTGCCAGCCAAGCGCAGCCGCAACGGTTTCGGTCGCGGCGTCTATAAGAACGCGTCTGCAACCGTCCGCATACAGCCCGAGCAGCTTTGCGCGGGTATCGAGAATGGTGAACCTCGAAGGGGTAATGAACCCCGACCCGCAGTGCGGGCACTGTTTGCGCATAAGCGGAAGCACGCTTGCTCCCTCGCGCTTGCGTGTAAATTCGACCAAACCAAACTCCGACATTTGTCCTACGCAGCATTTCATGCCGTAGCTTTTTAAAGCGCGTTCAAGCTCTTCCACTACGTTGCGGTTGTGCGCGGGGTCGGTCATATCTATGAAATCGACCACGACTATGCCGCCGATATTTCTCAGCTTTACCTGCCTTGCGATTTCGCGCGCGGCTAACACGTTGGTGTAATAGACGGTCTGTTCCAGGTTGTTCGCTCCGGTGAACGCGCCGGTATTGACGTCAACCGCGGTAAGCGCCTCGCACCTGTCTATCACGAGATACGCGCCGTTTTCAAGCTCGGCGCGCGGCGTAGTCATTACCCTGACCTGCTCGCTTATACCGTGTTCTTCAAGCATATCCCTGCCCGAACGGTGTACGGTTACGGGTCGTCTGTGTGCGGGCGGGAAGAGGGAATAGAACCGCTCGACTGCGGCTTTAAGTCTGTCGTTGCCCACGAATATCTCTTCTATGTCGTAGCTGAGCACGTCGCGCAGCACGCGCGAAACCAGCTCGGTTTCCGAATACAGCAGCGTGCCCGTCGGCGCGTCGGTAAAGTGCTTTTTGACGCCCGAGTATACGCTTTTAAGGCTGTCAAGTTCGGTCGCTATAAGGTCGCGGCGGGTGTACGGCGCCGCGGTTCTGAGTACGATGCCCTCGCCCTCGCCTATAAGTCCCGCCACCGAGTACGCGAGATTTTTTCTCAGCTCGTCGTCGGCTATCTTGCGCGATACTCCTACGAACGGCGTATTCGGCAGGTAGATTACGTTCTTGCCGACGAACGAGGGAAACAGCGTCACCTTTGCGCCCTTTTTGCCCGTCGGTGCGCGCACGACCTGTACCAACACGTCGTCGCCCTCCTTCAATTCGGGCATGGATATTTCGCCGCGACTGCCGTCGTACTTGTCCGCGCTCGGCATGGCGTCGTCGGCGGAAAGGTAGCAGTTGCGTTCCAGTCCGCAGTCTACGAACGCCGCCTGCATGCCTGCAAGCACGGCGACTATTTTACCCTTGTAGACGTTGCCCTTCGGCGACAGACTTCCGCCGCTCTCGAAATTGAATTCGGTCAGCTTGCCGTTTTCTGTCACGGCGGAAACGGCGTATCCGCAATACTCGTCAAAATACAGGGTTTTTCTCATAGTACCGTTATTATATCGCAAGAAACGAATTTAAGCAATATAAAACTTGACAAAATCTGCTAAAATCTATATAATGAACGTGTCGGTTTGCGCCGACGAACGATATATCTGGAGTAATTTATGAAATTTGATTTTAAAGGCATCACCGCAGAAGAGCTTTCGTTCAAGCTCAATCACGTAAAACTCGAACCCGACACCAAGCTTGACATCAAGCCTCAGTTTTCCCGTCAGGTAAGAAAGGTAAACGGCAACGAAAAGGTTAACTTTATCGTGCTTTCCGTCAAGATAGCTTCGACCGAGGCAGAGCCCAAGCCCTTCGATATTAACGTAACCCTCGTAGGTATCTTCGAGGTGGAGACCGCAAACGAGAACGAAGAGCGCAGCTTCGTAATAGAGGGTACCAAGCTTATCTATCCCTACCTGCGTTCGGCGGTAACCAACCTTACGGCAAACGCTTACATCGCGCCGCTCAACCTTCCCGTAATTACGGGCCCCATCTTCCCCGAGGACAGAGACGTATACGCTTTCTCGGTGGACAACTCAAACCTTAACTAAAATAAAGGCGGCGCGTTCGTAAGGACGCGCCGTTTGAAAAAATACGGAATACTCATAATAGGTATGGCTATGAAAAAAATATTGTGCGTAATCGCTTCGCTCGTAATGCTGTTTACGCTCGCGTTCGGGCTTTCGGCGTGCGGCGACGGGAAGGACGGCGTTTCCGTCGAAACGTCGTATATCGACAGCGACGGCAACCTGATAATAAAGCTGACCGACGGCAGGGAAATAAACTGCGGCAAGGTCGAAAGCGACGAAAGCTTTTACTATACCGCCGTGTGCGAGGACGGGCAGACCGTATCCTACACGGTGCGCAGCATCGGCTCGGTATCGGATGCGGAAATAATAATCCCCGCCGAGTATAAGGGCAAGCCCGTAACGGCAATCGGCGAAAACGCGTTTTTCAACTGCAAATATATAACCGGCGTAACCCTGCCCGACACCGTAGAGACGATAGGGGACAACGCCTTCAACGGCTGCGAGCGACTGATTAGCGTCGACCTCGGCGAGGGCGTAAAGACGATAGGCGACGG
This sequence comes from uncultured Christensenella sp., assembly GCA_910576655.1. Classification (GTDB taxonomy): domain Bacteria; phylum Bacillota; class Clostridia; order Christensenellales; family Borkfalkiaceae; genus Coproplasma. The sequence continues at coordinate 45,914 of CAJTJC010000002.1, forward strand.
CGCGTTCGCGTACTGCCATTCGTTGGAAGCCGTCGAAATTCCGTCAAGCGCGAGGACGCTCGGCTCCGACGTGTTTGCAGATTGCTATTCCCTTTCGCGCGCTGTTATTAACGAGGGCGTCGAGCGTATTGGCAGAAGCGTATTCACGGGCTGCAACGCGCTCGAAGAAGTCAACTTCCCCGACACTATAGCGGGCGTGGGCGAGGACGAAAACGGCGACTTTTCCATGACTGCGACGTTTATGAACTGCGTAAGCTTAAAGCGGGTCAAGCTTCCCGCAAGGATAGAATATATTCCGCAATGGTTCTTCGCGGGCTGTATTCAGCTGGAAACAGTAGAAATCGGCAAAAGCGTAAAAAGCGTGGGATATTCCGCGTTTTTCGATAACGGCGCAATGCAAAGCATAGTGCTGCCTGCGTCGCTTGTTACGTGCGAAAGCTATTCGTTTTATAAGCTGTATTCGCTTGAAAGCGTATTTTTCGAGGGTACTGCCGCACAGTGGGAGGCAATAGAAATAGGCCGCCTCGACAGCGGTGGGACTCCGCTTGCGGCACGCTCGACCATAGGCGATATGTTCGGTGAAAGCGTGACGGTGTATTTTTACAGCGAAAGCCGCCCGACGGAAGAGGGCAGCTTCTGGCGCTACGTAAACGGAAAACCCGTTAAATGGTAATTACAGCCCGCCGTGCACGGCGGGCTTTTTTTTAAAATGTCTTGACACGGCGGCGCGGAAATGGTAGAATAAAAGTGCGACATTAACTTAATACTGCACAATGGTATACTTGGTAGAAGTGTATCTTCTTTTGCTTTACAATTCATTGTGCAAAACGAGTTAAAAGTTGGTGTCGCAACCTACGAGAAGTGTACATTTTCTATATGTCGCTTCTTATGGGAAGCGGCATTTTTATTTAAGGAGAGAATTTATGAAACGCAAACTATGTCTTGTCTCGGGGATATTATTCGCCTTGCCCGCGTTTGCTTTAAGCGCGTGCGGGGATTTTACCGACGGGCTTGAATTTACCGCGTCGGAGGACGGCTCGTACTATATCTGTTCGGGAATAGGCGAGGCGACCGCCGCGCAAATTACAATACCGTCCGAGCACAAGGGCAAACCCGTAACGGGCATAGGCCCGTGGGCGTTTGCGGGCTGCGAAAACCTGACGTCCGTCACCGTGCCCGATTCGGTCACCGCGATAGATGCCTACGCTTTTATAGGCTGTAAAGCGCTTACCGAAGTGTCCGTTCCCGACAGCGTGGTTTCACTCGGGCGGGGCGTGTTCTGCTATTGCGCGGCGCTTACTGACGTAAAAATTCCCGAAGGGCTTTCGTACGTCGGCGGGCAGACTTTTTACGGCTGTATTAGCCTTACCGAGATGATTATTCCCGACGGCGTTGAATTTATCTGGGAGGACGCGTTCGCGTACTGTAAGGGGCTTACCGAAATCGTAATACCGGACGGGGTTGTTTCGGTGGCAAGCTGCGCGTTTTACGGCTGCGAGGGATTAACCGAAATAACCTTTCCCGACAGCGTGACGTGCATAAGTACGGGCGTGCTTGAAAATTGCATAAATCTGCAAAGCGTAACCTTCGGCAGCGCCGTAACGCAAATAGAAATGCGGGCGTTTGACGGCTGCGAAAATCTGACCGCCGTCAATTACGGCGGCACGGCGGAGGGGTGGGGCTCGATAGTCAAGGGTCTCGACTGGAACGCTGACACGGGCGAATACGAGGTTAACTGTACCGACGGTACGGCAAAATAAAGCCGCGGGCTTATGCCCGCGGCTTTATTTATTGTCAGCGTTGTAAAATATCGTTGATAATCTGCCTTATATGCGCTATTTCCGAATCGGATAATCCCGAAACGTCAATTATCGTACGGTTGTCCAAATCAAGCAGATAGTCCGTTGTGACCTTAAAATATTTGGCTATTTTAACAAGCATTTCTATCGACGGCTGTATATAATCGTTTTCCCAATTAGATACGCACTGTTTGCTTACCCCTAAAGCGTATGCAAGTTCTACCTGCGTAAGGCCGTGCGCCGTGCGCAATTTTTTTATAACTTCGTTGAGCATAAGTCCTCACTGTTTATGATTGCGTAAAAAATTACGATACTATTGTATCAATTCACTTGACAATATATAAAATACTATGGTATATTATTAGTAGACTTTTTACAAGGAGAAAACAAATGGCAAGGGAAACGATAACTGTACAAAGCTACCCCGACGACTATATTATTAACGAAACAATCAAAGAATATGAAGCGTTCGGGTGGGAGCTTTTAAACAATCAGAGATGTCAAGAGTACGAGGGGCAGACGCAAGGGCTTGACGGGTCGTCGACAAAGCACTACTCAACGTTTAATAAGCTTACCTTTTCAAGGGAAAAAGCAAGCCCGTGGTACAGCCGCATAGTGCCGATGGAAGCGGAGTACCGTTCACTGGTCAGTGAAAAACCTGAACGTCCGCAAAATAAACACAAAATGAGCACTTTAACTTTTTATATTTTAGGCGTCATAGCTCTTGTCATAGGGATAGCGTTTGCAATTTGGATAAGCCCGATATTGTTGGTTGCTGCGGTGGGTGGCGCGCTTTGTCTTGTTTATGCAATTTGCAGAACGGTTATCGGCAAAAAGCGGACGAATGCATATCGCTTTGAATTAGCCGACTGGAAGAAAAATCAAGGTGTCCGTGCGGAAAAGTTATTGAAGTATGCAGAACGGATAGTAAACGGAATCGAATAACAGGCCGAAAAGCCTTTCCCGCAGGAAAGGCTTTAAGTATGTAGCCCGCCCGAGCGTTATATTAACGCTCGGGCGGGCTGTCGTATTCGTTTTAATTTTTGGGGAGTGATTTTAAATAAGCGTCCATTGCGTAGGCAACGCGTTTGGCGGTTTCGGCAGCCTCGACTACGGTCTTTGCTCCGCGCACCACGTCGCCAGCTGCGAACAGCCCGGGGCGCGAGGTCGAACCGTCTTCGTTGATTTTAACAAGCCCGCGCTCGTTGGTTTCAAGTCCCTCGGTCTGGGTTAGAATAAGGTTCGAGGGGCGCTGAGAAATACATATAAACACCGAGTCGGCTTGCATAAGCTCGGGCGTTTCGGCGGTGGATATTACGCGGTGATTTTCGTCGCAGACGGTGTCCGCGAACAGCACGCCGCGGTCGGTTATTTCCACGGGCGATTTGTTGAATATAAATTCCGCACCCTCTATTTCGGCGTATTCCTTTTCCTCTTCGCTTGCGGTGTATCTGTCGCTGCGGACCACTACCTTAACGCTTTTCGCCCCGCGCCGCAACGCAGTGCGCGCCACGTCCATTGCCACGTTACCCGCGCCTATAACTATGACGTTTTTGCCAAGCTGATATACCTCGGGTCGTTCGAGGTAGTGCACCCCGTAATGCACGTGACCCAGCGTTTCGCCCTTTACACCCAAGGGTATGGGCCAGGTAACGCCCGTGCCTATCGATATGGCCTTAAACCCGTCGCGGAAAAGCTCTTCGATTCCGAACGCCTTGCCTATCGTTACGTTGAACTTGATTTTAACGCCCAGTCTGTACAGTATGTTGAGGTACGCGTCTACTATCGATTTGGGTAGCCTGAACTCGGGTATGCCGTATCTCAGCACTCCGCCTATTTCGCTTTTGGATTCGAACACCGTCACGTCGTAGCCCAGCTGAGCCATTTTTATCGCTATGGTAATGCCTGCGGGACCCGCCCCGACCACCGCGACGCGTATACCGTTGGGCTGCGCTTTTTCAAGCTCTAAGCTGTCTATATAGTGCGACGAAACGAAGTTTTCAATCGTGCTTACCTCTACGGGCTCGCCCTTTATTCCGCGTATGCAGTGCCCCTGACACTGGTTGCCGTGGTTGCAGACGATTGAGCATACCACCGACAGCGGATTGTTCTCGAACAGCATTTTCCCCGCGCCCTTTATGTCGCCGCCGAGAAAGGCGGATATAAATTGCGGAATAGGCGTGTTTATGGGGCAGCCCTTCCTGCACGACGGCTTTTTACAGTTCAGGCATCTTTTTGCCTCGGCAATTACGTTATGTGCCACGGGAATTTTACCTCGCAAAATTTTTTAATTATTATAACACGGCGTCGCGGTTAATTCAATAGCTTAGCTAAAAAATTTCAAATACGTTTCGGGTTATTAAATTATTTGCAAAATTTTACAATCATAAACTCAAAGCGCAAGGGTCATACTACTGATAAGGGTATTCTACTGCCCGTTTTACTATAAGGAGAAATAAAAGTGGAAAAATTTATTTTAGGTGTCGCTATCGGAATGGCTGGCGGCGCGCTTGCTGTTGCCAACAACTGCAAACTGAGAAATCTCGTAAAGAAGAATCAGGAAGATTTAATGACGAAGGCAGAGCAGTATATCGACAGCAAGCTTGAAAAAATGGAGAAGAAGACGGAAGAAGCTACTTCCCAGAACTAAGCCGTTCAAAAGTATTACCGCGGGGATATCCCCGCGGTAATATCGTTTTCAAGTCAACTTCAAAATACAACGCGAGGCGTAAGGTTTGTTTTTCTTGCAATTCGTCCGCGGGTATGTTATAATTAAAGCATGAAAACAATCGGTGAAAAAATTTACGATTTAAGAAAGCAAAAGGGCGTTTCGCAGGAAAAGCTTGCGGACGGCATAGCGGTTGCGCGGTACTCGGTGTCGAGGTGGGAAACCAACGCGGCTCAGCCGACTACTGAAAATATTAAAGCCTTGTGCAAATTTTTCGGCGTGGCAAGCGCTTACTTTTTGGATAGCTGCGACGAGGATGTACAACCCGAGCCCGAAGCGCAAACCGTTACAACGCCGCGCAGATTCGGCACGCTTAAAACAGTGTCCATAGTGGCGGGTATCGTTCTGCTTATTCTTTTCGTTGCTGCTTGCGGGATAGCTGCGTACGTAGCCGTTTCGCCGGGCATGGGCGGGGAATGGAGCGAGGATATACATATAGTAAATTACGAGGGTATTATTTTTCTCGTTCTTGGAACGGTAGCCGTTGCCGTGCTGATTACTTTAACGGTGCTGTTGATTATTAAAACGTTAAAAAGCAGAAAAAAGTAGAATTGATACACGCTTGCGATAAATTGATACAGGGATGTGGCAGACAAACGGAATAAAATAGATTATAATACGGAGTACATGGGGGAATGTACTCCGTAATTTTTTAGAGAGGTGGTTTATGATAAAGTTAAAGAAGAAATTAATGTGCGTTGCGGCGATGATGCTTGCGGTAGTTCCGTGCGTTTCCGTTGCTGCTTGCGGTAACGGCACGGCAGAGTCGAACCGCAAAGAGCAAGCTTCTTACGTTAACGAGCCGTCAGGACCGCTTGGGTTATATACCGATTTGCAGTTTTCGCTTGACGGCGAGAACGGAAAAGTGACCGCTTCGGTTAACAACAAGTTTACGCTGTTTCCGTCAACGGTAACCGTCAATATCGAACTGTACAGGTCGGACGTATACCGCGAAGATTTTACTTTTATGAGCCTGGCGGCAAGTAACGGCGTTCGCGACCTTGACCAAGGTGAAACGGTAAGTGCAAGTGCGTCGACGGAAGGGAAAGGGAGTTACTGGAAAGCACGCGCATACTACCGCGTGGATAACAAGCCCCAACAGAAAAAAATAAGCGAAACGATATATTGTAGCGCAGACGGAACCAAGGCTCCCGCGACAAAGCCCGAAACCGAAGAGTTCTATATTTCCGATTTTTTGCAGGAAAATGCAAAGCGTATTTATTCCGAAATTCCGTATTATCATACTGATTATGAATACAATGTTATGAATTTTTGGAATAGTCTGAACGTACAGCTTGAAAACAAAGAAGAACTGCAAATCGTAAAAGATTTATTTGGTGAAATAAAGCTGAAAGAATTTGACTTAGACAACAAATCCGACGACGAGGTAAATGCTTTTCACTCGGCAACACTGAACTCTGTATACAAATCGATTTTTAAAGTTTTTGCGGAATTTGAAAACGGCAGTAAAGCTATTATATACGTTTATGACTGCGCTTCAGATATTTTAAATGCTAATTTATTTGTTCGTTACAGTTATTTTGAAAATGACGGAACAAAAAAATTTAAAAATTTTGTAGCGCTTGTTGACGGCAATTTGCAACTACGGCTACACGAAGCTATGGAAGTAACATATAGAGATAAAAATGATATTAGTAATTCGGCAACCGAATGGAACGACCTTAATGACTTATTTTACGAAACCGTTTATGACGCAAGGTGGGATATGGTAATAAGAAGACCTTATTTCGATGCCGATGGAATAATTCAACCGTTAAAAACTGCAAACATTTATTTGACGGGCAAGCAATTCAATGAGGTTAAAACTTATCTCGGCACCGTGCGGGTTGCCGAATTAAATATGGACACTGAAATTAAAGGGATTAAAGTAAGTGAAATTTTCAATACGGAATTTAAATATGCGCCTAATATTTTATCTGTAAAGTTTGCAAACGATTGCTCGATAGAAGTTGCAGTAAACGGTATGTATAAATTAGCTACTAATGCGAATATCTACGTTCACTATAATGACGGTATAAGCGAAAAATATTATTCGGGAATAATATCGAATGAATTAAAAAATTCTTTAATAGATTTAATTAAAAATATTTATAAAAACAGAGGGAGTTTATGATAAAGTTAAAGAAGAAATTGATGTGCGTTGCGGCAATGCTGCTTGCGGTAGTTCCGTGCGTTTCCGTTGCGGCTTGCGGTAACGGCACGGCAGGGTTGAACCGCAAAGAGCAAGCTTCTTACGTTAACGAGCCGTCAGGACCGCTGGGGTTATATACCGATTTGCAGTTTTCGCTTGACGGCGAGAACGGAAAAGTGACCGCTTCGGTTAACAACAAGTTTACGCTGTTTCCGTCAACGGTAACCGTCAATATCGAACTGTACAGGTCGGACGTATACCGCGAAGATTTTACTTTTATGAGCCTGGCGGCAAGTAACGGCGTTCGCGACCTTGACCAAGGTGAAACGGTAAGTGCAAGCGCGTCGACGGAAGGGAAAGGGAGTTACTGGAAAGCACGCGCATACTACCGCGTGGATAACAAGCCCCAACAGGAAAAAATAAGCGAAACGATATATTGTAGCGCAGACGGAACCAAGGCGCCCGCATCAAAGCCCGAAACCGAAGAGTTTTATATTTCCGATTTCTTTCGCACTGACGCTGAAACCGCACAAATAGAAATACCACACCCGCAGATACGCGACATTGATGATTTTGAGGTGATAACATGGGCTGCGCGGGTTACAGTGTCATTGGAAAACATCTTACAACTTAATGAAATAGGAAGGGCTTTCGGTGTTATACAACTTTCCCCGATTGATATAGAGACTAAGACGCATGAAGAAAAAACTATGATTTTCGGTTCGGGAGGGTGTCCCGAATTAAGTATAAATATTATTTCAAAAAACGGTACACATACGCATATATACGTTAACGATTTACATGAAAAAGAATTAGGGGCAAACTTATTCGTTTCGTACAGTTATAAAGAAATCGACAAACAAGTTGCTAAATACTTTAACGGTATGATTGTGAACGATACCAAAGAGTATGTAATTGAATTGACGAATAATATATTTAATCAGCAAAAAAATTAAACCGATTAAGTAACAGCACAAGCCGAGCGGAGTTTTCGTTCGGCTTGTGTTTTAAGCGTAAATGTTGTTGCAATATGCGCAAATGTATGTTATACTCTTCAATATGGAAAGATTCGTCGCGTTCGATATAGGCGATAAGCGCATAGGCGTTGCAATATCCGACCCGTTCAATACCTACGCCCTGCCGTCGGAAACGTATTTCCGCAAGGGCTTTCAAACGGACGTTGAGGCGGTTGCGAAAATTGCAAGGGACAAGGGCGCAACAAAAATAATATGCGGACTTCCCGTCAACTTCGACGGCAGTCGGGCTTTGCAGACGGAAAAAACCGAGCGGTTTATCGCGGCTCTGCGCGAGGCGACGGGTATAGAAATAATCTGCGAGGACGAGCGGTTTACAACGCTGATGGCGCACGAAACGCTGATAAGCGAGGGCATGCGTCGCGAAAAGCGGAAGAGCTGCGTCGACGCGCTTGCCGCGGCGAACATACTTGACAACTATCTGGCAAAAAGGAGATAAAAATGAGCGAAAACGAAAACATAAACGAAGAGGAAAGCGAGATTATCGAGCTTATCGACGACAGCGGCAAGGTAATTAAATTCAGGCTTTTGGACGTTACCGAATATAAGGGCGAGAAATACACTCTGTTGCTTGCCGCGGAGCCGAGCGACGAAATCGCCGACGACGAGGTGGTTATTTTCCGCCTCAACGAAAAGGAAGAAACTCTCGAACCTATCGAGGACGAGCAGCTTTTGGAAGAGGTGTTCGAATTCTACCAAAGCGAAGAAGAAGCGGAAGAAAATTAACGGTTTGCGGTCGGGCGTCGAAAAAAAATACGTTCGGCACCCGATTAAAAAGCTTTACAACAAAAAAAATTTTTGCTAAAATATCAAAGCTATAAAAATTCACACTCGGAAGGCGGGCGTTCCGTGACGGTAAAATTTTTCAGTGCCGTAATAAACGCCGTACAAAAACCGCGCTTTCGGGGAGGTAAAACGGAGGAATTAAAATGGCGGTTATTTCAATGAAACAGCTGCTCGAAGCGGGCGTACACTTCGGGCACCAGACGAGAAAATGGAACCCCAAAATGGGCAAGTACATTTACGCAGAGCGCAACGATATTCACATTATCGATTTGCAGATTACCGTCGGACTTATCGAAGAGGCTTACAAATTCGTAGTCGAAGCGGTTAAAGCAGGCAAGAGTATTCTTTTCGTAGGTACGAAAAAGCAGGCTCAGGACGCGGTCAAGGAAGAGGCTGAGCGCTGCGGTATGTACTACGTAAATTCGCGCTGGCTGGGCGGCACGCTTACCAACTTCAAGACAATCCGCTCGCGCGTGGAAAGAATGGTCAAGCTTGAAAAAATGGAGCTTTCGGGCGAGTTCGACCTTCTTCCCAAAAAGGAAGTGGCAAAGCTTAAAGAGGAAATGGGCAAGCTTCAGACCAACCTCAACGGTATAAGAGATATGAACAAGCTTCCCGGCGTTATGTTCGTGGTAGACCCTCACAGCGAGGACATCGCGGTCAAGGAAGCGAGAAAGCTTAACATTCCCATCGTGGCTATCACCGATACCAACTGCGACCCCGACCTTATCGACTGCGTAATCCCCGGTAACGACGACGCTATCCGTGCGGTTAAGCTTATTTCGTCGGTTATCGCAAACGCGGTTATCGAGGCTAATCAGGGCGAAACCCCCGTTCTCGAAGTCGTTGGAAACGACGGCGATATGTCTATCGAAGAAGTAGTTGCCGCTGCGGACGAGACTACCGCAGAGGTTAAAGAGGAGGAATAATATATGGCATTCACGGCTAAGGACGTTATGACCCTCCGCGAGAAGAGCGGCGCGGGTATGTTAGAGTGCAAGAAGGCGTTGACCGACGCCGACGGCGATATGGAGGCCGCAGCCGAGCTTTTGAGAAAGCGCGGCATTGCAAAGGCGATTAAGAAAGAGGGCAGAATTGCAGCCGAGGGCGCGGTAGGCGCTTTCGTTTGCGACAAGTGCGGCGCAGGCGTTCTCGTAGAGATTAACTGCGAAAGCGACTTCGTTTCCCGCGGCGACAAGTTCCACGAAATAGTGGACGCGGTTGCCAAGGTTATCGCTACCGATAAGCCCGCCGACGTAGACGCGCTTAACGCGTGCAAGCTTGACGGTACCACCGTTAAAGATTTCATTACCAATCAGACCGCTGTTATAGGCGAAAAAATTTCTATCCGCAGATTTGAAATTTTCGATACGAAAAACAAAATCGAAACCTATATCCACATGGGCGGCAAGGTCGGCGTTATGGTCGAAGCTGCCGACTTCAAGGCGGGCGCAGAGGATACCCTGCACGACGTAGCTTTGCAGATTGCTGCGGCTAAGCCCTCGTTCGTAAACAAGAGCGAGGTTCCTGCCGAGGTTCTTGCAAAGGAAAAGGAAATTATGCTCGTTCAGATGCAGAACGACCCGAAGAATGCAAGCAAGCCCCAGAACATTTTGGAAAAAATCGTCGAGGGCAAGCTTGGCAAATACTATCAGGACAACTGCCTTATGGAGCAGGCTTTCGTCAAAGACGACAGCCGGACCGTTGCGCAGGTTATCGGCTCCAAGTTCAACGTAACGCGTTTCGTTCGTTTCGAAATGGGCGAGGGACTTGAAAAGAAGAGCGAGAATTTGCAGGACGAGGTCGCTAAGCAAGTCGAGGCAATGAAAAAGAATTAAATAAAATAAAGCGGTTTCCGAATTCGGAAACCGCTAATTTTTTTTATAATCTACAAGTTCGTCAAGCGATATATTAAAAATTTCAGCAAGCCTACATAATGTATAAATATCGGGTGTACTGTGTCCATTTTCATAATTGCTTATAAGACTTGCTTTACCGTCTAACTTTTCAGCGAGTTGCCCTTGCGTTAACTGTAATTGTTTTCTATAAAATTTTATATTTTTTGCGATATTAGTTTTCATTTACTTTACAATTATACAAGATACTTGTATAATTGTGTCAAAATTACAAGAAACTTGTAATTTATTATTTATGGAGGCAAATATGAAATCAATATTAGAAGAAATATATTTTGGCAGAAGAGGTGATTTTGAAAAAATAGTTGTCGACGAACGGTATGAAAAAGCTGACGAAAAATACTCCAAGATTTACAATGAACTTGTAACCGGTTTAAACGACAGTCAGAGGCAAATTCTTGATAAACTTGTCGACGCTACGGCGGGGCTTGAAATTGCAATAGGCTGTTCGCATTTCAAAGAAGGGTTTAAAATAGGCGTGCTTGTTGCTGTTGAAACTTTTGGTTGATAATCTGCCTTAAAAATTGTCAAATATTGTATTAAATGTTGCAAGTTGCAAAGTTTTATGTTATAATCGACGATACGGGGGAATTATATGAAACCTAAGTATAAAAGAATATTAATTAAGCTTTCGGGTGAGGCGCTTGCAGGCAAGGCGGGGCACGGACTTGACGAGGACGTAATTTCCGACGTTGTCGAAGAAATTGCGCGCATACGCGAAATGGGCGTTCAAATCGGGCTGGTAATAGGCGGCGGCAATTTTTGGCGCGGGCGTCAGGGAAAGCAGATGGACCGCACTACTGCAGACCATATGGGTATGCTTGCAACGGTTATGAACTCGCTTGCAATGATGGACGCGCTCGAACAGCGCGGAATACCCACCCGCGTTCAGACCGCGCTTATTATGACCTCTGTTGCCGAGCCTTACATTTTGCGTCGCACGCTGCGCCACTTCGAAAAGGGCAGAATAGTCATTATGGCTTGCGGTACGGGCAACCCCTATTGCTCGACGGATACCGCAGCCGCGCTGCGCGCCTGCGAAATTCAGGCTGACGTGCTGCTTATGGCAAAGAACGTCAACGGCATCTACGACAGCGACCCCAAGACCAACCCCAAGGCGATAAAATACGACCACATAAATTACCTCGATATAATCAAAAACGGCATAAAGGCAATGGACACGACTGCCGCGACCATGTGTATGGAAAACGGCGTTCCCGCGCTCGCCTTTGCGCTTGACGAAAAAGACTCGCTTATCCGCGCCGTCTGCGGCGAGAAGATAGGCACGCTTATAGACAACAATTAAAGGGAGTTCACCATGATTGATAACGAACAGGTAGAAGACATATTGCTCATACTCGACGACAAGCTTACAAAGACCATAAACGTGCTTAAAGAAGAGTATTCTTCCGTCCGCGCGGGACGGGCAAATCCGCACATACTCGACAAAGTGACTTTCGACTATTACGGAGCGGCAACCCCCGTCACTCAGGCTGCGGGCGTTTCGGTGCAGGAGGGCAGATGCCTTGTAATCGCGCCGTGGGACGTATCGGTTTTAAAGGCGATAGAAAAGGCTATTCAGACCTCCAATATCGGCATAACCCCGACCAACGACGGCAAGGTTATCCGTCTTGTATTCCCCGAGCTGACCGAAGAGAGAAGGCGCGATTTGTGCAAGCAAATCCGCAAAACGGGCGAGGACAGCAAGGTCGCCGCGCGCAACTGCCGCCGCGACGCAATGGACGGCGTTAAAAAGCTGAAAAACGACAAGACGCTTTCCGAGGACGAGTGCGCCGCAGTCGAAAAGGATATAGAAAAAGCGGTTCAGGACGCTATCGCGCAGATTGACGCCGCGGTATCCGCCAAAGAAAAGGAAATAATGACGGTATAATCCGAATGGAAGGCAAGTTACCTCTGCACATCGGCATAATAATGGACGGCAACGGGAGGTGGGCGAAGAAGAGAATTCAGCCGCGCGGCTTCGGCCATAAGGCGGGTATGAAAAGAATGATTACTCTTGCAGAGCACGCCCGCAGGCTCGGAATTAAATATCTTACGCTTTACGTGCTTTCCACCGAAAACCTATCCCGTCCTCGGGAAGAGCTGGACGGGCTTTTCGGACTGTTCCGCAAATATTTTACCGCAAACGTAAAAAAGCTGTACGCGGAAAACGCGCGCATCAAGGTGATAGGCGACAGGTCCGCCCTGCCCGACGACGTTATTAAGCTACTTGACGACAGTGAAAAGCAATCGCCCGAGGGAGCGGATTTCACGCTTGTTTTTGCGATAAACTACGGCAGCCGCGCCGAGATAATAAACGCGGTTAACCGCGCCGTTGAAGCGGGCGAAAGGGTCGACGCCGACTCGTTTTCTTCGCTGCTGTATACGGACGGCATACCCGACCCCGACCTGATAATAAGGACGGGCGGCGAGGTAAGACTTTCTAATTTTTTGATGTATCAGGCGGCATACGCCGAGCTGTATTTTACCGACGTGCTTTTTCCCGATTTTACGGAAGCGGAGCTTGACAAGGCAGTAGAAAATTACGCCGCGCGCGAAAGGCGCTTCGGCAAGGTCTGAGGATAGAATGAAAAACAAGAGATATATAACCAGCGTAGTATACGTCGTAGTTTTACTGCTGCTGCTTACTTTCAAATGGTTGGTCGCCGACTGGGGCGCAATCGGCTTCGACGCGCTTTTCTGCGCGATTTCGGTTATCGGCTGTCTGGAATTTTTCAGGGCAGTCAAAATAGTGCCGTTGGCGCAGAGGGGCGTTTCCATTGCTTTTTGCGCAACTATCGTGCCCATGTTCGCGCTCTGCGAAATGTTGGGCGCGGACGGATACCTGCCCTCTTTTTTGGTGTTGATTGTTTATGCGATAGTCGTTGTGGTATTCGCGCTTGTTTCCTTCGACGGCAGCAACTGGAATACCACGCTTTTAAGCCTCGGCGCAATGGGTTATTGCGGCGTGCTTAGCTTGACGTGCTCGGCGGTCAACCACCTGCACGAAAACTCGACTGCGGCAGTGCTTCTGATGTTCCTCATAGTTATGCTCACGGACAGCTTTGCATACGTTACGGGCAAGACTTTAAAGAGGTGGCTGCCCTATAAGCTTGCGCCTAAAATCAGCCCCAACAAGACGGTTGTCGGCGGCGTCGGAGGACTTATCGGCGGTATGGCTGCTGGCGTAGCCGCGTACTATCTCTGGTACGGTATGAGCATGGTTACGGGCGACCCGCTGTCCTATTCGAGCGGACTTCCCGCGGTAGTGGCGTTCCTTTTGTTAGGCTTCGTCGGTGCGGTGGTCGGTCAGGCGGGCGACCTTTTCGAAAGCTATATAAAGCGTAGGTGCGGCATAAAGGATTCGGGAAATATCCTTCCCGGGCACGGCGGCGTGCTCGACAGGTTCGACAGTCTGTTCTTCGTCAGCGTGCTGGTACTGGTCGGCTTCCTGCTTTTCACAATATAAAACCCTTAAAAGCCCTTAACGGGGCTTTTTTGAAACTTAAAAAAACAGTCATTAAATAAATTTTTTCGGGTATAATAATAAATGAAAAAAATAACTCTGATAGGCAGCACGGGCAGTATAGGAAAACAGGTTGTCGAGACGGTTAAACGCAACCCCGACAGGTTCTCGATTGCCGCGATAGTGGCAAACCGTCCGAGCGCGGAATTCGACAGGCAGGTTAAAGAGCTTGCCCCCCAAACCGCCGTTCTTGCGTCCGAGGATTATGCCGCCGCATTGTCTGCTGTAGAGCGCGGGGACGTAGTGTTCAACGCTGCGGGCGGGTTCGCGGGGCTTGAATACAGCCTCGAAGCCGTTAAGGCGGGCAAGACGCTTGCGCTTGCCAACAAGGAAACGCTCGTCTGCGGCGGCGATTTGATAATGCCGCTCGCGCGGGAAACGGGCGCGGCAATTCTGCCCGTCGACAGCGAGCACTCCGCAATTTGGCAGTGCCTGAATTTTTCAACCGATACCCGCGTCAGACGCCTGATAATTACGGCGAGCGGCGGCGCGTTCAGAAACGTGCCCGCCGAAAAGCTTAAATGCGTCACGCCCGAGCAGGCGTTAAATCACCCTACCTGGAAAATGGGCGCGAAGATAACAGTCGACAGCGCCACGCTTATGAACAAGGGATACGAGGTTATCGAGGCGCACGTGCTTTACGGCACCGATTACGGCGCGATAGAGACCGTTATTCAGCCGCAGAGTATAATTCATTCCATGGTCGAGTTCGAGGACGGAGCGGTGCTCGCACAAATGAGCTATCCTACGATGGAGCTGCCCATAAGCCTTGCGCTGAGCTATCCCGAAAGGCTTGCAACCTCGCTTGCGCCAATGGACTTTACGAAGGCGTTTTCGCTCGGGTTCGAGCCGTTGGAAAGGAAAAAATTTCCCTGCTTCGATATAGCGTTGCATTGCGGCGAGCGCGGCGGAATTATGCCGTGCGTGCTCAACGCCGCGGACGAGACGGCGGTACACGCGTTTTTAAACGGCGAAATAGCGTTCACCGATATTTACCGCGTAGTCGAGCAAACCGTTTCTGCGTTTTCCGACGAGGCGGTGGAAAGCTTCTCTCGGCTTAAAGCCGTAAACGACCGCGCCGCGGATATTGCGCGCGGGGCAATAAAAAGGATAAGATGACACTTCTTTCATTTTCTTCGGTAATGAGTACCGTCTGGGCGGTCTTGCTGGCAATTTTAATTTTGCTTGCAATGATAACCGTACACGAGTTCGGGCATTACCTCGCCGGTAAGGCGCTTAAATTCAAGATTGACGAATTTGCTATCGGCTTCGGACCGAAGCTTTTCAGGCGCGTTTCCAAAAAGAACGGCGAAGCGTTTTCTATAAGGCTGCTGCCGCTCGGCGGGTTTTGCGCTTTTGCGGGCGAGGACGGCAAAGATTCCGTGGGCGACGGCTTCAACGATAAAAAGCCGTGGAAGCGTATAATCGTGCTCGTCGCGGGCCCGTTAATGAATTATCTTCTTGCGCTTCTGCTGATTATAATTTCGCTGTTTTCGTTCGGTCAGATGATGTTCAAGGTCGGAGGCGTCGCGCCCGCCGAGGGGCAGTTCGCCGAATACAGCCTCGTTGCCGAAGATTTGATTTGCGAGGTTGACGGCAAGGGCATTTATCTTACGACCGACCTTATGAGCGCGCTCGGCGGTAAAAAGGAAGGGGATATAGTAGAGTGCGAAATTATCCGCGACGGCGAACAGAAGTCGGTAGAAATTATGATGCGCGCCGATTGCGATTTTGAAAATTCCGAGGATACGGGCAAGCTTTGGCGCGCCTTGGGTATCGTCACTTACGAGTCGGACGGTACCAGCTATTGGGCGGTAGGGGTGGAAAATCACCGCTTCGGCTTCTTTACGACGATAGGGCACTCGTTCGTGTATTCGTTTAAAATTGCGGGCACAATCTTCAAGGTGCTCGGCGAGCTGCTGACGGGTCACCTCGGGCTTTCGGCTATGGGCGGACCCGTGACGACGATAAAGCTTACCTCGCAAATCGCCTCTCAAAGCGTGCAGAACTTTATCGAGATTGCCGCCTATATCGGCGTCAACCTTGCGGTATTCAATCTGTTGCCCATACCCGCTCTGGACGGAAGCAAGGTTATATTTTGCCTTATCGAGTGGATATTCCGCAAGCCCGTGCCCCGAAAAATCGAGGCGGTCATACACGCGGTCGGTTTCGTCCTCATACTCGGCTTTGCCGTATTAGTTGATATACTTCAATTCATATAAAAATCACGCCGTGCGGCTTGAAGCCGCACGGCGTTTTTATTTATTCCTCAACGGGGGTCGTATAAATATAAGGCGTGAATATAATGCAGTTTTGTCTGATAAGCGCCTTCACCGTTTACTTGAATTTCCTCCTCGACATAAGTTCCGTATAGTTTAGTTCCGCTTTTAATATTTTCTAAGTCTATATAATTTCCCGCTATGTCTATTGCCCAAAATGCTCTATGGGTAGTATGGTTAACGCTTACTCCAGTTTCCGTGCTATAAACGTCTATCTTCCCTGAACCTGGAACAACGTCCGAATACAATTCAAGCGCCAACACCTTCGACTTTTTAACCAAAATATGGTCCACGGTTTGATAATCGTTATCGGTATAAAATATTTCAAGACGGTCGCCACCGTAAAGATTTTTTATTTTTCTTTCATTGTCTTTGTTATACAGTTGTATGCCGACTATATCAAAGCTTTCCGTATCGTTACTTATCGATAATCGCGCTTTCTTATTGTCAGTATCGCTATAATCGATACTGACAATCGCTGTCTTAAACGGTAATTCGTTGTCAAATTTACCGCCTTTACATCCCCCGAAAGAAAACATTACACTAAGTAACGCCACTGAAACAAACAAAGCTGAAACTAATTTTTTCATTATCTATTCTCCAAATAAATACTTAAATCACCTATACAAAGCCTACCTTTATTTCTATCTCCAATTTTACACTTCAGGGAATAATATGTCGGTGCTGAGTTTAACATCGTTTAGCAAATCTAAAACAGATACAAAATTCCCTGACGTATCCTTACCGTTATAATTTTTTTCATAAAAGTTCCCCCTTAAATTAATTATACAGCATACGTTTTGTTAATTCAATATGCAATTAAAAATTTTTTTATATAACTAAAAATTAATTAAAAAATACGCCGTGCGGCTTGAAGCCGCACGGCGTGTATTTTATTGATTTAGTTTTCTTCGGTCGGCGTTTTCTTCTGATTGGCGTAAACGGATAGGCGTTTTACCAGATTTTTCGAGGAAAGCACTGCTACGCCGACGGCGATTACTATTGCTATATCCACGAATACGTAGCTGTTGTACGCGGTGCTGTATGCCCAGAGGTTTTGCCCGCCTGCGTCCGCGCCGAACGCGAACACTCCCGAAAAGACGTGCGCGGCAAATCTCAGCGTTCCCGCAACAACCGCGCCGAGTGCGAATTTTACCTGCGGCAGTTTTTCAAGCTTGGCTATCTTGTTGAACGCGCCCGCAAGTCCCGCCGCCGCAAACGCGACGGGGTAGTCCAAAAGAAATTGCGCGGGGTGGATAAGATAGGGGTTCTGCATGGCTTGCAGCGCGCCGTAGATACTTCCTACGAACACGCCCTTTTTGGGTCCGTAGACAAATGCGAACAGCATTACGGGCAGCAGCGACGCAAGCGTTACCGAGCCGCCCTGCGGCATAGAAAACATCTTTATGTACGACAGCGCGAACGACAGCGCTATACATATTCCCGCAAGCGCGATACAGCGGCTGTCGAAGCGGGTTTTGTTTTTAAGGTCGGAAACTACCGCAGCGCCGACAATAAGGACAATCAGTCCGCCCGCGGTCAGATAAAGCGCAAGCTGGTCAATCTTCTCGCCGTACCAGCCGTCGCCCGAAACCGTCTGCGTAAAGTAGACTATCAGGCACGCCACCGTTGCGATAAACGCCGCTCCGATACATGAAAGCGAGGTTATCAGCGTAATTTTATACGCCTTGGGTGAAAAGAAGCGGGAAAGGTACGCAGCGGTTATTCCCACTACGATTGTTCCGCCGAGTACGAGCGGAGGGGCTAATTCCAGAAGTCCGTTCTCTCTCTGCGCGTAGCCCTTTTCGGCTATCTTTGCAAAGCCGATTGAAACCATCGTCAGTATTACCGTAACCGCAAAGGTAATTGCGCAGGTTGCGGCTACCTTAAAAAACGAGGGGAAAGCTTCGGGCTTTTTTAATCTTACGAAAATTCCCACGGCTATAAGCACGGCGGCAAGCGCAATAGCGGCGTACAGGAATACCGACGAAAGCAAATCCGCTGCGTATTCCGTCCACACGTCCTCGTAGAGGTAGCCCTCGTCGGTTTCCGTCAGATACGACGATAAAAGTGAAAAGTGAAACAAAATGCCTCCTTCTACCGCCGAAAAAATAAAAGACACTCCTATAAAAAGGAATGCCGAAAAAATCTCTTTGCCTATCGCTCAACAATTACGTTGCCGATTCAAAGGGTATAATCTCAGCTCAACCGTTCCGTTTTAACTTACTCACCGCATATATACTTCGCATTACGGCGTCAAGTTTGCGTTTTGTTTTGGTCGTGTACTTCGGTGTACACTTCCTGCAACAAATCCGCGCTTTCCTTGTACTGCTTGCATCTCTGTGGTGGAGGTTAACGGCAAAATAGGTTTTGCACCCCCGACGGTATTAAATTTTATTGAATATATTATAATATACGATGCGCACGCTGTCAATAAATTACTTAAACAAATAGTTGATTTTTAAAGTTCCAAGTGTTAAAATTTAGTTGTGAAAAATTTCATTTCCGGAGGGTGATAAATGAGAAATAAATTGTTATTGGTATGCGCCGTGCTTGGCACTGCCGGTGCGGCGGTGGGTTTAACCGCTTGCTTCGGCGGGGAGACCGGGGGAGGGCATACTCACGTTTATAACAGAGATATAGCCGAAGAAAATTATCTGGCAGCACCGGCGAGCTGTACCGACAGAGCGCAGTATTACTATTCCTGCGAGTGCGGCGAAGCCGGCACGGATGTTTTCGAATACGGCGATTACGGCGCTCATTCTTACGGGGCTTATACTGCCGATAATAACGCAACCTGTGTGGATAACGGCACGGAAACCGCAGTTTGTTCCGTTTGTAACGACAGGGACGTGCGCGTGATACCGAATACGGCAACGGGCGTACATAACTTTGTAAACTATATCTATAATGATGACGCGACATGCGTAAAAAACGGCACGAAAACCGGAAGCTGTCAGCATTGCGACGCAACCGATACGGTTGAGGCGGAGAATACCGCAACGGGTATACATACTTTCGGCGAGTGGGTTGCGGACGGCAACGCAACCTGTATTGAAAACGGTACGGAAACCGCTAAATGTCAGCATTGCGAAGCGACCGATACCCGTGAAAAAGCGGACGGCAGACTGTTCCATAAATATGAAAACGGTCAGTGTACGGTATGCGGTTCAAGGCGCACCGAAGGGCTGGAATATACGTATCATACACGCGGCTATTATGTCGTAACGGGTATAGGCACTGCAAAGGACGAGGATATTTTTATCCCCGACGAGTACAATAACAAGCCCGTCAAAAGCATAAAAGGCAATGCGTTTGCAGGCTGCAAGTTCATTAAGTCCGTTACCGTAAGCGACGGGATAACGGAAATCGGCAACGGCGCGTTCTATAACTGCCCTTTGCTTGGCAGTCTGACGCTCGGCAAAGGATTTACCGATAACGGCGGCTATATCGTCAACAGCCGTACAAAGTTAAAAGAAATCAGATATAACGGCGATTTGCAGGGTTGGTGCGCAATACGGGGCACCGGCTTTGACGTGCAGAATTGTAAGCTTTATATCGGCGGAGAGCGTGTGATGGGCGACGTGGTTGTTCCCGACGGCGTGAAAAGCGTCGTTGATTATGCGTTTGCGTACGAGGGAATTACAAGCCTGACAATTCCTCAAAGCGTTACAAAAATAGGACTCGGCATTGTTTCGGGGACTGACGACGTGGCAGTGTATTACGGCGGCACACTGAGTCAATGGTGTGAATTGGATAATTCCGGAGTGGTAAAGAACGGCTTCTATTCGCTGTATATCGGCGGAGAGATGGTAAAGGGCGACGTGGTTGTTCCCGAAGGAGTTACAAAGATAGGCAGCCACGCTTTCAGCTATATTGACGGAATTGTCAGTGTTGCGCTCCCTCAAAGTCTGAAAACAATAGGGCGCGCGGCTTTTAGCAGCTGTTATGCGCTTGAAAGAATAACTATCCCCGACGGTGTGACGGTCATCGAAGAAAGTGCGTTTAAAAGTTGCAGCTCGCTTACAAGCATAACCATTCCCGACAGTGTGACGAGTATCGAATACGGCGCTTTTGAGTATTGCAGCTCGCTTACAA
Organism: uncultured Christensenella sp.; assembly: GCA_910576655.1. Classification (GTDB taxonomy): domain Bacteria; phylum Bacillota; class Clostridia; order Christensenellales; family Borkfalkiaceae; genus Coproplasma. The sequence continues at coordinate 66,232 of CAJTJC010000002.1, forward strand.
GCATAACTATTTCCAACAGTGTGACAAGTATCGGTAGCAGCGCGTTTGCAAACTGCAGCTCGCTTACAAGCATAACCCTCCCCGACGGCATAACGGTTATCGGAGAATATTTGTTTAACGGATGTAGTTCGCTTACTGACTTTATTATTCCCGAAAGCGTAACTAAAATAAGTCAATATGCGTTTGCAAGCTGCAGCTCGCTTACAAGTATAACCATTCCCGACAGTGTGACGATTATCGGAAACGACGCTTTTAAGTATTGTCGCGCGCTTACTGTATATTGTGACGCCGCAAGCAAGCCCGAAAGCTGGGGCGCAAATTGGAACGGCGGATGCATTGTGGTATGGAACGGCACGCAAAACGACGAGGACGAAAACGGTTGTAAATATACGGCGGTTGACGGTGTTAAATTCGAGCTTAAAGACGGCGCGGCTACCGTGATAAGCTGTGCAGACAATGCAACGCAAGTGGTTATTCCTTCGGTAGTGACCTATAAAGACGCGGAATATCCCGTTACGGGCATTAAAGCCAAAGCGTTCAACGGTTGCGACAGGCTTGTAAGTTTGCTTATTCCCGAAAGCGTAACCAACGTCGGTGAAAAAATTTTAAATAACAACGAGTTAACGGTGTATTGCGAAGCGGCAAGCAAGCCCGAAGGCTGGCACGATAAGTGGGACTACCTTATCGGCGAAGGCTTCCCCGTAGTCTGGAACTGCAAACAAAACGACAAGGATGACAATGGTCTTGCGTATACGGTGGTCGACGGAATAAGGTATTCGCTGGCGTCAGGCGTTGCCGAGGTTTTGGAGCAGAATGATTACGTTGGCGGAAATATTATAATTCCGGCAAAGATAACCTATAAAGGTGAGGAATACGTTGTTTCTGAAATTTCAAGCATGGCGTTCAACGGTTGCGACAGTCTTAAAAGTATAACAATTCCCGAAAGCGTGACCGAAATCGACGCAGGCGCATTCGGCGATTGCAGCAAACTTGAAAATATTTTCGTAAACGAAAACAACACGGCATATAAAAGTGTAGACGGAATCTTATACAGTAAAGACGGAAAGACGTTAGTAAGATTCCCTATAAACAAAAAAATAATCTCGTTTACGGTTCCCGACGGAGTGACGACTATCGACATAAGTGCGTTTAACCGCAGCATTTGGCTTAAAACCGTAACTCTTCCCGAAACCGTGACGGCTATCAACGATTATGCGTTCTACATGTGCCGTGCGCTTAAAAAAGTAAATATCCCCGACGGAGTGAAGAGCATAAGCGACAACGCGTTCGGTTCTTGCAGTGCGCTTGAAAGTATAACTATCCCCGTAAGCGTGACAAGTATCGGTTTTCATGCGTTCATGAACAGCTCTGCACTCACTTCGATTAATTTCGAGGGAACAAAGGCGCAGTGGACGGCAATAAGCAAAGGCGAAAGCTGGGATAAAGATACCGGTGAATATACGATTCACTGTACCGACGGCGATATTGCGAAAAGTTAAATTGCGGAATAGTAAAAAGACGGCTTTTGCCGTCTTTTTTCTTTGCATACACAAATGAAATACCCCTCCGCGCAACCGCACGGAGGGAATTTATTTACAAATTATTAAGTTTTACGAAATCATGTCCGTTATCGGCGCACAAATGCGTAACTGGTTAAAAACCTTGCAGCTTTCTTTTGCGCAACTTAAAAGCTGCTTAAACTATACCGTTTTCGGGGTCAGATTTCAACCTCTGAAAAGTACATCGGAGTTTACCTTCCTTTTCCTTCTATTACGTGAGCAAAGTAAATCATTTTACTTACCTCCTGCAATATGCTATCCGTAGTATTTCCTATTGCGGCTTAACGCCGCCAAAAATGCCTTGACCCGCTTTCGCGGCTACTTATATTTCATAATAGCTTACTCCCCTTATTAATGTCGGTACCTAACATTTTCTGTAAGTTATTTTCCTTTTGTACCTTAATTATAGCACGGTTTTTCCGTTTGTCAATAGGGTTTTTAAAAAAATTTGAAATTACTTAACTTTTTTATTTTATTGGTATATAATGCATTAGTTATAAAAATTTTACGGGAGATAATTTATGGTCGAAGGAGTATTTCATATTGACAGCGGACTGGGGTTTGCAATTATACTTGCAATAATACTTTTATTTACAAAAGTATTGGGTCTTGTTTTCAGGAGGATAGGACTTCCTCAGGTTTTGGGATACATAATAGCGGGCATAATAATAGGCCCCGCTATATTCGGCGAGCTTTGCGGATTTTCGCTTATCGGACTCAACAAGGCGAACGGCACCGCAAGCTATAAGGCGCTGTTTCTGCTTAACGGTACGGGAGAGGACGGCGTGTTCTCGATGGGTACGGACGGACTTGCTATATTCTCGAAAATCGGCGTTCTGTTGTTAATGTTCTCTACCGGGCTTGAAACCAACTTGCAAGAGCTTAAAAAGACGGGGCTTGCCGCAACGCTTATCGCGTGCGCGGGAGTAGCAGTGCCCATGGTGCTCGGCGTGCTTATTTCTTTGCCGTTTGCAAATCTCGGACTGGGTACCGAGAATATTTACAACTGTATTTTTATCGGCGCAATTCTTACGGCTACGTCGGTTGCCATAACGGTTTCGGTTTTAAAAGAGCTTGGCAAAATAAGCTCGAAGCTCGGCACGACGATAGTGTCTGCAGCTATTATCGACGACATTATAGGCATAGTCGTGTTGTCCGTGGTTACGGGAATTGCAAAGGCGGGCGATGCGGGCGATTTAACGGGCTTCGCCTGGTTCAAGGCGCAATGGTGGGGCACGGTTATAATGATAATCGCGTTCTTCGTTGTGGCTATAGGTATCGGCTTCGGCGTTGCGTATCTCTTCAAATGGATGGATAAAAAGTGGCCCTCGACTCACCGTATTCCCATTTTCTCGCTTGTTGCCTGCTTCTTTTATTCGTGGCTTGCCGAAGAGGTTTTCGGCGTTGCGGACATTACCGGTGCATTTCTTGCGGGCGTCGTTCTTTCCACGTCGCACAGGGCAAGCGAATATACGGACAAGAAAATCGAAGTTAACGCCTACACAATGTTCGGGCCGGTGTTCTTTGCTAATATAGGTATAAGCAATATTTCTTTCCTCGGTCTTAACGGAATGATTTTCTTGTTTGCGTTCCTTGCGGTATTAATGGGACTTATAGGAAAAATCGTCGGCTGCGGCGCGGTTGCAAAGGGCTTTAAATACGGTTGGCGCGAAAGCGGAATTGCAGGCGTCGGAATGATGGCGCGGGGCGAGGTTGCTCTGATAGTGACGGCCACCGCACTCGACGCGGGGCTGCCCGAGCCGTTTATGATTATGACGGTTCTTCTCATACTGGTATCGTCCGTACTCACGCCAATACTTTTAAAGGTATTGTACTCCAAGGAAAAGCCCGACGCGGATAACGCTTCCGACGGGGGCAATCCTCACGAGGAAATTACCGAAGCGACTGTTTCGGAAAGCAATTAAAAAAACGCTTGGCTGTTTTGACAGCCAAGCGTTTTTTTTAATGTGATAAAATCCAGTTTTTTACGTCCTCGCGATTTATCGGTATAATATTTTCGCAAGCGTATTTAGAGGATTGTCCGCCGTAGGTGTACACAAAATATTTACCGTCGCTCGTTATATATAAGGTCTCTTCATAGCCGCAAGGGTCGCCGGGAACACCGTAGGTGAATTTTTTATCGACCGTTGAACTCAGGGTATCGTAAACAACCCCGTCGATTTCCTTTTGCATAAATTCACACTCCCTGTACAGTTTTGATAACTGCTTTTGAATTTTATCACAATTCCGCAGCGCAAGTCAAACCGAATTGCTTTTGCCCGCACCCGCATATAATTTATGTTAATAAATAAATATTAATGTTATAACGCATAAAAAATTAACGCAACAAGTCAAGTGAAATTACTTGACAAAACCGCAACTTACGGCTATAATTTAAAGAGTAAATGGATAAGCTTTCTTTTATCGGGCTTTGGGACGCCTATTCGGGGCTGCTTACCGAAACCCAGCAGGAAATTACTAATTTGTATTTCAACCTCGATTTGACGGTTTCTGAAATCGCAAAGGAAAAGGGGATAAGCCGACAGGCGGTGTCCGAATGTCTTAAAGGCTGCAAGGCGCAGCTTGAAGAATACGAGGACAAGCTTCGCCTTTTCGGGCGTATTCGTAAGGCCGGCGACGGAATTGCGGACGCGGCAAAGTGGGCGGATTCGTTCGCCGAAGCCCATCCCGAGCACGCCGCCGAGGTGTGCGAGCTTAAAAAAATACTTCAAAGAGGTTAGTTATGGGCGCGTTTTCTTCGCTATCCGAAAGATTAAATCATATTTTCTCTAAGCTTACGAAGCGCGGAAAGCTGACCGAGTTAGAGATTAAAACAGCAATGCGTGAGGTTCGCGTCGCGCTTTTGGAAGCCGACGTCAACGTAAAGGTTGCAAAGCAGTTCTGCTCCGACGTGTCCGAAAAGGCGGTCGGTCAGGAAATTCTAAAAAGCCTTAACCCTGCGCAGCAGGTCATAAAAATAGTCAATGACGAGCTTATCGCGCTGATGGGCTCGTCCAACCAAAAGCTCAACGTATCGCCCAAGCCGCCCACGGTCATAATGATGTGCGGACTTCAGGGCGCGGGTAAAACCACGCTTTGCGGTAAGCTTGCAGTCAACCTTAAAAAGAACGGTAAAAAGCCGCTACTCGTCGCGTGCGATATTTACCGTCCCGCGGCGATAAATCAGCTTAAAGTAGTCGGCAAAAACGCTGGCGCGGAGGTTTTCGAAAAGGGAACGCAGAGCCCCGTAAAAACCGCGCAGCAAGCGGTCGAGCACGCTAAGTCGATGGGTTACGATACCGTAATAATAGATACGGCGGGCCGCCTCGAAATCGACGAGGCGCTGATGCAGGAGCTTGAAAATATCAAAAAGGGCGTCGACGTGTCGGAAATTTTACTGACTGTCGACAGCATGATGGGACAGGTTGCGGTAAACGTGGCGAAGACCTTTAACGAGAGGTTGGAGGTTACGGGCGTAATCTTAACCAAGCTCGACGGCGATACCCGCGGCGGCGCGTGCCTTTCTATAAAGGCGGTAACGGGCAAGCCGATAAAGTTCGTCGGCGTGGGCGAAAAGCTGACCGATTTAGAGCCCTTCTATCCCGACAGAATGGCTTCGCGTATACTCGGTATGGGCGACGTTCTGACGCTTATAGAAAAGGCGCAGGAGGCGGTTTCCGAAGAGCAGGCGAAGGCGTTGCAGAAAAAGATGTTCGAAAACACCTTTACTTTGGAGGACTACCTCGTCCAGTTCGAGAGCATGAAAAAGATGGGCGGCGCGCAGGCGATACTCGCAATGATGCCCGGCGTAGGCGGCAAGGTCAAAGCCGAGGATATTGACGAGGACAAAATAGAGCGCACCAAGGCGATTATTCTTTCGATGACCAAGCGCGAACGCGCCGAGCCTGCGATAATAAACTCGTCGCGCAAAAAGCGCATAGCTTTGGGCAGCGGAACGAGCGTGCAGGAAATCAACCAGCTTTTAAAGCAGTTCGAGCAGACCAAGCAGGTTATGAAGCAGCTAAAAGGCGGAAAAAGAAGATTGCCGTTCTAAACTGCTTCAAGAAAAGTATAACACGAAATATCAATAACAAATAAATTTTTTATATATAGGAGAAAACAAAAATGGCAGTAAAAATGAGACTTACGAGAATGGGCGACAAGAAATCCCCTTTCTACAGAGTAGTGGTAATCGATTCGAGAAAGGCTCAGTCGGGCGAATATATCGACAAAATCGGCTACGTTGACCCCCTTAAAACCCCCGCCGAAATCAACATCGACGTAGAAAAGGCAAAGGCGTGGCTTGCAAAGGGTGTACAGCCCACCGAAACAGTAAAAAGCTATCTTGTAAAGGTCGGCGCAATGGAACAGCCCAAAAAGCTTTCCGCACCTAAGACCAACGACAAAAAGAAGAAGGACTAATCTAAAAGCCGTATATACTGCGCATTACAGTGGCAACCTTGCGCACCGCTACGGGTCATTTACAGTTCAGTAAATTCCCTTTGCGGTTTGCGCGGTTTTCTTGTACTGCTTGTATCTGCGACTTTTAAAAGCATAGCATAGCGGCGTTGCGCTGCGGCAACCTTCGGGCGCGTACTTCATTGTACACTTCCTCGGTTTCCCTCGTGTGCCTTGCTCTGCTTGCATCTGCAAAGTTTAAAAAGCTTTTAATAAGTTTTAAAAGGGGTATACTGTATGTTAGACTTAATAAAATACGTTGTCAATACCTTTGCCGAGAAAAAGGACGAGGTCGAGTATAAAGTAGAGGAAAAAGACAACGCTATCGAAGTGACTGTCCTGCTCGACGATTCCGATATGGGCAAGGTCATCGGCAAGCAGGGCAAAATCGCCAAGGCGCTGAGAACGCTCGTCAAGAGCGCGACCCCCCGCGAAAGCAAGCGCTACTCAATCGAGATAAAAGAAAAGAGCGCAGAATAATAAGCTTATATTGCGGGCTCTATTGCTTTTGGTAATTGTATGAACGACAGAATAACTGTAGCAATAATTTTAAAGCCGCAGGGCATACGCGGCGAGGTCAAGGTCAAGGCAATGACCGACTCCGCCGAAAGTCTTACGGAATTTAAAAACGTACTTATAGACGGAGTAGCTTACTCCGTCTTATCCGTACGCGCGCAGGGCGAGTTTGCGTATTTCGGACTTAAAGGCATAGCCGACAGAAACGCCGCCGAAACGCTGCGCGGTAAGAGCATCGAGGTTTCGCGCGCGGATATGCCCGAGCTTCCCGAAGGTCGGTACTATATCGGCGACTTAATCGGCTGCACGGTAGTAACCGAGCGCGGCGATATTTTGGGCGAGGTAGAGGACGTAACTCCCGCGAGAACGGACGTTTTCACGATAGTCGGCGACGGCAAAAAAATCACCTTTGCCGCGGCGGAGGGCGTAATTTCCGACGTCGATACGCGTGCTAAAAAAATAACCGTAAACGCAAAACGGTTCAGGGAAGTTTCGCTTTGAAAATTACCGTACTTACGCTGTTTCCCGAAATGTTTGCGCCGCTTGAAGGCAGCATAATAGGCAGGGCGCAGGGCAGCGGAAAACTTCAGATAGAGATTGTCAATATCCGCGACTACGCAGATAACAAGCACTTTAAATGCGACGATTATCCGTTCGGCGGCGGCGCGGGAATGGTTATGATGCCGCAGCCGATAGGCGCGGCTATCAACGCCGTAGACCCCGAGCATCTCGCGCGGAGGATTTATCTTTCGCCCAAGGGCGAGACCTTTAAGCAGGACAAGGTTTTTGCACTGCTCGATTACGGGCATATAGTGCTGCTTTGCGGTCACTACGAGGGCGTTGACCAACGCGTAATAGACCTGTATATCGACGAAGAAATTTCCATAGGCGACTACGTTCTGACGGGCGGCGAGCTGCCCGCCATGGTCGTCTGCGACGCCGTCGCGCGGTACGTGGACGGGGTTATTTCCACGCAGTCGTTAGTCGACGAGACGTTCGGCGAAAACGGGCTGGAATATCCGCAGTACACCCGCCCCGCGGTATACGAGGGAGTTGCGGTGCCCGAGGTGCTGCTTTCGGGCAACCATGCGGAAATAGACAGGTGGCGCAGAGCGCAGAGCGAGAGATTGACTAAAGAGAAGCGCCCGGACCTTTTAAAGGGGGATTAATATGCTGCAGGAACGCAATTTTGATTACCGTAAAAGGGAAGCAAAGAAAAAGGTTCTTGATTTGTTCGGTTGTGTTGTGTTTTTATTAGTAATAATTTCAGCCGTCGTTTTAGTTGCGTTATTTGCGATTGAAGATGAAAAACAGCAGCTTTCGTGTCTGTGTGCGGTAGTGCCTTTTTTAGCTTTGATTTGTGTCGGATTTTTTATCGGCTTAATTTATATGCTGCGCCTTTATAACGCAATCAGAAAAGCAGACGTTACGCAGACAGAAGAGATTGAAATAGATTGTAAAAAAGTTGCATTTATTTCATATCCGATAAGCAGATTTTCCTGGAATATTACTGGTGTAATTTTGTGTGACGATTGCGGGCGTAAGTATATAAGCTTTTTTTCACGTAATTATGATTACTCGGACAAAAAGCAATTAAAGTCAAAGCTTACGCAAAAAATGACTTTGCAAAAATACGGCAATTCTCAAGTCGCATTCGGTGTGGAGAAATATTTATAAATGAAGAGAATACAGTGGTTTCCCGGTCACATGACCAAGGCGCTGCGAATGATGGAAAATGAAGTTTCGCTCGCAGACGGCATAATTTACGTTTTGGACGCGCGTTGCCCCGCGGCGTCGTTTAATCCTAAGCTGAGGGGCATTGCGGGCTCAAAGCCCGTTTTGTATATTCTCAACAAGTCGGATTTGGCTGACGAGCGTGCGGACAATCTTGCAAGGCTTATCCCCAATTCCGTAAAGGTAAACGCAGCGGTGGCAAGCTCGCGCAAGGATATTATAGGGGCAATTAACGGGCTCGTTGCCGAAAAGCGTGAGCGAAATCTTGCAAAGGGTTATTCCAAGACTTACCGTTTTCTTGTGGTTGGCGTGCCGAATACGGGCAAGAGTACGGTTATAAATCTGCTGGCCGGTTCGAAGCGCACCGTCACGGGAAACAAAGCGGGGGTTACGCGCGGTAAGCAGTGGATACGGCTTGACGGGTTCGAGCTTATGGATACTCCCGGTACCATGCCGCCCGCGTGCGAGGACCAGTCGCTTGCGCTGCACCTTGCATACGTTGGCAGCATAAACGACGATATACTCGATTTAGACGATATAGCGCTCGAGCTTTTGGGCGAGCTTTACGAAAAATATCCTAAGCGCCTTGAAGAGCGGTACGGAATTACGGGCGGAAGCAAGCTTGAAATGCTGGAAAGCGTGTGCGCTAAGCGCGGCTTTATTATGCGCGGCGGCGAGTACGATTTCGAACGCGGTATCCGCGCGGTAATAGACGATTTCAGAAAGGGCAGACTGGGGAGAATAACGCTGGATACGCCCGAAGCGGTAAGGTCGGTATATGGACAAGCTTAAATACGAAAGAGAACTTGTTGACAAGGGATACAGATATATTTGCGGCGTTGACGAGGTGGGGCGCGGACCCCTTGCGGGCCCCGTCGTATGCGCGGCGGTGATTATGCCCCTCGACGATATAATAGAAGGCGTGGACGACAGCAAAAAGCTGACCGCGAAAAAGCGCGCATCTGTTGCGGAATTAATATCCCGAAAGGCGGTTGCGTGCAATATATGCCGCGTCGAACCCGAAGTTATAGACGAAATAAACATCTTAGAGGCAACGCGGCTTTGTATGAAAAACGCGGTAGAGGGACTTGCGGTTAAGCCCGATTACGTTCTGACCGACGGCAATATGACGCTGGATATTTCAATTCCGCAGCTTAGCCTCGTCAAGGGCGACGCGCTGAGCTATACGATAGGCGCGGCGTCTGTTGCGGCAAAGGTTTACAGGGACGCGCTTATGCGCGGATACGCCGAAGAATATCCCTTTTACGGTTTCGAAAAGAATATGGGCTACGGTACGGCGGTACATATCGCTGCGATAAAACAGCACGGGCTCTGCGCGGTTCACCGCAGAAGCTTTACGAAAAAATGGCAGTGAAGGGGCACAATAAGCTTCTGGGCGCGCGAGGCGAAAATCGCGCGGCGCGCTACCTCAGGCGCGAGGGCTATAAGATACTCGAAAGAGGGTATAAAAGTCCGTTCGGTGAAGTGGATATAATCGCGCGCAAAGCGGACGCGGTCGCGTTTGTCGAGGTAAAGACGAGGCTTACGGACGGCTACGGCGCGCCGAACGAAGCGGTCGACGCACGACGCAGGGCAAGGTATATAAAGGCTGCCGAATACTACTTCGGCGGCAGGGTTATCGACGTTACGGTGCGTTTTGATATAATAGAAATTTTCCGCGGCGAAATCAACCATATAGAAAACGCTTTCGGCGCGTAAATATAGTTTTGTGAAAATTGCGACACACCCCCTAAAAAGAGTTGCAAAATAATATATTATTTGGTAAGATAATTTTGTTTTCGGGCAGTCCTCTGCGCTTTGCGCAAGAATGCCGAGTTTAAATGGAGGTAAAATTTTATGAAAGGCTTAGTGGAAGCTATCGAAAAAGAAGGAATGAAAAGCGAGGTTCCCGCGTTTAACGTAGGCGATACCGTAAAGGTCGGCTTCAAGGTTATCGAGGGTACGAAAGAGAGAATCCAGAATTTCGAAGGCGTGGTAATCGCCAAAAAGCACGGCGGAATCAGGGAAAGCTTCACCGTAAGAAGGTTGTCCTTCGGCGTCGGTGTTGAAAGAACGTTCCCCCTGCACTCGCCCAAGATTGCGTCTATCACCGTAGTGAGAAAGGGCAAGGTTAGAAGAGCTAAACTCTACTACCTGCGCGGACTTACCGGTAAGGCTGCGAAAATCGCGGAAGTTAAATAATAAAAAAAAGCTCTTACTGCGCAAAGCGGTAAGAGCTTTTTTAGAGGTTGAAAAATGTTATCTAAAATTACTAGCTTTGCGCTCGACGGGCTTGACGGCGTTCCCGTAGAGGTGGAAACGGACATCAACAAGGGTATGGTTTCATACGACTTGGTCGGGCTGCCCGACGCTGCCGTAAAGGAAAGCAAAGAGCGCGTGCGCTCGGCAATCAAGAACAGCGGTTTCGTCTTTCCCGTAAATAAAATAACGGTAAATCTTGCGCCCGCCGATTTAAAAAAGGCGGGCTCGCATTACGATTTGCCGCTTGCGGTAAGCATACTCGTCGCAAGCGACCAGCTTGCCGCAACCGACTTCGTGCTTTTGGGCGAGCTTGCGCTTGACGGCGCGCTTCGTCCCGTCAAGGGTATGCTTCCGCTGCTTATATCGGCGCGGGACAGGGGCTGCAAAAAGTTTATAATACCCGCGGACAACGCAAGCGAAGCGGGATATATTTCGGGCGTTACGGTTTACGCGTTGCCGTCGTTGAAGGCGGTTACAGAGCTTATTTCCGGCGTTAAGGAGTTCGAGCCGGTTGTGTTAAAGCGCTATATCGCAAAGCGCGCTTACGGCAGCGATATGTCGCTGGTGCGGGGGCAGAGGGTCGCAAAGAGGGCACTTGAAATAGCCGTTGCGGGCGGGCACAATATTCTGCTTGCGGGGTCTCCCGGTTCGGGCAAGACTATGCTTGCGCGGTGCGTTCCGACGATTATGCCCGACATGACCTTCGAGGAAGCGCTCGAGGTCACTAAAATTCATTCGGTTGCGGGCGAGGTCGGAGGCGACGGCATAGTCGCGCAGCGACCGTTCAGAACGCCGCATCACACCGCCTCCACGGTATCGCTTTGCGGCGGCGGAAGCGGGCACGTATCCCCCGGCGAAATATCCAAGGCGCACAAGGGCGTGCTGTATCTCGACGAGCTGCCCGAATATAGCCGCGCCACTCTCGAAGCGCTGCGTCAGCCGCTCGAGGACAGGGTAATCACCGTCACGCGCGCGGCGGGGGCGGTAGCTTTCCCCGCTGATTTTATTCTTTGCGCAAGCATGAACCCGTGTCCGTGCGGAAACTACGGGTCGGCATATCTCGAATGTACCTGCACTCCGTCGCAGATACAGAGATACAGAAGCAGGGTATCTGGCCCGCTGCTCGACAGGATAGATTTGCAGGTCGAGGTGGACGGCGTTAAATACGACGAGCTTTCGTCCGACGGCGCGGAGGAGTGCAGCGCGGCAGTCAAAGAGAGGGTCGAGCGCGCAAGGGAAATTCAGCGTAAACGCTGCGGCTCGGTCAACGCGCTTATGGACGAAAGGCAGATTAAAAGGTATTGTCGCCTTTCCGCCGAGTGCGAGGCGATACTTAAAACGGCTTTTGAAAGTCTGCGTCTTTCGGCGCGCGCCCGCTCGCGCATAATAAAGGTCGCGCGCACCGTTGCGGATTTGGGCGGGTGCGAAAATATTGCGCCCGAGCATATACTCGAGGCGGTGTCTTACAGGGCAATGGATACGAAATGAGTTATACGCATACGGAAGAAAACCTTATTATCCTTTCGGCGATAGAGGAAACGGACGCCCGAATGCTGTCGCGCGCCGTTTGTGAAAAAACCGAGGATAAACTCGATTTTCTGATTAAAACGCTTCCGCGGGGCGTATATAATATTGTAAAGCAAAAATTTTACGATAAGCATTTCCGCGCTCTGGTTCTGGAAAATCTTCAATCAAAGGGTATAGACTGTGTAACGTATTATTCGCCGTCGTATCCCGAGGCGTTGAAGCATATAGACCAACCGCCTGCAGTTCTCTATTGCAAGGGGAATTGCGGACTTTTAAAGGGTCCGTGTTTTTCGGTGGTCGGGTCAAGGACTACCCGTGTGCCGGAGCTTGCCGCGTGCAGAAAGATAAGCGCCGAGCTTACGGAAGCGTTTGCAGTGGTCACCGGTATGGCTCAGGGCGCGGACGCCGCCGCGGCGGTGGGAGCGCTTGAATCGGGTAAAATTATTTCGGTGCTTGCAAACGGATTCGATTATTTTTATCCCGCATGCAACCGCGGACTAATCTGCTCGGTTGCGGAAAAGGGCTTGCTCGTCAGCGAATACCCGCCGCATATCCCGCCTTCAAAATACAATTTCCCGTGGCGCAACCGCATTATTGCGGGGCTGTCGCGCGGCACGCTGGTTGTTTCCGCAGCCCAGAAAAGCGGCGCGCTTATCACCGCGGATTACGCGCTCGACTACGGCAGAGAGGTGTTCGCCTTTCCGTACGGCGTCGGCGTGGCTTCGGGCGCGGGCTGCAATAAGCTTATAAAAGAAGGCGCGCACCTTACCGATAATATACTTGACATTTTCGAAGTTTTTGGGTTAGACTTAAAAAAGCCGAAAAATACCGTTACGCTTACCGAAGAGGAAAAAGCGGTGCTCGGGCAGATTAAGGTTTTAGGCGAAGCTTTTCTGCCCGTAATAGCGGAAAATCTTAACACGTTTACTTATAAATTATTGCCCGTCGTGGCTATGCTCGAAATCAAGGGATTGATAGTAAAGCTGGGCGGGAACAGATATTGCGCACTATAATCAAAGGAAAGAGTTATGGATTTAATTATCGTTGAGTCGCCCTCGAAGGCGAAGACAATTTCAAAGTATTTAAAGGGCAAGTTCAAGGTCGACGCCTCGGGCGGGCACGTCCGCGATTTGCCCGAAAAGACGTTGGGCGTAAAGATAACCGCCAACTTCGAGCCGAAGTATGAAATTACGCCGAGTAAAAAAGAGGTTATAAAACGCCTTACCGCCGAAGCCAAGAAGGCGGGTAAGGTCTATCTTGCAACCGACCCCGACCGTGAGGGCGAGGCGATTAGCTGGCATTTGCAGACGGTGCTCGGGCTTGACGAGAACGGCGAAAACAGGATAGAGTTCAACGAAATTTCGCCCGCGGCGGTGCAGAACGCGCTGACCCGTCCGCGCAAAATAAATTACAACCTCGTCGACGCGCAGCAGGCGCGCAGAGTGCTTGACAGGCTTGTGGGCTACAAGCTTTCGCCGCTTTTAAACAACCGCATACAGAGCGGGCTTTCGGCGGGCAGAGTTCAATCCGTCGCGCTCAGATTAATAGTGGACAGAGAGCGCGAAATTCAGGCTTTCGTGCCCGACGAGTACTGGACGTTTTCTGCAATGTTGCAGGACAGACAGACAAAGTATCAGCCGTTCAAGGCAACTTATCAGCTTAAAAAGAACGGCGAGAGCATAGGTAAAGAGCTTGCCGAGCAGGTCGAAGAAAAGGTAAAGAACGGCACCTTCAAGGTCACAAAGGTAAAAAAGGGCGTAACCAAACAGCACGCCCCCGCGCCGTTTACAACCTCGTCGCTTCAACAGGACGCTTCGAATAAGTTTTCGATGACCTCGCCCGAGATTATGCTCGTCGCGCAGCATCTGTACGAGGGTATGGACGTAGGCGGCGACCATATCGCGCTTATAACCTATATCAGAACGGACTCGGTTCGTGTTTCCAAGGAGGCGCAGGACAACGCGCTTGCGTTCATAACGCAGGAATACGGCGCGGAATACGTGCCCGCGAAGCCCAACCATTACGCTACCAAAAAGGGCGCGCAGGACGCGCACGAGGCTATAAGACCCATTAATCTTGCGGTCACGCCCGCAAGCGTAAAGGGGGCGCTCGATAAAAAACACTACAACGTATACAAGCTTATTTACGACAGGTTCGTCGCTTCGCAGATGGCGGAGGCTCAGTACAACACCATGCAGATTGAGTGCGAGTCGGCGGGCTATACCTTCAAGGCAAGCGGCAAGGCAATGCTGTTCGCAGGATATACCGCCGCCTATCAGGAGGTTGTAAAGGACGAGGAGGAAGACGTTTCGGCGCTGTTCCCGCCCGTTGAGGAGGGCGACGAGCTCAACCTCAATTCGCTTATTAAAGAACAGAAGTTTACCCGTCCCCCGCTTAGATATACCGACGCGTCGCTCGTCAAGGTAATGGAGGAAAAGGGAATAGGCAGACCGTCCACCTACGCTTCGATTATTTCGGTGCTGACGAAGCGCCGCTACGTAGAAAAGGACGGCAAATATATGGTGCCTACCGAGGTCGCGTATAAAATTACCGACATGCTTTTAAAGTATTTCACGGACATTATGGACGTCGGATTTACCGCCCGCATGGAGGACGATTTGGATAAAATCGAGGACGGCGGCTGCGACTGGCACAAGATAATAGCGGAATTTTATCCCTCGTTCGCAGAGAAGCTGAAAACGGCTTCGACCGACGGCGACGAAATGACCGACGTGCTTTGCGAGAAGTGCGGAAGCCCCATGATACGCAGGATAGGCAAATACGGCAAGTATCTCGCCTGCTCCAACTATCCCGCCTGCTCGAACATAGTCAGCGAGGCGGAGGTGGAAATTTCCGAGGTTCGCTGCCCCAAGTGCGGCGCGAATATGATTGTCAAAAGCGGCAAATTCGGCAAGTTCCTTGCCTGCCCCAATTATCCCGAATGTTCCTCTATATTGCCCGTCGACGCCAAGATAACCGAGGAAAAATGCCTCGATTGCGGCGGGGCAATGCTGCTTAAAAAGGGTAAGTACGGCGAGTTTTTAGAGTGCCTTAAATGCGGCGCAAAGCGTCCGCTGGGCGGAGAGAAAAACGAAAAGACCGAGGGCGTCTGCCCCGAGTGCGGAAAGCCCATGCGCCGCATGCGCTCGAAAACGGGCAAGATATATTACGGCTGTACGAGCTATCCCGAGTGTAAATTTTTAAGCTGGGACGCGCCTACTGGCGGCAAGTGTCCCGAGTGCGGAAAGTACCTCGTAAAGCGTAACGACAAAATCCGTTGCTCCAACAAAGACTGTAATCATACGGAAGAGTTGCCCGCAGATGAAAGTTAAAATAATAGGCGCGGGGCTTGCGGGGTGCGAGGCGGCGTATACTCTTGCGCAGCGCGGCGTGGAGGTAGAGCTGTACGACATAAAGCCCAAATCGTTTACGCCCGCCCATTCCGACGAAAACTTCGGCGAGTTGGTCTGTTCCAACTCGCTTAAAAGCAACGACGTTTACGGCAACGCCTGCGGACTTTTAAAAGAGGAAATGCGCATTTTAGGCTCGCTGACTATGGCTGCGGCGGAAGCTGCGCGCGTGCCTGCGGGCGGCGCGCTGGCGGTCGAAAGAAAGGCTTTCGCGGCATATATCACCGAGGCAATTAAAAACGATTCAAACGTAAAGGTAATCTGCGAAGAGGTCACCGCCGTCCCCGACGGCTGGTCTGTCGTCGCGACGGGGCCGCTTACCACGGACGCGCTGTCGCAAAATATTCAGGGGATATGCGGCGGCGGACTGCATTTTTACGACGCCTCAGCCCCCATAATTTCACGAGACAGTATCGATTTCGGTAAGTGCTTTTACGGCGACCGATACGGCAAGGGCGGCGACGATTACGTAAACTGTCCGCTTAACAAAGAGGAATACGAGCGGTTCGTTGCCGAGCTTGTTTCGGCGGAAAGAGTAATATTGCACGACTTCGAAAAGCGCGAAATATTCGAGGGCTGTATGCCCGTAGAGGTGCTTGCCTCGCGCGGGGTCGACAGCCTGCGCTTTGCTATGTTAAAGCCCGTCGGACTTACCGACGCGGACGGCAATAAGTTTTACGCCGTGTTGCAGCTAAGGAAGGAAAACGCCTCTGGCACGGCATACAATCTCGTCGGGTTTCAGACCAATTTAAAGTGGGGCGAACAGAAGAGGGTTTTCTCTATGATACCCGCGCTTGCAAACGCAGAGTTTTTGCGGTACGGCGTTATGCACCGCAACACCTTTATAAATTCGCCTACCTGTCTTAACGCGGATTTCTCGTTGAAGAGTAACGGCAAGGTTTTCTTTGCGGGACAGATTACGGGGGTAGAGGGGTACGTTGAATCGGCTGCAAGCGGAATTTTGGCGGCGCTCAACCTGTACGAAAAGCTTAACGGGCGCACGCCGAACATATTGGACGATACCTGCGTTTTAGGCGCGTTGTCGGCGCATATTGCGGGGGCAACGGAAAATTTTCAGCCAATGAACGCCAATTTCGGAATACTGCGCCCCGCGGAAAAACGCATACGCGACAAAAAGCAACGCTACGCATATTTAGCCGAACGAGCTTTGCAAACGGTAAAGCAATATAAGGAAAACCTGCAAACAATATGATAATGTTTCAACGCGCGCAAATAAGTTTAAATTAAAGTATAAGACATTTTTTAAAGAGGATTTTATAATGACGGAATTTCACGCAACTACTATATGCGGAGTAAAGAAGAACGGCAAAACCGCAATCGCGGGCGACGGTCAGGTGACCATGGGCGAGTCCGTTATTTTCAAAAACAGCGCCACCAAGGTGAGAAGAATATACGGCGGCAAGGTCATTCTCGGCTTTGCGGGCTCGGTTTCGGACGCGTTTTCGTTGAGCGAGAAATTCGAGGGTATGCTCAATAAATTTTCGGGCAACCTCATGCGTTCTGCGGTAGAGCTTGCCGAGCTCTGGCGTTCGGATAAAGCGGTAAGAAAGCTTGAAGCTTTAATGATAGTCGCAGATAAGGACACGCTTTTAATCGTGTCGGGTACGGGCGAGGTTATCGAGCCCGACGACGATATCGCGGCGATAGGCAGCGGCGGCAACTACGCTTTGGCGGCTGCGCGCGCGCTGTATCAGAACACCGACTACACTGCCGAAGAGATAGCGCAAAAGTCGCTTAAAATTGCAAGCGAGATTTGCGTATATACCAACGACAATATCAAAGTGGAGGTGATATAATGGATTACACGCCTAAGCAAACCGTTCACGAACTGAATAAATACATCATAGGTCAGGCGGAGGCTAAAAAGGCGGTTGCCATAGCCCTTCGCAACCGTTACAGAAGAAGCAGACTTTCGCCCGAATTGCAGGACGAAATAACCCCCAAAAACATTATTATGAAAGGGCCTACGGGCGTGGGTAAAACCGAAATCGCAAGGCGGCTTGCAAAGCTTGTCAAAGCCCCCTTTTTAAAGGTAGAGGCTACGAAATATACCGAGGTCGGCTACGTCGGCAGGGACGTCGAGTCGATGGTCCGCGATTTGGCTGAGTGCGCTATACGCCTCGTCAAAGAGGAAAAGACCGCCGAGGTCAGCTACCGCGCCGCGGCTACCGCCGAGCGCAGAATTGCAAAGGCGCTTGCCGAAATGAAAAAGGACGAACGCGGCGAGATGTCCAAAGAGATATTCGAGCAGAATCTCGTTGACGACATCCACGCCGGCAAGTATGACAATACCGTAATAGAAATCGAGGTCGAGGACGTACCCCGTCCGTTAGAGCTTTCGCCGGGCAGCGGTGCGGCTATTGATTTGGGCTCGATTTTCAGCGGTATGGGAATGCACAAAAAAAAGAAGCGCAAAATCTCCGTATTCGAGGCGAAGAACCTCATTATGTCGGAAGAGGCGGATAAGCTTATCGATAACGACGCCGTCAACGCCGAGGCAATCCGCCGCGCGGAAAACGACGGAATTATATTTATCGACGAAATAGATAAAATCGCAGGCAAGGGCAATCAGGGTGCGGACGTCTCGCGCGAGGGCGTTCAGCGCGACATATTGCCTATCGTAGAGGGCTGCACGGTAATGACGAAGTACGGACCCGTAAAGACCGATTACATTCTTTTTATCGCGGCGGGCGCGTTCCACGTTTCCAAGGTAGAGGATTTAATTCCCGAACTTCAAGGCAGATTCCCTATACAGGTAGAGCTGCAAAGCCTTACCAAGGACGACTTTATCAACATTTTGACGCAGCCGCAGAACGCCATTACCTCGCAGTACGCCGCGCTGCTTGCGGTCGACAATATCGATTTGCATTTTAACGCGGACGCGATTGAAAAGATTGCGGAAATAGCCGAGGACATCAACTCCACGAGCGAGGACATAGGCGCGCGCCGACTGCACACCGTTATGGAGCATCTTTTAGAGGATATTTCCTATAACGCTGGCGGCAACGACTATCCCGTTATTCCCGTAAATATCGACGCGAAGTACGTCGAAGAGCATCTTGAAAATATCGTCAAAAACAGAGACTTGAAGAGGTACGTTCTGTAAAGGAGGCGAGTATGAAATGGGTTTTTGCCGCGTTCGGAATAATAGCGTTTTTTGTGATAGTCGGATATGCAATCAGCGTAGCAAAACGTAAAAGTAACGTCACAAGCAAAACCGAAAAGCCGAACGGCGGAATAATGATAGAAACCGATAAAAAGCTTTTAATGGCGGCGTATGACGGCGACGCCGAGGCTCAGTTCAAGTTTGCCAAGGCTTGCAAATTCAAGGATAGCGGCAAGTATATATACTGGCTGGAAAAGGCTGCCGAACAGGGACACGAAGAAGCTATACGCACGCTTGCGGAAGAATACGACCACGGCAACAAAGTCACCGAACCTCCCATAAAAAAAGACAAAAAGAAAGCCGTTGAATATTTTACGCGGCTTGCCGAAAAGGGCGACGCCGAAGCAATGAAAAGCATATCGCTTATTTATTTCGTCGAGTACAAGGACGAGGACAAGGCGCGCGAATGGACGGAAAAAGCCGCGAACGCAGGCGATATAGAAAGTATGATAGAGCTTGGCGACAATTACCGTCTGCTTGCCGACGTCGAAGATTTCGACAAAGCCGAGTACTGGTACAAAAAGGCTGCGGATGCGGGCAGCGGCGAAGCAATGAAGGGGCTGGGCGACCTGTATTGTTACGACGAAAAACGGTTCGATTATTTTAAAGCGGAAAGCTGGTATAAGAAAGCCGTTGCTGTCGGCGACTATTTCGGTTACGTACGGCTCGGCGATATGTGCAAGGAAGGCAAAGGCTGCGCAAAGGACGCAGGTGCGGCGTTCGAATATTATAAAAAAGCCGCCGACAACGGCGACGTATACGGCAAAATAAAGATGGCCGAGGCATTCCTTGGCGGCGAAGGCGTCGGCAGGGACAAGCCGAAGGCGATAGAAATTTTAAATGCGGCAACCAAAGAGAGCAGCCTTGCCGTATACAGACTCGGACTCTGTTACTTCCAAGGCGACGGAGTGGAAAAGGATTACAAACAAGCTTTTAAGCTTTTCACCGAATGTCACGAGTTCGATGACGACGCGGCGTACAGGTTGGGTGAATGTTATTACAACGGCTACGGTGTGAAAGCCGATAAGGAAAAGGCGAAAGAGTACTGGCGCAAGTCGGCAAAGTTCGGCAATGAGGACGCGGCGGAATGTCTTAAACTTTATTTCGGCGAAAAGATTGAATGAGGATTTTATGATAAACATTGCAAAGGGAATGAAGGACGTGCTGCCTTCGCAGTCGCATAAGTGGCAGTACGTTGAAGAGACGGCGAGAGAGGTTGCGCACGACTTCGGGTTCAAGGAAATAAGAACGCCCGTGTTGGAGCATACCGAGCTTTTCCTTCGCGGCGTGGGCGATACCACCGACATAGTCAATAAGGAAATGTATACCTTTACGGATAAGGGCAACCGTTCGGTTACCCTGAAGCCCGAGGGAACGGCGGGCGTTGCTCGCTCGTTTGTGGAAAACGCAATGTCGAACGACGGACTTCCCGCAAAGATGTATTACTTCTCGCCGGCGTTCCGCTACGAGCGGCCGCAGGCGGGCAGGCTGAGAGAACACCACCAGTTCGGCGTAGAGCTTTACGGTTCTAAGGAGCCGCAGGCGGACGCCGAGGTCATAACCCTCGTCGACGTATTTTATAAAAGACTGGGTCTTAAAAACGTAAAGCTGCAGCTCAATTCTATAGGCTGCGCCGAGTGCAGAAAGGCTTATGCGCAAGCGTTGAAAGAATATTTCAGACCTCACCTTGCGGATATGTGCGCAGACTGCAATTCAAGGTTCGAAAAGAATCCTATGCGTATGCTCGACTGCAAGGAAGAGCGCTGCAAAAAGCTTACGGCGGGCGCCCCGAAAATATCGGATTACCTATGCGACGACTGCCGCGCACACTTTAACGAGGTGTGCTCGCTGCTTGAAGCAAGCGGGGTTGAGTTCGAGGTAAATCCGTCGGTAGTGCGCGGACTGGACTATTACGGCAGAACGGTCTTCGAGTTCGTTTCTAACGCCGCGGGTGCGCAGGGCACGGTATGCGGCGGAGGCAGGTACGATACGCTGCTTGAACAGATTGGCGAAAAGCCCGTTCCCGCAGTCGGGTTCGGCGGCGGCATAGAAAGGCTGCTTATGGTCATGGAAGCGGAGGGGGTTAATATCCCCGAAAGTAAAAAGCCCCGCATATACGTCGCGGGTATGGACGAAAGCTCGCGTAAATTTGCGTTCGTGCTCGTAAACAGGCTGAGAAAATGCGGAATAAGCGCGGAATGCGACCTGATGGAGCGTTCGGTAAAAGCGCAATTCAAGTACGCGGACAAGTTGGGCGCGGAATATGTCGCGGTTATCGGCGGAAACGAGCTTGAAAGCGGCGCAGTGAATTTAAAGAAAATGTCGGACGGCACGCAGTGCGCGGTTAAATTCGACGATATAATCACATACTTAAAAAAGGAGAAAAAATAATGGAACAGATAAACACCGAAAAATTCGACGAGCTTTTAAAGGGCGACAAGCCCGTGGTATGCGACTTTTTTGCAACCTGGTGCGGACCTTGCAAAATGCTTGCGCCCGTAATGGAAGAGGTCAGCCGCGACTTTGCGGACAAGGCGGTATTCGTCAAGGTTGACGTGGACGAAAACGGCGACCTTGCAAGAAGGTACGGAGTTATGTCTATTCCGCAGGTATTCGTTTTCAAGAACGGAGAAGAGGCTGCTAAATCAGTCGGCTACACTTCCAAAACCGAAACCGCGGAATTTCTTAAAAACAACCTTTAAAAAAACAGCCCCGATTTAAGGGGCTGTTTTTTGTTCTTGTGGACGTGGACTTTCGGTAATCAATGCGGCAAGTCCGTTCAGTTTGTTTCCGTTTAACGGAAAAGCTTTAATCAGCATGGCGTAAACTATTACCAGCGCCGCGGCGGAAAATACGGGGCTTATTACGTACAGTCCGTTTATGCTTAGCAGCGTCCGCGTATACATCAGCCATTGCGCCGTTTCCAGAAGCGCGTAAGCGATAAACGAGTTTTTGTCGCGGTACGCGGCAAAATATATTATTAAAAATATTTCGGCGATATAGTAAAACCTGTCAAGCATCTTCGGCATAAAGAACACCGAATTGAGGGGTAACAGTATGCAGAGCAAAAGCACGCTTTGCGCGTTGAGCACCTTGCCGCTTTTTTTAAGCACGCTTACTATTATGAGTGTATCCGTGACGGCGGTTATCGCAATAAACAGCACGAGAAGAATATAATAAGCGACGCTTTTGTCGGGTATCGACGAAAATGGCAACAAAATATTCGCGCAGTGTCCGTTCAGCGCGTGCCCCGCATTGCCCACGGCTACCTGATTGAAATAGACGTCGAACACCTTGAAGAAGCTTCCGCCGAAGAATACGGGCAGACAGCTTAACGCCATAAACGCAAGCGGTACCAGCCATATATATCGCCAAAGCAGATATTTTCTTCCATCGGTATCTCTTGCAAGCAGCAGGACGAGCCCTACGGGCAAAATCAATACGGTCTGCATTTTGAATGCAAGCCCCAGACCGATAAACAGATAAGCGGGTACGGAAAGGCGCTTCAACGCGAAGTATATGCCTGCGACGGCGCACATGGTGTACATGGTATCGCACTGCGCCCATTGACTGCTGTTGGTAAACGGTATGGGAAGCAGAAGAAAAATAGCCGCCCAAAGATAGTTGAAGCTTTCTTTTCTTACTAATCCCACAAGCTTTATCGCAAAGAAAACCGTTCCCGCCTCGAAATAGAAGGACAGCGTTTTAATAAGGTACAGGTCGCTGATATTCATACGGGAAAAGGCTATTAAAAAGTAATTATAAAGCGGGGGATAGTTTCCCACCTGCTTGATAAAGCAGTCCGCAAGTGGCAGGCTTCTGTATTCCTCTACCCATTGCGACAGATGATTTACGTAGTCCTTGCTCTGAAAGTTTGCAAAACAAATTCGTACGGCGTAAGACAGCGCAAGCATAACCGCGATAATAATAACCGTCGTTGCGCTCTTTTTGTGTTTTGCGGCTGCGAATACGAAGTATATTGCTAACGGCAGAGCCGTGGCAACGTAGATAAACGCGCAGCTTGCGGCGCCGTAATGTGCGGGCAGGGGCAGGCGCGCCTTTGCCAAATCGAATGCAAAAAGCACCGCAAAAAGTATTGCGCATACGCAAAATATCCAAAATCTGTAATCCTTTAAACGCGCTTTATCCATAAATTACCTCTGAATGATTATATAACAATGTTTTGCATTTATCAAGTTAAATAGTTGTAATTTGATTTGCGCAGTGTTATAATTATTTAAAAAATCGACGGCAAAAGGGGTTGCAACCCCTTTTGCGTTTGCAATGCAAACGCAAAAAGATAAGGGAACAGCAGATGGAAGAAGCGACCTCGAACGGCAGATTTAAAGAATTTATAACCCGCTACGGACATTTTTTCTGGATAGCGGGTTTAACCTTTCTTTTTATTACCGTTTGCAGCACCTGCTCTTTTCTGTATCCCAACAACGAATGGGTGGACTCGAATATATATTTCACGGTGGGCAAGGCGTTGCTGCGCGGTAAGGTGCTTTACAGGGATATATTCGACCATAAGGGGCCTTTTATCTACTGGGCGCACTCGCTTGCGTATCTTATTTCGCACCGCAACTTTATAGGCGTATATCTTTTAGAGCTTGCGCTGGCGTTCGTGCTTATATACGCGGAATACAGAATACTGCTTCTGTACGTCGAAAAAAAGCACGCGCTTATATGTCTTCCGCTCGTGGCTTTTGCAAGCTACGCTACTTACGCTCTTTTCTACGGCGACAGCGCGGAGGAATTCGTTTTGCCGTTTATGGCTGTTTCGCTGCTGCATATCCTGCAGTTATCGAGGGGCGGGAAGCTCGGGCTTGTAAAGTACGGCGCGGCGGGCGCGTTCACGGCCTATACGTTCTGGATAAAATACACGCTTTGCGGCTTCTATTTCGGGTGGGCGCTGCTCGTGCTGATATTCGAATTGAAGGATAAAAATTACAAGCGTCTGCTTGCGGGCGTCGGCGTTTTCTTCGCGGCGTTTGCGGTAGTCTCTCTGCCCGTATTCGTTTACTTCGGCGTAAACGGCGCCTTTGCCGAGCTTTGGGAAGTGTACTTTTACGACAACCTTTTCGTATATACCACGGGTACCGAGGGCGATATAGTAGGAATTTTCAAGAAGATTTTTACGCCGCTTTGGCTGTTTATCCGTTCTATATTTTACGGTCTTACCTTTTATATTTTTATAATCCCCGGCTTCGTGTATTTCGCAACGTCCAAGGAATATTGCCGCCGCGAAAAGGCGGTAATATTCGCGCTCTTCGGCGCAATGAATTTTTTTATTTACGCAGGCGGACGCGGCGGCGCGTATTACGGACTTACCGTAAATATTTTTTCGTTTACGGGCGCGGTCGCGCTGTTCAAGGTAAGGTTTGCGCAAAAGGCGCGGGACAGGCTGCTTAAAAGGTTCTGCCTGACGGCGGGCGTGTGCGCGTTCGTCCTGACGGGACTGTCCGTTGCGGTCAATCCCATAAGGTACCGAATTTTCGCTCCCGTAAGCTCGCGCGTGCAATACAAGTTTGCAAGGATTATCGACGAACACCCTTCGGGCAATATCATAAATTACGGCGTGCTGGATTTGGGTATTCATACCGCTACCGACACCGTTCCCGACTGTAAATATTTTTTCAAACCCAACATAGCCCTGCCCGAAATAATGCAGACGCAGACCGAGTGGGTGACGGAGGGGAAGGCACACTACGTCGTCTGCCTTGCGCCGCTGCCCGAGGAAATTTCGGACAAGTACGAGCTGCTTGCCGAGGAAAAGCAACGCAGCGACAGTAAAGTAGAAACGTATTATCTGTACGGATTAAAGGAATTCATAAAATGACGGTTTTATACTTGGTAATTCCCTGCTATAACGAGCAGGAGGCTCTGCCCGTATCGGCGCCCAGGCTTATGGACAAGCTTAACTCGCTTATATCCGCGGGCGCAATAGGCGACGAAAGCAGAATACTTTTCGTCAACGACGGCTCGCACGATAAAACGTGGGAAATCATTACTCAATTGCACGATAAGGATAAGCATTATTCGGGCGTCAATCTTTCGCGCAACCGCGGTCAGCAGAACGCAATGCTTGCGGGGCTGGAAACGGCGGCAAGGTTTGCCGACGCTATGATTACGGTCGACGTGGATTTGCAGGACGACATAAACGCGGTGGACGAGATGCTTGAAAAGTACGAGTCGGGTTGCGATATAGTTTACGGCGTGCGCAACGCGCGTAAAAAGGACAGCTTTTTCAAGCGCTTTACCGCAGAGGGCTTTTATAAAGTCATAAATAAAATGGGCGGCGAGATAATATTCAATCATTCGGAGTACCGACTGATGTCGCGGCGCGCGGTCAAGGCGTTGAGCGAGTATAAGGAGTGCAACCTGTTTTTAAGGGGCCTTGTGCCCATGATAGGCTATAAGTCGGACGTGGTTTTTTACGAGCGTGAAAAGCGCATAGCGGGCGAAAGCAAGTATCCGCTTAAAAAGATGCTTGCGCTTGCGTACGAGGGTATAACCTCGCTTACGCTTACGCCCATTAAAATAATCCGCAGCGCGGGCGTGCTGTTTACGCTTTTGGGGTTAGCGGGGCTTGCCGCGACTATTACGCTTTACTGCCTCGGCATAGCTGGCTCGGTATGGATATTGCTTTCCGCGTTGGTTGCTATGAGCGGCATAATCGAATTTTCCGTCGGCATAGTAGGCGACTACGTGGGTAAAACCTATTTCGAGGTAAAGCACAGACCGCGCTATTTTATTTCCGAAAGTCTGGTAGACGAAGAAAATGAACGCAGTTAAGGGCTTTTTTAAAAAATTCATAGATAAAAAGACGCTGAAATTTCTCGTGGTCGGCGTTGCGAATACCGCCGTCGGCATGGGTATAATGCTGCTGCTTTCCTTTATTTTCAATAGTACGGTACCCGAATTTGCGGCACGGCTGGTATTCACGTTAGGCACAACAAATTACACTGCGTCATATATTATTTCGTCGGCTGTAAATTACGTTGCCGGCGGCATACTCAGCTATTTTTTAAATAAGTACTGGTCCTTCGGCAACCGCGAAAAGTCTAAAATTATAGTTGCGAAATTTATAATTACCGTAGTTATCAGCTACGCGGCCTCGTATCTCGGTGCAAAGCCGTTGATGGAGCTGCTGTTGAAGCGTTCTGGAATTGCGGTTGCGTGGAAAGAGTTTATCTCTCTGATAGCGGGCGCGGGGCTTTACACGGTGCTTAACTATTTCGGACAAAGGTTTTTCGCCTTCGCCGAAAAAAATCACGGTGCAGTAAACGCCGAGCTTGCCGCGGCGGACGCCGAGGAAATTATTGAAAAGGAAGATAAAGATGATTGATATATCTCTTATACGGGAAACCGACCCCGAAATCGCAGCCGCGCTTGAGGGCGAACTAAACCGTCAGCGGAACAATATAGAGCTGATAGCAAGCGAAAACTTCGTTTCTCCCGCAGTTCTGGCTGCGGCAGGTAGTCACCTTACCAACAAATATGCGGAGGGTTATCCTGCGCATAGATATTACGGCGGCTGCCAATGCGTTGACGTCGCGGAAAATCTTGCGCGCGACAGACTGAAAGAGCTGTTCGGCTGCGAATACTGCAACGTGCAGCCTCACTCGGGTGCAAGCGCAAATCTTGCGGTGCTGTTCGCTGCGTGCGAAACGGGCGATACCGTTATGGGCATGAATCTTTCGCACGGCGGTCATCTTTCGCACGGCTCACCCGTGAATATTTCGGGCAAGTATTTTAAAATAGTGCCCTACGGCGTCGGCGGGAACGGACGCATAGACTACGACGAAATGGAAAAAACCGCGCTGGAATGTAAGCCGAAGCTGATAATATGCGGCGCAAGCGCCTATCCGAGAATAATCGATTTCAAGCGTATCCGTGAAATCTGCGATAAGTGCGGAGCGCTTATGATGGCTGATATAGCGCATATTGCGGGCTTGGTTGCGGCCGGGCTTCACCCCTCGCCCGTGCCGTATGCGGATTTCGTAACGTCAACCACGCATAAAACTTTGCGCGGCCCGCGCGGCGGCATAATAATGTGCCGTGAAAAGTGGGGCAAGGCTATCGACAAAGCCATATTCCCCGGCGTACAGGGCGGACCGCTTATGCACATAATCGCGGCAAAGGCGGTCGCTTTTAAGGAAGCGTTGAGCCCCGAATTTAAGGAATATCAGAAACAGATATTAAAAAATTCCGCAGCAATGGCGCGAATGTTCACTAAGCGCGGAATAAAAATGGTTTCCGGTGGAACGGATAATCACCTCATACTGCTCGATTTAAGGGGCAAGGATATAACCGGCAAACAACTTGAAGTAATGCTTGACGAAGTTAATATTACGGTAAACAAAAACGCAATACCGTTCGATACGCAAAGTCCGTTTGTAACATCGGGTATACGCATAGGTACTCCGGCAATAACCACTCGCGGAATGAAAGAGCAAGAGGCGGAAAAAATTGCGGACTTAATCTGCGAGGTTATCGAAAAACGCGAAAGTGCGCATGATTTCGTTAAGTCCGAAGTTGCGGCATTAAGCAAAGCGTTTCCGCTGTACGAAAACTGCATAAAATAATAATTATAAAAACAGGCGGCGAAGTGAAAACTTCGCCGCCTGTTTTATATTTTTGAAATAAGAAAATTTATAAAGTCAATCGCTTCCTTGCTCTGCCTGCGGTCAAGCGAGGAATACAGCCCAAGCAAAAGCTTTTCCTCATCGGTCAGCTCGCGCATGACATTTACGTTGCCAAAATCGTCCGAACGGCCGAGCAGGTAATCGCAGGTACACTCGAATACGTCCGCAAGGGCGCATATAAATTTAGCGGAGGGCTCTACTTTTTCGTTCTCCCAAAAGTTGACCGCCTTAAAGCTTGCCCCTATTTTTTTAGCCAAAGCGCGCTGGCTTAAACCCTTTTCTTCTCGCAGCTGTTTTATTCTGTACATATTTTTCCTCTTTTAGTATTAATATAATGGAAAAATATTACACATATTTGCTTGACAATTTACCCAAATTACCTATATAATCTGTTTATAAGTGTAATATATTACACAAAAACAAAAGGAGAATGGTATGAAAAAAGTAATTGCAGGCATTTTAACTTGTTCGCTTACCGTCGCGCTGTGTATTTTTATGGCGGCGTGCTCGGCTTCGTTCAACGGAACTTACAAGTTCTATTCTATGAGCATGAACACGGGCGGCGTAAGCGTAAACTACGAGGTCGGTAAGGAGTATATGGGCGTTACAATTAACGAGGACGCGTTCACTCTTACCGTAAACGACGACAATACCTGGTCGATGTCCATGAAAATGATGGGCGCGAACGAAAACGCAAAGGGCACCTGGGAAGAAAAGGACGGAAAGTACTATCTCACTGCCGAGGGCGAAACTCAGGCAATGGAAGTGACCGTTGACGGCAAAAAAATCACGTTCGAGCAGGACGGAGCAAAAATAGTTCTTAAAAAATAAACATAAAAAATACGCGTATATACTTGACACCGCACGGCGGTGGAACTATAATGAAACTACAATTTAAAGTTATTCTTTGGGGCGGGGTGCAATTCCCCACCGGCAGTAAAGTCTGCGAAGGTCGCTTGTGACCCCGAACGGGTGCAATTCCCGTACCGACGGTATAGTCCGGATGTTAAAAGAATAGCGCGATTTATTTCGCCGCAAACCGTCCCGAATTTTCGGGACGGTTTTTTTCAAAGAACGACTTTAAAAATAAATTTTTTGAGGTTTTCTTATGGAAGAAGAAATTGAACAGACCGCTGAAAATATCGGCGGTAACGAACCGGAAACGACCGCCGCGAAGAAAAAAAGCTTTGCCGACTTATTCCGAGGGTATTTTACGGCAACGAGGATAGCTTATATAGCATTGTTTACGGCAATTTCCTACGTTTTGGGACTATTTGACTTTACGCTGTTACCCGGAACTCCCGTAACGTTTCTGAAGCTTGATTTTTCAAACGTTTTAGTGCTTGTCGGCGGATTTTCTCTCGGCCCCGTTGCGGGTGTAATAATTGCAGTGCTTAAAGAGCTTTTGCACGCTATTACTGTCGGCAACACGGCGTTTATAGGCGAGACGGCAAACATATTGGTGGTGCTGCCCTACGTGTTGATTCCCTCGATAATTTATAAAAAGCACAAGGGAATTAAATGGGTGATTACGGGAATTACCCTCGGCTGTCTTGCGCAGTGCGTAATATCCATCCCCGTAAATTATCTGCTCACCTTCCCCGCGTTTTTGTGGGCTATGGGTAAGTCCTGGTCGGAAGGCCAGCAGCTGTTTATCGACGTGTGGTATTGGACGCTGCTGTTTAACTTTATAAAAACGCTTTGCGTTTCCGCAGTTGTATTCATAATTTACAAGCCGCTTTCGAGGCTTATAAAAATTACCAACGAGAAGTTTACAAGACGCAAAAAAATCGAACAATAAGCAAACACCCGCCGCGCACAACGCGCGGCGGGGTTTTTCTTGACAACGACCGCGCAAATTGCTATATTTGTAGTATGGAAGACGCATTTTCGCGGACGCGCCTTTTGATAGGCGACGCCGCGCTTGAAAAGCTTGTCGCCGCGCGCGTTGCCGTATTCGGAATAGGCGGCGTGGGCGGCTATACCGCCGAGGCGCTGGCGCGTTCGGGCGTCGGCGCTATTGATTTAATCGACCCCGACAGAGTAGCCGAAAGCAACTTAAACCGCCAGATATACGCGCTTCATTCGACCTTGGGGCGGTATAAGACGGAGGTCGCGCGCGAACGTATCAACGATATAAACCCCGTTTGCAAGGTGACGGAGCACAGAATTTTTTATCTGCCCGAAACGCCGTTCGACTTTTCGCTTTACGATTATATCGTCGACGCGGTAGACACCGTGTCCGCAAAAATAGCCATTGCGGTCAACGCCGCGGGCGTGCCCGCAATCAGCTGTATGGGCGCGGGCAACAAGCTTGACCCTACCGTGTTTAAGGTTGCCGATATATATTCCACTTCGGTCTGCCCGCTTGCGCGAGTTATGCGGCGCGAGCTGAAAAAGCGCGGGGTTAAAGGGCTTAAAGTGGTGTATTCCGAGGAGGAGCCGAAAAAGAGCGGCGAAGTACCTGCAAGTTGCGCGTTCGTGCCGTCGGTTGCGGGGCTGATAATCGCGGGCGAAGTTATAAAAGATTTGATTAAATAATACATTTTTAAGAAAAAAGATTGAAAACGTCGAAAAAAAGTGATATAATCATATCGGGTGATGATTATGTTAAAAAGTTACAGTAAATTTCACAAAAATATAGGGGGGGGGGTACGCCCCTTATAGCATAAGCCGTAGCCGCAGGCTTCGGCTGTCTTTAATATTGTTTTTTATTAGCGCAGTAATGGTTTTCTGCGCTTTTTTCGTGCCGTTCGGCACGAATAGAATGGCAAACGCGGCAGCTTCCGCGCAGGTTAAAGCAAGCGCGGCTTATCTCGATTTAAACGGAAACGGCAATATTTTGAACGGCTTCGAGGGCGCGCAGAAAGAGTACGTCTATATGGGCACGAACGGCAATGCTCCCGTTAAATGGCGCGTGCTTGCGGTAAAAGATACAAAATACGGCAGCGGCAGCAACAACCTTTTACTATGGTCGGATAAGCTGCTCGGCACAAGTCAGTACAACGCAAATTACAACAGCCCCAACTATGCCTATTGGGGTACGAGCAAGATACGGGCTACGTTAAACGGCGGATATTATGCCGCCGACGGCGCAGTCGGGAGCAATATGCCTTCGATGACCGACGACGCTTATCGCGTTCAGACCGGCGCTTCCGTTTACGGCACGTTGTTTGCAGAATATGAAAAGAACGGCGTAGCGGCGACGGGTTCGTATACGACGGATAACTGCGCCATAGATACTTTTCAGCCTCAGTATCTGTATAAGAAAGAAAACATAACCGTAAACGATTACGGCGTGAACGGCAAATACAACCAAAGCATTTTCGGCACGGGCACGGCGCAATACGCTTCGACAACTGCGGCTGGCGGCGTTCGCGAAACCACAAGCGGAGACAAGCTGTTCATTTTAGACTACTACGATATAAATAACGCAGCTTACGGTTTCGGTGATTCGGACGGCACTACCTACGCAACCAAAGTAAACGGCAGCTGGACACCGTCGTCGGATTGGTATCCCAGCTATTATGATAATTCCTTAACAGAATTTAATAATAAAACCTCGGATTATTTGAAGTTTTCGGGGGACCTGACGGATACTTATTGGCTCCGTACCGCCCTCCGCGGCGACCCTGCCTATTCAAGCGCGTTCATCGTCAGTTCGTTGGGTTTCGTCACCGGAAGCTTCGGAGTCTCGTACTCGCACGGTGTACGTCCTGCATTTAATTTAGATACGAGCAAAGTGGCGTATGCGACTGTGGCTAAACCCGCAAGCGGCTGGACGGATATGACGCTTACTACGCCGACCCCCGAATACAATCTGTATTTCAAAAGCTCGAACTACGCTGCCAATTCGTCTAACGCAAAGGCAACGATAGCAGAAAAGGACGGTACGTTAAATATCTCGTACAACAATCCCACGGGCAAGACCGGCGGCAGTATAGTTCTGCTGTTATCGGATAAGACAAAGACGGACGGCTCCGTGGACTGGCAGACGGCTGTTACAATGGGCAGTACTTCTGCAACCGACAACAAATTTGTAACCGTCAATATGCCGTCGGGAGTGTCGCTTTCAACGCACAATTTAACAATGCTTTATACGTCGTCAAGCGCAGACAATTCCACAGAAGAAATATACTGCGCTTACTCTATCGGCAACACGGTCACTGCGCCGAGCGACATAACCAATCTTACATACGACGGAAGTAATAAGTGGATAAGCGATTTGTCGTCGACGGAAAAACCTGCCTGGCTCGATTTGAATATCTATAACAATACTGCGTTTATCAAAAGCGTAAGCGTAACCTACAAGGACTATTCGGGCAATGCGGCTAAACCCGTCGAAACAAATGAAATCGTCAACGCGGGCGAGTACGAGGTTACAATGACGCTGGCGGACGCTTTAAAGTGGACGGGCGCAACGAGCAACGGCGGCAGTAAAAAGTTTAAAATAGTAATCGCCAAAGCGGACCCTAAGGTCACGGCTAAGCTTATAAAAGAGGGCAACCTGTATATAACGGCAGGCTTGCCGCTCAACGACGACAAGACGGCAGCGGTAAAAAATGCCGCGGAGGGAGGTACGGCCGGCACGTTCGCCTGGGTATCGGGTCAGACTCCGTCTACTTCGCAGAAAAAGTATAACTGTACGTTTACGCCAACTGACGCAAACAACTACAACACCAAGGAATGTACGGTAGACATTACCTATCTTGAAGACGAGCTAATGGGTATCGAGGCGACCGTTGACGAGGACGGCACCGGTACGGGCAAGCTGTATACGTCACATTCTCTGGATAAGCTGAAAGCTTCGCCTTTCAACCTTAAAGTAACGTTCGTATACGAAAGCGGATATAAAGAAACGACTTCGGACTACACGCTTGCGGTAATGAAAGACGGCACGCCGCAGAGCGTGTTCCATGCAGGTACAAACACCGTGCACGTTGAAAGCAACGGCTACGACTGCTCGTTCACGGTCGAGGTTATAGCCGCGGAAATAGACAGCGTAAAGAGCGTTGACTTCAACCAAAACGGCGCAACCATTTACCCGAATACGCCGCTGAACGACATAAAAGAGATGTTCACCGTGCAGGTATACTGGAATTACAACACGGGCAAATTCGAAACGCTTGACAAGGACGATTTTCAGCTTGAAGGCACGCTTGCCGTAGGCACGGGCAAAAGCGAGCTTTACATCGTCTATATAAAGGGCGGCGAGCAGGTAAAATACGTCGTTCCCAAGGGCGCGCTCGATAAAATTACCGTGTCCGCGCTTACCTACGATTTAAGCGGAATAACCGTAGATGACGTAGCGGCGGACTATGACGGAGCGGGACACGGAGTGGAAATATCGGGAGAATTGCCCGAAGGTGTTACAGCGGAATATAACTACACTTGCGCGGCAAACGGTTATAATTCTTCGGACGAACCGACGGACGCGGGCGAGTATACGGTTACTGTAAGCTTTACGCACGGCAACCCGAACTACGAGGCAATAACGGAGACTAAGACGGGCACGCTGACGATAAATAAAGTAGCCTACCTCGACGCGGACAAAATAGTGTTTGCGGATAAGACGGTGACGCTCGGCGGCGACTGCACTATGGAGGCGCAGAACGTACCCGAGGGAGTAACTGTAACTTATGAGGGCAACGACGTAACGACGCTTGGCGAGCATACGGTAACGGCTAAGTTCACGCACAGCAATCCCAACTATAATGAAATAGCGGACAAAACCGCAACGCTTACGATAACCGATAAAAAACTGTACGACAAGAGCGGGCTCGGCATTACGGTAAACGGCGGGGAGGAACTTAGCGTATCGTATACGGGCGAGGCGATAGCTATTGAAACGACGGGAACGGTAAAGGATGCTGACGGAAATGCAGTAAGCGGAATAACGTCGGAAGTAACTATAAAGCTCGGCGAACAAGAAGTGCAGGAAATCAGAGATGCCGGCGTATATACGGTAACCGTAACGTATACGGGCACGGACAGCGAATACGAAAACGGGTTCGAATTGAAATATACCGTTACGGTCAAGGGCGAGTACGATTTAAGCGGAATAAGTTTTGACAGCGTTACCTTGGAATACGACAGACAGGAGCACTCGATAGAGATAAACGGCGAGTTGCCCGCGGGCGTCAGCGTAACCTACGAGGGTAACGGAGTAAGCGAAATAGGCGAGCATATAATAACGGCAAAGTTTACAAGCGACGACCCGAATTACAACGCGATACCCGATATGACGGCTACGCTTACTATAACCAAACGCCAAGTAACGCTTGTTATAGACCCTTTGAGCAGCGAGGCGGGCGAAGAGCTTGTCGAGCTAACCGCTACGGTAACCGAGGGCAGCATATTAGAGGGCGATACCCCGTACGTGCTTAT
This sequence comes from uncultured Christensenella sp., assembly GCA_910576655.1. Classification (GTDB taxonomy): domain Bacteria; phylum Bacillota; class Clostridia; order Christensenellales; family Borkfalkiaceae; genus Coproplasma. Next base: position 99,923 of record CAJTJC010000002.1, read on the forward strand.
ATGCGCCGCGGATAAGGATACGGTTGGCGAATACCCCGTAACGTGGGAGTACGCAGAGGACTTTGCGGCATTCTACGAAATAACATGCGAGGGCGGAGTGTATATCGTATCGAAGAAAGCAGACGACTCTAACGGCGGCGGCTCGATAGATATGCCTACGGATATAGATGCTGATTTCAAAGTTATACAGTCCGATACGCAAAAGGAATATCCGCAGATTTACGGATTTGCAACAGGGTACTACGCTCAGCTCTGGTACAAGAACGAGGACGGAACGCTGGGCGACGAGTACGCGGGTGAAATGAACTGTATTCTCACCTTAAAGGTGCCCGACGCGGTGATAAAGGCTATTTGCGGCGACGGCGAGCAAACGAAAGAAGCTATTTTGGAAAAGCTTAAAGTATACTTTATTGACGGCGACGGCGACGCGGCGATTGTAAAAAATTACACCTTGGCGCGGCGCGAGGACGAAAGCTGGATAGTAAAATTCAACTATGACGGCGCGTTCAGGGCAGAGATAGTGTTCAACGCTTACGGAGTAGAGGCAATAGAACCTGCGCCCGAAGAGCCTGCAAACGGCGGCGTACCTATATGGATATTTATAGCGGTAGGCGGCGGCATACTTTTGATAGTGCTGCTGGCGATAATAATAGCGGCGACGCGCCGCAGAAGTTACGCGGACTATTACGACGAGTACTACGACGACGATGATGATGACGATGACGATGACGACGATTACGACGACGATTATTAATGCGTCGGTCTGATTACCGCTGCGCTTCGGTTACTCGCTTGAAGAAGCTTTCAATACTGTAAACTTAATAAAATAAATTGTTGCAAAAAATCGCCGTCGGGGTTATAATACCCTTATGGCGGTTTTTATTTCCGAAAACGAAAAGGATACTTTTGAATTCGCGCGCAGGTACGCGGCGACACTCGTCGGCGGCGACGTAGTGCTTTTAAACGGTGAAATGGGCGCGGGCAAGACGGTGTTTGCAAAGGGCGTTGCGCTCGGACTCGGCATAGAGGACGAGGTGACAAGCCCCACCTACGCGTATATGAACGACTATAACGGCGTTCTTTACCACTTCGACTGCTACCGCCTGTCAAGCGGCGGACAAGCCGAGGCGCTGGGTCTTTGCGACTACTTCTACGCGGGCGGGATATGCCTTATCGAGTGGGCGCAGAACGTCGCCTCCGTGCTGCCCGAAAAAGTAAAAAAAGTTGAAATAATCAAGCTCGGCGACGGGCGGAGGCGGATTGAATATGAGTAATTTTCTTGCGGTCGACACGTCTTCGAAATACCTTACGGTGTTGGCGGTAAAGGGCGAAAAGACCGTTCTCAGGCATACGCCCGACTGCGCGTTAAAACACTCCGTCGTGCTTATGGGCGAGATTGACGCCGCGCTTAAAGAGGCGGGGCTCGACCCCGGGGAGTGCGATTTTTTCGCCGCGGTCACGGGGCCGGGGTCGTTTACCGGCATACGGATAGGAATATCCACGGTAAAGGGCTTTGCGGTTGCAACGGGCAAGCCGCTCGTTCCCGTAACGGCTTTCGGACTTTTGGCATATAATGTCAAGGACGATGTTTTTTATACGGTAATAGACGCCGCACATTCACATTACTACGTTTGCGGTTTCGGCGCCCGGCTGCCGCCTTGCTATATGGAGCGGGCGGAGGTCGAAAAGCTGACCGCGCCGCTTTACGGCTTCGAGGATTTGCCGTTTGAAAATTATACGAAGCTGAACGTCCGCGACTGTCTTTACACCGCGGTAACGCGCAGCGCACCGTCTGATAAAATGGACGCCCTTTACGTCAGAAAATCTCAGGCGGAGGAGGGGCGCAAATGCTGATAAGAAACTGGAAGTACGAAGATATACTCAAAATATCCCAGCTTGAAAAGGATATTTTTTCTGAGGAAGCGTGGAGCTATAAGACGCTTGCGTCGGTATTCGGAACGGCGTCGTTCAGCGGAGTTCTCTGCGAGGACGGCGGGGAAATAGCGGGTTACGGCGGGGTTACCGTCGCCGCGGATACGGCGGATATAGGCAATATCGCAGTTGCGGAAAATTACAGAAACGGCGGCATAGGCACGGCTCTTTTGACCGGGCTATGCGAAATCGCGAAGAGTGCGGGCGCGGAAAAAGTGTTTTTGGAGGTCCGCGTTTCCAACTCAGCGGCAATGAAGCTGTATCTCAAATGCGGGTTCGCGGGCGTATATGCGCGCACGCGTTACTATCCCGACGGCGAGGACTGCCTCGTTATGGTAAAAAATTTGTGAGGGCAAGGCTATACTATTAAACGGTAAATTCGTTTCCGTAATCACCGAGGGCAGCGGGGAAGATATTTTGCTTCTGCACGGCTACCTTTCGAGCAAGGAAAGCTTTTACTATCAGATAAAATTTTTGTCGCGTAAGTTCAAGGTCACCGCCCCCGATTTTTTGGGGTTCGGCAAAAGCTCGCCGCTGGATATTCCCTATTCGGTGGGCGACTACGCGGACTGGCTGGACTCGTTTATTAAAAAAAGCAGGCTTAAAAACCCGCATATTCTCGCCCACTCGTTCGGAGCGCGCGTTGCCTTCAAATATCTTGCGGGCGGCGGGGGCAACAAACTTATCATTACGGGCGGCGCAGGGCTTGTAAAGCCGCGTTCGCCGCAATATATGCGCAGGGTAAAGGCGTACAGGCGCGTAAAAAAGCTGTTTCCGAGGTTTGCCGAAAGGCATTACGGCAGCGCCGAATACCGCACTTTGACGCCGATAATGAAACAGAGCTACAAGCTTATCGTAAACGAGGATTTGCGCGAATACGCTTCGCGGATAAAAAACGACACTCTTTTGTTATACGGTCGGAACGACGCCGTTACGCCGCCCGACGAAGAGGGTGCAACCTTTAACGGCTTAATCGTCGGCAGCCGTTTTCAGCTTATGGACGGCGGGCACTTCTGCTTTTCCGAGCACCCCGACGAATTTAACGAAAAGATATATAAATTCCTAACGGAGGAATAGAATGGGCATTTTCATTTCCGTACCGAAAACGGTCGAATGTGTAGTCGCGGCGCTCGTGCTTGCGGCGCTTTCCTGCGCAGTTTTATACAAGCAGACGGGCGTGCTTCAATCGTCGGGGTATTCGGGCAAAAAATATTTCGCATGGTTCGCAAAAAGGGGCAACCTGTCCTTTCAGCGGCTGATTTTTCTTGCAATGATGTGCACCGTTACGTCCGCGCTTATCGGGCTTTGCTTTTCTTTTGCGGGGCAGTGGGCGGCGGTTGCGTCGCTTTCGGCGTATTTACTTTTCTTTACGCTGTATATAGTTGCGGACAGAAAGCTTGCGCTGCGTTCGGCGGTTACGCCCACGCCTCGGCTCAAACGCCTGTACGCAGTTACGTTCCTCGTGCTTGCGATAGTATTTTATCTTTTTATAACTCTCGTTAACTTTGCGGATTGCGTATGGGAAAATAAATTTTTCTCGTATCTCAGGTACGTTCCGCTCGGCGTAATGCCCCTGCTGCTCGTGCCGTTGATGCTTGCGGCTAATGCGTTAGCCAAAATTTACGAGGTTCCGCACAACAAAAAATTCATACGCAACGCCAAGCGCAAGCTTGCCGCGTCGGATATAAAGGTTATAGCCGTAACGGGCAGCTACGGCAAGACCACGGTTAAAAATATTCTAAACAGTATTCTGTCTGAAAAATACAGGGTGCTTACCACGCCCCGCTCGCACAATACGCCTATAGGCATTGCTCTTGCGGTAAACAACGCCGAGCTTGAAAGTTACGACGTTTTCGTCGCGGAAATGGGCGCGCGGCACGTCGGCGACATTGCCGAGCTATGCGAAATCTGCCCGCCAGACGTTTCGCTTATTACGGGGCTTTGCGGTCAGCACCTCGAAACTTTTTTAAGCTTTCAGAATATTGTAAAGGCAAAGGGCGAAATACTTTCCGCAACCAGGGAAAGCGCGGTAATCGCCGACGACGCGTTCGACGCGTTTGCAGATTATCCCTGTCCCAAATCCCGCTGCGACTGCGTTTCGGATATAACCGCGGCCAGGGACGGAACGGAATTTACGCTGACGCTCGGCGGTAAAAGCAGACGGGTAAAAACCAAGCTTTTAGGCGAACATTCGGCTTACAATATCGCGCTTGCGGCGCAGGGTGCCTTTGCGCTGGGTATGACGCTTGACGAAATCTGTTCGGCAATTCCTAAAATCGACTATATCGAGCATCGCCTACAACTTATCGAAAGCAACGGGGTGAACATACTCGACGACGGCTATAATTCCAACGTCAAGGGCGCGCGCGCCGCGCTGGGCGTGCTTAAACTTTTCGACGGCCGCAAGATAGTCGTGACCCCCGGGCTTGTCGAACTGGGCGTTCTCGAAGAGGACGAAAACGCGGCGCTCGGAAGAGAGCTGGTCGGTTTCGACAAGGTTATTCTGGTAGGCGATACGCTCGTCAAATTCGTTGAAAAGGGTTACCTTGACGGGGGCGGAAACGCCGAAGCTATTTCCGTAAGCACGACGCTTGCGGCAGCTCAGGAAAAGCTTAAAGGCTACGTTCGGAAGGGAGATACGGTGCTTTTTTTAAACGACCTGCCCGACGTATATTAAAAAACAAATTCACCAAAGCAAAGTAAAAAAAAGCGGAGGTGAATTTTTTTATGGGTAAAAGCATAGCCGTTATATACGGCGGAAAATCAAACGAAAACGAGGTTTCCGTAATTACGGGAACTATGGCTGCAAACGTGCTTAAAAGCGGAGGCGATACCGTTACGCCCCTGTATATGTCGCAGCGAGGCGAGCTTTATACGGGCGAAGACCTTTTGAATATTCAAAGCTATAAGGACGGCGGCTACGAAAAATGCCCGCGCGCGGTCGTGGGCAAGGGCGGGGTGTACGTTCTCAACAAACGCGGCAAAATGAAAAAGTACGTAAAAATAGACGTCGCGCTCAACTGCTGTCACGGCGGCTGGGGAGAGGGTGGCGGCGTGTGCGGACTGTTCGCGCTCAACGATATACCGCTTGCAAGCGCGGGTATGTTCGAATCGGCGGCGTTTATGGATAAATACTTCACAAAGCGCGTGCTGCGTTCGTTGGGCGTGAAGGTCGCAAGGTACGTATATATGCGCAGCCCGAACGAGTATTTAAAGGCGGAAAAGCTGCAATATCCTCTAATCGTCAAGCCCGCGAAGCTGGGGTCGAGCATAGGCATAGAGTGCGTCGAAAACCGTGAAGAGCTTGAAACCGCGGTCGCGGCGGCGTTCTTGTACGACGACGGAGTGGTATGCGAAAAATACGTCGAAAACCGCCGCGAGATAAACTGCGCGGCGTACTATGCGGACGGCAAAGTCGTCGTTTCCGAGTGCGAGGAGGCGGTTTCGGACGGGGATATTCTCAGCTTCGACGATAAATATTCGGGCGCCGGAACGCGCGTTATGCCCGCGGATATTCCGGAAGCGCTTGCAATGAAAATACGCAAGATAACGGGCAACGTATATTCGCGGCTGAATATGCGCGGGATTGTGCGGTTCGACTTCCTGCTCGGCGGCGATACGGTATATTTAAGCGAAATAAACACCGTGCCCGGTTCGCTCGCGTACTATCTGCTGTCAAGCGGGTTCAAGGACTTCTATCCCGTGTTGAAGGCGGTTATTGTTCAGGCGGAGGTCGACTATAAGGAGGCTGCAAGCAAAACTCTTTTAAAGACGGGAATATTAAATAACGTAAGCTATAAATTCAATAAATAAAAAAGCGAGGACGGTCATTCGTCCTCGCTTTTTTCCATAACCTCGTTTTTGAAGTCGGGTAAAAGATTGTTCTTTTTAAGCTGTTGTTTAAATGTGGTGGCGTAGCATATTATCATTGCTATCGAAATCCCTATGGCTTCCTGAATGACGTTTCTCGGTATATTCGTGACCGCCGTAGGTACGCCGTAAACAACCGCCCTGTAAATAAAGTATCCCCCGACTACTACCGCCGCGCCGATTACCGAAACGGCAATCGCCCAAATCCATTCCCATTTGATTAGTTTTTCGGGAAATACGAAATGCAGCAGAGTTGCTACTATCGCGCCCTGTAAGCCGTGTATCAACAGCGACGGAAGCATCATTGCAGGCGACGCAAAAACGTCGTACAGCAACGAGCCGACTCCGCCTGCGATAAACGCGGCGAGAGGGCCCATAAGGTATGCAGCCAAAAGGACCATACCGTCAACCCAGTATATCCTGCCTGCGGGCGTGGTTATAGGGGGAATAAATCCCGTTGCGACGACAAGCGCGGTAAGCACGGCGGTGTAGGTTATCCATTTGGTTGTAAAATACGCTCTTTTGTTTTTCATATCCGAATTATAAATCTACCCGCTTTAAATGTCAATTAAAAAAACCCGCCGCGGCAGAATTGCCGCGGCGGGTTGCATTATTTTATAATTCCCAATTCTCTGTTGAGTTGTTCCATTTTCACTGCGACGTAGTCGAAGGGAACTTCGTCGTCGCTGAAAATTTTTCTCAGTTTATCAAACATTTCTCTATACCTCGATTTTATTGTTATCTGCCGCAGTTCAAAACGACGTACTCGATAGGGGATACGGCAAGTCCGTTATTTTCTTCTTCAAGTTCTTTCAATTCTTCATAAATAGTCACGTTTAAGTCCTCCTTTCATAAGCAAGCGTAGTATAGCACTCTGTAAAATGTTAGTCAATAACAATTTAAAAATTTTTCAAAAAGTTAATTTTGTTAATTACTATCAATATTATATGTTTGAAACTATAATTTATGTTAATTTACGGTGAACTGTTTTTATTTGTGTGATTTTATTTCATAATTAACAAAAAATTACAAAATTTAACAGCAAAGCACTGCGAAGCGCGTATTCGCGCTCCGCAGTGCCGTATAAGGGAGGGGGATACGAGTTATTTTTCGGTAATTTCAAGGTAGGTGTCGGGGTCTACGGTTTTGCCGTTAGCGCGCATTTCGAAATGCAGGTGCTCGCCCTGACTCATTTCCATACCGCCTGCCGCGGCAATTTCGCCTATAACGTCGCCGCGTTTTACGGTTGCGCCCTCTTTAAGCCCTTCCTTGGCAACGATATACTTGTAGGTGGAGGTAACGCCGTCCTTGTGCGTAATGGTAACGTAGTTTTCGTTGAGAACGTGGTTTGTTACGACCTTGGTAACCGTTCCGTCAAGCACTGCAAGCACCTTGTCGCCGGCCTTGCCCTCGAAGTCCATTCCCTGATGCACCGCGTATCTGTCGAGAGTTTCGTCGAAAGCGAACTCGTAGCCGCAGCTTACGCTGGCGTTTTCAAGCGGAAGACCGTACTTGTTGTCAGAGCCGGTGGGCTTGTCGTCGTCGGGGTCCTTGCCATCGTCGGGGTCCTTGCCGTCGTCGGGGTCCTTGTTATCGTCGGGATTTTCAATTCCGGGTTTTTCAGCTACTGGCTGTTTTCTTCCTACGGTAAGCACAACCGTTACCGTTACTGCCGCGATTACAAGCAGGCACGCCGCTAAAATCAGGTAGTAAAGTAAAACTTTCTTTTTGGTCTTTTTTCCTTCCATTTTTAAAAATCTCCTTTTTTGTTTGCAAATTTTTTATTGACCTCGGCAAATTTTTTTATACACGCCGTTTTAAAAATTTTTAGTACCCGCCGAATATTATGGGCGAACCGACCTTAACGCGGTCCTTTTTAATGCAGACGTGCAGGTTTATTTCGTTGCCGTAGAGGTTGACGGAGTAGGGCAGGTCCGCTTTGCAGTAGTAATTTACGCTGTCTGACAGGGTTTCCGTAAATATTACTTCGCCGTTAACGGATTTCAAGTAATCGTCGAAATCGAATTCCGAATATTCGGCGCTTTCGCCGCACACGTCGGAAAGGGTAAGCTTTTTAAGTGCGGTAAAGCTTTCGGCGCGGACTTCGCGGCAGTTTTTCGAGGTGTCGCCGACGAAAAACGTATAGCTTTCTGCCCCGTCAAAGCAAAGCTTTGCCTGACAGACGGTAATTACCGCCAATATTGTGCCCGCGGCAATACATAATACCAACAATTTAAAAAAGCGCCGCATAAACACCTCCCGACGGAAGTATTTATTGACGCAAACTATTTTTTATAAACCCTTAAAATAAAAAATCCTATGCTGTTTTTTTATATCTCGGTAAACGAGGGCGCGGAGTACCATTATGCACTCCGCGCCCTCATATTTTTTAAGTTGAATAGTAGGTAAAACTAAGGCTTACAGCCGCCGCAGGTCGCGCAGTTGCCGCTGCATTTTTTTGTCGTCTTGCCGGTTGCGGAAAACATCTGCCCGCAGTAGCTGCGTTCGGCGGGCTTGCCGCAGTCGGGGCATAATACCTGCTCGTCGAATTTTTTTACAAGCTCTTCGAAGCCCTTGTTGCAGCTTTTGCAAAAATACTGTAAAATAGGCATTTTATTCGTCCTTGCGTCTGTCCTTTTTTCTTTTACGCCTTGTGCGTTTTTTAAGCGGTCTGCCCTTTAAAAGCAGCGCGCCTATTATAGCGGTAAACGTGACCGTCAGCGCTATTACCAACCAGAACCAGCCTGTGTCCTTAAACGCCACGCCGTCCTGCCACGGCACGGGCATATTCATGCCCCAAAAGCCCGCAATCATAGTGGGCACCGCAAGCAAAATGGTTATTATGGTCAGCTTTTTCATGGTGTCGTTGGCGTTGTTGGAAATTACCGAGCCGTACGCGTCCATAGTCACGCTTAAAATATTTTTGTAGATATTACAGGTCTCTATTGCCTGACGGCTTTCGATAATAACGTCGTCGTAAAGGTCGCGGTATTCCTCGCGAGTGGCGACGCCCTCGACCTTGAACAGCTTTTCGTGCACGCGCTCGTTCGAGTTCAGCGAAGTGGAAAAGTAGACCAGCGAATTCTGCAAATCGAGCAGCTGTATAATCTCGGTATTGCGCATCGTCTTTTCCATTTCGGTCTGAATACGGCGGGTTTTACGGTCTATCTGTTTGAGGTAATAGAGAAACCGCTTTGCGTTGCAAAGCATAAACGTAAGCAGAAAATGCACGCGGCTGCGCGTATCTATACGCTCGCGCCCGGTAATGAAATCCTTTAAAACGGTGTTGCCTTTAAGGCAGACCGTAACTATGCATTTTTCGTTATAAATCACGGCGAGCGGGATTGTGGTGTAATCGTCGCCGCCGCCGTCGTTCTCTTCGATAAGCGGACAGTCGACTATAAACATTGCGTTGCCGTCGTCAAACTCGGTACGGGCGCGCTCTTCCTCGTCGAGCGCGGCCTTTAACATATCCTCGGATATGCCCGTCAGCGCGGATATGTTTTCGCACTCGTCGTCGGCGGGATTGACAAGGTCAACCCAGCATCCCGACGTGAATTTTTCAGCCTCCGCGGGCGCGCGTCCGCCGTCCGATAAAAAGAATTTTATCATAGCTTTAACCTCTATAAAATTTTGTAAAAAAAGTGCACGGAAAATTCCGTGCACGTCAAAATTCTATTTCGGCTTTTGTACGGAAAATTCTACTGCGTATTAAATATTATAAAACAACTTGGGTCCATATAATATTCCTCTGATATTTTTAAACATTATATATTATTTTATTTGATTTGGCAAGTAAATGTTAACGGTCAGATTACTATTTTACCTTCGATAAACGAGGCGAAGAAGCCCTCTAAATCTCCGTGCTTCAAAAAGCTTGCAAACAGATTTTCGCTGGGCGCGATAGAGTAAAGGTTTGCGCTAAAATACTCTTTAAGCGAGGAGGTGAACTTTTCGTCGCCCACCGCCTGACGCAGCATATCGAACATAATCAGTCCCTTGTTGTAAGCGATATTCGAATACTCGTACTCGCTTTCGTACTTGGAAAGGTGCCTGTTCATGGTGGTGTCGGTTTCGCCGAAAATCTGGTTGAACACCGAGAAGTACGCCCTGTACGCCTTGGTTGCCGAGCCGACTATACCCGTGCGGGTGAACCCGTAAGTGGGGTGAGTTTCGAAGAACATCAGCGAGCTGTATTCCGCAAGCCCCTCGTCCTGCCAGGGGTTATTCAGCTGGTCGCTGCCTACCATTGCGTACCACCACTGGTGCGCGTTTTCGTGGACGATTGTATACGCGTTTCCGTTAGAGTCGAGCTTGTCGCTTATCATGGTAAGCGCGGGATATTCCATACCGCCGTAGCAAAAGCCCGTCTGCACTACCGACAGGGTGGGGTAAACGTAGTTGCCGAAGGTGGAGTTGAAGTACTCGACGCTTTCGGCGGCAACGGAAAGACTGACCTTGGGGTTCGCGTCGCCGTAGTAGTAATATTTAACTTCGGTGCCGCCGACCGTGCGGGATTCAACCTTGAATTTATCGGATAAAACCATTGCGAAGTCGCGCGCGTTTTCAAGCGTATAGGTGCATTTCTTGCGCTCGCCCGCGGTCGTTTCCTTGCCCGCCTTTCCGCTGGTCGCCGCGGTATATTCCTTGGGCATATCGAGAGTTACCTTATAATCCGAACATTCTGACATAAAGGGGTCGCCGCAGTAATAGTACGGACATTCCGCAAAGCCCTCGCTCGTATACGCGCAAAGCACGGGGTAGAAGTTGCCTAAGTTTACGGTGTTCTGCGTGACGCCCGTGCGGTGGTTGACCTGCGCGAGATTTAGCTTATACGTAATGGTAATATCCGCGTTCTCTTCGGGATATACGGGGTTCAACAGCGTTACGGTTAATATATTTTCGTCCTCGCCGCCGATGTTCCAGCCCGCGCAGTTTTCTACGCTTTCAACCGTCATAGAGCCGTAGCTCGCGCCGGCATAGTACGCGCTGTCCGTATAGCTCTGCGAAACGGGCTTGAATTTCGCGCCCTCGCGGAAGGCGTTGCCGTAGAGGTTGAATTTCAAATCGCCGATTTCGTTGTCGGTGTCGTTGTAATAGGTGAAGTTCACCGTGCCGCTCAGCGTCCGCGTTTCGCTGTCGTAGGCGGCGAGTATGTCGTATTTGTTTGCGCGGGTTTCCTCCTTTCCGCACGCGGTCAGCGTAAGCGTCGCCGTCACCGTGCACGCGGCAATGGCAAAGCAAATAAGTTTTTTCATTAAAGCACACCTCTTAAAATTCTTAAAATATTGTATGCAACGCGTTTTAAGGTTAACACTTTTCGTTGAAATTAAATAAAATGTATGGTATGGTTTTTTGCGTGGTGGCGGACGGAACGCTTAAAAATTTCAAGACCTTGCCTGAGTGCGACGTGGCGGTATTCGGCTTTAACGGACTGGGCGAGGTGGACTACGAGAAAGAGCTGAAGGGCGTGTCGGATAAGTTCGAGGACGCGGCTCGCCTTTCCAAAGCGGCGGGCTGCGGAGTGCTTTGCGGCTGTTATACGAAGAGCAGGGGCGTCGTCAGAAAATCGGTGTCGGTTGCCGACGGCGGAAAGCTGCTCGGTATTTCGGATATGAATTTCGTGCTCGACAGCGAGGACTACAAAAGCGGCGCGGGGCTGGGCGTGTACTCGGTCGGCGGTTATAAAATAGGGCTTTGTATCGAAAACGATTTGCTGTTCCCCGACGCGTTCAAGGCGCTTGCGCTTTGCGGCTGTAACGCGGTGGTCGTGTTTATGGAGGAGGTCAAAAATATTCTGCCCGCGCTGGTTATTAGAACGTACTCCTACCTTTACGGCGTGCCCGTTATTATGTGCGCCGGCAAGACCGCGTTTTATTCCGAGGTCACGGGCGAGCTTGCGACCTCGTCTCTGCCCGTATCGTATTTCGACGTAAGCACCTGCCCGCAATACCGCAAGGTGACTATGCGCACCAAGGGGCTTTACAACGATTTTAGCGAAGACTATTAAAAGGCTTGTTAATTTGCTTGAAATTTTTTTTAAACGCTGTTATAATTAAACTGAACCTGCCTATCCTTACGGATAAAAGCGGGTTTGACGCAATATATAAAACGGAGTTGCTCTATGCTGAGTATGACGGGATACGGAAGAGGCGAATACAGGGAAGGCGGTATAGAACTTACCGTCGAGATTAAGACCGTCAACAACCGTTATCTCGACGTGTCAATCAAATCTCCGCGCGTGTTTATCGCCTGCGAGGACGTAATCCGTTCCGCGGTGCGCGAAAAGATGACCCGCGGACACGCCGACGTTTTTATATCTCTTTCGGACAAGCGCGAAAAGTGCAAAACGCTGTACCTCGACGAGGGAACGGCAAAGGCGTATGCGGACGCAGCGCGTCGCGTTAAGCAAATGTTGCCCGATGCGGCCGACGATTTTACGGTGACGTCGGTGCTGCGTTATCCCGACGTAATCCGCGCCGAAGAGAGCAACGCGGCGGACGGCGAGCTGTTAACCGCGCTTACGGCGGCGCTCGATACGGCGCTGGACAGGCTTAACGCAATGCGTGAGATTGAGGGCGGCAAGCTTGCCGCGGATATGCTTGCGAGAATGAAAACCGTAGAGGGATACGTGGCGTCGATAACCGAGCGCGCCCCGCAGGTAGCCGAAAATTACAGGTCCAGGCTCGAAGCGAAAATGAAGAAGCTTTTAGAGGGCGTCGAGGTCGACGAGGGCAGACTTCTTACCGAGGTCGCGCTGTTTTCGGATAAAAGCAATATAGACGAAGAGCTGACCCGTCTGGGCTCGCACACGGAGCAGTTCAGACAAATCTGCACGGAAAAGCTCGTGGGAAGAAAACTGGACTTTCTCGTTCAGGAATTCAACCGCGAAACCAACACAATCTGTTCAAAGTCCAACGATATAGAAGTTACGCGGTTGGGGCTTGCGATGAAAAACGAAATCGAAAAAATCCGCGAACAAGTACAGAACGTGGAGTAGTTGATGAACAAGCTGATTGTAATATCCGGTCCGTCGGGCGTAGGAAAGGGAACGATAGTCAACGAGCTGTTGAAAAAGGGCGATTACGCCCTCAGTATTTCCTGCACTACGCGTCCGCCCAGAAAGGGTGAAACGGAAGGGGTTTCATATTTCTTTATAAATCGGGACAAGTTTCTTTCTATGATTGAAGAGGGCGGTTTTCTGGAATACGACAATCATTTCGAAAACTACTACGGCACGCCTAAGGACTTCGTCGAAAAGCAGCTGCAAACCAAAAACGTCATTCTCGAAATAGAGGTGAACGGCGCGCTTAACGCAAAAAAGTCCTATCCGCAGGCAATTTTAATAATGATACTACCGCCCAGCTTCGACGAATTAAAGTCGCGTCTCGTCGGGCGCGGAACGGAAAATTCCGAAAAAATAGCCAACCGCATGAGCCGTATTGATTACGAGCTTTCGCTTAGGGACAAGTACGACTATATAGTGGTGAACGACGACCTTGACAGGGCGGTCGGCGAAATCGAAGAAATAATAAAAAATTCTTGAACGAGGTAAATATATGATAAATAATCCTTCGGTCGATATGCTTATCGACAAGCTCGGCGGAGACGAGGCTCCCGCGTCGCGTTACTGCCTTTGCGTTGTAGCGGCAAAGCGCGCCCGTCAGATACTCGAGCATCACATGGCGCAGGGTCCCAACCCCAACGAATATCTCAAAGAGATTTCGGTTGCGTGCCGTGAAATTGCCGACGGCAAAATCAAGTATACGAAAGATTAACATTACTGCGGTTTTCAGGCAATGAAAACCGCAATAATTTTCATAGGGGGCGTAACGTGTTCGCGCAGGTGATAGTGGATATTGCGCACAGTCAGGTGGACAGGGTTTTCGAATATTCCTGTCCCGACACGCTGGCTGCGGGCAGCAGGGTCAAGGTGCCGTTCGGCGGCAGAAAGATAGACGGCTTCGTCATAGGCGTAAGCCCCGTTTCGTCGTACCCTGCCGACAAGGTCAAGCCCGTTGCCGAGGTCTTTGACGAACCGCCCGCGATTATCCCCGAATGTCTTGCGCTTATGGAAAGAATAGCAAGCCGCTACCGCGTGCCCAAGGCAGCGTCGCTCCGGCTGTTTATGCCGTCGGAAATGCGCCTCGGTAAGGTGCGCGTATCGGTAAGGCGGTTCGCCCGTTTCGCCAAAGATATTCAGTTGCCCGCGTCTGCGAAAAAGCAGCAGCAGGCGCTTGAATTTATCAGGGGCGCGAAGGAAGCGGATTACGCCCGCTTTGCGGACGAGTTCGGCAGGGGCGCGGTCGACGCGCTGGCTGCAAAGGGCGCGATAGAGGTAGAGGAGCGCAGAATTACCCGCAGCCCGTTTTCCGAGCTTGCACCCTCGGGCGAAAAGAAAATACTTACCCCCGCGCAGCAGCAGGCGCTCGAAAGCATAGAAAATTCCGACAAGCGCGTACACCTTGTCCACGGCGTGACGGGCAGCGGCAAAACGGAAATATATTTAAGCGTTATCGCGCGGGAAATCGAGCGCGGCAGAACGGCTGTTTTTCTCGTCCCCGAAATATCGCTGACCCCGCAGATGCTGGCTCAGCTGCGCGCCCGCTTCGGCGGCGCGGCGGCTATATTGCATAGCGGACTGTCTGCGGGCGAAAAGTTCGACGAGTGGTGGCGGCTGCGCTCGGGCGAGGCAAAAATAGCAATCGGAGCAAGAAGCGCGGTGTTCGCCCCGCTTGAAAATATCGGAGCGATTATTATAGACGAGGAGCACGACGGTTCGTATTCGAGCGAGTCCGCTCCGAGATACTCCACCGTCGATATAGCCAAATTGCGCGCCGCATATAACGGCGCCAAGCTTATTTTAGGCAGCGCGACGCCATCGGTTGAAACGTATGCGCGCGCAGTGAACGGCGAGTACAATTTAATTACCTTAAAGGACAGGATAAACGGCAAGCCACTGCCCGAAATAATAATCGCGGATATGACGCGCGAGGTCAAAAGGGGCAACAATACCGCGTTTTCGGCTGCGCTGAGGCAGGAGCTGGACGAAACGCTTAAACGCGGCAGACAGGCAATAATATTCCTTAACCGCCGCGGATATTCCCGCACGCTTATGTGCCGCGACTGCGGCTACGTGGCGAAGTGCGAAAACTGCGACGTGTCGCTTACGTACCATAGCGAGGAAAACTGTCTTAAATGTCACTACTGCGGAGCGAGGTACCGCATGGTTACCGCCTGTCCAGATTGCGGCGGCGTTCACGTTTTATACGGCGGCATTGGCACGCAGAGGGTGGTTGCAGACCTTAAAAAGCTGTTCCCCGAGGCGCGCATTTTGAGAATGGATAACGACACCGTTTCGGGCAAGGACGGACAGTATAAAATATTAAAGCAGTTTTCCGATAAAGAGGCGGATATTCTCGTCGGAACGCAGATGATTGCCAAGGGGCACGACTTCCCTGCCGTAACGCTTGTGGGCATTTTGGACGCGGATATGAGCCTGTATTTTTCCGACTACCGCAGCGGCGAGAGGACCTTTCAGCTTATCACTCAGGTTTCGGGCAGAAGCGGTCGCGCGGACGAGGCGGGCAAGGTCGTTTTGCAAACGTGCTCGCCCGATAATTACATACTGCGCTATGCGGTCAGCTACGACTATAACGGGTTTTTCGAAAACGAAATCGGGCTGCGAAAGGCGACCTCGTTTCCGCCGTACTCGCTTATATGCAGAGTAATGGTAACTTCGGAAAGCAACGACAAAGCGTTGCAGACTTTGAAAGAGGTCTATCTCTCGATAGAAAAGCTGCGCGAGGCGCACCCTCAGGAGTTTCTGTTTTTGAATAAAATGCACTCGCCCGTAAAGCGCATACAGGGCAAGCACCGCTATCAGGTGCTTATGCGGCTTACAGGCAAGTCGCTTATAGAGAGCGTATACGCGGTCGCGGCGGAAAATACGACTGCGGACTGCCTCGTTTACGTAGAGGAAAATCCCGCTAATCTGAGTTAAGATATTACGTTTTAAGGAGTTGTGTATGGCAAGAAAGTTCGTCGTACAGACGGGGGACCCCGTCCTGAGAGAGAAATGCAAAGAGGTGAAAAGCTTTAATCCCGAGCTTTTTTCGCTTCTTGACGATATGAAGGAAACCGTCCGCGCCGAGAACGGCGCGGGGCTTGCCGCCCCGCAGATAGGCGTGAATATCCGCGCTGTCGTCGTGGACGTCGAAGAGGGCTTTTTCGAGCTTGTAAATCCCGTGATACTTGCGACCAAGGGCGAGCAGGTCGGACCCGAGGGCTGTCTTTCGGTTAAGGGCAAGCAGGGCACCGTCGCGCGTCCGTACAGGGTTAAAGCGGAATACCGCGACAGGTTCGGCAGAAAGCACAAGCTGACCGCCGAGGGTTTTTTCGCCCGCGCGGTCTGTCACGAGCTCGACCATCTGGACGGCGTTTTGTATACCGACAGGGCAAGCGAAATTCACGATATAGAAGAGGACTGAATATGAAAATAATTTTTGCGGGTTCGCCCGAATACGCCGTACCCGCCTTAAAAGCGTTGCACGAACGCTACGGAGTCGCGGCGGTGATTACTCAGCCAGACAAGCCCGTCGGCAGGAAAAAGACGCTTACGCCGACGGCGGTTAAAACAGCCGCGCTCGCGCTCGGTCTGCCCGTGTACGATTTCGAAAAAATAAGAAACAACGTGGACGAGGTCAGGGCTATCGGCGCGGATATAATGATAACCTGCGCGTACGGGCAGCTGCTCACGCAGGCGGTGCTGGACTGCTTCCCCGAGGGCGTGTGGAATCTGCACGCCTCGCTACTGCCCAAATTCCGCGGCGCGTCGCCCATTCAGTCGGCGATACTTGCGGGTGAAACGCATACGGGCGTGACCGTAATGCGTACCGAGCTTTCGCTTGATACGGGCGGCATACTGCTTGTAAAGCGCTGCGAAATCGGTAATAGAAACAGTGCCGAGCTTTCCGCGGTTTTGTCGCAGCTTTCCGCGGAGGCGGCGGTAGAGGCGGTCAGGCTAATCGAAGCGGGAAACCCCCAGCTTCTCGTTCAGGACGAGGCGCAGGCAACGCTCTGCAAAAAAATCACGAAGGAAGGCTGCGCCATCGATTTTCGCCGTTCGGCGCTGGATATATGCCGATTAGTGCGCGCAATGAACCCCGAGCCTTACGCATACTGCCACCTTAACGGCGTCGTCGTCAACGTGTTGAACGCCGAGCCGTACGAGGCTTCCGGCGCGGCGGGAGAGATTGTTTCCGCCGATAAGCGCGGAATTATCGTCGGCTGCGGCGACGGCGCGGTAAATATAACCGCGTTGCAGCTTGCGGGCGGCAGGGCAATGACTGCCGCGGACTGCGTAAACGGCAGAAAGATAAAGGCGGGCGACAGGCTTGACTAATCCGCTTTGCGACGCGTACCTGATACTTACCAAGGTTTACAGGGACGGAAAATATTTAAAGCAGGCGATAGCCGAAACCATGATAGAGCCTCTTAACAAGGCGCGCACCGTGAAGATTTGCTACGGCGTGCTGGAAAAGGATATTTACCTCGGCTATATTATCGGTGCAAATACGTCCAAGCCGCCTAAAACGCCCGTAAAAATCATACTTAAAATAGCGCTGTATATGCTTGAATTTATGGACAAGCACGACTATATGGTCGTGGACAGCGCGGTCGAACTCGTTAAAAAGGCGGGCAAGGACGGAGCGGCGGGTTTCGTCAACGCGTTCCTGCGTTCGTATAAAATACCCGCTTTGCCCGAAAAATCCGACGAGCGGCTTTCGGTGGAATGCAGCGCCCCGCTATGGCTTGTAAAAAAAATAAAGCGTAGCTACAAGGGCGAGGCGGCGGAAATACTTTCGTGCCCGAGCGAAGGGGTTTGCGTCCGCTTTGTGCGCGGCGCGGAAAAGTATCTTTCAAAACCGCATACGGACACTCCCTTCGAGGGCGTGTATATATTCAAAAATTTCGTTCGCGACGAGGGTTTCGACAGGGGCGATTATACGTTCCAGTCGGTCGGGTCGGTCGCTATTTGCTCGGCAATATCCCCGTGCAAAAACCTGCTTGACGCATGTGCCGCCCCCGGCGGTAAGTCGGTGCTGCTAAGCGGTAAATGCACCGTCACCGCGTGCGAGCTTCACGCTCACCGCGTCGGGCTTATCAACGCTTACGCCGAGAGAATGGGCGCAAAGTTAAAGGTTATACAGGCGGATTCGACGGTGTTTAACCCCGAATTCGAAAACGCGTTCGACGCGGTGCTTTGCGACGCGCCGTGTTCGGGCACGGGCGTCATAAACGAAAACCCCGATATAAAGCTTTTTCGCCGCGAAGAGGATATAGCGGGGCTTAAAGAGGTTCAGCTTAAAATTCTTTTAAACTGCGCGCGGTACGTAAAGAGCGGCGGTGCGCTGTACTATTCGACCTGTTCGGTTCTGCCCGAGGAAAACGACAGCGTCGCGTACGGGTTTTTGCAAACAAGCGGCTTCGCGCTTGAAATTCCCGACAGTCCGTTGCCCCACCGCAGGACGAAATTCGGCTTGCAGTTTTTGCCGCACGTATCGCTCGGCGCGGGCTTTTTCGTAACCAAGTTTATAAAGCAATGAAAATTTTACAGGATTTGAGTTTTACCGAACTCGAAAATTTAATAGAGCAGCTCGGCGAAAAGAAATTCCGTGCGGCGCAGCTGAATACGGGGCTTATGCAGGGTAAGCGCATTTCCGCAATAAATATTCCCGCCGCGCTTAAAGACGGACTGCTGCAAGAATACGTTGACGAGCCGCTGAAAATCGTTCAGACGCTCACCTCGTCCGACGGCACCGAAAAGTATCTCTTTTCGCTTGCCGACGGAAACGTAATAGAGGGCGTTTTAATGAAATACGAGTACGGATATTCGCAGTGCGTTTCAACTCAGGTCGGCTGCCGTATGGGGTGCAAGTTCTGCGCAAGCACTCTCGGCGGGCTGGTGCGCAATCTGACCGCGGGCGAAATTCTTTCGCAGATACTCGTGGTAAACGCGCTCGTGAAAATGAAGGGCGGCTCGGTTAAAAAGGTAGTGCTTATGGGCAGCGGAGAGCCGCTTGACAACTACGCTAACGTGGTAAGGTTTTTGCGCAATCTCGCGGCGCCTACGGGTATAAATATTTCGCCGCGCAACGTGTCGCTTTCCACCTGCGGACTGGTTCCGCAAATGCGTTCGCTTGCCGACGAGGGGTTGGGCGTCAACCTCACCGTATCCCTTCACCAAACCACGGACGAGGGGCGCGCGAGGACTATGCCGATAGCTAAAAGGTATTCCATTGCCGAAATTCTGGAAGCGTGCAATTACTACTTTAAAAAGACGGGCAGGCGGTACATTTTCGAGTATACGCTAATCGACGGCGAAAACTGCGACAGGGAGCACGCGAGGCAGCTAATCGCGCTGTTAAAGGGCAGGTGCTGCCACGTCAATTTAATCAGACTTAACGAAGTAAAGGAAAGAAAGCTGCTTTCCGCAACTGACAGGCAGGCGTACGAATTTTTGGGCTGGCTTGAAAAGGGCGGACTTTCCGCAACCGTGCGCAGGCGTATGGGCGCGGATATAGGCGGAGCCTGCGGTCAACTGCGGGCAAGCTTTTTGGAGGGTAAAAAATGTTAATAGCAATTATAGGCGAAAGCTGTACGGGCAAGTCGACGCTTGCCGACAGACTTAAAGGCGATTTCAACGCGCAGGTATATACGGGTAAGGACTATCTGCGGCTTGCCAAAAATCAGGCGGAGGCGGAAGCGGCTTTTAAAGCCTTGCTCGAAAATTCGGTAAACGGTGAAAACGTCGTTTACGTAATAACCGAAAGCGAGCATTTGCGGCTGCTGCCCGAGGGCTGCTTTAAAGTGCTCGTTACTGCAGAGCTTGCCGTCATAAAGGAAAGGTTTGCCGCGCGTATGCGCGGAATTCTGCCGCCGCCCGTTGCGGCTATGCTTGAAAACGGTCACGGCAGGTTCGACGATATCGAGCGCGATTTTCACTACGGCGGGGATTACGAAGCTTTGGTAAAGGCAATCGGGGGAAGATATGGAAATTAAAATAGCGCCGTCTATACTTTCGGCGGATTTTTCCGAAATGGGCGCGGCTGTAAAGAAGTTGGAAAAAAGCGGCGCGGATATGATACACTGCGACGTTATGGACGGCAGCTTCGTCGCGCCGATAACCTTCGGCGCGCAGATGGTAAAAAACGTCCGTCCGTTGACCAAGCTTCCGCTCGACGTTCACCTTATGATTGAGCACCCGAAATCGCAGATTAAATTCTTTGCGGACGCAGGCGCGGATATAATTACAGTGCATTACGGCGCGTGCGCGAAAATTTCTCAAACCTATCTCAGGGAAACGCTTGAAGAGATAAAGTCGCTCGGCGTAAAGTGCGGGGCGGTAGTCAATCCCGACGTGCCCGTGGAAAATATTTTTCCAGTGTTCGGGCTTTGCAATATGGTGCTGCTGATGTCGGTATTCCCCGGCTACGGCGGTCAGAAATATATCGCGGAGGTTACGCCGAAAATCGCAAAGGCACGGGAATATGCCCGCTCGATTGGCAAGCCGGACATGGACGTAGAGGTCGACGGCGGGGTAACCGAAGCAAACTGCGCCGAGATTATTAAAGCGGGGGCGAACGTCCTCGTCGCGGGCAGTACGGTATTCAACTCTCTCGATACGTCGGTAACCATACGCAGACTTCGCGGCATATAATGGCAATATGAAGTCTTGTGTGATTATATGCGTTAAACCGCCCAAGCCCGTCAGGTTCGTGCTTGGTAAATTTTACAGAAGAAAATGAAATATATAGATTTACATTGCGACAGTGCAACGGTAAGCTTCGACAAGGGATATTCCCTGTCCGACGCGCCGTTGCACGTCAACTTTAACAAGCTTGGCGCAAGCGGCTGCGCAGCCCAGTGCTTTGCGATATTCACGGACGGAGAAACCGAGTCGCGCTTTGAGGACTATCGCAGGTTTTTTTCGTCGGGCGTAAACGCCGTAGAAAGCTACGGCGGGCTTATATCCTGCGTGCAATCGGGAAAAACTGCGGCTATGCTCACCGTCGAAAACCTCGGGTTTACTGGCGGAGATTTACAAAGGATAGCCGCGCTCGGCGCGGGCGTGGTTATGGCGTCGCTCGTATGGAACAACGAAAACGCTCTCGCATATCCCAACCTTATAATGCGCGGCGGCGTCCCCGATTTTTCCGCGGCGGAAGGGCGCGGGCTGAAGCCTGCGGGCAGGGCGGCGGTAGAGCTGTTGGACGAGCTTAAAATAATCGTCGACGTTTCGCACCTTTCCGACGGCGGCACGGACGAGCTGTTGAAGGGCAGAAAAATTCCCACGGTCGCAAGCCATTCCAACGCCCGCGCCGTGTGCGATATGTCGCGCAATCTGACCGACGCGCAGATTAAGGCGATAGCCGATTGCGGCGGAGTCGTCGGAGTTAATTTTTGCAAGGATTTTCTCGGCGCGGGCGATACGTTCGACTGCATTAAACGCCACGTTGCGCATATTTTGAAAATCGGCGGCGAGGACGCTTTGGCGTTCGGCAGCGACTTCGACGGAATACCTACCGTAAACGGGCTCGAAGGTTGCGAAAAAATGCCCGCGCTTATCGCGTACCTTGCGGACGCGTTCGGCGTGCGGATAACCGAAAAGCTATGCTTTGAAAATTTTGCGCGCGTGATGAGAGAGGTGCGCCCGTAAATTGCAAAATCAAAATTAAAGTGATATAATATTCTTATGAAAAAAATCGTTATTGCGTTGCTTGCGGCTTCCGCGCTCGGCGGCGTGTGCTCCGCGGGCTGCGGAGGAGCCAAGGTTATCTATACTTTAAGCGAGGATGGCGGTAAGCATTACACCGTCAGCTGCTCTGGCGTTATCGGGCTTAAAGGCGAGTACGAAATTCCCGCGTATTACGGCGAGGGCGATAATTACGCGCCCGTTACCGAGATTGCCGCCGAGGGCTTTTCTGGCAGCGGGTTTACGAAAATAAAGGTCCCCGCCACCGTCACCGAAATAGGCACGGCGGCGTTCGGTTTTTGCTACTATCTCGAAACGGTCGAATTCGCCGAGGGTATAGAGCTTGAAAGCTTCGCTCACGGTCTTTTCGGCAACTGCCGCGGACTTAAAAGCATATCCGTGCCCGACAGCGTGACCGCGATTGAGGGGCTTGCCTTTTCGGGCTGTACAAGCCTGTCGTCCGTGGATATGGGCGGGGTGCAGACCGTCGGTGCGCGCGCGTTTGACGGATGTACGGCGCTTGAAAGCATTTCTTTGCCGTCAACGCTCTTGACAATCGGCGACAGGGCGTTCTATCGCTCGGGGCTGAAAAGCGTGGATATTCCGCAGAGCGTAAAGGATACGGTTTATACGGATTCCGAGGGCAAGGAGGCAACGCGGAAGGGGCTCGGTTTCGGCGCGTTCGAGCTTTGTACAAGCCTTGAAAGCGCAAGGATAGGCGGCGGTATAAAGACGTTGCCGTCGGCGGCGTTCGGATACTGCGTTTCGTTAAAAGAGGTGTATATTCCGCTGTCGGTTGAAGAGGTGCAGGGCGCTTATTACGAGGACGGCGCGTTCCGCTTCGGCCACGCATTTTACGGCAACAAGGCGTTGACAGACGTATATTACGCGGGCGACGAGCAGCAGTGGAAGGATATTGCGATAGAAACCAAAACCGCGTTCGAAAACAATATTGCAATGAATAACGACGCGATTAAAAACGCGCAAAGGCATTATAATTGCAAAAATTATAAGTAAGCTTTTGGTTAATTTCGCAGAATAAGACATAAAAAATACGGCGGATAAATTTCCGCCGTTATTTTTTGTATGATTGATAGTGGTAGTCGGTGTTGAATTAAGGCAATCAATAAACACCGATTGAACGCTGAGCTTAATTAAGCGCGTTCTACCGTTTTAAGGCATCTCGTGCAAACGTAACCCGTCAGCGTTTTGCCGCCCGAAACGTAGCTGACCTTCTGGACGTTGGCTTTGAAAGTTCTTCTCGTTCTTCTCTTCGAATGGCTTACGTTGTTGCCGGTCGTCTGTCCCTTTCCGCATACAGTGCATACTCTCGACATATTCTATACCTCCGTGTTCACATTATAAGACCTTAGTAATATAACACGCCGTCAAAAAAAAATCAATCAAAAACGGCTGTCGAAGATTAATTTTTTTTGTTTTTTTCAAAATAATTGCAGGTAATCGTTAAATATTCTTGCAAAATGCCTTTAAATGTAATAGAATATAATTCGGAAAGGTAAAAAAATATGTCTGTTAATACAAGCAACGCTAACGGTAAAATTTCAATATCCGACGCGGCAATCGCGAAGGTTACCAAAAATGCCACCCTCGAATGCTACGGCATCGTGGATACTGTTTCGCGCCGTTTTAAAGATACCTTTTCCGAGCTTTTCAAAAAGCAGTCTTCGGGGCGGGGCATTAAAGTAGTTACTTCGGGCGACAGAATTTTTATCGACGTCTACGTTATTATCAAATACGGCGTTTCTATCAACGCGGTTGCAGAGTCGCTCAAAGAGAGCGTCAAATACAGAGTAGAAAAATTCACGGGAATGATAGTTGACACCGTAAACGTCAACATTATTGGGGTTAAATTGTAAGCCGTACTTTCAGCGTACGGCTATACTTGTTTATAAACTCTGAGATTAAGGAGTAATATGCAGAAAACAATCAACAGCACCGAATTCCGTAAAATGGTTGCAAGCGGTGCAAGAATGCTTGAAATAAACAGGGCGAGGGTCGACTCGCTCAACGTATTCCCCGTACCCGACGGCGATACGGGTACGAATATGTCGCTTACTATGCAGTCGGCGATAAAGGAAATGAACGCGTGTTCCTCTAACCGCTTTCAGGAAATATGCGATGCGGTCGCCAAGGGCGCGTTAAAGGGCGCGCGCGGCAATTCGGGCGTTATATCCTCGCAGATTTTCCGCGGGATTTGCTCGGTTTTAAAGGACACGAAGGACGGCTTCGATACCAAAACCTTTGCCAAAGCTATGGAAGCGGGCACAAAGGTCGCGTACAGCGCGGTATCTATCCCCAAAGAAGGCACTATTCTTACCGTCGTCAGACTTATGAGCGAGTCGGCGGGCAAGCTTGCGCAGAAGAACAAGGATTTCGTTGATTTCTTCAACGCGCTTATAGAGGTCGGCGACGAGGCGCTTGCAAAAACGCCAGAGCTGCTTCCCGTACTCAAAAAGGCGGGCGTCGTCGATAGCGGCGGCGTAGGACTTATGACGATAATGCGCGGCTTCCTTGCGGCAATCACCGGCGAGGAAATCGACGCCAATTCCATACCTATGGAAGCGACAGACGGCAAGGAAGATGACATGTTCGGCGACAACTCCGACATTATCAACCTTGACCTCGGCGACATAGAATTTGCATATTGTACAGAATTTTTCATTATACACATGAAGCAGATGACCACCCTTGCCGACATTGACAAGCTTAAAGAAAAGCTTATGGGTATAGGCGATTCGGTTATCTGTATAGGCGACTTAGAGCTGGTCAAGGTCCACGTTCACACCAACACGCCGGGCATCGCGCTGTCTTACGCGCTCGAACTCGGCGAGCTTGACAGACTTAAAATAGAGAATATGCTCGAAGAGAACCGCGCCCTCAAAGCCAAGTTAGAGGCTGAAAAGAAAGAGATGGGCATGCTTGCAATCTGCGCGGGCGACGGTCTCGAAGAAATTTTCAAGGATTTGATGTGCGACAGGGTGATAATGGGCGGACAGACCATGAACCCCTCCGCGCAGGATATAGCGGACGCCGTGCAGAAAATCAACGCGTCTAACGTATTCGTTTTCCCCAACAACTCAAACGTAATTCTCGCTGCCGAGCAGGCGAAAGCGCTCGTCAGCAACCGTACAATACACGTTATCCCCACCAAAAACGTGCCTCAGGGCTTCTCGGCGGCGCTTGCGTTCAATCCCGAAGCGTCCGTTCCCGAAAACAAGACCAACATGACCCACGCGATAGACAACGTGGCTTCGGGTATGGTGACGCACGCGGTCAGGGATACGACCATGAACGGCTTTAAGCTTAAAACGGGCGATATAATCGGTCTCGACAACAAGCGCATACTTGCAAAATCGGACAATATAGCCGACTGTACTCTCGCGCTTTTGAAAACGCTTAAAAAGAGCGACCACGAAATGATAACCCTCTACTTCGGCGCGGACGTCAAGGAAGAGGAAGCGGGCGAGCTTCTGCAAAGAGTGCAGGAAGAGTTCCCCGACTGCGATGCGGACTGTCTTTACGGCGGGCAACCCGTATATTACTACCTCGTTTCATTAGAGTAAACGCATATAAGAATATGTTAAAGCTAAGGAAGACTGCGGTCTTCCTTTAAAAATAATTATGGAATTAACCGATTTAAAGTTCATTTCCGACAAACGCGAAAAGGACTTTCATAAACTCAATATAACAACGGTGACGGAGCTCGTCAAGCATTTCCCGCGCGACTATCTCGATATGACGCACGTCACCCTGCTGCGCGACGCCTACCACAACGACGTTATGCTTACCGTGTGCGACGTGTTGGGTGTCGAGGTAAACCGCTATGCACGCAGGCCCTACGTCAAGGCAATCTGTACGCAGGGCGGGTATATGTTCGACGCTATCTGGTTCAACCAGCCGTACGTCGCGGGCAAGCTTAAAAACGGCAGATACCTGTTTTACGGCAGGGTGCAGAACAAGTACGGGATGACGTACTCTATGACAAATCCGTCTTTTGAGCCTGCCGACGAGGGCAGACGGCTTAAAGGGCTTATTCCGGTCTATTCGCTTTCGGGCTCGCTTACGCAGGGCATAGTGCGGTACGCGATAAGTCAGGCGATAGGCAAAATAATTTTCAATACCGCAATTCCCGAGCAGCTTTGCAGAAAGTATTCGCTTATATCGCTTAAAGAGGCGTACAGAAGAGTGCATAGCCCCGACAGCATGGAGGACGTAAGGTCGGGTTCGGAGCGTATCGCGCTCGAAGAATATTTTTTGCTTATTTCCGCGTTCAAGGTAATAAAGGGCGGGCGCGACGAGGCGCGGCTTAATGAGTATACCGTCACCGAGCAGGATTTGCAGACCTTTGCGGCGCGTTTCCCGTTCGAGTTTACCGAAGGGCAGAAGAACGCCGTATCGGAGATATTCAAAAGCGTAACCTCGCCGCACAAAATGAATTTGCTTTTGCAGGGCGACGTCGGAAGCGGTAAGACCGCCGTCGCGCTTGCGGGCATATATATGGCGGTCAAGTCGGGGTATCAGGCGGCTATGATTGCGCCGACCGAGGTGCTTGCAAGGCAGAACGCCGCGCTGATAGAAAAATATTTTCCCGATTACGAGTGCTGCACGCTTACGGGCTCGACGACCGCCGCCGAGAAAAAGGAAATCAAAAAACGCATAGCCTCCGGCGAAATAAGCATAGTGTGCGGTACGCACGCGGTTATTCAGAAGGACGTCGTGTTTGCCCGCCTTGCGTTGACGGTGTGCGACGAGCAGCACCGCTTCGGCGTAGCGCAGCGCGCCTCGCTGTCGGACAAGGGCGACGGCTGCGACACTCTCATAATGTCGGCAACGCCCATTCCGCGCACGCTGTCGCTTATATTTTACGGCGACCTGGATATAGTTACGATAAAGGACAAGCCCGCTGCGCGTCAGGAAATTATAACCTCGATTATACCTGAGCGTAAAATTTCGGATATGTACGCCTATATTTCGCGGCAGGCAAAGCTTGGCAATCAGACGTATTTCGTCTGTCCGAAAATCGAGGGCGACGACGAGGGAACGGTTATGTCGGTTACCGAGCTGTACGAGGATTTGCAGGCGCTGATGCCCTCTGTGCGCATCGCTCTTTTGCACGGTAAAATGAAGGACAAGGAAAAAAACGCGATAATGTCCGCCTTCAAAAACAAGGAATACGACTGCCTCGTTTCGACCACCGTCGTAGAGGTCGGCGTGGACGTTCCCGACGCGACCGTAATGGTTATATATAATGCGGAAAGGTTCGGGCTGTCGCAGCTTCACCAGCTAAGGGGACGCGTAGGCAGGGGCGACAGGCAAAGCTATTGCTTCCTGCTTCCGGGCGCGGATACCGACGAGGCGCGCGCACGGCTTGCGGTAATCAGGGCGAATACCGACGGCTTCGCAATCGCTGAGGAGGATTTGAAAATCCGCGGCGGCGGCGACTTCATGGGCACCCGTCAAAGCGGTAAAATGCTTGGCGGTATCAAGAACCTCAAATTCCCCGTCGAGGTCATTTTTACGGCAAAGGCAATATCCGACGAGGCGTTTTCGGGACTGTTTGATACCAAGCGGCTGGCTTCGATAGCGCTTGCAAAATACGAGGATTTAAAGAATATAACGCTGAACTGACGGCGCGGGGCCCCCGCGCCGTCCGCTTTTTGAAAATTTGCGTCAAATCGTTTGACAAGGCGGACGAGTTTTGTTAAAATATCGTTTGCTGTAATGTTTAATCTGGATTATTATGCGTTACGGCAAGTTTAAAGCACTTATTCCTTACGCATTTAAGGGTATGCGGTAAGAAATATATTCTACAGGCTGTACAAGCCGAGTAATATCAGGAGGATACTATGCCCACAATCAATCAGCTTATCAGAAACGGCAGAGAAAGACAGCTTTACAAGAGCAAGTCGCCCATTCTGGACAACTGCCCTCAAAAGCGCGGCGTTTGCCTTTCGGTTACGACGACCACGCCCAAAAAGCCCAACTCTGCTATAAGAAAGATTGCAAGAGTAAGACTTACCAACAAGCAGGAAGGTACCGTTTACATTCCCGGCGAAGGTCACAACTTGCAGGAGCACTCGTCCGTTCTCATCAGGGGCGGAAGAGTTAAAGATTTGCCCGGCGTCCGTTACCATATCGTTCGCGGCGCGCTGGATACCGCAGGCGTTTCCAAGAGAATGCAGGCGCGTTCCCGCTACGGCGCAAAGAAACCCAAGAATTAAGTCGATATAATCTGCGCGGTACAGCGCAGACTTAATCAGACGTTCGGTGAACCCCTACTGGTTTCGGAATATATTACCCTTACCGATAAAAGTAGGCAGTATTCGCCCGCGAGGGCGGAGAAGATTTGCCCGTATATATTATACGGTGCGCAATAGCTTATTTAAAGGTATTCACGTACCCTTAAAAAAATTTAAAAAGGAGTAAAAATTATGCCCAGAAGAAGCGGCGTCCCCAAAAGGGACGTATTACCCGACCCCGTGTACGGCAGCAAGGTTGTAACCAAGCTTATCAACCAGATTATGTACGACGGCAAGCGCGGTACGGCACAAAACATCGTTTACGGTGCTTTTACAATAATGAGTGAAAAATTAGGCAAAGAGCCTATGGAAATTTTCGAGCAGGCTATGAACAACATTATGCCCGTTCTCGAAGTCAAGGCAAGGCGCGTCGGCGGCGCCAACTATCAGGTTCCTATGGAAATAAGACCCGACAGAAGGCAGACGCTTGCAATCCGCTGGCTTGTAATCGCAACCCGCAAGAGAAGCGAGCGCGAAATGGCGCACAAGCTTGCTGCGGAGCTTACGGACGCATACAACAATGCGGGCGGCGCGGTCAAGAAGAAGGAAGACACGCACAGAATGGCAGAGGCAAACAAGGCGTTTGCACACTTCCGTTTCTAAGAGGTAGATTATTATGGCAAGAGAATACGATTTACCGCATACGAGAAATATAGGAATTATGGCTCATATCGACGCCGGCAAGACGACGACGACCGAGCGTATTCTGTATTATACGGGTATCAACCACAAAATCGGCGAAACGCACGACGGTTCGGCTACTATGGACTGGATGGTTCAGGAGCAGGAAAGAGGTATTACCATAACCTCCGCTGCAACCACCTGCCACTGGACGAGAAGCGGTCAGACCAAAAAGGACGAGTGCAGAATTAACATTATCGACACTCCGGGACACGTCGACTTTACCGTAGAGGTAGAGCGTTCGCTCCGCGTTCTCGACGGCGCGGTTGCAACCTTCTGCGCCAAGGGCGGCGTAGAGCCCCAGTCCGAGACCGTATGGCGTCAGGCGGACAAGTATAAGGTTCCCCGTATCGCTTACGTCAACAAAATGGACATCAACGGTGCAAACTTCTCCCGCGCCGTACAGATGATGCGCGACAGGCTTAACGCCAATCCCGTTCCCATCGAGCTGCCTATCGGCAAGGAAGAAACCTTCAAGGGTATCGTCGACCTTATCGAAATGACCGCGGAAATTTACGATTCCGACGACGGCAAGCAGTACCACAAAACGGAAATCCCCGCCGATTTGGTAGCCGAAGCCGAGGAAGCGCATCTGGCGGTTATGGAAGCGGCTGCCGAGGGCGACGACGCGCTTATGGAAAAGTTCCTCGAAACTATGGAGCTTACTCCCGAAGAAATCCGCATAGGACTTCGCAAGGCTACTATCGGTATGAAATGTACGCCCGTTCTCTGCGGTTCGTCATATAAGAATAAGGGTGTTCAGATGCTTTTGGACGCGGTCATCGATTTCCTTCCCTCGCCCGTGGACGTAGCGCACGTCACCGGTACCAACCCCGATACGGGCAAGGAAGAAGAGAGGGCAACCTCCGACGAAGAACCGTTCGCGGGACTTGCGTTCAAGATTGCAACCGACCCGTTCATCGGCCGTCTCGCTTATTTCAGAGCGTATTCCGGCGTGCTCGATTCAGGCTCGTACGTTTACAATTCGACCAAGGGCAAGAAAGAAAGGGTAGGCCGTCTCGTGCAGATGCACGCGAACAGCCGTACCGAAATTCCCAAGGTTTATTCGGGTGACATCTGCGCAATCGTAGGACTTAAAGACACTACGACGGGCGACACGCTCTGCGACGAAAAGCACCCCATAATACTCGAACAGATGACCTTCTCCGACCCCGTTATCCAGCTCTCTATCGAGCCTAAGACCAAGGCGGGACAGGAAAAGATGACTATGGCGCTTATAAAGCTTGCCGAGGAAGACCCCACCTTCAAGACCTATACCGACCAGGAAACGGGTCAGACGATTATCGCGGGCATGGGTGAATTGCACCTCGACATTATCGTTGACAGACTTATGAGAGAGTTCAAGGTCGAAGCCAACGTCGGCGCGCCCCAGGTTGCTTACCGCGAAACCATCAAGAAAGCGGTTGACTGCGAGGGTATGTACAAGCGTCAGTCTGGCGGTAAAGGTCAGTACGGTCACTGTAAGCTTCACTTGATACCCAACGAACCGGGCGCAGGCTACGTGTTCGAGGATTTGACGGTCGGCGGCTCTATTCCCAAGGAATATATCCCCGCAATCGACAAGGGTATTCAGGGCGCGGCAAGAAACGGTTTCCTTGCCGGCTACGAAGTAGTCGACTTCAAGGTACAGGTTTACGACGGAAGCTATCACGAGGTCGACTCGTCCGAAATGGCGTTCCAGATTGCCGGCTCTATGGGCTTTAAGGACGGTATGGCTAAGGCTAACGCCGTGCTGTTAGAGCCTATAATGAAGGTCGAAGTCATCACCCCCGACGACTATTTCGGCGATATAATGGGTAACGTAACCGCACGCCGCGGCACGATTATCTCTACCGACGACCGCGCAGGCGCAAAGGTAGTAGACGCCGAGGTTCCCCTTTCCGAAATGTTCGGCTACGCAACCGACCTCCGCTCGCGCACACAGGGCCGCGGACAGTTCACTATGCAGTTCGACCATTATGCGGAAGTGCCGAAGTCGGTAGCCGAAAAGGTAATCGGCGAAAGAGCTAAGAAGTAAGCGCTTATTTCCGACTGAGTAGTGTAAACAAAATTTTAAAAAATAAGCTTAATTTTAATTGTGTTTTAAATATTTTTAATATATAATATATGAAAACGCTGGGAAATTAAGCGTAAAGCAGCAGGTTAATGATAGATAGCTGCGACTTATCCGAAAGGTTAAGTAAGTTATCATTTATAATAATTTTCTATAAGGAGAAACAAAAAAATGGCAAAGGCAAAATACGACAACAGTAAGCCCCACGTTAACATTGGTACTATCGGCCACGTTGACCACGGCAAGACCACTTTGACCGCAGCTATCACTATGGTTATGGCATGCAAGGGTCAGGCAGCAAAAATGAAGTACGACGAAATCGACAAGGCGCCCGAAGAGAAGGCGCGCGGTATAACGATAAACACCGCACACGTCGAGTATCAGACCGACAAGCGTCACTACGCACACGTTGACTGCCCGGGACACGCAGACTACGTTAAGAACATGATTACGGGTGCTGCCCAGATGGACGGCGCAATCCTCGTAGTTGCTGCAACCGACGGTCCCATGCCCCAGACGAGAGAGCACATCCTTCTTGCTCGTCAGGTAGGCGTTCCCTATATCGTTGTATTCCTCAACAAGACCGACCAGATGAACGACCCCGAGCTTCTCGAGCTCGTTGAAATGGAAGTTTCCGATACGTTGGAAGCTCAGGGCTTCAAAAACTGCCCCATTATCAAGGGCTCTGCATTGAAGGCTCTTGAAAAGGCTTCTTCGGGCGCACCCGACGCGGAAATTCTTGCAGCTCCCGAGTGCCAGTGCATTATCGAGCTTATGGATACAATCGATAAGTTCATTCCCACCCCCGAAAGAGATACCGAAAAGCCCTTCCTTCTTCCCGTCGAGGACGTGTTCACCATTTCCGGACGCGGCACCGTTGCTACGGGTAGAGTAGAGAGAGGTACGGCTCACGTAGGCGACCCCACCGAAATCGTAGGTCTTATCGAAAAGCCCGTTTCGACCGTTATTACCGGTCTTGAAATGTTCCACAAGAGCGTTGACGAGGCTATCGCAGGCTTCAACATCGGCGCGCTGCTCCGTGGTATCGACAGAAAGGGTATCGAAAAAGGACAGGTTCTTGCTAAACCCGGCTCGGTTAAGACTGCTACTAAGTTCACCGCTCAGGTTTACGTTCTTAAAGCAGACGAAGGCGGCCGTCACACTCCCTTCTTCAACCACTATCGTCCTCAGTTCTTTATCAGAACTACCGACGTTACCGGCTCTATCGAGCTTCCCAAGGGCGTAGAAATGGTTATGCCCGGCGATAACGTAGAAATCAGCGTAGAGCTTATCAAGCCCGTTGCTGTTGAAGAAAAGCTTCGTTTCGCTATCCGCGAAGGCGGCAGAACCGTTGGTTCGGGTACTATCGTTAAGGTACTTGGCTAATTGCAATCAAAAAAGCACTTGCTTAAAGCAAGTGCTTTTATTTTTTATTGTCAGCGCATATATCGCTAATTAATAAGACTTGAATATATTAAATTTAATTGTAATGTAACTGGCATAAATTTTGTAATCCATATCATTAAATACGGCATAAATATTAATTTGTTTTTTTGATAAGCGTCGGTAATTTTTATTTCGTTGTCTTCTACTTTAATTAAAGAGATGCTTGAACGATTAAAATCAAATATGTGCGAATTATTTTTTATAAGTTCGGCATCTTTGAAATAATTTGTTACTATACTTTCAGACTTCAACTTATCAAATACCAATTCAGTAAAAATTTTTTGCCAACCTCTGAGGTTTTCAAAAAGAATTAGATTTTTAAATTTCATTAATTGTAATTTGTCTTGTGGGTTAGGATAAGAAATACGAAAATTACAAATTTGATTTGTAAAGTAATCAAATAATTTTAAAACTTTATCGGGATAGCTTTCATTGGAAATATATCTTTTAAAAAATTTTTCAGTATCATTATTATCAAAATCGAGAGGAGGTATAGCCGATATTATTCGCTCTTTGATAAAGGGCTTTACATTTTCAATATTTTTGTTTTTTATCAAAATATTATTGCGTTGTATAACAAAATCTTCTTTATAAAGTCTATTTACTTTTCTTTTGTATTTTTTAATTGACTTTATTTTTCTATCGCTAAATTCAGCAGTATCAAAACTAATTGAAGTGCATTTATGATTGGCTATTAATGATACCATAATCAAATCGGATATATCACCTGCCAAGCAAGTTATATCCGCAACTTTTTCAGAACTTTTTTCAAGTATTTTTTTAAAACACATATATAATTTCAATACCTTATGAATGTGCATTATGTGTACATTTTAGCTTATTATAGTACATATTGTGTACAATGTCAACATAAAATAAGTAAGAGATTTTTTATGTTGCTGATAGGTAAAAAACTAAAAGAATTGCGAAATAGTGAAAAACTTACGCAAAAACAACTTGCCGAGGCGTTGAACATAAGACGGGAAAACTATACAAGATATGAAAATGATAAAGTTCGCCCTGATTATGAAACGCTGATTGTTATTGCGGATTTTTACAATATTACGCTTGACGAGTTGTTTGACAGAGATAATAAAATATAAATAAAAAAAGCGGATAGCATTTGCTACCGCTTATTTTTTTGCATGGTATAAAATTCCGCTTTATTCAAATAATTATTTATATGGAAAAGCAGGTACAAAAAAGCAATTTAAGCGCGTCGGTCGGGTTTTTGCTGACCCTATTCAATTTAGTTGTAAGCTTCGGCTTTGCAATTTCGTCAAGCACCGCGTGGCTGCTGATATTTTCGTCGTCAACGGCGGCGCTTTCGCTGATACTCTGTATATCGGGAAAAGCCAACGCGCGCCGAACGGGCAGGGGTAAGGTGCTGAGTATTATAGGCATAGCGCTCAATACGGTTATTCTTATTGCCGCTCTGATTTTTTCAATATATTTAATTGCCACTATGCAGTCGAGCAGTCAGGTATAATTAAATATTGTTACATTACAGCTTTCCCCTTGGGGGGCGGGCTAAATGTCTAAAAGTCCGTTATTAATCATAGACAAAATTTCGTCAACTCTTTTTGACAAAGTAATTAAAGAATTTGCAACGCTTTCCTTTCGTTTGGCAATCACTTCGTCCTTTGGCTTCCACTGTTCGCAAACAGTTGAACGGACCCGTTGGGTAGCTTTAATTCTTAAATCATTTAAACAGTGGCCATAATTAATAATGTGGTAAGAGTTATGCGTGTAAGAAAAGTGTTGGCAAAAAAAAGCGCAATTATTACAAGTTTTATCTTTTGTATTCATAGTACTTAATATTATAGCATACTTACTAATTAATTATAAAAATAAGATAAAGTAGTATAAAATACTATAAAATACTACATTATTTAAATGTTTATTCAAAAAAGGACGGTATTTACCGTCCTTTTGCTATTAGGTTATTTATTATAATATTCGCAAAGCGGTTTTAACGTGCAGCTTGCGCAATCGGGCTTTTGCGAGTGGCAGACCCGCCGACCGTGATAAATAAGATAGTGGTGCGCTTTCGACCATTCGCTTTTGGGAAACGCAGTGCAAAGCCCCTCTTCGACCTTGGCGGGCGTTTTGCCCTTTGCAATGCCCAACCTGTTTGAAACGCGGAAAACGTGAGTGTCTACCGCGATGGCGTCGCCGCCGAAAGCAACCGCGTAAACGACGTTGGCGGTTTTCTGCCCGACGCCCGCAAGGGTTTTCAGCTCGTCCAGTGTGGCGGGGACTTGCCCGCCGAATTTGTCTATAATGTCCTGCGAGGCGGAGAGTATGTGCGCCGCCTTGTTGCGGTAAAATCCGCAGGAAAAAACGTATTTTTCAAGCTCGCTTTGCGTAAGCGTCAGCATTTTTTCGGGAGTATCGTACTTTTCAAACAGTACTGCCGTAACCTTATTCACGCGCTCGTCCGTGCACTGCGCCGACAGTATGACCGCGACCAACAGCTCGTAAGGGCTGTTAAAAATCAGCGCGGGCTGCGCGTCGGGATACAGCAGCGAAAGCTCGTGTAAAATCTTTTGTGATTTTTCGTCCATATTCGGATTTTATCACAAACGGACGTTAAAAGTCAACCCCATCGCCCGAATTGCAGCCGTCCGTACGTATTGTTCATTACGTAAAAGCCGTAAAAAGCCGAATAATTGGCGTGCTTTATAATACTTTTTGCGCGTTCGGCGGCGGCGTGCGTCAGCTTTATCGAAAGTCCGCAGCCCACGTTGGCTTCCTTAGGCGTGTTTATAAGCTCGGCGGTCACACCCATCGATTTCAGTCTGACGTTGCAGTCGACGGCTTGCGCGCGCGAGCGGAATATTGCAAGAATATATGTCATAAAAAATACTTTCCTTAGTAAAATATATATTACATAATATGATGCAGAGGTGAGAGTTGATATATTTCGATAACGCCGCCACGGGCGGGTACAAACCCGACAGCGTGATAAACGCCGCCGCAGCCGCGCTTAAATTTTGCGCAAACCCCGGCAGAAGCGGGCACCGCCTTTCGCTTGCCTGTCTCGAACGCGTGTACGTTTGCCGCAAGCTGATTTGCGACTTTCTCGGCGGGTACAGCTACGAGCGCACCGTCTTTACTAAAAACTGCACCGAGGCGCTTAATATTGCGCTGTGCGGCGTTTTGAAATCGGGTGACGAGGTTGTAACGACCGTCGCGGAACATAATTCCGTGCTGCGCCCGCTTGAAAAACTAAAATCCGAGGGGGTAAAGGTGCGCTATGCGCCGTTGAAGGACGGGCGTATCGACGCAGGCGAAATAATAAAGCTTGTCAAGCCGTCCACGCGCGCGGTGGTCGTGACGCTCGCTTCCAACGTGACGGGCGCAGCTCCCGATATTAAGGCGTTGCGTGCGGGTATTCCGCAAAGCACTCTTCTAATCTGCGACGGGGCGCAGGCGTGCGGTCACGTTCCCGTAAATATGGAAAACAGCGGTATCGACGTGCTTGCCGTTGCGGGGCATAAGGGGCTGCTTGCAATGCAGGGAGGCAGCGCGCTGCTGTTTTCCGAGCGGGTGAATCCCGACCCCGTTCTTTTCGGCGGAACGGGCAGCGAAAGCTATAAACTTGAAATGCCGGACTTCTACCCCGACAGGTTGGAAAGCGGAACGCTCTGCTATCCTGCGATAGTATCGCTTGGCGAGGGGGTAATGTATCTGAGGGAAAATCTGACCGAGCATATAGAAAAAGTTACCTCGATGACGCGTTACTTAATAGAGCAGCTGTCCGAAACAGACGGTATAAAGCTGTATTCCGAACCAAACCCGTACGGAATAATTGCGTTCGATATGCAGGCAATGCAGTCCGAAATGGCGGCGTTCCGCCTTTCCGACGAATACTCTATTTGCGTGCGCGGCGGACTTCATTGCGCCCCGCTTATGCACAAGGCGCTCGGCAGCGAGGGGCTCGTTCGCGCTTCCGTTTCCGCCTTCAATACGCGCGGCGAGTGCGAGCGGTTCGTTTCGGCAATCCGCGCATTAGCGGTTGACAAATCGCGCTGACGGCACTATTATATAGCTATGAAAATTTACTCGTCTTTTACGGAAATGATAGGTGGCACGCCCCTTTTAAGGCTGCGCAATATCGAAAGCGCTTACGGGCTGAACGCCGAAATTTTGGCAAAGCTCGAATATCTCAATCCCGCGGGTTCGGTCAAGGACAGGGCGGCAAGGTTTATGATTGAGGACGCCGAGCGGCGCGGTATACTAAAAAAAGGCGCGACGATAGTCGAGCCGACTTCGGGCAACACGGGCATAGGTCTTGCCGCCGTTGCCGCGGCAAAGGGCTATAAGGTCGTTCTTACCATGCCCGAAACCATGAGCGAGGAGCGCCGCAAGCTTATTAAAGCCTACGGCGCGGAAATAGTGCTGACGGACGGCAAAAAGGGAATGGCGGGCGCAGTGGAAAAAGCCGAAGAAATAGCGTCGCGCGGCGGCGTCATTCTCGGGCAGTTTTGTAACCCCGCCAATGCCGAGGCGCACAGGCAGACTACGGGTCCCGAAATATGGGACGATACCGACGGCACGGTGGATATTTTTATTGCGGGCGTGGGTACGGGCGGAACGCTGACGGGCACGGGCGAATTCCTCAAATCTAAAAATTCCGCGATAAAGGTCGTCGCGGTCGAGCCTGCTTCGTCGCCGTTGCTTTCCGCGGGCAGGGCGGGCGCGCACGGTATACAGGGCATAGGCGCGAATTTCGTTCCCGAAATTCTGAACACCGGAATTTACGACGAGGTCATAACCGTATCCGACGGCGACGCGTTCGCTTTTGCGCGCGAGGTCGTAAAAAAGGAAGGGATATTCGTCGGCATATCCTCGGGCGCGGCGCTGTATGCGGCAATTGAAACCGCCCGCGCAAACGCAGGTAAAAAAATCGTCGTCGTCTTTCCCGACAGCGGCGACAGGTATTTATCGGTATTATAAAAGGGCTCCGCTTTTAAGCGGAGCCCTTATTATATGCTTTTGAGTTTTGTTATAATTTCTTTCAGCTTTTTGCGCTTGATGCCGTCGACCATTGGCGAAATCGTGTTGTAAAAATTGTCGAGGTCGGCGTTGGAAAGCCTGCCTTCGCGCTTGCCGTGCTCTGCCTCGGCAAGTATGGTGCGCCAAATCTGTCCCTCGCTCTTTCCGTTCATTGCCTTGACTACCGCGTTCGTGAAGTCGACGGCGTTGTTAAGCTGGGTTTTGTCTCTTTTATCTTCGGGCGGGTTATAACTTTTAAAGTCGTTCATATAATCTCCTGCATATAATAATATAGTTCAATCATTTATATGCGAGGAGAAAATTTTATGCAACTGCTCATCATTCTGGCTCTTTTACTGTACGGCGGCGGAAACGCAAGAAATATGCTTAACGAGGTCAAGCCCGTTCTGGAAAGCATAGGCGGCGAGGAAATGCAGAACGCGCTTAAAAGCGCAGAGGAAATTTCCGAGGTGCTTTCGGTTATCCGCCCGTTTGCGGGTATGAATGCCGCGCCGTCGCAGCCCGAAGAGGGGCAGAGCGTCAGCCCGTCGACGTACCCTCTTGCGCCCGTAGCCGCGATAGCCGACAGGGAAATTACCTATTCTCTCAATAAATACATACAGTCGAATTGACGCCGCGCAACCAAAAGTTGCGTAAAAAAAATTGTAATTCAAATCAACGTTATTATATCGCAATAGTTTTTTTTAAAAAAAAATAACTATTGCTTTATAGCTTAATTTATGTTAAAATGCTTGTATGAAGACGGGCATTTCAACTGCGTCGCTGTATCTGAGAAAGGAAACCGAGGACGCTTTAACCGTAATAAAATCGCTTGGCGCCGATTGCGCGGAATTGTTTTATCAGACGTTTTACGAGTACCGCCCCGAATTTTCGGCTACTCTCGATAGGGGGATAGAGGTAAGCTCCGTTCACGTCAACACGTTCCATATCGAAAACGCGCTGTTCAGCCGTTCGCGCAGAATACGCGGCGACGGCTTTTACTGGCTTGACCAGGCTATGCGCTCCGCGCAGCTTCTGGGCTGTGAGGCGTATACCTTTCACGGCAAGCCCGACAAGGGACTTGCGCCCGACGTCGACACCGAGGCGGAATATATCCGCGCCGTGTCGGAGTTTTGCACGCGGTACGGCGTAAGGCTCTGCCTTGAAAACGTGGCGTGGTGTACCTACAATAAGGCAGGCAAATTTTCCGAGCTAAAAAAGCGCATACCAGAGCTGTACGGCGTTCTGGATATTAAACAGGCGCGCCGTTCGGGCTATCCGTATAAGGACTATATCAAGGATATGAAGGGCAGCATTTCCCACGTGCATTTGTCCGACGTGGACTTAAACGGCAAAATGTGTCTGCCCGGTCGCGGCACGCTTGACTTCAAGGAAATTTTATCGCGCCTCAGGGACGCGGACTTTGACGGCGGCGTAATAATCGAGGTTTATAACGAAAACTATTCCGATATTTCCGAGCTGAAAACCTCGCTCGATTATTTAAAGGATATAGTTAACGGATTAAAGTGAAACGAACGGCGACGGACCGAAAGTCCGTCGCCGTTATATTTCCGCTCCTTTGTTAAAAATGCTTGTCGTACCGCAAGCATTTCCGTTAAAAAATTTATGAAAAAATGTGGGAAAATGCTTGTCGTACCGCAAGCATTTCAGTATAAAAAAATTATGAAAAAATGCAATAAAATGCTTGACATGGATTGCGCCTTTTGATATTATTAATAAGCTGTAATTCTACGGCGTCGTTTTTTTTAACGGCAACCGACTTTTTGTCGGTTTAGTGAAGTCTGACGTATCGCAGGCGTTGAAGAAACGCGAGAGGTACGAAAGACTTTGAATGAAGCCTGACAACTGCATAGAAGAAAGAAGAAGAAAGAGAAAGAGAGAAAAGAGTACAAAAAAGGCAATTTTAAAGAAAGAAAAGGTTAATACGAATAAAGGAAAGAAAGAGCAATTTTGCGCAACTTTACTGAAAGAAGTAATAACCGAGTTAAAGAGTTAAGAGAGTAGAGAATTTTTGTAGAAAAGAAAAGGACTAAAAGACGCCTTGCGGATAAATCCGCGAGGAACTTATGTTAAATCGAGAAAGATCAAGCTACAAAGAGCATACGGAGGATGCCTTGGTACATGGCGCCGAAGAAGGACGTGACAAGCTGCGAAAAGCTACGGGGAGGAGCAAATATCCAGAGAGCCGTAGATATCCGAATGAGGGAACTCAGCGCGTAGAAATACGCGTTACCATATAATGAATTCATAGTTATATGGGGGGAACCCGGGGAACTGAAACATCTTAGTACCCGGAGGAAAAGAAAGTAAAAACGATTCCGCGAGTAGTGGCGAGCGAAAACGGAGGAGCCCGAAGGAGGGGTAGAAATACCCTTCTGGTATCGAACGGAGCATAAAAACCT
>CAJTJC010000003.1:0-115104 GCA_910576655.1 uncultured Christensenella sp.
AT
Source organism: uncultured Christensenella sp. (assembly GCA_910576655.1). Lineage (GTDB taxonomy): Bacteria > Bacillota > Clostridia > Christensenellales > Borkfalkiaceae > Coproplasma. The sequence goes on from CAJTJC010000003.1 coordinate 3, forward strand.
TTACTGTCAACTATAAATTTACAAAAAGTTTATAATATATCTATGAAATTTACAGAAAGATTTAATGAATGTTTACACTATTCAGATTTAAGCCAGAGCGATATTGCAAAATACTGTAATACAACACGACAAAATATTTCAAATTTTAAGGCAGGAAGAACACTTCCAAGTATTGAGACTTTATGTTTACTCAGTGAATGCTTCAATGTTTCTACTGACTATTTATTAGGTTTAGCAGACGACTTTGGAAACGTTGTTATAAAAAAAGAAGCTCCTCAGCTTTCAGCCGAAGAACTTGAAATTATTGAAAATTACAGAAAGCTTAATCCATCAGGGAAAAAGCTTATAAAACAAACTCTAAACACACTAAATATAAAAAACACAAAAATTGAAAAGTATAAAAAGGCTTAAAATTTATGTATTTTAATTTGCTATCAGACATTGCCGGCGGTTTAACACCTCCACTGCAACAAAAACAAGATAATTTTTCCACATGGGAGATCATAGGAGTTTTCTCTATAATTGCTATTATATCAATTATTCTAATTTTTTTAATTTTTTTTATAGTATCTAAATTTAGAAGCAAACAACATTCATCAAACAATGATACAACGCAAGCACCTACAACGGAAAAGGTAAAACACAACAAAATTATTCACAAAACGATTGCAACTTTTATTATTATTATTTTACTTTTATCATTAGCGTTAGGAATAATTAAAATTATTTCTTGCGCCAATACACAAAACTCAAACAAAATTACTGTAAATGGTATTTATTACGAAAAAGCTACTTTCCATAAAAACGGAACAACTACTGAAGGATACACTGTTACAGGATGTAACAATGATATCAAAATTTTAAATATTGCCGACAAAATTAATGAATTACCTGTCATAGATATTAAAAAAAGAGCATTTTTAAACAACAAAAATTTAACTGAGGTATCAATACCTAATTCAATTACAAGTTTCTATCTATGCTCAGCTCCATTTAGTGGTTGCACAAATATTGAAAAAATTACTATGGCAACTTCAGATGTTATGTTACTATTTACAGACTATGGTAGCGGCGAAATGAATCTAAATATTACTGTTCCAGCGGCATTGCATTACGTTTATTTAAGTGAAGGGTGTACAAAAATTGATACAAGAGATTTTTATCATTGTTCCAATATCAGAGAAATTCATATTCCCCAAAGCGTTACCACAATAAAAGACGGCACTAACTCAACAAATATAGGCGTAAACGGAAATACGCCACCGAATGGCAATTTTTTGAACTTACCTTTTGTTGGTTGCACCAACCTAAGAATATATTGCGCCGCAAAAACAAAACCTAACGGATGGGATACATACTGGAATTTTATTAACGAAAGTACACAAGCTGAAGTAATATGGGGAACATATTAAAATCTAATTACTTTTTTAACTTATAAAAGTAATTAAAAAATAAGTCGATTTTTATATTAAAATTATTCCATAGGCGCATTTGCCGAAAGGAGTAATTTTTTTATGACAACAAATCAAATTATGGACAGGCTTTCGAGCATTATCCAAGAACTGGTCGGCTTCTACGACGAACTGTCGCAGGAGTTGCCGAGCAACAACCCCTACTTATCTGAACTAAAAAAAATGGCGCAAAAGTTATACCCTTTCCCTGCGCAAAGGAGGTTTACGAAAACAATTTTAATGAATTAAAGGGCAATTCGGCATTTAGTCAAATTCTTTTAAAAAGGAGAAAACAAATGCCAATCAAATACAGAGATATATTCAATTCACAATGGTTTGACGAACATACGCGCCAGAGAGAAAACGGCTACTTCGAAATACGCTGTACTATCGATAAAAGACCTATCACCGGCACGGGGAAAGACCTCGATACCGCAACGGAAAGGTTTATAATAGCCTTAACTCGTTTCGACAAAGAAAAGAAAACCGGAAAAACCAACGACAAAAAAGCCGAAAAGGCAGAACGAACGGTATTTATTGAGTTTGCCGAAAAATGGCTTATCGTCGTTAAAAAGCCGACCGTCAAAGATATTTCGTTCAACTCCACCCTTACCGTTTACAACGTCCATATTAAACCGTTTTTCAAACGCTGTTACATAGACGAAATTACGGCAATGAAGATACAGCCGCTTTTTACTAAGCTACACGAACAGAAAAAGTATAAAACGGCAACGAACGTCAAGCTTATTTTAAATCAAATTTTCAATGCCGCAATAGCCGAAAACCTTATTACAGCAAACCCTATGGCAACCGTTAAGGTTCTGAAACATAAAGCAAAAAACGGCACTGCATTGACCTACGAAGAAGAATCGGAATTTTTGCAGAAACTAAGTACAAGCAGGTTTAAACTTACTTTCGCATTAATGCTTTTCTGCGGAATGCGCAGAGCCGAGCTTTCCTCAGTTAAAATTGACGATAATTTCGTTACCGTCAAAAACGGAAAGCAACGCCTTGCGCAAGAAGATACGTTTCGCAAAATCCCGATTACTCCTATGCTACGGCCATTTTTAAATACGGCATTGAAAAAAGATTTAAAAGAAGCCGTCTCTCACAGTTGCGACACTTTAAGCCGGGCATTTAAGGATCTGTGCCCCTCTCACCACCTGCACGAACTGCGACATACTTTCGTTACGCGCTGTCAGGAATGCGGTGTTCCGCGAGAAGTCGTTTCCGTATGGGTAGGGCATTCTGCCGACAACACTATGACGTCAAACGTTTACACTCATTTTTCGGAAAATTTTATGATTTCAGAGGGAAAAAAAGTCGATTATTATAATAAATTAAGGACTTAACCCAATTTTTACCCAACCGAAGTGCACTTAAAATCTCAAAATTTACCCGAAAAATTAAATAAATAAGCCTATTTTTAAGCGCTTATCCGCTTTTAGATAGTTCAGGTTCCTGTGGGCAACCATGGGGGTTCAAGTCCCTTCGTCCGCACCATAACAGGGGTATACGAACACCCAGATTGAGAAACCGAGTTTTCGGTTTCTTTTTCTTGCTTTGTCGCAATAAATATGCTATAATGATTGTACGATAAACAATAATTTAGCGGAGAAAACCCATGGTAAAGAAAGTAAATTTTGACGAGTTACATATTGCGGCAGAATTGGCATCCTGCGTATGGAATTGCTCGAAAGAAAAACTTTATGAGGAGTTCAAAGCAAGCATAAATAAAAAGGGAGTCGTTTTCTTTTTAGAGTATGCGGCAAGTATTCCCGTAGGATTTGCACAATGTAAGTTGCGTTACGATTATGTGGAGGGAACGAAAACCTCACCTGTCGGCTACCTCGAAGGCATATTTGTGAAAGAAGAATATAGAAAGAAAGGCTACGCAAAGGAACTGCTTGCCGCATGTGAGCAGTGGGCAAAAGCACAGGGTTGTAGTGAATTTGCCAGCGATTGTGAGTTGGATAATAGTGAAAGTCTTATATTTCACCTAAAAAACGGATTTAATGAAGCAAACAGAATTGTTTGCTTCAAAAAGGTTCTTTGGTTTTTATTTATGGCTAAGCTAAATTTCAATTTAGCGAAGCATAAAATTACAATATAAAACCGCCGATAGAGCTTGATTACTCTATCGGCGGTTGCCGTTGTTCGGGTTTATAATGTTCATTGCATCTTTCATCCATGCGTACTGCCGTACGCCGAAGGTTACAATTTGTATTTCCGTTTATGCGGTATAACTGAAATAATAAAAGTGTGCGATATTTCATTTTCGGGCAATCAGCCCTGACACGTCCGCTTTTATTATCTGTTGTCGATTTTTTCGGGATACATATCGTGGTGCGTAAGCCTGTCCCAGGCTACCTGCTCCCACTTTGTCCCCTTTTTCCCGTAGTTGCAGTACGGGTCTATGGAAATTCCGCCGCGCGGCAAAAACTTGCCCCATACCTCTATGTATGCAGGGTCCATCAAATCAATGAGGTCGTTCATAATTATATTAACGCAGTCCTCATGAAAATCACCGCGGTTTCTGAACCCGAATAGATACAGCTTTAAAGACTTGCTTTCAACCATCTTTTCGCGCGGTACGTACGAAATATAGACCGTGGCAAAATCGGGCTGGCCCGTAATTGGGCAAAGGCTTGTGAATTCGGGACAGTTGAACTTTACGAAATAGTCCCTTCCGGGGTGTTTGTTTGCAAACGTTTCCAAAACGGACGGGTCGTAAGTCTGCGGATATTTAGTGTTGTTGTTACCGAGCAGAGTGATACCTTCGTTCTGTTTTTCTCTTGGCATATTATTCTCCTTTTATAGCAGGGTCTTCTATTCCGTTGGCTTTAAACGCCGCGGCGCGGTCGCGGCAAGTAGCGCATACGCCGCAAGGTTTTTCGCCGCCCGAATAACAGCTCCAGGTATATTTATACGGAACGCCGAGTTCAAGTCCCGTTTTTACAACCTGAGATTTGTTTGAGTTTACAAACGGAGCAAGAATTTTAAGCTGTCCTCCGCTGCCCGTATATATAGCTTCGCCCATAGCGGAATTAAACTTTTCGCTGCAATCGGGATAGGCGTTCCCCGCCGCATCATCGCTGTGCGCACCGTAATAAATCACCTCGCATCCGTGCGACAGCGCGACGCTTGCCGCCGCCGAAAGAAACAGCCCGTTCCTGAAAGGGACGTAGGTTGAAACGGGTTTGCCGCCCGTTGCGGAAATTTGTTCGGCATAACTTTGCAAAGGTATATCGTCGGGCGAATCCGCCAAGAGCGAACAGTCCGAACCCTCGAATATTACCGAAAGGTCAAGCCGCTTTAAAGCAACGCCGTAAAAATCGGCAACTTTTTGCGCCGCGTCAAGTTCTTTACTGTGTGTCTGACCGTAGTAAACGGAAAGAGCGGCAACCTCCTCCGCGCCGTATTTTTGAACCGCCAGTCCGAGGCAAGTTGCGCTGTCCACGCCGCCGCTCAATAAAACGAGTGCCTTCATACCCTGTCCCCCAAAAGATTTTGCAGTGAAACGTCGTCTTTAAACGCACCGAAATAAGTTTTTGTAACCGTTTTAGACGATACGTTTTTTATTCCGCGCGAAGTCATACAGCTGTGGCAACCTTCAATCCTGACGCCGACGTCGGGCGATAAAGCCGCAAGCGAAATTATCTCGGCAATATCACGCCCAAGCCGCTCCTGTAATTGCAGTCGTTTTGCCGCCATATCGCAGATACGCGCGATTTTACTCAGTCCCAGAACCCTTCCGCGCGGAACGTACGCCACGTCGACTTTCATATCGTACATAAGCGCTAGATGATGCTCGCAATAGCTGAACACGCTTATGTCCTTTATGACCACCGCGCCGCCCGAATTCGGGTCGGAGGGAACTTCGAACGTTTTTCCGAACATTTCCGCAATTTCGCGGTTGGTGTATTTAATTCCCTCAAATGCTTCTTCGTACATTCTCGCAACGCGGGCAGGCGTTTCGCGCAGACCCTCCCTGTCGGGGTCTTCGCCTATTGCGACCAATAAACCGCGGATATGTTTTTCTATTTCTTTAATATCCATACTTTCTCCTACACCCCACGCATATCGGGGTCCCAGATGATTTTATGTAACTGTAATTGCAGACGTACGTCGTTAAGCTTACGCTCTTTCATAAACTCGGTTATTTCTACGGGCTTGATTTTTCCGAACACGGGACTGAAATAAACGCGGCACCTGTCCGTAAGTTTGTACCCGTTTATAATCTCTTCCGCACGTACCAAATCGCAATTATCCCCGACCACAAACTTGACCGCGTCCCGTGGCGTAAGGTAAGAAAAATTTTCAATGAGCATAAATTTTTCCATACCGCTTGAAGGAAGTTTATAATCGGCTGTAACGGCAGGCCTGTGCGCAAGTGAAACGATATTTTTCAACGGCACGCTTCCGTTGGTTTCTATTTCTACTTCCGCGCCGGAAGCTCCCAGAAGTTCTATAAGATTCGCAATATCCGCCTGCAAAAGCGGTTCGCCGCCCGTCAGGGTAACGTTTTTTATACCGGTTGATTTCACGTATGCAGCAAGTTCTTCCGCAGAAGCAAGCGCATATTTTACGTCGGCTGTATTTGCCCAGCGCGTATCGCAGTAGCCGCAATTGAGATTGCAGCCGCAAAACCGCAAAAACACGGCAAGCTCGCCGGCGCGCGAACCTTCTCCGTTTATGCTTACAAACTTTTCGGCAACTTTGAAAAAGGACATATCACTCACCGTACACCGCGCAGTTTTCGGGTGATTCGTAAACTGTTACGCTGAAAACAGGCAAACCCTTTTTGCTGAGGTCGGCGTATATGTACGCGGCAAAGTTTTCCGCAGTGGGTCTGAAATCCGTTTCAACCAATGAAAACCCCTCTTCTTTAAGCGCGGCAAGGGTCGACGGTTTAAGGGTGTTTTTTTCGCAAATCAGAGTATGGTCAAAACTTTCCGCAAGCTCTTTTACCGCCTGCTTAAAATCGCCGAAATCAACAAGCATACCGCGCTTTTCGCCGCTTCCATGCAATTTACAGCCACTTATTTTTACTTTCACAACCCAGTGGTGACCGTGAATATTTGCACACTTGCCGTTGTATCCGTGAAGAAAGTGCGCACTGTCAAAACATGCCGAAGTTTTTAAATAATACATTTCTCTCCCTTTGCGCAAAAAAGTACAGCCGCGACAAAACGACTGCACCCAAAAAGACTATCCCCATTCAGATGCCCTGGTTTTGTTTAACGACAGGATGGCGCAAACGAACTGTCAGTTTAATTGACTATATAATAACATGCTGCAAAGCGTATGTCAAGTCAACCGAAGCGCTTACATGCTGCTTATTTTTAAAACGGTCGGAATTTTATCAGATACTTTATACCGATAATTTGCTTGACAATTCCGATTTAAAATATTACTATTAGTAATATAGGACAGTAAAATGGAAAATATAATTTTAGGTTTATTGCTACTGCAGTCGCGTACGATTTATCAGTTGCGAAAACGCATAAACGACGGATTGCACTTAATGTACAGCTGCAGTACGGGCAGCATACAAGCCGCAATTAAAAAATTATTGCGAAACGGATGCATTACCGCCAGCGAAAACACGGAAAACGGTAAGCTGAAAAAAATTTACAGCATAACAGATAGCGGAAAAGCCTGCCTTAGCTCGTGGTTAAACAGCCCTATTGACATAGGTACAGCTAAAAATCCGGAGCTGTCTAAAATATATTTTATGGGATTTACCGAAAAAGAAATCCGCATAAAGCTAATAGAAAAACACGTGGCAGATTTAAAAAGATTACATTCCGATTTGGAAAAAATATGCAACGAAGGCGAAGCGCTGTCAAGCGAAATGCAAAATAACGACGTACTGTTTTTTCAGTTGCAAACGGCAACATACGGACGCGATTTAATGAAATTTAATGCGGAATGGTACACTCGATTGCTAAAAACTTTAAAGGATTAAGAAAATGAAGAAATTTTATCTTGATAATTCGCCTATTGCTTATTACATTGACGACAGCGCGGATAAGGACTGGATTGTTTTTGTTCACGCCGCATTTGTCGACCATAGAATGTTCGATAAACAATTCGCTTACTTTTCGGGCAAATTCAATTTGCTGGCTATAGATATTTTGGGACACGGCAATTCGGTTCGCACACGAAAAGGCGATACCGTTGCAAAAACGGCGGAATGGATAGACCGGATTTTTACAAAGCACAATATCCCCTCCGCACATTTGGTCGGAATTTCGTTAGGCGCGGTTCTGATACAGGACTTTGCTAACAAATACGAGAATAAAGTTTTGTCGCTTGCTTGCTTTGGCGGATACGATATAAACAGTTTTGATATGAAAAAGCTGAAATCTAATTCCAAAAATCAAATGAAAATGATGATGAAAGCGCTATTCTCTATCAAGTGGTTTGCGAAAGCAAATAAAAAAATTTCCGCATACACGAGCGAAGCGCAAGCGGAATTTTACGAAATGAATATTCAATTCAAAAAAAGCTCTTTCATGTATCTGTCGGGTTTACAAAAGCTTGTAAATAAATACCCGAAGAAACAACGGCAATATAAATTGTTAGTCGGTTGCGGTGAACACGATATTCCCGAAGAAATAGAAATCGTCAACGAATGGGCGCAAAATGAAAATTGCGATAAAATAATTTTAAAAGATGCAGGACATTGCGTAAATATGGACGCTCCGCAGGAATTTAATAAACAATTGGAAAATTTTTTAATAAACAATAATAAATAGTGCGTACGACTTCAAGCGATAGATGGTTTATTCCGAAATATAAAGCTGAATTTGATAATTCCATTGCAATATTCCCGAAAGCACGATTAACCGTATCGTGTATTCGGGAATAATATTATATTCTTTTTTCGCCTTTTCCAAAAGCATATCGATTACGCGCTCACGGGTTTCTTCCGTACAGTCGGCACACAAATACTTACCCTGCGGAAGTACTCTGACCCCTTCCGTGTTTACAAATCTCTTACATACTGCAAATAAACGAGACTGCCCGTTTCGCTCATAAATTCCCGCCAAATCCTCGAAAGAAAATTCTCCCCTTTGACTATCCGAAAGCTGAGCATAAAAATGCCTGTGATAATTCCACAAATTATCCAGCGTCGGCTTTTCCATTTTATCAGAAAGTAAAATTACCCTTTGATGATAATATTGGATAAACGTATTTTCCTGCATCGCATCGCTTAATTCATTTTCATAAAACTTCCGCGCACGCCGAATTTTTTCCTTCGCATAATTAAGCTCGGCAATTTTTTCGTCGGCGCATTTTTCCGCCTGCTTGAACGCGGCGATTATCTTATTGAAATCGTCGTAAGCCAGAAGCTGTTTTATTTCCGACAGCGTCAAGCCCATACAGCGCAACGCTTTTATAGTATTCAGTATTACTATTTCCTGCGGAGAATAATAACGGTAACCCGTCCACTCGTCTATCCTGCAAGGCTTTACCAAATCTATGCGGTCATAATGCCGCAGCGTTTCGGCGGTAATACCGACTATTTTTGCCGTTTGACTTACCGTAAAAAAATTTTTCATTTAATATAAAATTCCTCTTGACTTTTGTGTTACACAAAGGCTTATACTAATTTTAACATTGAGTGAAAGCAATGTCAACCAAACAAATCAGAGGTATATTATGAAAAAATTAATTGCACTGCTATTTACAATCGTTTGCATATTTGCGCTTGCAGGTTGCTCAAACGACGACGTTTTTACCGAGAAAACATATTCGGCCGACAAAACCGACGTTGAGAGCATTACGGTTGACGTTGAAGACAGGGAACTTGAAATTTACGCATCGTACGACGGTAAAATTAATATCGACTATTTCGACGGCGAAAAGGAATATCTCGACATTTCCTTTTCCGAAAGCAAAGAACTGACGGTAAAGCTGATATACAACAAAAACTGGACCGACTACGTCGGTTTTAAGCCTTCGGCGGATTATCGCAAAATTAAAATAGGAATACCCGACAATCTGCTTACTTCGTTTTCGGCAACCACTACCAACGAAAGCATTTCAATAGGCGCGCTTTCGTTTACGGAATATTTAAGCCTTAAATGCGAAGGCGGCGACGTTATATGCGAGCGTGTAAACGCGGGCAAGTCTGTAAGCCTGAAAGCCAAAAACGGTGATATAACGGGTTCGATTATCGGCGGTTGGGACGACTTTTCTATTTCCTGCAAGATTAAAAATGGTGAATGTAATCTACCGCTGAATAAAGAAAACGGTGAAAAAAAGTTAATTGCGGACTGCAATAACGGAGATATTAAAATAGAGTTTTTAAAAACCATATAAATAAAAATGCGCGCACTTTTAAGTGCGCGCATTTTTATTTGCTGTATTTTTTTTCGACTGCGGTGATTTTGTCGACGCGGCGTTGATGTCTGCCGCCCTCGAACTCGGTCCGCAAAAATACGTCGACTATTTCGAGAGCGTAACCCTCGCCGACTACCTTTTCACCCATTGCAAGAACGTTTGCGTCGTTATGCCTACGGGTAAATTCGGCGCAGTAGCTGTCGTGACAGTGCGCGCACCGCACACCCGGCACTTTATTTGCGACGATGGAAACGCCTATGCCCGTAGAACAGATAATAATTCCCCTATCGCATTCGCCCGACGCAACAGCTTCGGCGGCGGGCAGAGCAAAATCGGGATAGTCGCAGCTTTCGGCGCTGTCGGTGCCGAAGTCGCTAATACCGTAGCCGTTTGCTTTGAGATATTCCTTGATTTTGTTTTTAAGGTTAAGTCCGCCGTGGTCGGCAGCAATAGCAATTTTCATATCAGTCTTCTTTATAATTTTTAATATATCCTTCTATTATTTCGTCGCACGCCGTGCTTAACGCGTCGCGCGTGGCTCGGTAAGCCTGAATATCCCTGCCGTAGGGGTCGGGCACGTCGAAGCCGCAAATTTCCTTTACGCAAGTGACGTTGCCGCACGCCTCCAAAACCTGCTTCTGCGAAGCGGTCATACAGACGACGAGCGTGCTTGACGCAATTATTTTCTGCGTAAGCTGCCTGGGGGTGAAGCCGTCTGTCGCTATTCCGATTTCGGCAAGCGCCTGACTGCTGTTCCCGCTTATTGTTCCGCCCACCTCGGCATTGATTCCGCAGGAGGAAACGCTCCACCATTTTATTTTGTTTTTCTTGATTTTGTCCCGCAAAAGCGCTTCCGCCATAGGGCTGCGGCAAGTGTTTCCCGTGCAGACAAAGAGTATTTTTTTTCTTTTCATTGTCCCCTACACGCCTTTTCCAGTCTGTTCATAACGCCGACCATTACGCCGTCGCGCTGCTTGGGCGAAACGGCTATTATAAGCTGCGCCACTCTCTCGCCCTCGCGCAGCTTTTCATACAGCTGCGCAGCGATTTCTTCCGCGCCGTCGCCGAGATTTAATATATTTTCAACGCGCAACCCGCGAGCAGTCGCGCCGTCGCACATTATATACGTTTTTACGCCGTTTGCGGTTTGCCTGAAATATTCGTCGACCGCTTCCGTCGCGTCTTCGAAAAGCATAGTTTTACAGTCGGGCGAATAATGCTTATACTTCATACCCGGCGAACGCGCCGCTTCGCCCTCGCGCATTTTATAAACCTCACACGCGCCGACCGCGTCGGCAATCATTCCGCGCGTTACAAGCCCGCTTCTCAAAATGACGGGCACCTCGCCCGTGCAGTCGAGAACGGTGCTTTCGATTCCGCCCGTACACCTGCCGCCGTCGAGGATAAGCCCTACTCTGCCGTTCAAATCGGTATAAACGTGCTCGGCGCTTACTGGACTTACGTGCTTGGAAATATTTGCCGAAGGCGCGGCTATGGGCATATCCACGTACCGCAAAAACCGCTGCGCCCCCTCGTGCGAGGGTATTCGTACGGCAAGCGTATCCAGCCCGCACGATACCGCCTTTGCGACCTTGTTACAGCTTTTGTAAACGAGAGTCAACGGACCAGGCAAAAACTTTTTTGCAAGTTTTTTTGCGTAGTCGGGCACGTACGAGACGAGCGTGGAAATATCGTAGTCGCTATGCACGTGAACTATCAACGGATTGTCGTTCGGTCTGCCCTTGATTGAAAAGATATTCTTTACCGCCTCTTCCGAAAACGCGTTTGCGCCCAACCCGTAGACCGTTTCGGTAGGAAACGCAACCGCGCCCCCCTCCGTAATTATATCCCTTGCAAGCTTTAAAGAAACGCTGTCGACGGGCAGAATTTTCGTTTCCATATCAGAACGGAGCTCCCTCGTCGGGCGCGGCAAAAGGAATATCCTCCCTGACGCCCGCAGGTTCGGGGGGCGGCTCGTAGCCCTGTTCGGGGTCGGGGTTGACAAACTTGGTCAGCTCGCCCTTGAAGCGCAGCGGTATTCTGTCGAGTCCGCCGTTTCTGTGCTTCGCGATTATGAGGTCCGCCATTCCCTTTTTGATATTGTTTTTAGCAAGGTCTTCGTCCTTGACGTTTACGTCGGGACGGCTTATAAACATAACTATATCCGCGTCCTGCTCAATCGCGCCCGATTCACGCAGGTCGGAAAGCTGAGGCTCGCCCGACTGAATACGGCGAAGCTGCGAAAGCGCTATTACGGGCACGTTCAACTCCTTTGCCATAATTTTAAGCTCACGAGTAATGGTAGCGACCTCTTGCGTTCTGTTCTGCTCCGAGCTCTCTTTTCCGCTTGACATAAGCTGGATATAGTCTATCATGACGAGGTCGAGCTTACCGTTGTTTTTAGATTTTATCCTGCGGCATTTCGACAGAATTTCCATAGGCGTAACGCGCGAGGAATCGTCGATATTTATACGGCTTTTTTTAAGCGCGTCGCTCGCCTTGATAAGCTTGCGCCAGTCGTTGGGCGTGAGCTTGCCCGAAAGCGCGTCCGCCATGCTGACGCCAGCGAAACCGCAGAGCAGTCTTTGTATAATCTGCACCTCGGGCATTTCCAGAGAAAATACCGCGCAGACCGCGTCGCAGGAAAGCGCCGCGTGCTCGACTATATTCATTGCAAGCGAGGTTTTACCCATACCGGGGCGAGCGGCGAGAACTATCAAATCGGAACGCTGCAACCCGTTGGTAAGCCTGTCAAAGCGGGTAAAACCCGTACTCAGTCCGCGGAACGCGTCCTTGTCCTTTGACAGCTTTTCGAATTTATCCAACACGTCGTCCACGCCCGTGCTCTCGCGTATGTCCTTGACGCTGGATGTATCGTTTACGGTAGAAATATCGTAAATAAGCTTTTCTGCGCGCTGTATGCTTTTTACGGAATCGTCGCTTGATTTTGCGTATTCCTCTATCTCGCCCGCCGCGCGGATTAAGCTGCGGTTGATACTGTCGCGCCTGACTATATCGAGATAGTACCTGTAATTCGCCGCCGACGGAGTAAGCTGCGCAAGCTCGGTAACGTAGGCTATGCCTCCCGCCTTTTCGAGGTTGCCGCTGCTGTCCAGTCTGTCGCAGAGCGTGACTATATCGACGGGCTTACGCTCGTTATAAGTCAGCTTCATTGCGGAAAGTATATAGCGGTGCGATTCCTGATAAAAATCGCTTTCGTCAAGCTCTTCGAGTACTTCCGAAAGTATTTCGTTATCTATCAGCAGACAGCTTAAAAGCGCTTGCTCCGCTTCGAGATTGTTGGGCATTGCATTGTTCTTTTTTGCCATAGTAAATTAAATTCCCATTAAACGCTCGAACTCTGTAAGCGTGTTTTCAAACTCCTTCATTGCGAAATCGAACGGTTTATCCGTCGAAAGGTCGACGCCCGCAAGCTTCAAAAGCGATACGGGGTCGGTCGAGCTGCCGCCCGAAAGGAAATTAAAGTATTCCTTGACCGCGCTGTCGCCCTCGGTGAGAATACGGTTTGCGATATTAATCGCCGAAATTATGCCAGTTGCGTACTTGTAAACGTAGAACGCCGTATAGAAATGAGGTATTCTCGCCCACTCGCAGGAAATGTTATAGTCGTGCTCGATTGCGGTGCCGTAATACTTCTTGCCGATGTCCGCGTAAATTGCGCAAAGCCCTTCCTTGGTGAGAGGCTCTCCCTTTTCCGCAGCGTCGTGAGCCGCATACTCGAATTCGGCAAACATCGTCTGCCTGAACAGCGTTGCGCGAATCATATCGAGATAATAGTTTAAAACGTATTTTTTAAACTGCGCGTCGGTGCTGTTCTTCAACATATATTTCAAAAGCAGTACTTCGTTTACGGTACTTGCAACCTCCGCCACGAAAATTTTGTAGTTGGATTTTGCATAAGGCTGGTTGAGGCTTGAAAAATGGCTGTGCAGCGAATGTCCCATTTCGTGCGCGACGGTGAAGATATTGTCAAGGTCGGGCTGATAGTTCAAAAGAACGTAAGGGTGAACGCCGTACGCGTGCGTGCTGTACGCTCCGCTGCGCTTCCCGTCGGTTTCCTCGACGTCAATCCAGCGCTCGTCGTAGCCCTTTTTGAGCAGAGCCTGATATTCCTTGCCGAGAGGCGCCAGTCCCTTTATAACGTAGTCGTAGGCTTCGTCGTAGCCGAGCTTCATTTCCGCGCCCTCTACGAGCGGGGTGTACATATCGTAGAAATACAGCTTGTCGTAGCCGAGCAGCTTTTTCCTGTCGGCAACGTAACGGTGAAGCACCGAAAGGTTACCGTCGACGGTGCTTAACAGATTGTCGTAAACCGACCTGTCCACGTCCTCGTTAAACAGCGCCTTTTCAAGGCACGAGCCGTATTTATAAACCTTGCTGTAAAAGATGTCCGCTTTGACGTTTCCTACGTACGCGGCGGTAATAGTATTTATAAGCGAGTCGTAAGCGCCGTAATATTTTTCATAGGCTTCCCTGCGCTTGTCCCTGTCGTCGCAGCGAAGAATTATGCCGTAAAGTCCGTGCGAAAGCTTCGCCTTGTCGCCGCCGAATTCGATTTCGGGCAGAGGCACTTCGAGATTGTCTATCATAGAGAAAGTTTCGCGGAAGTTGTAGAAAACCTCGCCCGCCATGCTTACAAGCTTTTCCTCCTGTTCGGAAACGGTGTGCGGCTTGCCCTTGATTATTCTTTTTAAAATATAGTCGTAGTCTGCGAAACGCTTGTCCTTTAAAAGCGAGGCAAGATATTCGTCCGACTGCTTTGCCATTTCGGGCGAGAAAAACGCCTGCTCGGTAGCGTACTTGGTATAAAGCGAATATACCTTTGCGTCGTATGCGGCGTACTTTGAAACTGCCGAATCCTCGTCGTGCTTCATGGACGCGTAAACCGCAACCTTATCGAATGCCTTGCCGAATTCGTCGTCCGCTTTAAAAAACTTCAAAAGAGTTTCGCTATCGGAAAGCTTTCCCGCATACCGCGAAAAATCAATGTTCTTTTCCAGACGTGAAAATTCCTTTTCCCACTCCTCGTCGGTTGTGAAAATATCCTCAACCTTCCATTTGTATTCCGTTTTTACTTCGTTTCTTTTCATTTAGTTACTCCTCTTTAAGCCGAAATAACTCGGCAACTGAAATTTAAAATAATTGTAAACCGCCGTACAGAACGATTTGTGTTCAATAGACCATTTTGTGGCAACCCCGTCAAGCCTGCTCAAAGGGAAGCTGCCCATTGCGCGGCTGTCACGACTTTCGTTTCTGTTGTCGCCCATAAGAAAAAAATGTCCGTCCTGCACGAGATAACCGCTTTCGTCGTCGGGAAAATTGTTTACTTTTAACGCGGGGTTGTTGTAATTTGCATCGATATACTGTTCCGGCACGAGCTCGAATTCGGTTTTCCCCTTATACTTGATAAACAGCTTTCCTTCAACGAGCTTCACCCTGTCCCCGCCGAAGGCTATAGCGCGTTTTATAAAAAATTCGTTTTCACCGACGGAAACAACTACGATGTCACCGTACGTCGGCTTTGCGTGCTTATTTATATAGATGTAGTCTCCGCCGATTACATCGTCGCTGTCGGCGCCGATAAGCGTCGGCTTCATAGAGCCGTGAACGACGTAAACGCCCGAATAATTGACGGTAAAACAAATTTCTATTGCAAATATTAAAACCACTATCGCAATAATCACGTTCAGCAGCATATTCAGTTTTGATTTAGCTTCATTGTAAAGACAGTTACGCGCTTGCTTCATTCTTACAGCCACATTACGTTATTGATTGCATATTTTTCATCGCAGGAAACGCACAGCCTTACGTTGTGCGAATAGTCGGCAAGCGCGACATTGTTCTCGTTTTTGAAAAGCTTACTTTTCAAAACGAGGCTCTGCCATACGCCTCCGAGAACGGTTTGGGAATATCTGTACGATTCGCCAGCGGCGGTATCCTCTATCATGAAGACTATTTCAGCGGTTTCGTCGCAAAATACGTCTATTTTAAATACCTTATCACGCGACGGAGAATACCTTACACTGTTAAGGCGATAAGTTGTCAATCCGTACTCGGAATAAATTCCGTCTATACCCTTAGCTTTTTTTACAATCTGCGGCAGAGCGACGTCGCCCGTGAAGAATATTCCGCCGACCGCGACCGAACGTATATCCGATATACAGAACCCGTCTGTTCCGTTTTTAGCGCTGAACATTACGCTGCATTTGTCGCAGGTATTTTTAAACCTTCCGCTCAGTTTTTTGACCGCCGTTTTCGACCATACGGTAAATCCGTTCGCGTAGGTTGCGTAGGACAGTACGAACAGCGTCGAAGTATCCTTATACACGTTCAGGTTCGTTCTGAACTCGTTATCCGATATTTTTTTGGGAGGGGCGCAAAGTATCCATTCCCTTATCGAAGAGTCGATAGCGTCCTCCGCCATATAAATTCCACATTCCTTGATGTCGCCCGAGCTTGCGAATTTGGCCGTTGCCACGAGGTTTTGCTCGCCGTCGACAGAAACGGTAATATCGCCGTTCTGCGGCAAAAATACTTGCCTGCCTTTGAGATGCTTGCCGAGAAACATAAACATATCCTCGAAGCTCTTTCCGTCGATTGACGCGTCGCACTGCACCGAATAAGCAATGATGCTGTCTGCGGCAAACTCGGCGTTTATACGCGAAAAAGTATCGTAGGCGCGGTCGTAGTCGAAACGCACGTCGTTCGTGGAGCAAAGCAAAAGCATGGGGCAACGCACGAATGGCGCATACGCCTGCGAATCGATTCCGGCTATAAAGCGATAGCGTTCGGTGTCTAGCTGCTGCTCGTCGGTGCGGTATTTGCTTATACCGAAGTATGCAAGCCAACCGACCGCGCAAACGGGAATTGCGCAACGGAACTTGCGCGCGGCGGCAAGTTTCCAAGCAATTTCACCGCCGTCCCTTATTCCGAGCACGGCAACGTCCTCGCAGCCGGTACGCTCGGTAACGTATTTTCTCGCATAAATGCCGACCGCCACCCACTCGTACCAGCTGGTTTTATCGGCGCTTTCGTCTACGTATTCCTTGTTGCGTCCGCATTTGAGTGTGTTTGCGTAATCTATATTTTTCGGATATACCGTGCAGCGTTCGCCGTTCTCCCACTCGCCGCGGTAGTCCACCATAAACGCGGAATAGCCGCGCTCGACAAAAAGGCGCAACACCGTTTCGTCGACGCTGTCAGAGCTGTCGGGGAAAATTATTACCGTTTCTTTGGATGGCGCAGTCTCGCTCGACGCAAAGACGCCGAATACCTTTACTCTGCCCTCGCCCGTCTCTCTGCCGAGGAAATTCACTCTCTCGAACTTGACTCCCCTGTCACGCTTAACGCCGATAGTTACGGCGGACAAATCGAGAGTGTCGTCAAAATTGTTCCAAAGGGTTGTCGGCGTAAGTATATGGGACAATTTGTTTCTCCTTGCGAATAAAAATTTACAGTAAATTACAACGAATGTAATTGATTTTTTTCCTTCTTACACTTATAATATAATTTACATAAACATTATAGTCCTTTCGGACAAATAAATCAAGCGATAAAAACGGAGTTTAAAAAAATGCCCTTTATTTCGGTTTCCGACGAAATAGCAAATAAATCGTTCACTTACGTCGAAAACAAGTTCATATCCAAATATCTGCCCGTTTTAGACCCCGTTGCGGTAAAGGTTTACCTGTATTCGCTTTATCTTTTCCAAAGCGGGTTCGGAGGCTCGCTCGAAGACCTTGCGTTCAAACTGAATATGACAGCAGACGAAGCGCAAAGTTATTTCGAGTATCTGGAAGAGTTCGAGCTGGTTTCGGTAATTTCCGTTTCGCCGTTCGAGGTAAAAATCCTCGACGCGGAAAATATCAGCGGCACGCCAAAAAAATTCAAGCCCGAAAAATACGCCGACTTTACCAAAGCGGTTCAAAGCATTATAAAGGGCAGAATGATTTCCACAAACGAATTCCGCGAATACTTCGTTATGCTGGAAGAATACGGCTTCGAGCAGAACGCGCTTATTATGATTATATCGTACTGCGTCAATTTAAAGGGCGACAATATCAGGCTGCAATACATAAAAAAGGTTGCCAGAAGCTTTGCCGAGGACGGCATAACCAGCGCGAAAAAGGTTGACGAAAAGCTTTCCGCCTACACCTATTCCACCACCGCGCTAATCGGTATTTTCAAGGCGGCGGGAATTAACCGACAGCCCGATATAGAGGACGACAAGCTATACAAAAAATGGACTGCCGAACTCGGCTTCGACGACGGCGCGATTGCCGCCTGTGCGAAGAAGTTCAAAATTAAGTCTACCGAAAAACTTGACTCAACTCTCGAAGAGCTGTACAAAAACAAAAAGTTCGACGTAAAAGAAATAGAAGCCTACTGCGACGGCAGAATAGCAGTATACAACTGCGCGCTGGATATTGCCAAAGCGCTGGGCGTGTATATGCAGAACGCCGCGCCGTATCTTGAAAATTACGTAAACGTCTGGTGTGACTGGGGCTTCGGCTTTACCGCGCTGAAATCAATCGCGGAATACTGCTTTAAAAACGGAAAAAAATCGTTCGAGGAAATGAACGATTTCGTTAAAGGGCTTTACGACGACGGCGCCGTTTCCGACGGAAGCGTTAACGACTGTCTTGAAAAACTGCGCGCGCAGGACGCGTTTATCAGAAAAATGCTCAACGCCTGCGGACTTACGCGTAAGGTTATAGAATGGGACAGAGCAAGCCTTGAAAAATGGCGAAGCTGGAGCTTCTCGGACGAGATGATACTCGAGGCCGCAACCCTTTCCGCAGGAAAATCCAACCCCACCTCTTATATGAGCGGCATACTGTCGTCGTGGAAATCCGAGGGCAAATTCAACATCGACGAGGTACGGCAACACCCCTCCTCCGCTCACGCAACTAAAGCCGACGTGGAAAAGCACTACTACGATTTGCGGCACTATGCCGAGGCTAAGGCTGAAAAAACCCTGAACAACGCGCTTGCAGACAGCGTATACGGCGACATACGCAAGCAGCTCAACGAGCTTGCAATTTCGCTTGCGTTTGCCGAGGTAAGAGACGCCGAAAAAGCCGAAGGTATTTCGCAGCAAATTAAAAAACTCGAAGCCGACGGCGACAGACGGCTTAAAGAGCTTTGCATTGATAAAGCCGACTTCACGCCGAAATATTCCTGCAAAATCTGTAACGACACGGGATACGCCAAGGACGGCTCGCCCTGCGAGTGTATGAAAAAGTTTATCGCATCAATAAAATGAAAACGGCTGTACCTTGCGGTACAGCTTTTTTTAACCATTATATATGCATTTCGCCGACGCTTAAGCTAACTGGTCAAATCTTTGTTGACTTCTTCTTCACCGTTAAAAGGATTGACGTGAATGGTTATGTGCTTTACTAAGGGGAAATGCTCTTCTATTCCGTTATGCACCGCCTCGGCTATGGCGTGAGCTTCAATCAGCGGCAAATCCGCATCGCATGCAATTTCAGCAATTACGTAAATTCTGTTACCGAACATTCGGGTCATCAGACTGTCAAGCTTCACGACGCCGTCGAACCCTGATATAAATTCTTTTATTTCTTTTTCCGTTTTTTCGTCGCACGCCTCGTCGGTCATTTTTTTAATTGCGTCAATAAATATCTGCACGGCGGCAACGAGAATGAAAATACATATTACGATACAGGCTATCGAATCGAGAATTTTAACCCCGCACAATCCGCCGACAACGCCGACAAGACTGCCTATGGACGAGAGCGAGTCCGAACGGTGATGCCACGCGTCGGCTTTCAAAGCGGAAGAATTTACCTTTTTAGCCGACGAATACGTGTACCAGAACATCCCCTCCTTGACTACTATCGACACCGCAGCAGCGACCACCGCTATTATGCCCGGAACTTCAAAATTTTTATATTCGCCCGTAACGATATTGTTTACTCCCGAATATCCTACGCCCGCGCCGGTTGCAAACAGAACCACTGCAAGCAAAAGCGCGGCTACACACTCGAAACGCTCGTGTCCGAACGGGTGATTTTTGTCCGCCTTTTTAGCTGCGATTTTAACGCCTATCAACACTATTACCGTTGAAAAAACGTCCGACGCCGAATGTATCGCATCGGAAATAAGCGCATAAGAATTGCCGAATACGCCTGCAAGCGTTTTGAAAATAACGAGCGCGGCGTTTACAATTAAAGTAACTATCGATACTTTTACGGCAACTTTCTGCAAATCTTGCATTTTTACTAAAAACCCCTGAAAATGAATTGACAATAATTTCAGTTTAAAATATAATATTCAAGTAAACAAAATATTGACAAGCTTGCAGTTATTATATCGCAATCCGACGGCGTTGTCAATTCAATAACGCTGCTGTGGCTCAGTCGGTAGAGCACATCCTTGGTAAGGATGAGGTCGGCGGTTCAAGTCCGCTCAGCAGCTCCAAGAAAACCACCAGATATGGTGGTTTTTTCTTATATTTTCACTACAAATTGTGGTCTTAGAGACTTTCAGATATCCTCCATCGTGTGCCACAAAGTGTAAAAATTAGTCCAAATGTGCCAATATCTATTTTTGTGATTCTATATATACCTTTTAAAAAAGCAATTCGTCCACCATATTCAAAAGAATAAGCGAACTTTTTTCAAAGTTCGCTTATTCTTTAAAACCTATCTATATAAGGATTCTCCAAATCCTCTTTCCAAAAGTCATACGGTATTCCTACTTTTTGTCCTTCAATTTCTATCTCACTTAAATAATACAATTTATAAGCTTCCAATTCCTGCATTCCTTCTTTTACTATTAAATGTGATACAGCTGCACTATGGAAACTATAGAAATCTTTTCTCATTTCAATTGTATGACTAAGTTCATGTATATAAGCGCCAAGTGCCGTTTCCCAATAACAACTATTCAAATCCAACAAGTCTTCGATATTAATCCTATTTACTGATGATTCAAAATATATTGTTCCGTATTTTTCTGTTGCTGCCCCGGCGGCGCTGTGAAAAAGATGATTATATTCATTAAAATTTAAAGTAGTTAAAATACTTTGATACTGTTCGCGGCGTTCCTTTGTTATTTCAGGAATATTCCATGGCCATATATCTACATTCCCACCCGAATCCTGAGTAATGCTCTCTGTACCAATCGCTTGTGTCGTAAAGTACTCATCCACTACAAAGTCAACAAGTCCGTCAAGCATATCTTCCAACGTCTCTTCAAGTTTTATCGTTAGATTATGATATACTTGTCTTTCTATATCTGATATCCGATAATTAACTGCAACTGTTTCGCCTGTCGGATTACCGTGCTGTTGTGTTGGTAGCATTGCCTGCACGTCAGTTATATAAATCATTAAAATCTTATACGTAAACGTTTCGTGTGCTTTCCACTTTGCGTGTAACTTGTTCAAACTATTTTCAAATACTTTATCTCCTGCTATTATTATCCCGTTTTCGTCAGATACTTGCAGTTTGTCCTGATACCAACCGCAGAAAGTAAATTTATCTTTTTCAGGTACAGGCAAAGTAACTTTTTCTGTTTCAAAATAAGTTAATTCTACTTCTTCAACCGCATCTTTTGTTACCATATTATAGTTCAACTTAAACGTTCTTTTTATTATCTCAAAGTACGCTGTTATCTGTATATCTTTTGTACAATAATAATCTCTCCTTGTTTCAGTTTTATATCCGTCCGACCAACCTATAAATTTATATCCCTCATCTGGTACGGCAGTTACCCATTCAGTCTGTCTGCCATATATTACAGATTGCTCTGCTGCCCCTTCTATCTTTCCGTTAGATTCTGCAATGTAGGTTACTTGAACGTGTTTTAACTTAAAATACGCAAAAATTTGTTTATTGCTTGTAATATTTTTTTCTTGTCTTGTCGCTGTTGCAACTCCGTCCGACCATACGTCAAATTCATAGCCCTCATTTGGGATGGCAGTTACCAATTCCGTTTCGCTGCCGTAAGCTACAGTTTGTTGTGCCGTACCTTCTATTTTTCCATTAACTCCCGCGTAATAAGTTACCGTAACGTGTTTCAATTTGAAATAAGCAGAAATCTGTTTATCACTTTTTAAATTTGTATCTTGTCTTGTCGCACTTGTAATACCGTCCGACCATACGTCAAATTCGTACCCTTCGTCGGGGACTGCGGTTACCGTTTCTGTTGTACTTCCATACGTTACTGTTTGCTCCGCTACCCCGTCTATCTTTCCGTTAGATTCTGCCACATAAGTTACTTGAACGTGTTTTAACTTAAAATACGCAAAAATTTGTTTATTGCTTGTAATGTTTTTTTCTTGTCTTGTCGCTGTTGTAACTCCGTCCGACCACACGTCAAATTCATAACCCTCATTTGGAATGGCTTCCACAATTTCGTTTAAATCCGCACCATATTGTATACCTCTTATTATTGATCCGCCTTTTACATATCCGCCATCTCCGCTTTGATATTCAACAGTAAACTCCATTATTTTGAATATTGCTTCTATACGTTTATTCTCAGTTACATTCTCTTCCTTTCTTGTTGCCTCTTCTACTCCGTCTGACCACTTTTCGAAATAATAACCTTCTTCCCAAGCTAGCGCAGTTACTTCGTTCCCGCAACCGCCCTTTTTTACTGTTTGATTAGCTTCACCGTCAATCCGCCCACCGTAATTCGTGGAATACGTTATATTAAACGTTTCAATATTATCTTCTTTTTCATTACAACCAAACAAAAATATTGTAGAACACAACGTTATTAAAATTGTAAGTAATGCTATTAAATAATATTTTCTCTTCATATTGTAATTGTAGTCCCCATAAGAAAAATCTGAAACGTACGGCAATACGCCGCTTTAAATACGTTCATTGACGACCCCCTTCCATCAGACTGTTATAATATTTTTCAAGATTATCCGCGATAGTTTCCAGCTCTTTATAGAACGCAATCCTCTGCTCGTCGGTAAAGTCGTAGCTTACAGCCTTGACCGCGCTTGCCGCCTTGCGGCTTATTACCCCCGCGAAATCCGCGCCGGCGTCGGTAAGCTTAATTACCGCGCCGTATCTTTTAGGGTCGTAGCTAACGTAACCGCACTCTCCCAAAGTTTTGATTGCGCGCGAAATCGCCGCCTTGTCCTCTAAGGTAAGCTTTGTAAGCTCCGCGGCGGTCAGTCCTTCCCTTCGGCTGTTGAGATAATAAATACACATGACGTGTATAGTCTTTAAACCGTATTCACGCATTTCAAGCGATTTGATTTTGTGTACAAGTTTGTTAAGCTTTAAAACGGAAACCGTAAACTGTTCGAAAATATTTTCCATAATAATACCGTTGATTTATCAACGGTATTATATTACAAACTTTACAGAGTTGTCAAGTATTATTTTTGCTATTGCAAATTACGGCAGACCGTGTTATAATTATTCGGGGGTGAAAATTATGATATGGTGGATTACCTTTATTTGCGCTATGATTATTCCGTCTATTATGTTATGCTGCGGATTGCTTATGTGGAAGCGTCCGCCGAGAAAAATTAACGGGTTTATCGGATACCGCACCACAAAATCTATGAAAAACGAGGAAACCTGGAAATATGCGCACGATTTTTGCGGAAAGCTTTGGACTGCATTAGGCGCGGCAGCGCTTATTATTTCCGCGGCGGTGATAGGACCGTTTTACCACGCTTCGGAAAAGACCGTCGCCATAGTTGCATTGGTAACAGGCATAACCCAGTTTGCGGTTTTGTTAACCTCCGTAATTCCGACCGAAATTGCATTAAACAGAACTTTTGATAACGACGGTATAAAAAGACGGTAAAAAACCTGCGGCATACCTGCCGCAGGTTTTTTAAATTTTAAGTATATCCGAAAACGTGCCGAGCGGGTAATTCGTTTTACCGTATCCGCGCGCTTCGCCTACGCCAGCCACTGCAAAGCCGCCTGCTACGCCCGCCTCTACGCCCGCCGTCGCGTCTTCGACGACGAGACAGTCTTCGGGCGAAAGCTTCAGATATTCAGCCGCAAGCAAGAACACGTCGGGGTGAGGCTTACTGCGCATTACGCAGTTGCCGTCCGCCACCGCGTCGAAAAACGAGCCGAGGCCAAGCTTTTCGAGTATGAGCGGCGTGTTCTTACTCGACGAGCCAACGGCAAGCTTTAATCCGCGTTCTCTGAGCGCGAGCAAAGTAGAATATACCTCCTCGCTTAAATCTTTTTCCGACATGTTGCCGAGCATGCTTTTATATATCTCGTTTTTGCGCTCTGCCAAAGCAAGCTTTTCAACATCGGAATATTGCTTTGCGCACCTTTTAAGCACGACCTCTAAGCTTTCCATACGCGAAACGCCGCGTTGCAGCTTATTGTCCTCGCGCGAAAAGCCGTCCGCGCCTATCGCGTCGGCTAACGCCTTCCACGCAAGATAGTGATATTCGTCGGTAGAACAGAGAACTCCGTCCAAATCGAAGATTATTCCTTTAAATTTCATTGCCTTCTCCTTTGCAGCCGAAGCCGCGTACGGCAGTCAGCCACGCGCCGCCGCTCGCCGCAGGGTGCGTGCCGCCGATATAGACCTCGCCCGCCCACTGCTTTCCGCCGCCCCGCAAATCGATTTCGGCGCTGTCGAGAAACGCCTTGTACGCTTCGTCGGGTCTGCCTATTCTGCAAGCAGTAAGCGCGTACGCGCAGTGCGACAGCGACGAGCCGTGTTCGGTATACGGCAGGTAAAAATCGTAATTCGCCTTTTGTACGTCAAGTGTAAACAGGTCGGGAAATAAATTAAAAAGCATGATAACGTCCGCTTGCTTTATTACGCGCGTGGCGGTTGCCACACCCCCCGAGCCGCCCCAATACTCGTTGGGGTGCGCGAGCCGCGAACGCACCTCAGCCACGCTTACGTCTTCGAGCGCGAAATAGCCGTCGAACTGCTCGATAACGCCTCTGCCGTCGGGCTGCGGCAAATACAGCTTTGCCGCCCATTCTTCGAGACCGGACAAAAGCTCGCCCGAAACAGGCGCAGAAAGCTCTTTGGCAAGGCGTACGCCGCGCACCGTTATTTCGTGAAAAATATAGTTTGTGTACGCGTTGTTGTTCACCCGCTCGTGATATTCGTCGGGTCCGATTACGTCAAGCAGCTCGTACCTGTTCTTTACGTGATTGTAATAGCTGTATGTGCGCGCGAACTCGGCGCACTGCAAAACCGTTTCGAGCCCGCCCGAAAGCATAAGCTCGCGGTCGCCCGTATGAACGTAGTATTCGAGCACGGCGTAGGCGACGTCGGCGGAAATATGTATCTGCTTATCCTTGAAATACGTGCGCACGGGTCGGTGCGTGAATACGTCCGTCACGTTGAAGTCCGAGCAAGCGTCGTAGCCGTCCTGACTTTCCCAAGCGTAAAACGCCCCGCCGTAGCCGTAATGCGCCGCCTTTTGCTTTGCCTGCGGCAGCGTGTCGATACGGTATTTAATTAGCCTTTTGGCGCAGTCGGGTAACGAATTGAGGAAAAACGGCAGCATAAAAATTTCCGTATCCCAAAACACCGCGCCCTTGTAAGTCTGCCCCGAAAGTCCGCGCGCCGCGATTGAATAATCGCCGTCGGGCGCAAGTATGGCAAGGTGATAAACGCTGTAATCGAGAGCGAACTGAGCGCGCTCGTCACCGAACAAAACGCGGCACCTTTGCCACGTTTTTTCCCATTCGGACAAATGAAGACCGTAAGCCTGTTCATATCCGTACTCAGCCGCTTTACCGCCCAAAAGCACGAACGCAATTCTGTCAAGCACGAAGGGTTCGTCCTTTTTGAGCTTTGCCGTGATATGCGCAAAGCCGCCGCTAAAACTATTTATCGGTTGCGAATAGCGGCAAACTACATCTATACGGCGCCCCGCCTCCTGCGTGACCGCGGACGCATAGACGGCGTGACCGTCCGCGCCCGTCCGAACG
The DNA here is from genome assembly GCA_910576655.1 of uncultured Christensenella sp. GTDB lineage: Bacteria > Bacillota > Clostridia > Christensenellales > Borkfalkiaceae > Coproplasma. The sequence continues at coordinate 25,756 of CAJTJC010000003.1, forward strand.
CCTTTGAAATGCGGGCCGTTAAGCTCCCAAACGTCCGTATCGACGCCGACCTTAACGTCCAAATCGACGTCGCCGTCCGCGGTTATAACCGCGCGCGAGCAAAGGTTGGTTTTATCGGCGTAGTTTACGAATCTTTCGCAGTGCAAGCTGACCTTGCGCGAATTGACAGAAAACTCGGTATCGCGTATAAACAGAGCCTTTGAAATATCCAGTTCTACGGCATGGCGCAATACGTTGCCGTTGCGCACGTCGAGCGGAACGCCGTCCGCAGTGACGAGCATATAAAACGGATTGAACGCGTTTATAGTTTCGCGCCATTTCCCCTTTACGCCGTCGTAAACGCCCGCGACGTTAAGCCCGACGCACGCCGACGAGCCGAACTCGTCAAGCGTGCCGCGATAGCCGAGCCGCCCGTTGCCGAGCAGAAATTTATTTCCGTTTTCAACTGTTTTTTCGGCGTTGAAGCCGACTTCCTTCAAGGTTTTCATATCTGAAATTCTTGCGTTCCCGAAAGCACGGTACGCTTGCCGCAGACGACCGCCTCTACGCTTCCGTCTACGGAAATAACCGCCTTATCCTTGGAAACCGCAACGGTAATAAGACTATTATGGTAGTTCAATTTAAACGAATATCCGCGCCATATTTCGGGTATCGACGGATTGATTACGAGAGCTTGCCCGTCGCTTCTCACGCCGCCGAAGCCGTAAACAATGTTCAGCCACGCCGCCGCTATCGACGTGGTGTGCAGCCCCTCGCAGGTGTTGCGGTTGTAGTCGTCCAGGTCAAGGCGTGCGGCAAAGCCGAAGAAGCCGAGCGCTTCGCCGTGCTTTTTAAGCTCGCTTGCGAGGATAGAATGAACGGACGGCGACAGCGACGACTCGTGTATGCACCGCGGCTCGTAGTACTCGTAATTAGCCTTCTTCTGCTCGAACGAAAAGTCGCCGCCGAAAAGCAGCATAAACATCAGCACGTCGGGCTGTTTTATCATATCGTTGCGGTAAATTCTGTCGTAGCTCCAGTGATGATACAGCGGGAAATCCGTAACGGGTATATCCTTGACGCTGACGTGCGGTAAGCGGAAAAACCCGTCGTGCTGCTCGAAAAGCTTCGTCCTTTCGTCGTAGGGAATATACATTTTTTCGGCGCACTCTTTGAAAGCGGCAAGCTCTTCGTCGGTGGCGCCGAATTTCAACCCGTATTTTTCGAAGCACGAGACGGTATATTCGAAGGTCTTTTTCGCCATATAGTTGGTGTAGCAGTTGTGGTTGACCATCATCTGGAACTCGTCGGGTCCCATTACGCAGAAATAGCCGAACCTGCCGTCCGCACCGTATTCCCCGCGCGAGCGCAAAAACCTGCTTATTTCCAGCAGCATTTCCAACCCGTAGTTTACCAAAAAATCCTCGTCGCCGCTTACGTTGACGTAGTGCATTACGCCGTAGGCTACGCCCGTGGACGGCTGGAATTGCAGACTTGCGTGCTGCCAGAGCGTACACGCCTCGTCACCGTTGAGCGTGGCTATTGGGTAACACGCGCCGTCGCAGTCAAGCTGACGCGCCCTGCGGCGGGCGTTATCCAAGGTGTTATATCGGTACAGCAGTAAATCCTTTGCCGCAGAGGCATTGTTAAACAAAAAATACGGCAGGCAATAGGTTTCCGTATCCCAGAACGCGTGACCGCCATACGCTTCGCCCGTCAGTCCCTTTGCGCCGATATTGTCGTCGGGCGCAACGCCGTGATAGGTCTGTTGAAGCTGAAAAATGCAAAAGCGTATCCCCTGCTGATTTTCGGGGTCGCCGTCGATAACTATATCGCTCGATTTCCAAAAATCGGCGTAGTATTTCTTATTTTCCGCCAACGCTATTTCGAACGGAACCGACGAGGGCTTGCCGTTCGCAACGGAAACGCCGCGCTCGCCGGTCTTATCGACGAAGCTTGTAACGCGCTTCGTAAAAATGAACGCACCGTTCACCCTTTTGATTATTTTAATGCCTACCGACAGCGGCGTCCGAGTGCTTTCTATCGTTGCCTCGGACGAGAGATTGACGCTTTGGAAGCTTGCGATATACTGGTTTGTGGACTGGGTTTTTCCGACGGCAAGACAAACAAGTCCGTCCGACGAAGAGTGTACCTTCGTCCACCTTCCCCTTTTGCCGCCGTGGCGGGTGCCGAAGTCCAGACCCGCGCAAAGCTGAATTTCCGCGGGATAATCGGTATTTATTTCTATGCGCTGATAAAGCGTTCTGAAATCGGTCATTCCGAGAAAGCGCGTAAATTTAAAGCCCACGCAGCCCTTATTCGTAATCACCGTGAACGAACGCACGAATTCGCCGGACCTGAAATCGAGCCGCCTTATATAATTTTCAAGCCTGCATTTGCCCGTATCGAGCTTTACGCCGTCTATGCGTATTTCGGTGGCTATGGGGTTAACCGCGTTAACCATATAGTGTCCGCGGTCGGTTATTCCCTTGTAGGCGGTTTCGTTTGCTTCGCGCGCCCACTCGTACACGCCGTTGAAATAGCAGCCTTGAAGCGTCGGAGCGGTTACGCCCTCATCGGCATAGCCCCTTACTCCGCAGAATTCGTTGCCGATAGAAAACAGCGATTCCGACACGGCGTTTTTTTCCTTGTGAAAGCCGCGCTCGATTATGCTCCACTCGTCTGTTTCGAGATATTTTTCAGCCTGTTTAGACATATTTACTCCTTGACCGCGCCCGCAGCAGAGCTGCCCGTTATCTGCTTTTGGAAGAGCGCGAATATGATTATCTGCGGCAATATCGATATTGTTAATATCATAAGCAGCTTATCGGGTCCGAAGCCCTGAACGCTGCCCATGGTAGATTGCAGGTTATAAATTTTTACCATGACCGTCATCATATTTTCGTCCTGCAAAATGAGATACGGCAAAAGAAAATCCGACCAGGCGGCGGTCATAGTAAATATCGCCACCACGCCTATTATGGGGCGCGACATAGGTATTACCACCTTGAAAAACGCTTTGAACTTGCCGCACCTGTCCATTTCAGCCGCCTCGAAAAGCGCTTTCGGCAGCGACTCGAAATAGTTTTTGAACATCATAAGATAGTAAGCGTTAGCGCCGAACATAAGCCATAACGGCGCGTAGGAATTTATCATTCCGAGGTTTACTATCTGATTGTATAAGGGCACTATCGAAGTTATGGCGGGTATCATATAGCTTGCCATAACCAGCGCGTAAAATATCTTCCAGCCCTTGGGCTTGACTATCGCGAACGCGTAAGCAAGCAAGCCGTTGAAAAATACCGAGCATATGACCGCGCCTATTACCACGATTACCGTATTCAAAAAGTACTTCCAGAAGTCGAGCATATTCCACACTTCCGCAAGCTTTTTAATGTCGAACGCCTTAGGGAAAAAATGATACGGCGTAGAGGTCAGCTCGCTTGCGTCCTTAAAGGACGATAAAAACAGCCAGAGCACGGGAATAAGCGCGGTCAACACCGCGACGAGCAGCACGAATATTATCGCGCCGTAAAGCACGCGGAAGCCCGTTTTTTTATAGTCTGCGGCGGTTAAAATACCGCTGTTTTTAGCGGTTAATTTTTTTAGCATACCTTAACCACCTTTTTGATATTTTGTCCTTTTTAGGTCTTGACAGACGAAGATAGACTACGGTAAGCGCAATTATAATAAGCGCAAGAATAACGCCGACCGCCGCGCTTGCGCCCGCGTCAAAGGACTGGAACGCATACTGGTAGCTTAAAAGCAGCAGTGAAACGCTTGCGCCGTCGGGTCCGCCGGAGGTCATTACAAGCGGCTCGTAAAAAACCTGAAATACAGAAATAATCTGTAAAATGAACAACATTCTTATAGTGGGCTTTACGTGCGGAAGGGTGACGTGCCACACGCGCGAAAGCGCGCCCGCGCCGTCCATACGCGCCGCCTCGTACTGGGAATTGTCTATATTCTGTAATGCGGAAAGATAGACGAGAACGGTACCGCCCGCGCCGCGCCAAGTCATTGTGACAACTATAAGCGGAATTGTAAGCTTGGGGTCGGACAAAAACTGCGAGGCGGGTATTCCCAAAGCCGAAAGAAGCTGATTGAGCACCGCGCCCGGGTTAGGGTCGAAAAGGTACGACCACATTATTACCACCGCTATTCCCGACACTATCGCGGGGAAATATATGCCCAGTCTGAAAAACGATTTGAAGTGCGCGACCTCGCTTAAAAGCAGCCCTAAGAATATAGGAACGAGAAAGCCGATTATTATCGACCAGAATATGTATTTGAACGTGTTGACAAGCGCCTTTGAAAACATGGGGTCGTTGAATACCCTTACGTAATTTTCAAAGCTGTTGAAGCCCGCCGCCTCGAAACCGTCGGTTTCGCTGAACGACAGAATTACGTTCTGCGCGAGCGGCGCCCACACGAAAAACACGAACAGCAGCAACCCCGGCAGCATCAACAGCCAACCGCTCCAGTTGCGCCTGAACAGCCGTTTTGCCCTGTATGAAACCGACGAGCGGTCCTCGGGCAGAGAATTAAGCTTCATATTACCCCCGTATTACAGCTTGTTTAAATAATTGTTCTGGAACTGACTGTTTGCCGTATCGAGCAGCGCCTGACAGTTTGCCGTGCCAGGCTTCGATATTACGCTTTGCAGCGCGTTGTCGAGAAGCTTATACATATCCTGACAGTAATACGGCTCCTCAGAACGCTTGTAATCTTCGATTGTATCAAAAAAGTCTTTGTAATAATAGGTGTTTACGTTTATATACTTTTCGTCGAGAGCGTTTACCTTGGTAAGATAATCCTCGTTGACCCACGGCCGTATAGACGGCAGAATGGGCATACCCTTTGCCTGCGCGGTCTTATGACCGAGCTCGACCGCGTTAATGGAAAGCGCGTCGGTTTCGGGCGAACGACCCATATATTTAAGGAACAGAAGCGCGCCCTTTACCTGCTCTTTCGTGGCGTTGCCCGCAAAAACGTAGGGCGTGCCGCCGTAGAGCGAATAGCGGCTTTCGCCGTCGCCCGTAGGCATGGGAACGAACGCTATATCGTCCTTATTGAAATTGAAATTTGTAACGGGCATCATAAGCGCGTCGCTTCCGCAGAACGCCATCGCCACGTTTTTGGAACCTATTTTCGCATACCAGTCGGAATACGACAGCGATGCGTCGGGATAAATCAGCCCGTCGTTCGCCATATCGCGTATCCATTCAAGAGCTCTGACGGCGCCCGCGTCGTTGAGGTTAGCCGTGACCTTTCCGCCCTCTTCCACCTGCAACGCGTCGCAGCCGAAGTTCCACGCCATATTCGAAAACTGCCAGCCGCCGTTCATATTGGCGGAAAGAACTACGAGTCCGTACGTGCTTTCGTAGCTTTCCACGATAAGCTCCGATACCTCGCGCACCTCGGCGAAGGTGGTCGGATAAAGCGGGTTGCCCGCTTCGTCGTGCAGCTTGTAGCTGCCGTCCGCGTTCTTTTCAATTACTCCCACGTCGTAAAGCATTGCAAGGTTTAAAAACATACCCATGCCGTAACCGTCGCGGGGAACGCCGTAACACCTGCCGTCCTTGGAAACCGCAGCGCGCATATTCGCGTCCATTTTGTCAAGCCAACCCAGCTCGGTTATTTCGTCGGTTATGTCTACAATCCACTTACGCTCGATTAATTTCTGCGGTTCGGTAAAATACGTCTGAAAGACGGTGGGAAGCTGCTTTGCCGTAGCCTTTGCCGCTATCGTGTCCGCACTGTAATCGTATTTGTCAGCCACTATGTCGTATTCGGGATAGTCCGCTTCGAACTGCCTTTCCCATTCCTCGAACATTGCTACGTCCTGAGTCAGCGTGCTGTCGGGCCACATTCCTATGCTGACCGTAATTTTTCCGTTGCCCTTGCCGCAACCCGCAAACGAGAACAGCGCCGCCGCACCCATGACCGCGGCTGCCGCCGTAAATAATCCCTTTTTCATTCGATTTTCCTCCCGAATTTCTACTGACTATATTATAAAATAAATGCGGCGCGTTATAAATAGGGTAAAACAGCAAAAAAGTAGACAAAACTGCGTAACTGTTGCAATCGCACAAAAACTGTGATATACTCAAAATATGTTCAACAAGCTGTTCAGAAATATCTATCTGCCGATAGTGATTATCGCAGTGATTTTAATGCTGTTTATAGATATTTTTTCGATAATAATGCTGACCGACACGATGAAAACCGCATACAGCGCAAACGGACAGAAAAAGGTTACCCGCGCGCTGGATTCGTGCAGACTTTACGTCAGCTCGGCTGCCGCCTCTACTTATAATCTGTCGCTTGACGGAGAAATAATACGCGAGCTTGCCTCCCCCACGGGCAAGACTCTCGTAGACAAGCTTGACAGCACCTGCAATTATTCGCTTAAAATAAACGCCGTTTGCGTGTATTCGGCAAACGGCAGAGTTTATACCTCCTCCGAGGTGGCTCAGGTCCCCTCGTTCGAAGAGCTTAAAAAAATAAACGAAATAAAAAGCTTTATCGAGGGCAACGAAGGGGCGGCAATTTCGCTGCGCAACGAATGCGTTGCCGAAATTTACCACAACGTAGCCTATCCCAAGGAAATGGGCGTTATAACCTGCTGTCAGAAGGTGTACGACGGCGATAAAACGGTCGGGTGGATATTTACAGACATACTGCCGTCAAACCTGTACAACACGATAGTTTCGGGAGGGCAGTTCGAAAACGCGGTCGCGTTTATAGAGGCGGACGGAATTTTCTTCGAGTACGGCGGCAACGAAGGCTATGCCGAGCTGCTTCAAGGCAAAGCGCGCGGCTACTTCCGCTATTCCGCAACCGCGGACGACGGACTGTTTACCGTAACCGTATTCGACGGCACCGGCGATTACGCCGCAAGAGCCGCCGTAATATCCTCGGCTATGATTGCCGCCTCGCTTATACTGCTTACAGGCGTTCATTTCGTAGCAAAGTACATTGCCAAAAACGTAACGGGCAGGCTTGAAAAGCTTTCAGGCAAAATGAATTCGCAAAAGCTTCCGTAAAACAAAAACCGCGGCATCCGCCGCGGTTTTTATTGTTTTTTGACTTTGATGCGCACCGTAGTGCCGTGACCCTTGATAGAAACCACCGAAAGGCCGTATCCCTCTCCGTATTGCAGACGGATACGCTCGTTTACGTTTTTAAGCCCGTAGCCGCCTTCCTTATTCGGTCTGCCCGTCAAAAGCCCGTCGGGCACGTCGAAGCCCGCGCCATCGTCTTCTACCTCGAAAATAATATCGCCGCCCTCGGCAAACGCCCTTATATAGAGATTACCGTGCTTTTCCGCAAACGCGTATTTTAAGCTGTTTTCTATGACGGGTTGCAAAATAAGCTTCAAGGTTAAAAGATTTTTAACGGCCTCGTCTATTTCGGTATGCACCGTCACCCTGTCGGGAAAACGTATTTTGTCTATTTCGAGATAACTGAGCACCATTCCGACCTCGTCCGCGACGGTTACGAACTTGTCGCCGCCGTGCAGAAACAGACGGAAAAATTTTGCAAGGTTCATAACCAGCCTGTCGATTTCGGGCTGTTTTTTTATGCGCGCCATCCAGGAAATAGCGTCGAGCGTGTTATAGAGAAAGTGCGGGTTTATCTGCATTTGCAGGCTTTCAAGCTCTAATCTTCTTTGCCTGCTCATATCCTCTTTATTCTTTTCGACAAGCTCGAAAATTCTGTCCATCATTGCGTCGTAGTTGCGTTCGAGCTGAACGAGCTCGTCCCCGTCGGGCAGCACCGAAACGTGCGCGCCCGTCGGCTCTGCGGTGGCGTTTATGCTTTCGCTCAGCCTGCGAATGGGCTTGGATATTCTGTGCGCGCGCCAGACCGCGAAAAGCGCGCCGGCCGCAAGCACGCCTACGGAAACGCCGAGCACTATGTTGAACGTCAAATCCATTCCGCCGAAATAGTAGTCGTAATCGAAAACGCTGACGAGGTTGCAGTCGAACCCGTAGCGCGAATTGAGAAGCTGAGGCTTGCCCGTAACTATTATACTGCGCTTGCCGTCCAGCACCTCGTACTTGTATTCGGGCGACTGGGACGGATTGTAAACGTCACTGTAAACGATATACTTGCCGACGAGCCCGCTGTCCACGTGGGAAATTATATACCCGTCGGAGCGCATTATGAAGGAGTACCCCTCTTCCCCGCCTGCAGGATTGCACATTCCGCTTATCGCGCTTTCCTTGAAGTAAAACAGCATTACGCCGTTGAACTGCGATACGCCGCTTGCCGACATTATGCCCATAATTACGCTGCCGCGCGAAACGCCGACCAGCAGCATTTCGTTCTGACGGCTGAACAGAATTTCATAATCGCTTTCGTAGGGCGGAACGCTGCCGTTGATAGAAAAACGGTCTTCGCCGATAACGAACACGACGTCGTTGAAATAATCCTCGTCAACGCCTATTCTGTCCGCAAGCGCCGCAAAGCGCTCTCTGCGACGGGACATATCCAGCGTTTCGTCCGCGACGGCGTTGAGATAGCCGACGTTGGCGCTGTTCATAATTCTGCCGTAGAGATACGCGCCCTCGTTTATGACGCCCGTCACGCCCGCGTCAAGCTCTTGCTGGGCGGCGTAGGAATTGCTGCGGATATAGTCCTTCATAGACAGCCGAAAGCTCAGCTCGAAAACGCCAATCAGCGCCAGAAACACGACGGCGAGAACGGCTACGTACGACAGTATGAATTTGACAGATATCCTTTTAAGCTTCATTGACCTCTTCTTTCCGCGTACTCGCTGGGAGTACAGCCGTAATACTCTTTAAAAATCTGACCGAAATATCTTACGTCGCCGTAACCGACGGCGTAGGCAATTTCACTTATACGCATTTCACCCTTGATAAGATATTCCTGCGCCTTCAACATACGGTAGTCGGTAAGGCACTCGTTAAAGGTTTTGCCTACCTGACTTTTAAATTCGTGCATCAAGTGGCTTTCCGAAGAATACAACGCGTCCGCCACCGTCTTTATGGAAATTTTTTTGCAATAATCGCGTTCGATTATACTAAGCGCGTCGCGTATAATTTTTTTATAGCGACCGCTGCCGTTTTCGGTAACGACCGCGTTGATTGCCGTAAACAGCGTGTTTTCGCTGAGAGCGCGCGCCTTGGCGAATGCGGCTTGCAGGTCGCCGTCGAACGCGGCAACCGCAACGGTAAACCGCGCGTCGGATTTTTTCAGATTGCCGTCAAGCAGCTTAGTAAGCGCAGCCATTGCCGTTTCCTCGTCTGCGGAGCAGACGGCGACGGCGTAACCCGAAAACACCTCGCTTATACAGCCCAACGCGGCGTCCGCCGCACCGATAAACGCTTTTATATCAGGACTGTCGGAACGGACGTATATTACAGTGCCCGCCTGCGGCGGGCACTCGCCGAGCAGTGCAAGCTGTTCGGCGGCCGACGCGAAATTTTCGGGGTCTGTCAACAGCGTTTGAAAATGCTGACGCCTTACCGCGGGCAAATTGCTTTTTATCTGACCGAGTATCTTACTGTCGCGGCGGCGCGCTTCGAGCGCGGCAAGCACTTCCTTGACCTTTGCGATTAAATCGTTACTGTCGATAGGCTTCAACAAAAACCCCGCGACGCCGCTATCGAGCGCGCGACGGGCGTTTTCGAAATCTTTATAACCGCTGTACACGATTATTGCAAGGTCCGCCTTTTCGTCAAAGAGTATTTTTGCCATTTCAAGCCCGTCCATTACGGGCATACGAACGTCTGCGATTATCAAATCGGGCATAAGCTCTCTTGCCTTTTCAAGCCCGACCGCGCCGTTTTCCGCAACCGCGGCGACCTCCACCCCGACGGACTGCCAGTCCACCGTAGAGCGCAAGCCCTCACGCACGAGATAATCGTCGTCGACGATAAGTAGTTTTTTCATATTCTCATTCATTATAACATAACCCGCCCGTTTTTTCAAGCTAAAAATTTCTCCGCCGTCAAAAGGCGGCGGAGAAGTAATTTTCAATTATCTGCTTTTTCTTTTGCGAACCGCTTTATTCACAACGAACAGCACGCCTAAACCCATAAGCGTCATTCCGCCCGCCATTATGCCGCCTTCGAGCGTCATAGCTCCGCAGCCGCCTGCGCAGCCCGAATCGACAACGGGAGGAACCACGGGAGCGTCGTCACCGGATACGGTTATCTGAATGGTGTCGCTCGCCTCGTTGCCCGCAAGGTCGCGTACGGTAACGGTTACGGTATAAACGCCCGCTTCGGCAGTGAACTTGTTGCCCGTAAGCGTTACGGCGTTGCCGTCCTTGGTTACGGAAACGGTTACCGATAAATCGTCCGCGGCGGTCAAATCGTCCGAAGCCGTATAAACTACGGTTATTTCGTCGCCCGCCTTAGCGGTGGTCGCCGTGGTTATCGAGACGGTGGGGTCTACCGTGTCGAGATAAGAGGGAAGCAAACCAAGCTGCTCTTCATACTTGGGAACGAGATGCTCCTCGATAGCCATGCCGAGATAATCGACGTACGGTGTGAGCGTGATATTTTCAAGTTTTACGAAACCGTCGAAATCACCCATATGAATATGGAAATCGCTTACCGTAACGCCGCTTTTCGCAAGGTCAAACACTACGGTTTTGCTTTCACCTGCAACGAACTCTACTTCCGTAAGCAGTTTGCCGTCGTTTGTATAAAGACTTCCGCTGTCGTTAGCTCCCGCCCAAAGCGTGCCTCCCGAAACGAATTCGAAACGAAGGTTAGATAAATCAGTGTTTTCACCGACGGTAATATCCATTGAAAGCTCGCCGTCCTTTCCCGTAAGGCTTCCTATATAGCCGGCGTAGCCGTAACCCTCAACCGACGAAATTTCAACGACCTTGTTATCGGTACCGTTATCGTCTTTAACTACGGTCTTATTTTCCGTATCAAGCTCTTTAATTGCGTTAACGGGGGTTGACGTGTTAACTGCCACGTTGCCGATTTTGAAGCCGCCGATGGCACCGACGTGAACGTGCGTGTGCATAAACGCGCCGACTATTCCGCTTTGTTCAAGGTCGATAACTACGTGCGTAGCAGCGTCCTTGGTATAGGTAAGCTCGTTAAGCTTTTTGCCGTCAACGGTTACAAGCGTGCCTTCGTCGTTAGCCGAGCCCCAGAACGTGCCTACTCCCTCGAACTGTATTCTGAGATTAGAAATATCGAAGTTGTCTACTGCGGGGGTAATATCCATTTCGACCGTCTTGCCGAAGCCGTCGTTGGGGATATACAAATAACCTGCATAAGCGTACTCCCCCTCGTTGCCAGCAAAGTCGAGCTTGCTGTCGGGAAGCTCTGTTTTCTTTTCGACGTCGGGAAGGGTCACTTCTATACCGTTGCAGAAGAATATGCTGTCAACGAGCAGCTTGCCGGTGCCGCTGAAATACATGTCCATACCGCCGTAGCCCGCTTCGTCTAAGCCCATTCCGCTCTCTTCGGTATCTATTACGATATAGTGCCAGCCGTCCTCCGTCTTATAGGGGTTGGAATCGCCAATCAGCGCGGTGGGATATTCAACGCCCGCCTTCCACGAGGAAGCGTAAACGGGAGCTTTGGTTAACAGACCGTCGACGCTGCCCATAAGACTGATGCGCAGTCCGTCAAGCGTAGCTTCGCCCTCGGTCTTAACTTTAAGCACGGCGTATTTGCCCGACGCAAGCGTCTTGGAATAGAATTTGAAGTTTATATAATCCGATTCGCCGAGAGAGGTCGCGTCGAACACTAAGCTGCCGTCTTTAACCTCTACCTTGTCGCCGTTGCTGTACGACATACGGTATTCCAGTCCCGCGGCAATAGCTTCGGGCGCGGCGTGCATTTCGTCGTAATTGCCGTTAATGCCGCTTTGCGCGACCGAGAAGCTTTCAAGCATTTCGGCAGTCGATGCGTCGATAACGGGCATAGCGAACGCGGGAACCTTTACTTCGAGGTTGGTAAGATAAATGCGCCTTACCGTAACGCCGCCCTCGGCGCTGCCGTCGTAAATAAACTTAAAGCCCTTTTCGTTACCGTTAAGCGTTACGGAATATCCGTCGAACGCCTCGGCCGTACCGTAGGCGATACCGTCCGTAGACGTTGCTATTTTAAGATTTGCAACGTCGCCGTCCGCCTCGACTATTGCATATTTATAGTTGCCCACCGCGGTTTCCTTGGAAACGGTGAAGCTGCCGCCCGTCATATTGACGGTACGCTTTACTATATAGCCCTCTGACGAGCCCGCCCACCAGCATCCGCTGTCGGCTACCGACGCGGTGTCGGCAGGGGTAATTCCGCCCCTGAAATCGTTGAGGTACGCGCTGCCCGTTGTGGAATACTGAACGGAAGCTATTTCCAAAGTACCCTCGTCCGTCTCCGTCGCCGCATAGAGGTGAATTGCAAGCAGCGGAGCGCTGTCGGGTCCGACAACGGGAGTATCCGTCGACGGATAAATATCGGTATCCTCGTAGCTGGTTGCAAAGCTTATTTCGTAATCTCTCCACTCCGTGGTTATATCGGGCAGGGGGTTTCCGTCCGCATCCGTAAGCTCGTCAAGAGTCTTCGAAAATACCTTTTTGTCGTCGTCAACGCCCCTGACGCCGAAAGCGATTTCGCTTAAATCGACGTCGTTTTCGGGAGCGCGCATTTTAAACTTTATTGTGCCGCCGTTTCTCACCTCGGCAAGCGAGCCCGAGCCGTGCTTGTAAATAGCGTCGCCGGGGGTGTCGCTGGTGCCTGCGGTATACTTGACGTGCATATACGGCTTTTCGCCGGTGTTTACTCCGCTGCCTTCCGCCTTTACCGTATCGGCTATATCCGCCCTGTCAAAGTCCTCGTAAACGACGTCGTTTTTACCGTCAAATTCGTGGTCTTTGGTCGCCGTGTCCGCAAACGCGCTGATTGCAAGCCCCGAAGTCAGGGACGCGGTAAGCGTTGCGGAAAGTGCAGTTAAAAGAATTTTTTTGCCTTTTTTCATATGAGCCTTCCCCTTTAATAGAATTTTATTTAATCGCCGTAGACGTACAACTCGGAAAGCTGCGCGCCGTAGCGAGAAGAGCTGTTTGCCGCCCAGACGAGTTTTACGTACCTCGCCTCGACAGGCGTTGCCAGTTCTATCGAGTTTACGTTGCCCGTCATAGGGTCGAACGTGTACGCAGTACTTTCAACTGCGGTAGTCCAGTTTTTGCCGTCGATACTGACCGCAATTTCAATCTGCTGTACCCTTGCTTCCCACGTTAAAACGGGCGGCAGGTGCATTACGATATATTTTATACTGTGCGTTGCGCCCGTATCGACGGTGAACGTCGCGCCGTTGCAGTCGGCGGGTGCGGTTTCCCAGTATGTCGATTCGTTGCCGTCGATGAGGTTGGTAGGTCCGTAAACGTCGAAGTGCTGGGTTGAATCGATTATCGGTTTGGTAGTGCTGAGCGAGCAGGGATAAATTTCAATTTCCGCGATTGCAAGCGTCTTTTGCGCCGTCATTCCATCGGTACGGAAAAAGCGAAGCTGAAGCGCGCTGCTTTCAAGCGTTGCCGAAAGCTTTATATCGAAATAGTTTCCCGCCGCGGGGGTCGCGGTATATGTCTGCGAGGAAAGCGTGCGGGCAAAGTTACCGCCCGTTTCCTTTCTGTTGAACACGCTTACGTTAAAGTCGTAAACGTACGCGCTGTCTTCCGCAAGATACACGCGGACGACGCTGACGCTGCCTGCGGGAAGCTTGCTGCCGAAGTCGAGAGTTACAGCCGCAAACTCGTCCGTCTCACCCTTCCATTCCTTGGCTATAAACGAGGTTGACCTGTCGCCGTCGAGCGCGTTCCTTACGGAATTGTCCGCACTGTCGAACGGACCCGAGCCGTCGTCGTACTCAGCCTTGGCGGTGGTGCCTTTGCCGTGGGTTACGCTTGCGGTAACCTGCGACATATCGCGCGCAACGCCCATATACGTTTCCTGCACGTCGAGAATGGAAAAGTCGGGAACCTCCAACCCCTGCTGTACGCGCGTGGGCTGAACGGTGGTTGCAACCTCTTTATTTTTGAGGTTGAGCTTATAAGGAAGCTTTACGCCCGCGCCGAACACGTCGTAGCCGACTGCGCTTACCGTAACGCCGCTCGCGTACGCGTTGGTGGAAAGCTTAAGCTTTTCCGCCGTGTCGATTTGCTCGCCCTCTATCTCGACGCCCTTGATAGTTACGTTTTTAACGGCGTAATCAGAACCGAAGCCGTTTATGCGGCAGGCAATCGTATCTGCCATTTCAAGAACCTTGACGTTTTCTATTCTCACGCCGTCGATAGTGCCGCGCTGCTCGGTCTCAGACCAAGCCTGATTGAAGTCGATAAACATATCGATTAAAAAGTCTTCCGCGCCGTCCTCTCTGTTATCGCCGAGCATCTGCGCGTCCTCTATCGTTATGCTTTCGTAAAGCACGTTGGTAATTGCGGCGTCGTCGGCGTTGTGTATGGACATTGCCGCCTTATGATAGTTGTGAACGACGGTTATGTTTTTGAAGCTTATGTTGCTCATAGTCGCGCCGTTGCACTCGTAGCCGACTTCCATACTCTGCGCTAGGTCAGTCCACACGACCACGTTATCGAAGGTGATATTGTCGGTCACGCCGCGGTCGCTGTTCTTTACTACGAGAGAGTCGTCCCACGTTCTGATAAATCCGCCGTTGACGGTCACGTTTTTACAGGACTGAACGGAAATGCCGTCGCCGTTGCCGCGCGCGGTAATCATTTTGACGTTGTCAATCGTAACGCCCTCGCTTTGATAGAGCGTAATCGCCCAACCCGCGGGGTCGAGGAAGGTAACGCCCTCTATATTCACGTTTTTGCAAAAGCGCAGTTCAAGCGGGAGCGTGTACTCTGCGTCCGCCCTGCGGTCGTATATTTCGCCGCTGAAAATTCCGCGGCCGCGTATTGTAATGTTTTCTAAGTTTTCCGCCCTGACCTGACCGTAAACGTAGGCACCGCCGGCAAGGTACAGGGTCTGATTGCTCTGCATGGGGATTGCGCCCGCAGAGTATACGCCCGGCCCGATATAGATTGTGTTTTCGGGTACGTTATCCGCCGTGACGGGGTTCGTTTCGATAGGGTTTGCAAAGATATGCAGGGCGTTATCCGCCGCGTCCTTAACGGTGCCGTCGTTGTATTCCAAGGTATAGTTTGCGGAATATTCCAAATCGAATTCAACGGTATTCCCATTAACCTCGGGCTTAACGCCGTAGGAAAGCGGACGGACGACGACGTCGGTCAACGCGCTTGCGCCGTTGATTTCCACGCGCATGTGCACCTTGCCTTCGAAGTCGAAGCTGACTACCTGACCCTTGTCCTTGGAATACGAAAAGCTGAATATTCTGTTGTGGTTTACGCGCGTATCGTAGACGAACAGCTCTTCGTCCTCGGCAAAAGCCTTCAGCTTAGAGGAGCTTTGCATAAGCGAGGGTCCGTCGTAAACGGTAAGCTTGCTTTCGGTAACCTCTCTGTCGGGCTGCTCGATTACGGGCGCGTCGCCGTCGGGGACGTCTTTTTCGTCTCCGCAAGCCGCGAACACGGGCAAAGCGCTTAGCATTGCCGCGCTTAAAAGAAACGCAACAGCTTTTTTAAACTTCATAGTTCCACCTTTTAATTTATTATTTCTACCTTACAGCCGTCGAGGGCGGAAAGATATTCTTCCGATTGAGTGAATACAAATTCAGCCCCCGTAACGGCAACGTCTTCCTGCACGAAGCTGAAATTTCTGAGATATTTCGCGTCCGTAGTCGAAAACTTACACTCGCTTTCCTGCGGGCGGGCGCCTGCAAGCGCGACGTTTTTTATTGTGACGTTGTCTACGTAGTGCTCGCTTTCGAACCCGACGCGCGTGTCCCTGCAACCGCCCATAAGCGCGGTTATTCTGCGCGCGGAAATTACGTTGAGATTTTCTATCAGTACGCCGTCCACGCTTCCGAGCGCGGTAGGCGCAGTGTGCTGGTCCGACCAGTTGCTGCTGTACAGCACGCGCAGGTCAATCAACCCGACGCCGTCGGCTGCGTTTTTGCCGTCCTCTACCGTTATATTTTTGAAAGCGACGTTCTTAATTGCCGCGTTGTTTGCGTTGTGAATGGATATTGCCGCGTTGTGCAGCGCGTGAAGCACGGTTATGTTCTCGAAGGAAATGTTTTCCATAGGAATACCTACGGTTTCATACCCTACCTCCATACTTTGTGCCAAATCCGTCCAAAGCGTGCAATTTTTGAAAGAAATTCCGTTGGTTTCGCCGTGAATATTTCTGTTTTCCCATCTCGGGTAGTTTTTTACCACCAACGAATCGTCCCAGGTGCGGACGAAGCAGCCCTCTACCTCTACGTTTTTACACGACTGCAAAGATACTCCGTCGCCGTTTGAACGCGAGGAAATAATTTTTAAATTACTGATTTTCGAGCCCTCGCAGAAGTAGTTGGTTATCGCCCAGCCCGCAGGGTCGAGAATAAAGAAGTCCTTTAAAAGCACGTTAGTGCTGTAATTGAACTCTATGGGTACGGTGACCTTGCCTCGGCTGACCGAACGCTCGAACGCGCTGCCGTCTATTATGCCGCGCCCGACTATGGCGACGTTACTGAGATTGCTTTCGTGAAAGCAGCCGCGCACCACCGCGCCGTCCGCAAGATATACGAGCGTGTTGCTGCCGATTGAAATTCGGTTATCTTTCGGGGAAATTCTGTCGTCGTTTTCAAAGGTGTGAAGCCCCGCCTCGAACACCATTACGTTGTCGTATCCGCTGTAATCGGTTACGGCGCCGCCGTAACTGCTCACGAAAAAGTGAATTGCGTTGTGAATATCGCCGTTGATTTCGAGGACGTATTCCCCCGCGCTTTTTACCGTAAAAGTAAGCGTGTTTTCCTGCAAGTTGGCTATAGGGGTTATTTTCGCGGATAGAGGCCGCACCACCGACTTATAGTCAACCTTGACTTCGGGCTTGACCGTAATTTCCGCTTCGCCGTCCAGCTCGAAAAGGCAAACGCCGTTGGCTTTTCGCTGATAGCCGTCGCCGACCCAGTTCTGCGAAGTATTGACCATAACCTCGTAAGCGGGTAACACGCTGCCGCCCGCGCTTATCTGCGCGCCGCTATAGCTTTTTACGCCTTCGGGCACCGAATAGGCGCGAACGCGCGACGAATTCTGTTCGGCGGGCACGTCGGAGGCGCACCCGCCAAGAACAGAACCTATGGAGAAAAAGATGAATAAGCTCATTAAAAAATATTTTAATTTTTTCATACTAAGTAATTATTATTGCCGAAACGTGGTCGTAAACGCTTGCCTTTATAAGGTCTATTCCGAAATTTAACGACCCGTTTTCGCCGTTATACGGCAGCACTATCTCGTTGCCCGCGAACGAACACACCGCGTATTTGCCGACGCCGTAATCGAGCACCTTTATTATTTCCGCGGAAAACGTATTTTCCGAAGTAACCGCGTCGGTTGAAAAAATCAGCTGTAAATCTGTGCCGAACAGCTTTCTGTCGCTTGCGCCGAGCAATCTTTTAAGTACTGTAAGCGGACAGACGAGCGGAGTTCCGCAACAGATAACGTCGACGTCGAAGCTTCTTTTTTCGCGCTTTTTCGCCGCGCCGTCAAGCTTGCGCTTGCGCAACCTGACGCCTATCCTGTTTTCCGTATCGAGCGCGGGAATTTGCTTATCGCCGTGCGAAAACGCTACCGAGTGCCACGCAAGTCCGACGGAAATTTTGCCGCCGACCTCGCAATCAAACAGCGCGTACAGCTTTTCGCCGCCTATTGCAAGGCGGGCAAGCCAACCCTGTTTAAGCTGCTCGCATTCCAGCACCTCCGCTTCCAGTCCGCCGTCCGTAAACGCGGACGTGGGGAAGATAGCGTTATACTCGCCGTCCAGATGCGCAAGCGCGGGCGGAAGCGCAACCGCCTTGCCGCCGATATATAGCTTGCCGTTTACAGCCTTGACAGATACGTCGTTATAGCTTACGAAACGCTTGTTGACGCTCTCTTCGGTGTCCTTATCGAAAAAGTGAACCTTTGCAAAGTTGACGCCCACTCTGACGTTATCACCGCTCTCTTTACGGCAGATACCCTCTACTTTAATTATGAAAGGAAATTTCCCGCTTTCGTAATTCGTTGCGCCGTCCGTATCGAAATCGCAATATAGCAGCGTTTCGCTGCCGAGCATCTCTTTGTTTAAAACTGCGCACTCGACGCCGCCGTCGTCAAGAATAAAGTCCTCGGGGCGGACGCCCATTTTAACTGCTTTGCCAAGATATTTGCGTTCGAGCTTTTTAACGCACTCGGACGAAAACTTCATTTTTTTGCCGTTTGCGAACGCTACGCTCGCCTTATCGCCCGCGACTTCGACAACCGCGTCGAAAAAGTTCATAGACGGAGTGCCGATAAAGCCCGCGACGAAAGCGTTTTCGGGATACGAATACAGATTGATAGGCGTATCCGTCTGCTGTATTCTGCCGCTTTTCATAACCACTATTCTGTCGCCCATGGTCATAGCCTCTACCTGGTCGTGCGTGACGTAAACGAACGTGGTCTGCAAGCGGTTGTGCAGCTTGGTTATTTCGCTGCGCATCTGGTTACGCAGCTTCGCGTCTAAGTTGGACAGCGGTTCGTCCAAAAGGAAAACCTTGGGGTTGCGAACCATTGCTCTGCCCAGCGCCACCCTCTGCCTCTGTCCGCCGCTCATCGCGCCGGGGCGTTTGCCGAGGTATTCCTCCAGTCCGAGAATTTCCGCGATTTTAATTACCTGCGCGTAAATCTCCTCGCGCCGTACGAACGCGGTATGAAAGGGCTTTAAAAGGTTATTTAACAGCGATACGGGACGGACGAGGTCTCTGCCGTCGCGTATATTTGCTTTGTAGTCGCGCTTGACAAGCGCGTAATGAACGGGTTTAAGACAAAAATTTTTAAGTCCGCGCGGGTACTCTTCCTTGACGCGGCGCGAAATTTCGCGTTTGTCCTCTTCACAAAGGACTACCTTTTTACCCGCTTTATATTCTTTTTTTATTTGCGCGCGGTTGAGATATTTGTCGCTGCCGCGCGCTGACTTTGTCAATCGGGGATATTTTTCGTCAACTCTGGCGGAAAGTTCTTTTTTCTGTTCCTTGGTCAGCTTCGACATTTTAAGCGGAAACGCCATATTGTCGGCGACCGTCATGTGCGGGTACAGCGCGTAATTCTGAAAAACCATAGCCGTATCACGGTTTTTACAGTCGACGTCGTTTACCACTTTATCGTCTATTTTAAGCTCTCCCGCGGAAATTTCTTCAAGCCCCGCAATCATTCTTAAAACGGTAGATTTACCGCAGCCCGACGGCCCGACGAAAACTATGAATTCCTTGTCCTCTATATCCATGGAAAAATCGTTTACCGCTTTGGTACCGTTGGGGTAGACCTTGTAAACGCTTTTCAAATTGAGGTTTGCCATACAGTTTCACCCTATCGTAACATTTTGTATAGTTACATTTTATCAATTTTTGTTAGTTTCTACAATGCGGTAAAACTGTTAAACAGTCGAATAATCTGCCGTAATTCCGCAATGAAAAGCCGCCGTTTACCTTTGAAAGGTAAACGGCGGCACGAAAAAAGCAAGCGGAATTACCGCTTGCTTTTTTTATTTATCCGAACCGTTATCAAGCGTGACGGGCGAAAGTCCCACCACCTGATTTACGGGCATTGAAAATGCTATGCCCGAGCCCTCGCTTTTCAAGCCCGCGCTTTTATACACAGCGTGCAAAACCGCGTCTTTGATGTCTTTCGGAACGAGAATCATTACCACCTCTTTATCGGGCTGAATGGTAATTTTGAAAAACTGCTCGGCTTCCTTGTTAGCGGTGCCCTTTGCGTGCATTACCGTGCCGCCGCGCGCACCGACCTCCTTCGCGGCGTCCATAACCAGCTCGGAATAGCCTGCGTTTACTATACAGAAAATTACTTCGTAATCCATTATTTTTCCTCCTTGACGGGCGTTCTGTTGTTGCTTAAAAACCTGTATATAAGCGTACCTATTACGCTTGAAAGCGGTATTGTGAACGCCACGCCCTTGCCGCCCTTAATGGTCTTGAATTTCTCGTCGAGCGCGGCGACCGCGTCGGGCACCTTTTTTGCCTGAATGACGCTGAAAATTACCGTCTTTTCGGTGTTGCTCAGTCCGAGAAATTCCAGCATTTTCGCGTCGGCGGTGCCGTAGCTTAAAACGGACGCCTGCAAATTCACGTCGAACGACTGTATCAGGTCGGCAAAATATTCCGCCTTGTTTCTACCGACTATGGTAACCAGCATTTCAAGCTTTTCCGCGGTTACCTTGTTTTCAGTTTTTACCTTTTTGGTTCTCTGAGCCATATTTCCACCTACTCGAAGTAAATAATCTGCTCGTCGTCAGCCGACAGAATACGCTTCATTTTTATGTTCGTGCGGACCTTCGAGCTTACGACCGCCTTAAAGCCCAAAATCTGTATGGTTATAAGCGGGGTCATTGCAACCATAGCCACTACGCCGTACGCAAAGCTGTATATGTCGCCGTTGCCGTGCAGCTGACTGCACGCGCCTATCACGAGCGGCAAAACAAAGCTTGACGTAAGCGGACCGCTTGCGACTCCGCCCGAGTCGAACGCAATGCCGGTGTACATTCGCGGCACAAAGAACGACAGCCCGAGCGAAATGAGATAGCCCGGAATTAGATAGTACAGCAGCGAAAAACCGAATATCGTCCTTATAAGCGAAAGTCCTATCGAAATGCCGACCGCAACCGACAGCGCGACGAGCATTTCTATCTTTCTGACGCCGCCGCCCGTCACCTCTTCGACCTGCTTGTTAAGAACGTGAATCGCAGGCTCGGCAAGGACGACGACCATACCTATTACGAAGCCGAACACCACCAAAAGCGCGGGACTGAAATCGGCAAGCTGTTTTCCGATTTTAAAACCGACGGGCATAAATCCGACCTCGACCGCGACAAGGAAAATTACGAGACCTACAAAAGTATATACTATACCGACCGCCATTTGTATAAGCTTCTTTTTAGGAAGCTTCAAAACCGCGAACTGCAATACGAGGAAGAACGCGACAATAAGTCCGAGCGCGAGAACGACGTCCTTAATTTTATGTAGTATGAGCATACCGAGGTTGGAGCCGAGGTAATTTTCTATCGCGTAAATGTCGGTGTCGTATACGTCGAGCGAGCCAGTCGTCGTCATAGAAAGCAGCATAACCGCGATTATCGGACCGACCGAGCAAAGCGCGATTAATCCGAAGCTGTTTTCGCTTGCGTTGCGCCCTCCGACCGTCGTTGAAATACCGAAGCCGAGTGCCATTATGAACGGTACCGTTATGGGACCCGTAGTGACCCCGCCGGAGTCGAACGAAAGCGGAAAAAGTCCGCCCTTACCGCTTTCGATAAGCAGTGCGCATACCGCGAAAAGCATCATATAAAAGAACATCAAAAGCGGTGCAAGGTTTTTGTGGAAAATTATTTTAAGCACGCCCAGAACGAGGAACAGTCCCACGCCGAGACCTACGGTTATTATAAGCAGCCATTTGCTTGCGTCGCCGTCGGCGGGCATTATGTCCTTTACCTGATTTGCAAGCACCGATAAATCGGGTTCGGCAATCGTTATGAGAACGCCCATAAAAAAGCAGACAGCGACGAGTATCATAACCTTTTTGGACTTTGTAAGTCCCTCGCCGACGTGGTTGCCCATAGGCGTCATTGCAAGGTCCGCGCCGAGATTGAAAAGCGCGATACCGAGTATAAGCAATACCGAACACACCGCAAAGGCAACCTTTTCCGCGACAGTTAAATCGACCAGCGGCGTAAAGGAAATTATCAGAACGATTACGGCGATAGGCAATACCGATATAAGCGATTCTTTAAGTTTTGAAAAGAGGATTTTAAACATTAAGCACCATCAGTTATACGTTTCCAAGTATATTTATTATAAACTTTCAAGCCCACGCCCGACAAATAATTTTCGGGTATTTCGGAAATTTTTTTGTCGCCCTCGTATAAAAACCAGTCAGTTTTTTCGGCGAACGAAACCTCTATACCTTCCGCGACGCCGAAAAACGCAAACGTCCCGATTTCGCAGACACCCGCGGGTATAAATACGCTTTCAAGCGCGGAGCAATTCCAGAATGCAGCCGAACCGATAATCTTCAACCCTTCTGGCAGCGCGACGCTTGTAAGCGAAACGCAGCCGTAAAAGCTTTCCTCGCCCAACGCTTGGACGCTATCGGGCAAAATAATTCTCTCTATAAAGGTACAGTTTTTGAACGCGCCCTCGGGCAAATGCGTCCCCTCCGAAATTACTACCGTCGTAAGCGACGGGGTTATCCATCTTCCGTTATCCGCAGCGCTGTCCGCGCCGAAAAGATAACCGAGATGCGACGGGTTTTCCCTGTCCGCACCGATAAACGGAATAGTCAGGCTGCATAGATTTTTACAACCGTAAAGCGCGCCCTTTTCTATTCTCGTGATAGTTTGCGGAATTATTAAAATACTTCCTTCAAACCCGCCCAATGCGCCGACCGCGGTTACGGCTTTGCCGTTATGCACTGCGGGAATTTCGAACGTATCCGCCTTCACGCTTCCCATACCGCAAAAAACGTAATAGCCGCCGTCGCTGCCGAGCAACCATTCAAGCCCCTTTATGCCGCCCGCATCGTAAGGGCACACGGTGCAGGCGTTGTCGCCCCAGACGTGTTCGCCGCGGTCCTTTACCGCATTGCATACCGTACATTCGGAATAATGAGTGAACTCGTCGTACAGCTTTTCAAAAGAATGTCCCCAAGCGGGTATCTTCTCATAGTTAAGCCGTTCACTGCATACCGTACAATCGACGCGACGCGCACCGTCGGTCTCGCAGTCGGGCAAACGCTCGGTTATCCACTCCGACGGTACGTGCTCCGTCTTATCGATTGCGCGTATTTCACGGTGAGCGCCGTCGCGAGAGCAGACCCGCATTTCTTCACCGAACGCGCTGCACGATGGAGCCGTTATCTGCTGCCACTGACCGAAATCGTGACCTGCTGCGGGCAAAGCGCGGGTTTCGAGGCGGACCGCGCAAAACTTACATTCTGTGTACTCCTCGCCGTCGGTCGTGCATGTCGCGGGTTTCGCGACAATCCAACTTGTAGGCGTATGTCCGACCGCAGGCACGTTGCGGGTTTCGAGGCGGACCGCGCAAAACTTACACTCCGTATATTCCTCGCCGTCGGTCGTACAGGTCGCGGCGCGTTCAAGCTTCCATTCGGAAGCTTCGTGTTCAAGCATTTCTACAACACGCGTTTCGCGGTGCGACGCGTCTCTCAAGCATACGCGGGACTGCTCGCCCTGCTCCGTACAGCTTGCGGGCTTTACAGTCGTCCACTCGCCGAAATCGTGACCGAGCGGCGGAATTTCATTAAAAGTATCGTAACCGCAACGCTTGCACTCTTCGTACGCAATGTACCCGCCCTCGGTACAGCCGGCAGGCTTTTCTACGACGGAAACGTACTCGTGACCGTATGCCGCAATAAAGCTTTGCTGTCTGTCGCCGCAATCGCAAAACCGCTCGCGCACGCCGTCCGTCGTGCAGGTGGCGTTGACAGATACCGTCCACTCGCCGTAGCTGTGAATATGTGGTTTATCGTTGAAAAGTCCCGTAAAGATAACAATCAGACAACAGAGAATTCCCGCAAAAAGAATTACGAAAACGCAATTTGGATTCTCTTTCTTCATAAGTAAAACATAGCTTTTAAATCCGTCCGCCGATTATCGCGTCAATCACTTCGCGCGGAAGTACGGGCACGCTTACGGACGTCCACCCGACCGAACCGCCTAACGCGATAAACCGATGGCATTGCTCTGTATAAGCCGAAGCGCCAAGTCCCGCCGAGTTTATAATCACATCGGAAATACGGTAACGCGTTGCGTCGAAAAGATAAAGAGTTTCGATATGCGCGCCCAGCCTTATAATATCTTCCACGCTGTCGAACGAGGGTATGCCGAGCCCGTCATCCTCGGTACAGTTTTCTATAATTTCAAACAGCGCTTCAAGCTGCGTTACGCTTACGGACGCTATTCTTGCACCCGTTACGCCTGCGGCTGTTACGCGGAAATCCTCCTCTATACTCGTCTGCGCAAAAATCAAATCGCTGTTGTTTTCGTGCGTGAATACGTGGTGAGAGAACGTGGCGCGCATAATTGCGCTTTGCAAAATCAGCATTCGCACTTCGCGGTCGGGCAGACGCATATAGTCCTCCACCGTCCAGTCGTCGAACGACTTTTCACCCTGCATGGCGATAAGCGCGTCAATAAAGCTGACGGCTTCGTAAGCGTTTATAAGTCCGTTCGAATAAACGCCCGAGGGAACGTAAAGCGAAATATTGGATACGAGCATATCCGCAAAGTTACCCGCTATAAGGAAGGATTTGGTACTGCCGTTACCGTCGGAAAGCCAGTCCTTAATCAGACCGAGCGAAACCGTACCTACGTCGAAACCGTCGACGTCGCCGCCGCCGAGAAGCGCGACGAGCGCGTCGATTTCCTGACGCTTTAACACATCCAAATCGGTGCGGTTCGCCGCGGGATGGTAAACCAAGCCGTTTTCCGCAAACGCGTCGCGAACGTTATCCGTAATCAAGCTTACCGCTATATCGGATTTGTAAATGACGTCAAGCCTTGTAAGCGAGGTTTCGGGGCAGGATACCGAGCCGTCGTTCAGCGTGCCGATAAGCCCCTTAACCTTTTGATTTACGGTGGCATCGTCGAAGATAAATTCCTCGTCCTCCGACATCTGCGAAATTCCGAATATTTCGTCAATGGCGCCCGTCATATCTGGCAGCTCGGAACGCCATACGTTGGTAGAATCGTAATTATCGAGTCTGTCCCTTGCGCCCGCGTCCATATAGAGCTTTGGAATACTCAGCGCCGAGCATATATCCTCGTTTTCAACTATAAAGTTTACTACCGAAGCGGAAATTACGTTGCTTTTATTCAGCACCTCTTTCTGCTCGACAAGCTTTCTGATTATTTTTTCGTTGCTCATATCGGATGACAGACCGAATTCCGTAAGCTCTATAAATACGGACGACAGTTCGTCCCTTTTTACTACCTTGTCAAGCTTGTCGCCGATAAGCACGTTACACGACGAGGCGGGTACGATAACCTCGAAATTTTCAAAACGGAAGTCGCCGCCGACCATCATTTTTGACGCCGAATAATAGAACACGTCGGACGAAAGAAGTCTGTCGATACTGTCGGCATCAAGCTTTTTCAGCTTGTCGAAAATTTCGCTGCCGTCAAGCGCGCCGCCGTCCATAAGCTCTTCTACGTCGAGCGTGAGAATATCGATTACGTCCAAAAATCTTCTCAGCTCGCCGGGCGTACCTACCGTTACCCACTCCTCGCAATCTTCAAGCCGCTTGGATATTATTATCGTGCCGTGGTTTGAAAACATATCCACCATTGCTTTGGCGATAGTTCCCTCTACTATTTTGTTGCCGTTATCAATTAGAGCGTTGAACGCCGAGCTTTCCAAAACCGCGTTAATTTCCGCCGCGCTTACGTTCTCGCCAGCAAGCGGAATTATAAGCTCGGTCAGCTCGGGCACCGCCTCGAATATCTCGCGCAGCTCGTACTTGTTTATAAGCCTGCCGTCGCTGCCCGCCTCGCAGCTGAGAGCGGGAATAACGAGCATATCCCCCGCGCGTTCTATAATCACCGACGACAGCGCCGACCTTAGCAGCACCGATTCGGTCATATACGAAGCAAGCGAATTGCCGTGAGCAAGCGGGTCGTCCTTAGTTATTGTTGCGGACAGCTTTCTCAGTAAATCCTCGAACGAAAGTGTGTCGTCCGAAAGCGCGTCCACAAGCGACTTGTTTTCGCTTTGCGCCAAAAGTCGCAGACCGCGCAAAAGCTGGTAGGCTTCGCCGTGAGAGACGAGGTTACCGTCCTTATCGTATGCATTTTCATATACTACGTTTTCGGGGAAATATATATCGTCCGCGATTGCGCCAAGCTGCGTCTGCAAAAAGCGCGAAACCTTTTTAGACGACAGAACCTTGCCGAGCAGCGCGGAATCCGCAGCGACGGAGACGACCTCCTCGTACGTTTTCGAGTTTTCGTCATAGTCAGGCGAATTGACGTCGAACATATCAACGAGGTTATTCAATATACTGTCGCCATGCACCTTATCGTACATAGCGAACAGTCCGTCGGAAACGCCGAGCAGAGCTCTTATTTCACGCGTCCAGTAAACGCTTTCGTCCTTTACCTCGGAATATCTTATGCCCTCCTCGCCCTCGTCGGTGAGAAACTTATTGTCGAAATAGCAGTACAGCCTGCCGAGCACGGGGTCCATTTCCCCGCTGCGCTCAGTTGAGAAAACGGACAGCTCCTCTATCTGCGGCATAACCGCGCGTGCAAGCTTCAAAGCCGAATCCTCGCCCTCGGTATCGTCGGTAATAATCGAAAGTACTATATTTAAAACGGTCTGAGCATCCTTTTTGGTAAACAGACGGTTTACGGTAAGGTGCGGTTGAACTACGTCTGCGCCCTGTTGCTTTAACTCTCGTTCGTCGGGTATAACCTCGCAGAGATAGCCGCGCGTGAACAGCAGTTGAAGCAGCTCTTTGTTATCCGCGCTTAACGACGCGGTAAACGACATACTGTCGATATTGGAAATTACCGAATCGACGAGAGAGAGCGCGAAATTAATTACGTAAGTTTTTGCGTCGAAGTTGTCTATAAGGTTGTTGAACTCGACCATAAACTCGGAATTGGAGCAGACGCTTAGTATCTTATCCATCGCGTCTTCGGTATTGCCGCCGAGTATAGCGTTGATTTCGCCGTCGGCGTCGTACTTCATTAAGAGCGCGAGCGTGTCTTTCGCAAAACCCGAATATGCGGCAAGCTCTTCACGGAACGAGACGTTGCCGCTTACGCCGTGAACGGTGTCGTCGAGACCGCCCGAAAATACCAAATCGGCTGCAAACAGATAGTACGGCGTATCCTCCGGGTCGCTTATCGAATTAAGAACCTTGAATATACCCTGCTCGCCGTAGTCCTCGATAGAGCGGTAAATGGAAACGAACTGGTCGTATTGCTCGCCAAAGCTGACGTCGTCGGGGAGCTTGCTTGCCCCCGCTCCGCCCGCCGCCACGAAGAATACGCTTCCCGCAAACGACATTGCGATTACGCCCGTAGCAAGTCCGCGCGCCATTCCGACGCAACCGCCGCCGACCGGACGCTTTTTATAAGACGTATCCGTCTTTTGATTTGCGAAACGCATATTTCTCTTTTTACGGTATCTGCGTTCGGGATAGCAGAAAACGTACACGAGGAACATTATAAAATTAAGTAACTGATATACGATAAACAGAACTAACGCAAAGGCTATGCGATACGCCATATTGACGAGCGTGAGAACGTACGCGCTGTTTTCGCGCAGAAGAATTCCGAATTCGCCCCAGTCCACGGATACGCTGCCGATATAGTTGACCGCAACCTCGCGTATGCCGTCGCACTTCGAGCTTACGCCGAGCGCGCTCTGCAAGCCGCCCTCGCCCATAAACACGTTGATTAATTCAAGCGTTAATCTGTCCACGTCGGGACTGTTTATGCAGAAGAAAAACGCGCCTATGCACAAGCCTGCGGTTATCAGCGAATGTGTGAGCAGAATAAGGCTTTTTCTCAGCCCCCTACGTACACCGATAAGCGTCGAAGTCAGTACTATTATAAGGAAAATTATCGTCGGAAGCCAGGCAATGCAGAATTTTATAAGCCCGTCGGTATCCTGCATTACGAAATAGTACACTAAGCAGGCTACGACCCAACACGACGCAATTACGAGCACGGCAAACAGCGCGCGAACGCCGTGTTTTACGCCCTTGAAAAGTCCGAGGCAGACCGCGGCAAAAACGGCAAACGCAAACAGCGAAATTTCCCAGTGTTCGATTATTAAGTTTATTACGTTTGCAACGGACGAAATCACCGCGTTTTTACCTCCTTTAAGATTAACCTAATTTGACGCCTGCCGTAAACGCGGGGTCGTTCGGCATAACGGCTATTCTGAGATGTTTAAGAGTAATCGAATTCAGCCCAACGAACAAATCGAGCAAGCGCCCGCCTGAATAGAGCACGCTGTAAAAGGCAAGAAATTTTATTCCGTCGGCGCCGTCGAAGCACTTTGCGCAAAGCTGCGCCGCAGGCACAACGAACTCGGTAAGCGCGGTACAGTCCTTAAACGCGCCCTCCATTACGGTTACGGTACCCAAAGACGACGAGGTGACCGAGGTCAGCTTTTTACAGCCCTTAAACGCGTCCGTCTCGATTACGAGCGGGCGCTCCGTCTTTATTTTCACGCTTGTCGCGGACGAGCCTTTAAACGCTCCTCCCGCTATTTTCGTTACGGTGTATTCGCCAAGCGTCGCAGGAATTTCCACGTTATCCTCTCCGCCGTTATAGCCGAGAATACTGACGTAGCCCGCCGAGCTTTCCTTGACGATAAAGCCCTCGACGCCGAACGCGCCCGTTACCTGCTTGAAATAGAACGTCGACGCCACTACAAGCGCGATGAAAATCGCGCATAAAATCACGTTGAAAACCGCGGGAAAAACGGACTTATTCTTGCGGAAAATATTGCGGATATTAAAGCTAAGCCTGTTCTTCTTTTTTGCCGCGACGGGCTGTTTTTTTACTTCGGGCGCAGGACTCGTTGCAGGCTTTGCAACCGTTTCCGCATAGGTTTCGAAGCGGTAAGGATTGTCCGCAAACGTACCTCCCGACCATATCACCCTGTCGAAGACCGCCTCTTCGAGATTGACTTCGAGACTGCGGCACTCGAAATTGACTTTTAACTTTGCGTTGGGCACGAACAGTCCGTTCGCGTCTGCGGTAAAGTCCTTATGCACCACTACCGATTTTTCTATCAAACGGTTGTCGGCGTCGTATTGCAGCACCTCGAACCTGATTTCGAAAAGCCGCTGATTTACGTTGTTTGCAAACCTGAAAACGACGTACTTTTCCTTTGCGTGCGAATTTTCGAAAAGTATATACTCGTTGAGCGCGACTACGTCCGACGGGGTTTTCGTGTATTTGATTTTCTGAATATTGTTATACGAACTCATATTCTGCCGAACCTCCGCTGAGAGCCTTGACGTTTTTGCGGCGGAAACAGAGCGCGGTAACCGCATAGCTTAAAAGCGCGAAAACGAAGCTTACGCCGATTGAGATATAATTAAGCATATCGAACAGGTACAGCCCGACGACATCCTTGCAAAGCACTTCAAGCAGAATATGCCTTACAGCAAACATAAACGCAAAAAACGTAAAGCTTTTAATTAAAGCGTAAAGCCGTATTCTTTTCATGGAAAACGGGCGTATAACGTCGGTGTTGATTTCGTTGTCCTCAACCGTGCCGACGACTACGTTTACGCTTGCGCAGCGACGGCGAAGCGTAATGATTTTGGAATTTATTCCCGTGTCGTACTCGTCAATCTGCTGCACGCCTATACAGCGCCCGCGGGCGGAATATTCGAGGACGAAATATCTCAGATACGAAAACTTTTTAACGAATTTACAGACGAGGTATCTGTCGAACTCCGTCTTGCATACAGCGTACTTGCTTATGTAATTTTTCGTTTCGCCCGACGCAAAATAGACCGTGTTTTTGCCGTTGGTCATTTTACTTTTATTTATCGTTTCGTCCGCAGTATACACGTGATAATATTTGTTTTTAAGCAGCCTTGCTACGAGCAGGATAAACATTCCTGCAACGAACAACGCAGCCGATACCACGCAAAGCGCTCTCCATACGGTAATAGTCATAATCTGTTCCTTAAAAATTTTTCTTTGATTAGTTTGTCTGCTTGCGGTATTCGCCGCCCGCCGCATTTTCCTTGCGCGCGTCGGGCTTGCGCTTTACCGCCTTTTGCTCTAAAAGTCCGCTCTTCTTCTCGGTCTCTTCGAGTATTCTGTACGGGTCCTCCGCGTACTCGAAAAGCGCGGCGAGGTTCTGCGAAGTCTTTACGCCGTTGCAAACGGAAAGGTTTACCTTTTCGTTTATGCGCGCCGCAGCCGCGGGGTCGAGAACGACGTCCTCGAAGAGGTGCTCCTTTACTACCCTGTTGGTCAGCGTAAGCACGGGCGCAAAAGCAAGATACCCGAAAAGCGATAAGATAACCCACGCTATAAGCGTTACCGTAAAATAGTTTTCGGGAATAAACAGCTTAAGCAGGAAATACCCTCCCGCCCCGACTGCGCCGAAATAGAGCGACCTTATCAGCATAGAAACGAAATAAGTCAAAAATACGGTCGACTTGCCGCGCGTCAGCATTGTCTTGTAGCACGCGCCTATCGTCTCTCCCGCGCTTACGCCCTTATTGTTTGCCATTATATACGCCGTAGGCGAAAATATAAGCAAAGTTACAAGCACGTACAAAAGCGCAAGCGGCGCGGCGGGCGCGGCAAACATCGCAGCGAACAGCCATAACCTGTCGAACGACGCAAGCAGACCTACGCCGTAGCCTATACCGCCGAGTATTGCGCCGAGCACGGCGAAAGCCGCAAGCCCCGCAAGTATAATCAGCAGCTCGAAGCAGAGCGTCAGTATATACGTCCAGATTGACACCCTGCCGCCCACGTTACGGAATGACGACGAAAAGTCAAGCCTGTTTGCCTTGCGCACCACGTAGCCCTGACGGATATTCGCAAGGTTGAAATGCGGGTTGAAAATTATAAGTATTCTGCCGAAGAATTCCGCGATAAAATACAGCAAATATTTGAAAAAGCACTTGTTGCCGTACACCGCTCCGGCGGATACCTTCAACCCTTCGCGATAGTAGTAATTAAATCCGCGATGCATATTTGACCTCCTTTTCGTAAATTTCCGTTTCCGGATGAACAAATTTTATTACGTAGTAAGCATCCTTACTCTGTCCGTTAGCGGACTTGACCGAAGCGACGAACGCCCCGCCCGAAACCTCGACTTCGAGCTTGTCGCCGAACGAGCACGTAGCCGAAAGGTTGTAATCCTCGGCGGCTAATTTGTCCCCTTCGGAATAATGCGAAGGCGGGAAATTGACGCTTACGGTGACGTTTTTGGGCGTTACTTTTATGAACGAGCTTTCGTCGTCGCAGACGATTTTAATATCGTAGCCTCTCGAAAGGTCGACGCCGTTACCGTCGTAGACCTTGCACATATAAATCCATTTCTCGCAATAGCCGAGAGCAGTACCTAAGGCTCTTGCAAGACTTATTTCGGGACGGTGCCCCGCAAGCAATCCGTCGCCGTCGCTCAACACGTTTTCCGCGGGTATGGATTTATCGTCAAGGCTTATCGACACGTTGGTGCCGTATTCGATTGACCTGTATTCTTCGGGCGGAGCAAACTGCCTGATATACAGCGTTCTTCTTATAAACGCGAGCTGCGCGCTGAACTTATCGCGCTTAATGCTTTCCGCAAGCTCGGGACACTTTTCACTTAGCTGCGCGTACGTCAGCACGACGTCGTAGTCGGTAGTAATATTCTCTCCGTCCTGCCAGACGGAAACCGACTTGAACGAAACCATAGTCATAAACTGCTTTCTTATATCGACGCTGCCGCTTGCCGTAAACGTCAGCTCGGCGTTGCCGAAAAGCGCGGTTCCGCCGCCTTCGACGAACAATATGTTGTAGCTGTCTTCGGGAAGACTGAGTACGTTGACCGTACCGTCGTAAAACTGTGAATATGCCTTGGGACCCACGACAAGCTTTGCAGGCTTTATAGTTACCGTGCCGTAACAGCTTTCGTCGGGCGCGTCGCAAAGCTCGTAGTTGGCGGAAAGGTCTATATTTCCGTTCACGCCACTGAAATGAGATATCCGAATGGAATACTCGCCTGCATGAACAGCCGACGGATAGTCGGCACCGTCCTTACGGTAAGTAAACATCGGCACGGCAAATTCCCCGTCGCCGTTGACGAAGCCCGCGCTGCCGTCGATGTAATACGCCCCGTAAGTTTCGGGGTCTGCCAATGCGGCGCCGTTATAAACGTACTCGTTTTCGTCCGACGGCGTAACCGCGTAAATTTTGCGCCTTTGCACCGTGAACACACTTGAAGCAAGTCCGTCGAAAACGTAATATTTTTCTTCGCCGCTTCCGATAAATTCAAGTTTAACCGTCAGATAATATTCGCCCGCCGCAATAATCGCGGTTGCGTCCGCCTCTGTTCCGTCAATCCTGAATAAGCTGTAAACCGCTTTATAATCGGCGTAATCGCTTTCTTCCACAAACCCCTCGGAGTCGCTGAATACGTGTTTCGTATTATAACCGAAATATTCTTCTGAAAGCGCGCAGCCGTTATATTCGAGCGAAGTCGCAGTCATTTCCGCGGTTACCTTTACCTGTCGTTTGGTCACCTCAAACGCGCCGTCCGTATAGCTTTCTATAAAGTAATTGGAAAGAGTTTTTCCGTCGTTATCTTCAAGCCTTACGGAAACGGTATATTCGCCAAGCTCTTTAAGCAGGGCAGCGGCGCCGCCCTTAGAGAACGAGAAAACCGCGTTAAGCTTTTGATTATCGCCTTCGTAAATTCCCCAGTCGCATTCGTCCGCAACCAACGGCAAAGACGAATATAACACGCTGCCGTTATACAGCTCTTTAAGCGAAATGACCTCGCCCGTATACTCGCCCTTAGCAGCCGCTTCGCCTTCGAAGCTGACCGCGACCGATATACGCCTTTTAGTTATTGTGAATTTTGCAAAGTACTGATTGTCAAGATAATAGTTATCGCTTACGTCTGCGCCCGTATCTTTGTTTGTGACTGCGAATTGCTTAACGAAGTAATCGTATACCCCGACGTCAATCGCGTCGCACACTTTGCCGTTAAGCATATAACATTTTTCAACGCTGCTTAAAACGTCCGTTTCGGCAAGCTGACTTTCGTCGAATTCCATATAGTCGCTATCTTCGAGCCGATAATCCGCAACACCCGTATAAGCGTGCTGTATATCCTTCAATACTAACGACAGCGGAAGCCGCGTAATGCAATAACGCACCGAATTTACTCCGCAATTAATTACGTAGTTGAGCGCAAGCTCCTTTTCTCCGTTTACGGTACAGCCGGCGCCGTCGAACGTAACCATATAATCGCCGACGTTGACGGGATAACCCGATATGATTACGCCGAAGCACAAGTATTTAACCGCGATTTTAAGCTCGTCTCCGTCGACGATACTGCCCGCCGCGACCTCGTAACCGTCGTCGGGATAGACAAATTCACGGCCGTTGTAGGGTCTGCCTTCGTCCATATCGAGCAGGTTTATAGTAATTTCCCTGCGAGCTATTTCAAACTGACTGTCTAAAACCGTTAATTGATAGTTGTTTATATCTGCGTATCCGCCGACGATTGAAGCTTCGTTAACCTCGACGCCGTATATGCCTGCGTTTACAGGCTGCGCAACTTCAACGCCGCCGCGCGTATACTTAACGGTAATTACAAGCGTTTCGCCGTCAACGGTGCGCTTGCTTCCCGCAGCGTACGCAAATTCGCCGTTCCAGCCCTCGAACGCTTCGCCGTATATTACGTTGCTTACGGGACTTAAAACAACGGACAGCTTGCGCGGCGTTACGGTAAGCTTACCGTACGAAACGCCGATAGCGTAATTTTTTGTAATTTCTTCGTTTTCTACGATATATTCGACTACGTTGTCTACGGTGCCTACGGTAACGACCGTATCATAAGACACTGCTATAAGCTTATGTCCGAGAACGAGTGCGCTGCCGCCTCCGTCGTGCGTCAGGTCGGTATATCCCGTTTCGTATTTCTCTAAACCGTCGTACTCCCATTCGTTGCCGCCGGTCGTCAGGGAAATGCTCCTCGGAATAATTTCAAGTATGCCGTATTTTTTGACGCTCTCGGTACTCTCGAACATATTGTAGTAACTAATATCGTAGTTCTCGGTAACGTCGCCGTGCGCGCCCATAACGGAATAATCGATTATATTATCGACCTTGCCCTCGGTAACGAACGTGACCGAGCTGATTACGGCGCCCTCTTTAACGTAAAGCGTCTGATTTTCGGCAAGCGAGCCCGACGTAATTTGATAATCCTTGATATTTATAAGCGGGGTACCGTCGAATTCCTTAGTGTCGGACGCGGTGGCAATTATAATTTTCCGCTTGGTTACGGTAAGCGTTCCGTAAGTGTAGCTGATTATATAGTTGCCCGTGGTATCCGCCTCCGCTGCTCCGCGGACTGCAAATATCCTGTATTTTGTTTCGTTTGAAACCGACCCGCAATCTTCTATTTCCGTTACGGCAGAAGCACTGTAATACTCGCCGTCTATCAATCCCTCAAACAGCGGCGAGCTTAACTGCTCGTCGTCGCCCTTCAAAGGAATAGCGTCGTAAACCTTTTGCGCCGTAAGCGTGGTTATGCTTAAAGCAACTTTATTTATCGAAAGGGTTGCGCCGTCGGCATATCTTATATCGTAGCTTGTAGTTATATTCACGCCGTCGGCGTTTTCGATTCTGTAAACGGTATTGTTCTGAATTTCGCCGAAGTCGATTATGACCGCAGTTTTATCCGCCAACGCAACGTCGTCGACAAAAAGCAATCCGTCGAAAATAGCCTCGTCATTGCCGCGCAACTCCTCTCCGTCGTAGTCCTTGTTGCGCGTGGGGTTTGTCACGGAAATTACGTGCGGCGTAATCGAAAGCGTGCCGTATTCGTATTCGGGTATATAGTTTGCGGTAACGTCCTTTTCGTCCGCATTTTTAATGACGAACGCAATTACGTTTTCAACCTTGCCCTCGTGTACGTACGTCACCGTCGCCGCGGACGCTGCGTCGGGATAAGCGCCGTGTCCCGCTACTATTCCGCGGTTGCTTGCAGCATCGAATTGCTCCACCGTGAAATCTTTAATCCAGCTGAACGGCGTTCCGTCGTACTCGCGCTCGCTCGTGGCGGTTGCGATAGTCAGGCGGCGTTGCTCTATAGAAAGCTTACCGTAAACGTACTCTATGGAATAGTTTGCGTTAACCTTCTCATCGACGACTATAAACTTAACTTCGTTGTCCACGGGCTCGGCATAGTCCACGACTACGGTAGCGCTTCCTTCCACGGGTTTAAGCAGGTGGTCCAAAACGAGCGCGGGCGCGCCGTCCTCAACCCCGTCTTTGATATGTACGACCTTATCATACCCGTCGTCGAAATGCCCGTCACCGTCGTAAACCCAGCTGTTGCTTGCCGTGGTCACGCGGATAGTTCTCTGCATGACGGTAAGAGTGCCGTATTCGTAGCTTATATTGTAATTACCGTTTACGGCGTCGCTGCCGCTGCCGTCGACAACCTTATACGCAACCTCGTTTAAGGTATTGCCGACGTCCGTTATTCTGCCCTTTACCTCAATCACTTCGAGAGTGTGACCCTCGACCAGCTTGAGCTCGCCGACGTCCTCCCACTCGGTACAGGTAAATTCCGTACCGTCGTATTCGTGGCTTGCGTCTTTCGTTCTGACCGTTATTGCGCGCTGCGTTACCGTCAGCGTGCCTACGCTGTAAGAAACGATATAGTTATGCGAAAGCCCGCGCGGAGTATATATCGCGTACTCGGTAGAGTTGTCAACGCTGTCGCAATCTATGATTTTGGCCACGTTGAACGCCTCGTAACGGTATTCGTCGTCCATAATCCCGACGAACACGGGTTCGCCGTAATCGGTATCGTCGCCGTACAAATACGCGCCGTCGTATACCTTTTCCGCGGTTATCGTGGTTATATTCAGCTCGACTTTGTTTATGAAAAGAACGCCTTTTTCGTAGGTTATATCGTAACAGTAAGTGGTTTCAACGGAATTAATAACGCTGTAAATTGCGTATTCCGTATCGTTGACTACGCCGCCCTCGGTATAGTCGATTATTTCCGCTGTTTTTTGGGCGGTGCAGATTTCGGATATGCCGTTGACCGATACGAGGTTATCGAAAACGGTTTTGCCGTTTTCCGTCTGCTGCGTTTCGGTGCCGTAATGCGGCTTGCCGTCGTAATCCCATATAAGCGTCGCGGTCGTTACGGTCAGCTGACGCTTTTCAATGGTGAGCGTACCGTAAACGTAACTTATGGCATAATTAAGACTTTCGTCCTTTTCGTAACTTTTAACGAGGTACTTCCGCTCGTTGAGCGTTTCGCAAATTTCGCGGTCACCGTCACGCGTTATATAAATGATATACGCGACAGGCACACTTTCGTCAAGCACGACCGAATGGTTTTTACTTTCAAGAAGTCCGCGAGTATTCTCCGCGTTGCAGACTTCGAAGTCGAATTCGTCGCACGTAAGTGCGGTACCGTCGTACACCTGCGATTTACTGCCGGTCGTAACGGTTATCGGGCGGGGCGTGCGTTTAAGCGTACCGTACTCGTACTCTATCGCGTAGTTTTCGGAAACAACGGTCTGTCCGTCGTAAACGTCGTACTCTACTGCGTTTTCAACGCCGACAATCTCGCCGTCAAGCACCTTTACGTCCGTTATCGAGGTTACGAGAACTGGCACGCCGCCTATAAGTTTTACGCCGAGCTTATGCTCTTTAACAAGTCCGACGTCAAGTCCAACGCCCTCGACCTTCCACCCGTCGGTACAGCTGAACGGGTCGCCGTCGTAGACCTTCTCCGCCGTCGGCGTAATGATTTTTACGGGGCGTTTATTTATAGAAAGCTCGCCCGCAATTATATGCAGATAATAGTTTTTGTCAATTTCTTCGTTTTCTACAACGTACTCGACGAGGTTGGGTACGGCAACCTCGGTGTAGTCGGTTGCCTCGGTAAATTTGGTTGCAACCAGCTTATGCCCGAGCACCAGTCCCGCGGTACCGTCGGGCGTACCCGTCAACACGTCGCCGTCAATCCAAACGTCGGAAAGGTGTTCGTCGCGGTAGCTTGTGTCGCTATGCGCGTCGCCGTCGTAAATCCAGTGATTGCTTGCCGTACGCACTTCGACGTAGCGCACCGTTACGCTTACGTACCCGTATTCGTAGCTTATATCGTAGTTTTCGGTAAGATTTTCGTCGGGACCTTTGAATATAGCGTAAGAAACTTCGTTCTTCACTTCGCCTTCGGTAACAAACCGAACGTAGACGGTATCGACTACTGAAACGGAATGTCCGTCCACAAGCGAACCGCCCGTTATAGTATAGCTTTGGTCGCAATACGGCTCGCCGTCGAACTCTTTACAGGACGTCGCCGTGGTCAGCGTAACCGGTCTTTTCGTTACGTAAATTTCGCCGTATTCGTAGCTTACGTCGTAGTTATCGGTCACGGGCTCGCCTGAGGCGTCCTTTACTGTAAAGTACAGCTCGTTTTCAACCCTGCCTTCGGTAACGTAGGTTACGGAAGCTACCTTTTGAGTTCTGTCGCATTCTATAACGTGCCCCGTGCAGATACCGCGCTCGCCCGCCGCGTCGAATTCTTCGGGCGTCGCGTAGGCGTATTCGAAAGGCTCGTCGTCGTAAACGTCGTTGCCGTCGTGCGTGGTTATCACAAGCGGACGCGGTCTGATAACAAGACTGCAGAACTGCCTTATAAGATTGTAGTTTACGCTTACGTCGTCGCCGCTCGCATTTTTAACCGTATATTCGCACTCGTTAGGGTGCGTGCCCGCCGCCTGCGCGGTGAATAGCTTACTTAAAGCAAGAGCGTGGTCAAGCACGAAATCTTTTTCGCCGTCTTCAAACCAACCGTCACTTAAAACGTGTGAGGTTTGCGCCGTAGGGTTGGAATAATCCTGCGCGCTGTAAACCCATTCGCCGCTGCCCGTAACGACGAGTACGTTACGCGCGGTAACGGAAATTTTACCGTATATGTAAGCAAGGGTATAGTTTGCGGAAACGTCGTCCTTGCCGCACTTAACCAAGTACGAAACCCTGTTTTCGACCTCGCCTTCGGCTACGCCCGTGACGGACGCGGGCGCGACGCTTTCGTCGACCGCCAAAGTATGGTCTTCCAGCAATCCGAACGACTGCGAGCCCTCGTTATCGCCGATAATTATAATTTCCCAGTCGGTGCAGGTAAACGGCGTACCGTCGTATTCCCTGCTTGCGGTTGCCGTTGCCACCATTACAATTCTTTTTTCGACGGTCAGCTTGCCGTACTCGTAAGAAATATTATAGTTTGCAGTGGTTTCGTCGCCGTAGTCCCTGACGTCGGGGTAGTCGTAAGTTCTGAAAATTTTATAATGAGTTGTATTCGTAAGCTCGCCCGCGTCGGTGATTGTCACCGTTTCGAATGGCACGCACTCCTCGCCCGCGACGAGGTTATCCGCAATCGGCGTAACGCTGTCGCCCGAAAGCGGAATTCCGTCGTAGTACTTGTTTGCGTCCTGCGTACGGATAGTAATATCGCGCCGCAAAACTTCGAGATTGCCGTATTCGTATTCTATAGCGTAGCAATCGGTAACGTCGTAATACGACGACATCCTGCCGCTGTCTACGGTAAATTCAATCGCGTTTTCCAGCGTGCCGCAATCGAGTATGCGCGGTATGCCGTCCGTCTCTTTTAGCTTATCGTATTCCGCAAGGTTATCGGCAACCGTTTCGCCGTCGGTGCCGTACAGCCAAACCCCGTCGTAGATTTTCGTAATCGACGGCGTAGTAATTACAAGCGGACGCTTTTCTATCGTAAGCGTGCCGTAAATAAATTCAATCGCGTAGTTTGCGGTTACGTCGTTAACTCCGTTGTGAATAGTAAAAGTCAGCTCGTTTTTGACGGCTACCTCGCTGAAATACACCACACGCGTTCCCGTAATCGAGGTAACCTCTTCGCCGTCGGCAAGCTTAGCCCCGCCTATTTCCGCTATTTCGGGCGCGCAATGGTCCGCGCCGTCGTAAACCCAGCTTCCGCTTGCGGTGGTAATACTGATTTCGCGCGGCATTACGGTCATTGTGCCGTAAACATACTTAATATCGTAATTCTGGCTTACAAAACGCCCGTCCGCGTCGTAAAGGAATATTCGGATAGCGTTTTTCGCCCCCGACTCTGCAACGCCACTTATGCTCGACGCCGAAAATATTTCGTGCGCGTGCCCGTCGACGAGCTCGCCTTCGACGGAATAATCCTCGGCAGTGCCGCAGAGAGCGGCGCCGTCGTATACCTTTTCAAGGTCGCGCGTGGTGACGGTCAAGGGACGCTTTGCGATTTCGAGAACGCCGTAATCGTAGCTCACGTCGTAATTTCCGTCGACGCAGCTGCCGTCGGAAGCAAAAATGCTGCACTCGTACCCGTTCGTATAAGTTCCCGCGTCCGCTGCGGGGGCAGCGGTTGCCGACTGCGTGAAGGTGTGCCCTTCGACGAGGTTTGTGGAAGTTATTTCGTCGCGTACAAGCGGCTCGCCGTCGTAAACCTTGCTTGCAGACGGCGTAACGAAAGTGACGGGTCGCCTTGCGACGGAAACCGTTGCGGCGCCGTAGCTTACCACGTAATGCTTGGTAACGTCGGCGGTTCCGTTCATTATTACCGTCCTGTCGCTATCCACCCGCACCGAGTAACTGCCCGCGTTAACGGGCGCGCCCTCGACGGCGTTGCCCGCGGCGTCGTAAAGTCGGGTAAATATAGTAGCGCTGTCGCCGTTCAATGCGGCTATGCTCGTCTCTTCGAGCGCGCCGCCGTATTCCACACCGTTGCCGTCGTAAGTAACCGACAGCGATTGCGGCGTTAACGTGATGCTTCTGGGAAGCAACGTAATTTCTTTTTCTGGTATGGATACGTTGTAGCAGAAGGTTACGTCGTTGCCCGATTTATCGAAAATTCTGAACGACGCGCCTTTAATTGCGGTGACTTCGTTTTCGGGATTGACGTAGTCTACTACCGCGCCCTCCCTTACTACTCTGTCGCCGTTAACTGACGAAAATTCGAATTTGGAGGGCAGCTCGCCGTAGACTGCGCTGTCGCTTAAAACGACGAATTCGACAGGCAGTGCCTCTATCTCGAACGGCTTTGGCTCACCGTAGCTTTTACCGAAGGTTTTGTCCGTTACCGTTCTGACGAGGTACTTGCCCGCAAGCGTGGGTAATTCGTCCGTCCAGACGACTTCCTCCGCCTGCCTTGACCGGTTATCGCGCGCAAACTGATAATTCGCGTTGCTGAAAAGCGCCTTGGGGTGCTGAATGCTCTGCGCGTAGTCATCGCCGTAAACTATTTTTTCTGGCAGAACGACGTCCTGCGTTATAATTCCTTTTGTGAATACGAACGCCGCCGCAAGCGCGATTAACGCGGCAAAAAGGGAAATAAACAGCGCGCGGAAACGGACGATAAAATTCTTTACCGCCGCAACGCGCTTTATTTTGTTTTGATAGGTATCGTAAGATATCATAAAAACCCTTTTTGCGTTTTAAAAATTTTAACCTGTTATTATCATGCCTATAACGTCTTCCTCAGGCATATCGTAATTGGTCGTAACTTCGACTCCGTCGCGCATAATTTTTATTAAACCGACATTAAGATAAGTCGTTTTATTATCCGTAATTGTAATAATACCGAAAACGTCTTCGTATTCGGGAATGTCGCCGTTTGCAAGATTTTCGATATTTATTATTCCCGTCAAAACTTGAATTTGGTCTCCGTCCGGCTTACCGTACAGCGGGTCAAGCGTTATATTCAGCTTGCGTTTTTCAATAGTTACGGAAATTTTCGAATTTGCCAAATCCGCGGTTACGTTTCTGCTGCTTATGCTTTCGCCGGAAGCCGAGATAAAATCCACCGATTTGAACGCAAGATAGTGCTGCCCCGCGTTTATTACCGAATTAGCGCAAACGTAACTTTTTACTTTTAAATCCAACGACGAGCCCGTAGCGACTTTAAGGTCGTTTACGCTCGGCTGATAAGGAAGTCCGTTATATATCGCCGTCAATGCGCCTGCGCTGACCGTAACGCTTATCGGCTTTATTTCGAAGCTGCCGATAACCGTCACCCGCTCGCAGTCTGATTCGTAAACTATCTCTGCGGAGTATTTGCCCGCGTCCACTGCATCCTCGATATTAGAATAGACGTATTCCAGCGCAATTTTGTCGTAAATAGAATCCTCGTCGAGAGGGGAAATCATATTCAAGTCGAACCTTGTTATCGATTGATTGTCGAAATTCTTTGACGCCGCAGCGGTATTTATAGCCGCCGTTATTCTTCTTTTGATTATCGTAAACTTTTTGTTGGACTCTGTAATCGCATAGTTGCTTTCTTTCTCTTCGTCCGCCTTCCAGTAAAAGTCTGCGTTATAGGTGTTGCCGCAAACAAGCGCACCGTCGACCGATAAGCCGAAATAGTCCGCATTTGCACCGTCGCACCTTATATTTTTAAACAGGGTCTGAGTGTTCATATCCCGAGTATATTCTATTTCACTGTCGATATAAACCGTTATAGGCTTAGGGGCAATCTTTATAGTACCGTAGTTTTCTACAACACCGTAAAAACCCGTTACGTTCTCGTTCAAGGAATTATAAACCGCAAATTCGGGCTTATTCGGCTGCTCGCCTGCGTCGGTCAAAATTATGCTTTTCGAAACAAGTCTGTCGCCGGCGGCGAGAAGTCCGCACGAAACCGCACCGCCGTCAAGCGGCTTGCCGTCGTATTCCTTTTCGACCGACGAAGTGGATACTTCAAGCTCTCTCGCCGAAATGCACACGTCGACCTTGCCGTCCGAAACGACGTCGTAATAACCGAGCGCGCTGTTGCCGAGCGCGTCCACGATGCTGAACGACAGTATGTCGGCGCTTACTGTATTGCCCACCTGCTCGGGCATGACGGGCGCACAAGTCACCGACACGAAACGGTGACCGTCCGCAAGTCTGTTGAAATCAACGCCGTCGCCCGCTGGGAATACGAAGTTTCCGTCGTAGACCTTTAAAAGCGTGCCGCTGTTGACAAACGAGACGGTGCGGCGTTTAACCCTTATATTGCCCGCAATTACCGATATGGCGAAGTTGTCGGTTACGGGTTCGCCGCCGTACATAATTTCAAAGTCGTCGAAGGTATACGTCGAGTTGCCTATTTCGGTTAAGCCTGCAAGAAGCTTATCGAAGTAACCGTCGTCGTTCATCTTTATTTCAAGTCCTTCCATAGTCGACGAAACGCTATAAAGCTCTTTAAGGCTGCCCGTAAACGGTTCGCCGTACTCGGTTTCTATCGTGCTCAGCTTGACGGTAAACGGAGCCTTTGAAACCTCTAATTTTCCGTCCTTTAAGGTAATAACGTAGTTACCCGAGGTTTCGTTGCCGTTACCGTCCAAAACGACGCAGCTTTCTATCCTGTTCTCGGTTACCGCAACGTCGGTAACAGTACCCGAATAGCTTACTTCCACTCTTTCGCCGTCGGCAAG
Source organism: uncultured Christensenella sp. (assembly GCA_910576655.1). Lineage (GTDB taxonomy): Bacteria > Bacillota > Clostridia > Christensenellales > Borkfalkiaceae > Coproplasma. The sequence continues at coordinate 68,063 of CAJTJC010000003.1, forward strand.
CCCCGTTACGAAATCAGCCTCTTTCGACGTAACGGAATGCTCTTTCCCGTCGTAAATCCAGCTTGCGCTTTTCGCAGCAACGGTTAGGCTTGCCTTCCTTACCGTAAGATAGCCCACGTTGGAAAGCAGCTCGTAATTGTCGGTCACCTCGTCGCCGTTTATATCGTATATAACGGCTTTGGCAACTATTTCAAGCGGTTTGTCGGGATTGGCGGCTATTACTCTTGCAGGTGTGCCGTCGCGCGCCTCGAATCTGGGAACTACGTAGTGCCCCGAAGCGAGCGAGCCCGTGCCTATACTGTACTGAGTACATTCCAGCGCGGTACCGTCGTATACCTTGGACGCGCTTACGGGCGTTAATATCAACGGGCGCTTAACCACGTTGACCTTACCCGCAAGCATTACGAAGTAGTTCTGGGTTACGCTCGCGCCGTTGCCGTCGATTACGCGCGCCTCTACGTCGGTTGCGTTCAGCGTTCTGCCCGCGACTATATTTCCCGCGCTTTCAAGCCACGAGGAATTTATTTCCAGCGTAACGCGGTGTCCCGCTGCAAGCGTGCCGCCCGTCACCGTATAGCCGTTGCCTATATCTATCGCGGCGCCGTCGTACACGACGTCGCGCGCGGTCATAGTAACCTGTATGCTGCAGGGCACTACGGTAAGCACGCCCGAATTCACCTTTATTTTATACTGCTCGGATACGTCGTATCCGTCTTTATCGGTAATCTTTACGTCAAGCCCGCTGAACGAATTGCCCGCGTCGGTCTGACCGCCCGTAAACTCGACCACGGGAGTGTGCCCCTCTATCAGGTATCCGCCCGTAAGACTGTACGAGCTTGCCTTAAGCGTTTGCCCGTTATATTCCTGCGAGGCGTCCTCGACCGTAAATTCAAGCTCTATCGGCTCCGCCTTTAACGAGCCCGTAAGAGAAAGCACGATAAAGGTTGTCAGCGCCGCGCCGATAATAAGCACGAGTATGCCGAAAAACAACAGCGATTTTCTGAACTTTGTCATTGCCCTCTCCTTTTACACGTTCTGTTCGATTAATCTTATTTGTTCTTTACATAACGGCAGCTTGTTCTCGCCGAACAGCTCGTCTAAGTACGCGCACGTTCCGTCAGACATCTGCTTTACGTATACGGGGTTCTTGGATTCCAACTTCCTGAATACCTTCCTCGATAGTACGTCGTCCAAAGCCTCTAACTCCGTACCCCCGCACGCTACCATTACAGGCACGTAGCTTCGTATCTGTTTCATTATTCGGTTGCCGAACGTGATATGGAACGTCTTTATCATATATTCGTCAAGCTTCTTTATTCGTCTAAGATTCCTGTCCGTCAAGTCAAACTCGCGCCTCGCTCGCGCAAACAGCTCTTCCAGTCTCGTCGACGATATTTTCTTTTGCCCGTATTCCTTTACTTCGAACGGTACCGCCTTTTTATCAAGGTTCAAGACCATTGCTCTATCGTAAACCTTATCCGATATCGCAAACGTACTGTCGTCGTTGTTTGCCGTTCCCACAAACCACATATTCGTTGGCAGCCTCAGCTTGCCGTTGCTCTGCAACAGCTTAGGGTCGTCCGCTCGCTTATCCGCTACTACGTCAAGGTTTCTTCCCTCTACGTTCGGTATTTCAAGCAGCGACAAGAACTCCGCAAAGTAGTACTCTACCCTTGCTATATTCATTTCGTCCAACACCGTTATATATATGTCTTCGTTATAGTCCGCCTCGTACATCTTGTACAGCAGCGTCGTTTCGTTGAACTTGCGCGTAAACTCGTTGTAATAGCCTACTAAGTCCGTCCGCTCCTTCCACATTGGCTGTATCGGCACTACCACCGTCTTATTGTCAAGAAACTCCCCGAACGCGTACGCAAGCGAAGTCTTACCCGTTCCCGACATACCCTGTAATATTATCAGCTTCGTTACCGACAGTCCGCCGATAAATCTTCTTATATCCTCTATATCGTAATACAGCTTCAACGCTCCCGCCGAATAGTTCCTGAACTCCTCGCATATCTCTTTCAGGCTCATTTCGTCGTCGTACTCGGGCGGTGTGTACCGTTCGTAATACTTGTCTATTTCCGTTAGCATATAGAAGCGCGAGCCCTCTTCCTCGCTCTCTTCCTCTGACGCAGCCCAATTCGGCGCTATTACCGTTTTTGCGGAGGAGTTGGGGGCTACGACTGTCTGGCAAGCCAAGTCCTTTATAGGCTCCAACTCTTCCTCGATAGTCTTGCGCGCGGTTTCGAGGATTTGCTGACGCTCGCTTTTCTCTTCGCCTTCGAGCGCGTTTTTGAGCGTGGCGACGCGGTTAAATTCCGCAACTATTACGCGTACCACTATCGCAATTATAAGCGCAAGGACGAGCCCTGCATAGATAAGCAGAGCCGTACGGCTTGTCAGCCGGTCCCATATTTTATTACCGATTGAATACCAATCGATTGAAAGCATTGCGTTCACGCCGTTACTCCTTTATACGCTTGAAACAAGCGCGCGCTGAACCGCGCTTAAATTCTCTTCCCCGAAAAGCTTTTCGATTATGCCGTACAGCGTTTTGCCGCCCGACTCTTTTTTATAAGCCCGCGAAACCTTTAAAAGCGGCACGATTTTTGAAATAAACATACCCGTCACCGCCTCGTGCTCGTCACCGCCGCAATCCATAAGCACCGAGGTGTATTTTTCAAGCTGCAGCAGCGATTTATTGTCGATACCGAATTTTTCGGTTGCGTTGACCGCAGCGGTAAATTCGTCAAGCTTTTTCCATACCGTTTCGCTTAAATAGAACTGCTCGCGCGCTTCCGAAATCAACTCTTCCAGCGCGCTGCGGGAAACCACCTTTACCTCTTCCTCTACAGCCGCGGGGGCAACTTTGCTTGCGACTATTTCAACGAGTATACCAGCGTGCGCCGCTGCGGGCGTAAGCTCTTCCGCAAAGCTGTCCGACGAGGGCACGAGCACGAAGCAGAGATTGCGCGGCATAGTCAAAGAAACGCCGTCGCTGAGCTTCACGGTATGCTCCTCGGACGGGAAATTCGCGTAATCGAGGAACGCCGAAAAATACTCGCCGAGGTTGCCGAAGGATACGTTTTCAAGCACTATATAGCAGTTGCGTTCGGGCGTTTTGCCTGCCGAATTGATTGCGTTGGATATATCCGAAAGAACGTAATCCTCCGCAGAACCGCCCTTTTGCCATAACAGATTTTCCTGCGACGACCAGTCGTCCGCGGCGGTAGCCCTGCCGCCTACGCCGAAATATTCGCAGAACGATTGCAGAAACGCAGGCTGCGCTTCCTTGTTTTTACATGAAATTATAAGCACCTTGCCCGCAGTCATTGCGGCAATCAGCGACCGCACCGAAGAAACTTCCACCGACACGCCCCTGCTCGCGGCGAACGCGCGGAAAGACGCGCACACCTCGTTCAAGGACGCCTTCTGCGAAAATTCTATTTCCGCCTCGTCCTCGGCAAAGGTTGCGTCGTAACGGCGCACAACCTCCTCCTCGGCTTCCTCTTCGTCCTCGGGCGGGTCGAATTCCAATATCGGCTTTTCAATCGGCGCGCCGTAGGTCACCTTTGCGACCTCTTCGAACTCGCCGACACTGTCGACCATATCGGTTATAACCTCGTTGGGGTGCAGGTAATTTTGTAGCTTGCGCCGCTTGGCTATAACTACGATATAGACTATCGCAAGTACGTTGCCCGCAAAAAGCAACGCGCCTATTACAATATATATAAGTAAGGTTTTATCCGCAATTACGTTAGTTACCAACAGCCCTACGCCCATTGCGTCGTAATACAGCGTAAGCATAAGCGCGACGAACAGCCTGAACCCGAAGGAAAGCTTTTTCTTTTCCCTGCGTATCGCCTTGTCAAGCTCGGTATCCGTAAAGCCGACGACGCCGTTTTGGGGAAACGCGACGGGCTCGCTTTTATGTCTGTTTGCGAATATGCGCTCTTTAAAATCGCGTTCGCCCTTTAAAAGAACGGTATCGGCATTGTCGCAGAAGCTTATTTCGTATTTGCCGCCCTGCATAAATACGCGTTTGTTGTTCGCGTCGTAAACGGCGAAGGTATCGTCGTTAAAGGGTATTTCCGCTTTGACCGATTCGCCCTTCTTGACAAGCACCTTGCAAAAGCCGCGCAGCATACGGTGCGAAAGCGTAGTGTTGGCGCCCGCGCGGCGCACGTACATCTGAACCGTGCAATACGCGTCTATTTTGCCTTTATTAGTCACGGTGCAGCTTGCGCCGCTTTCGGTAAGCTTTAAATTTTTATATTCGAATTCGGCAAACGAAAGTCCGTAGCCGAACGGATAAAGCACGTTTGACGCGCCCGCGGTGCAGTAGTCGGGAACGCCCTCGGCGGGAGCCGCCGTAGCGTAATCTCTGTAAAAGGTATCTACGAGCTTGCCCGAAGGGGAAATCTCGCCCGTAATAATATCGAACACCGCCTGCGCGCAGCCCTGCCCAGCGTTGTACGAGAAAAGCACCGCCTCGCATTTATCGGCAAACGACAAATCTATCGCGCGTTCCGCGGAAACCACCGCGATTATTTTGACGCCCTTTCTCGAAAGCGCGTCTAAAAGCTCTGTCTGTCCCGCGGGTATCGCGGTTGCGCCCTTGCCCGCGCAAAGATATACCAACGCGTATTTTGCGTCGTCGCAGAGGTTGAGCGCGGTTTCGATTAAATCGAGCCGACGGATTTCGTTTGCGCTGTATCCGTGGGCGTAGCCGACCGCGTTGATATTTCTGTACTTGTTTATTTCGTCGAACGGGCGGTGCAGCGACGTGGGACTGTTTTTGTTGGTTATGCGGTAGTCGTTATTCGTCGCGTACTCGCCTATTACCGCTATCGGCGTATCCTTTTTGAGCGGCAGAACGCCGTCGTTGTTTTTTATCAGCACCACGGACTGCTGTGCGGCGCGGTATGCAAGCTTATCGTGGTACACCTCGTTGAAAAGCGGGTCGTGTACGACCTTGCCGGCGCGGGTCAGCTGCTCCTCTACGGACGAAGCCCCGCGCTCTTTGAGCGCGAGAAGCAGACTTATCATTCTGTCGCACGCGGCGTTTACAGCCTCTGCGTCGACTATTTCGCCGCTTCTTATAAGACTGTCGAACTCGGCAAGCGTGATTGCGCCGCCGTCGAACTGCTCTTTGGTTTTAGCGTATTTTTCGGTAAGCTCGACGATATAGTCTTCGAGTCCCTCGGCGGTTTCGCCGTCGGTAAAGACCAGCGTGCAGCCGCGTGAAATATATTTTGCAACGTCGCACTTGTGCGCGGCAACGCCGAACAGCAGCCCCTTTAAAGCGTATTTTTTGGGCAGCTCCTCCGCGTCGTCTGCGCTGTAAACCCTGAGCGAATTTACCTTATTGCCCGCAAGCGCTCCGTCCCTGATTGTCCGCACGGTCTCGTTTAAAACCGTTTCGCTGTCGGTTGCGGGGAAGTCGTCGAAATTGACGAACGCGCCGCTTGACGCCACGCCTTGAACCTTCTGCTTCAAAAATTCCGATGTGATAAAGCCATCCTCGGAAATCGCCTCACGGCGGGCGCAGTCGCTTATGTTAAAGTATGCATACTCCTTATTTGCCTTAGCCTCGTTACCTGTGCACTCGTACACGTTTTTAATAAGCTCGGGATTCCACGTTGCGGCAAGGGCTTTATCGGCAGGAAAGAACGTAGCAAACTTATCCGCCGATTTGACCGACGGATTCGAATACAGATGGAATACCGGAAACTCGTAGTTTTCCACCGCGCAGTTTTCATCGGGCTTTGCGCTTGTGATAAGCCTGACCCGCTGGTGTAACGACATTCTTAAAATGAGTTCTTGGTTTTTTAGCATATTATTCTCCTGCAACGTGCACTATGCCCACTATAATTATTCAGATTAATTATATCATTAAGTTATTTAAATTACAAATAAAATTTGCAACAAAAACTACCAAATAACAGTAAAAGCGGCGCATTTGTATGCGCCGCTTTGCCAAAATTACGATTGTGGCCAAACTCGGTTGGCTTTAAACCAGTCCGTGTCCTTTAAAATAACGTCGTTGTTCGAGCAATAAAGCTTTAACTTTTCACTATAATAGAAAACTATATTTCCGTTCATTGACTCGAACTTGCCCGCTTTATAGTCGGTGATAAGCGTTGTACAGTATATATTTTCGGTATACTTTGCAACCCTGTTTATAAACGCCTGAGCGGGGAAGGTATTGTCATTGTTCTGCGTATATTCGGTAGTGCCGCAACAGCAGCAAACCGCCACGTTTTTGGGTTTAATAACGCTTAACAGCTTTTCCGTCGACGCGGTATAGCTGCCGTGGTGTCCGCCCTTGAACAGCTCGACCTCAGGCAGGTCGTTGTTCCTGACGAGGTATTCCTCACCCTTCTCTTCCAAATCGCCGGTAAACAGATAGTTTTTCGACCTGTCGCCCGACTCGTCGGTAAGCATCATGCAGACGGAATAATCGTTTTCGTCGTTGGTCTTATGGTCGTAGTAATAGTTGTACAGTACGTTTAAAGAAAGCGTTTCCGCGTCGTCCAGGAAGTACCGTTTTTTCGCACCGTCGGTTTCGTACCAGCACTGCGTTGCCGTGTACACCGTCGTACCCCTGCCCTTAGCGTATTCGACCGCCTCGCAATATTCCTTATAAATATTCGTAGTCGCGTTGGTGCCGCTGAACTGAATAAGCGTGCCTATCTCGTACTGATATAAAATACCCGTTTTGCTTCCGCCGTCGGAATTGCCGACGAAGCCCGCGATATGGTCCTGATGCGCGTGGGTTGATATGACGTATTCCAGCACGCCGTCGGTACAGTACTTGTCAACGTAGCTTTTAATGGTCGACGCGCTGTTTTTGCGAGAGCCCGCGTCGATAAGTATTTCGGTATCGCCGCACTTTATAAGCGTGCAGTCGCCCGTATATTTGTTCCCGAGTTCGAGAAAATGTATGGAATAATCCGCTCCGGCTATCTCCGCCTCCGTTCCCGTATCGGGCTTACCGCCCGGGTCGTCGGGATTGTCGGGCTCGACGGGCTTCGGGGGCAGCTTGCTGCCATCGTCGACTACGGTATGCGTAGCGTCGCAAAAATCGCACTTGGCGGTTTTGGTACCGTCGCTTTCCTCGGTTGCGTCGCCGTTCGAAACGTAGTTAGTAAAGCTATGCTCGTTTTTGGTATCCGCAGCCTCGCGCGTGTCCGTTGCGTCGCAGCCCGAGCACTTAGCCGTTTCCGTACCGTTCGAAGTACAGGTCGCGTCGTCGTTGAAAACGTACGTCACGAAGCTATGCTCCTTTTGGGTGCCCGCAGCCTCGCGCGTGTCAGTCTCGTCGCAGCCCGAACACTTCGCCGTTTCCGTACCGTTAGCAGTACAGGTCGCGTCGTTATTGTAAACGTAGTTTACGTAATTGTGAGCGTGCGGCTCTTTTTTGCCGAACAGACCGTCAAGGTCGCAGGCACTGCAAAAAACCGAAAGCGAAACCGTAAGCGCGGCTGCCGTAACGGCAAAGCCGCTTTTTTTAAATTTTTTCATTTCCCACCGTTAAAGCGATTTTAATTGCTTCAATATTTTTTCGCGCATGGCGATAAACTTTTCAAGCTTTGCGTGCTCGGCGTCGACAAGCTTTTTCGGCGCCTTGGACAGGAAGCCCTGATTTTGCAGCTTGCCGTCCGCGCGCGCGATTTCCGCGGTGACGTTTTCAAGCTCTGCGGTCAGTCTTGCCTTTTCCTTTTCCAAATCGACGAGCTCGCCCATAGGAATATACAGCGTGCAAATCGGCAGAACCTTTGTAACCGCGTTTTCGCCCGCCTCCGCCGCAGAGGTAATAAAGGTTATTTCCTTTGCGCCCGCAAGCTTTAAAATGCTGTCCTCGTTGACGGTAATAAGCCGTTTGCTGTCCGTAGTGATATAGAGGTGAACCTTCTTGGACGGCGGGCAGTCGACCTCGGTTTTGACGGCGCGCACCGCCTTAATTATATCCATTATACCCGCAAACGCCTGCGCGTCCTTTTTGTAAGCAAGCTTTGCGTTGTAGCGCGGGAATTCCTTGGTCATTATAGTGCCGTCGGCAGTGGGCAGATTTCTGTAAATCTCGTCGGTGACGAAAGGCGCTATCGGGTGCAGAAGCTTTAAAGCGTTTTCGAGAACGAATATAAGCACCGATACCGCGCCGTTTCTCTTCGCCGCATCCTCAGACCTTAGCACGGGCTTGACAAGCTCGATATACCAGTCGCAGAAGTCCGACCACATAAAGTCGTAAAGTATCTGGCAGGCTATGCCCAGCTCGAATTTGTTCAGCGCAAGCGTCACGTCGCGTATAACCGATTGCAGGCGTGAAATTATCCACTTGTCGGCGGGCGACAGCCTTATTTCCGAAAGCGGTTTTATTTCCGCGCCCTCGGCGTTCATTATTACGAAACGGCTCGCGTTCCAGATTTTGTTCATAAAGTTACGGCACGCCTCGACCTTGGCGTCGGAATAACGCATATCGTTGCCCGGCGCCACGCCCTGCAACAGCGAGAAACGGAGCGCGTCCGCGCCGTATTTTTCTATTACTTCAAGCGGGTCGATGCCGTTGCCGAGGCTTTTAGACATCTTTCTGCCCTGCTCGTCGCGCACAAGTCCATGGAAAAGCACGTCCCTGAACGGTACCGCGCGCATGTGCTCGATACCCGAAAAAATCATTCGCGCAACCCAGAAGAAAATTATGTCGTAGCCCGTTACCAGCACGTCGCCGGGGTAGAAATATTCGAGGTCGGACGTGTCCTCGGGGAAGCCGAGCGTCGAGAACGGCCAAAGCGCGGAGGAAAACCAGGTGTCGAGAACGTCCTCGTCCTGCTCGATATTTCCGCTTCCGCAGCGCGGGCAGGCGGTAATATCGACCTTGGAAGCAATAGTGCCGCCGCAGTCGCCGCAGTACCAGACGGGTATTCTGTGTCCCCACCAAAGCTGACGCGAAATGCACCAGTCCTTGACGTTTTCCATCCAGTTGTAATATATTTTGGCGAACCGTTCTGGCACGAACGAAATCTTTTTATAGGTAACGGCGTCGATTGCAGGACGCGCAAGCTTATCCATTTTGACGAACCACTGTCTGGATACGATAGGCTCTACTATGTCGTTACAACGGTAGCAATGCCCCACGTTGTGCGTGTGCGGCGTAATCTTTACGAGGTGTCCGCCGTCCTTTAAATCCTGAACGAGCTGCTTTCTGCACTCGTATCTGTCAAGCCCCTCGTATTTGCCCGCGTTAGCGTTCATAGTGCCGTCGTCGTTCATAACGCGGACTACGGGCAGATTGTGGCGAAGCCCTACCTCGAAGTCGTTAGGGTCGTGCGCGGGCGTGATTTTAACTACGCCCGTACCGAATTCCATATCGGCGTGCTCGTCGCCGACAACGGGAATTAATTTTCCGACTATCGGCAGAATTACGTTTTTGCCTATAAGGTGCGCGTATCTCTTATCCTCGGGATTGACGGCAACCGCCGTATCGCCGAACATAGTTTCGGGACGGGTAGTGGCAACCTCGAGAAACGCGCCGCCGCCCTCCACCTCGTACTTTATATGCCAGAAACGTCCGTTTTCTTCAGAGTATTCGACCTCGGCGTCGGAAAGCGCCGTTTTACACTCGGGGCACCAGTTTATTATACGGTTTCCCCTATAAATAAGTTTTTTATTGAAAAGGTTTACGAAAACTTCTCTTACCGCACGCGAGCATTTTTCGTCCATAGTAAAGGTAAGGCGCGACCAGTCGCACGACGAGCCGAGCTTTTTAAGCTGCTCTACGATTCTGCCCGCATACTTATCTTTCCATTCCCAGGCGCGCTTTAAAAAGCCGTCGCGCCCGACTGACTGCTTGGAAAGCCCTTCTTTTTTCATTTCTTCTACAATCTTGACTTCGGTAGCTATCGACGCATGGTCGGTACCGGGAAGCCAGAGGGTGCAGTAACCCTGCATACGCTTGAAGCGCACCACTACGTCCTGCATGGTTTCGTCCATTGCGTGACCCATGTGCAGCTGACCCGTAATGTTGGGCGGCGGCATCATTACCGTAAACGGGATTTTGTTGTCGTCGCGCACCGCCTTGAAGCAGCCGCGCTCTTCCCAGTCCCTGTAAAGCCTGTCCTCGAATGATGCGGGATTATAAGTCTTTTCCATCATAAACCTCGTAAAGTTGATACCTATTCATTATAAACCAACGCGCCTGAATTGTCAAATATAAGTTCGAGCCGCATAATATGTATTATTAAATTTTTAAGAAGGAGAAGAAAACTTTGAAAAAACTAATCTCGGTAATTACTGCCGCACTCGTTGCGCTGGCGATACCCGTCACGTTCGCGGCGTGCGGCGGCAAGGACAATAAAACGATAAGAATAAACGAGGTTACCCACTCGATATTCTACGCCCCCCTCTATCTTGCGGACGCGCTCGGATATTTTTCGGACGAGGGATATGAAATAACCTTAACCAACGGCGGCGGCGCGGACGCGACTATGGCTGCCGTTCTGTCGGGCGGCGCGGACGTAGGCTTCTGCGGACCCGAGGCGGCTATCTACGTAAACAAGGGCGACAGCGACGACTCGCCTAAGGTATTCGGCCAGCTTACCAAGCGCGACGGAAGCTTTTTGGTGGGCAGAACGCCGCAGCCCGACTTTAAGTGGTCGGATTTGAACGGCAAGGAAATTCTTGCAGGCAGAAAGGGCGGCGTGCCCGCAATGACGTTCGAATACGTAGTAAAAAGCGGCAATATAGACTGCACTCTCAACTACGACGTGGCGTTCAATATGATGACGCCCGCATTCGAGAGCGGCATTGCCGACTACTGCACCATGTTCGAGCCCGTTGCATCCGAATACCAGGCGCAGGGTAAGGGCTATATCGTAGCTTCGGTCGGTCAGGAATCGGGCGAAATCCCCTACACCTGCTTTATGGCTAAGCAGAGCTATATCAATAAAAACGGCGAGGCCGTGGACGCGCTTTTGAAGGCGGTTACGAGGGCGGTCAAATACATCAACGAAACCGACAGCGACACCGTTGCGGGATACCTCACGAAATACTTTGACGGCACTAGCAAAACGAGCATAAAGATGTCGCTTGACAGCTACAAGTCGATTGACGCGTGGGTTACCAATATGGCTATGAAGGAAGCTGCGTTCAATAAATTGCAGGACGTTATCGAGCTTGCGGGCGAGCTTGACGGGCGCGTTAAATTCGGCGACGTAGTTATAACCGACGCCGCGCAAAGGATATACGAAGAAATTTATAAGTAATGCTGAAATTCGAAAATATAACCTATACCTATCACACGAAAGAGGGCGAAACCACCGCGGTAAAGGACTTGACCTTTACCGTCGAGGACGGACAGTTCGTTTCTGTAATCGGACCGTCGGGGTGCGGCAAAACGACGATACTTTCGCTTGCGGCGGGAATTTTGGCGCCGTCCTCGGGCGAGGTGAAGCGCGGCGGCGGCGAATTCGGATATATGCTGCAACGCGACGCTCTGTTCCCCTGGCGCAGCGTCGAGCAGAATATATTTTTGCCGCTCGAAGTAAAAAAACGCAACACCCCCGAAATGCGGCAAAAGGCGGTTGCACTTGCCGAAAAATACGGCTTGAAGGACTTTTTGAAAAAGAGCCCCAACCAGCTGTCGGGCGGTATGCGGCAGCGCGTCGCGCTGATACGCACGCTTGCGGCGGAGCCCGATATACTTATGCTTGACGAGCCGTTTTCCGCACTCGACTACCAGACCCGACTTGAAGTATGCGACGACGTTCAAAGCATAATAAAGGGCGAGAAAAAGACCGCGCTGCTCGTAACGCACGATATTTCCGAGGCCATTGCGCTTTCAGACAAGGTCGTCGTGCTGTCCGCGCGTCCCGCAAGGGTCGTTGCCGAGCATAAAATAGAGTTCGGCGACGGCAGCCCAAAAAAGCGCAGAGAATGTCCCGAATTTTCGCAGACCTTCGAAATACTTAGAAAAGAACTCGGCATTTAACCGCCCTGCCGCGCGCGGCGGGCGATAAGGAAATACCTATGAAAAACAAAAAAGACAACGGTTTCTCGCGCGAGCACCTCGCGTATCTGAGAAAGGAAAGAAACAAAAAAATTATAATTACCGTATCGAGAATACTCATTCTCGTTGCGATACTCGGAATATGGGAGCTATGCGCGCAGGTGAAGCTGATTGACCCGTTCATAACCAGCTCGCCCTCGCGCGTGGTGAAAACCATAGGCGATTTGATTAAAAACGGAACGCTGTTTTACCATATCGGGATAACCCTCGGCGAGACGATTGCAGGCTTTGCAATAGCCGTAGTGCTCGGCTATTCGATAGCAATTCTGCTATGGGCAAGCGACAGCGCAATGAAAATACTCGAACCGTATATCGTGGTTTTGAATTCGCTGCCGAAAATCGCGTTGGGTCCGCTGATAATAATATGGATAGGCACGGGCTACACGGCGATAATATTTATGACCGTAATCGTTTCGATTATAGTTTGTATAATGAACTCGCTTGCGGGCTTTATCGCGGTGGACAGAACGAAGCTTTTACTCATGCGTTCTATGGGCGCAGGCAAGGTGACGACGCTGCGCAAGCTGATTATGCCCGCCTCCCTCCCCGCGCTTATGAACACGCTGAAAGTCGCCGTAGGGCTTGCCTGGATAGGCTCGATAATGGGCGAATACATCGTTTCCAAAGCTGGACTCGGCTACCTGATAGTTTACGGCGGTCAGGTATTCAAGCTTGACCTTGTTATGACGGCGACGTTTATCCTCTGCCTGCTTGCAGGCGGAATGTACGGAATAATAGCTATAATCGAAAAACGCTTCAACAGATAAAAGCACCCGCGCGTTCTTATGAACGCGCGGGTTAAATTTTTAATCTATTAAACATAACAAATAATCTGTTGATATGTCAAAGAACTCAGCTAAATTAATTAACACATCAATACTTAATTTTGATGTCCCCTTTTCATATTGACAAACCGTATTTGTCGCTACCCCTATTGCATTAGCCAAATCAGCTTGTTTAATATGTTGTGCCACTCTCAATTCTTTAATTCTTTTACCTATATCTACCATATTAATTTCTTTCATACAGATATTTTACTACATTTGTATAAAAATAGTTGACATTTCTGTATTACAGAATTATTATAAATATATCTGTAATACAGAAATTGGTTTTAGGAGTTACAAAATGGAAAATTCGCTTATTTACGACCTGCTTTTAATGGATAAGCTTGGACCGTACCGCGAAGAATTAAGAAAGGTTGAGGACTACTTTTTTAAACAAAAGCAGCAATCGCAGCAACAGTTAGAGCGGACGTTGAACGAGGAACAGTTAAAGCTTTTAAAAGATTTTATGCACTATTGCGAGTTGCACGAGGAGGGTATTAGTTTTCAGGTAGAAACAAGGGCGTTGAACTTCGGCATAAAAATAGGCGCACAGCTACAAAATTCAATAAAAGATTTGTACAAATATTTTGACGAGGAAAACGAATACGAATAAAAAGCCGCGCACGGCTGTTTGCCGTGCGCGGTTTATTGTCATTTATTTAAAGCTTTAATAAGCGCGGGCAAAGTATACCTTGCTTTGCGCCTTTTTGCCGCATACGGCGCATTTTTCCGCCGTATCGTCCGAAATTACCCTTGCAGTGGCGGCGGTTTCCGCCTTTATTTTATCCTCGCACTCGCGGCAGCCGCACCAGCCCGCTTTTACGAAATTGCCGTTTTCGACGCCCTCTAAAATTCCCGCAAGGCTGTCCGCGTCTACCACGTGCTTATCGCGCCGTACGCGCGCCGCTTCGAGCATATCCTTTTGAACGGTATTCAAAAGACCGATTACCTCTTCCGCAATTCCTTCGAGAGAGTATTCCTCTTTTACGAGAGTGTCGCGGCGGAAAATAAGCGCTTTGCCCGCCTCTATATCGCGCGGTCCCAACTCAATCCTCAAAGGCACGCCTTTAAGCTCCCACTCGTTGAACTTCCAACCGGGGCTTGCGTCGGTGTCGTCAAGCGCCACCCTTACTCCCGCCTTTTCAAGTAGGTCCTTAACCTCGGCACACTTTTCAAGCACGCCGCCCTTCTTCGCCGCAATGGGCACTATTACGACCTGCGTAGGCGCGACCACGGGCGGCAACAGCAGTCCGCGCTCGTCGCCGTGCGCCATTATCAGCGCACCGATTAAACGGGTTGAAACGCCCCAGCTTGACGTATAAACGTGCTTTTGCACGCCGTCCTTATCCAAAAATTTTATATCGAAAGCCTTTGCGAAGTTCTGACCGAGGAAATGCGAGGTTCCCGCCTGCAAGCTTTTGCCGTCCTTCATCATTGCTTCCATGCCGTATGTCGCGACTGCGCCCGCAAATTTTTCTTTTTCGGTCTTTTTGCCGCATATTACGGGAATTGCAAGGCAGTTTTCGGCAAATTCCTTATACACGCCGAGCATTTTCATAGTTTCCTCTTCAGCTTCCTCTTCGGTTGCGTGCGCGGTATGCCCCTCCTGCCACAAAAACTCGGACGTTCTCAAAAACGGGCGCGTAGTCTTTTCCCAACGCATTACGTTAGCCCACTGATTGATAAGCACGGGCAAATCGCGGTAGGACTGAATCCACTTGGAATACATACTGCCGAATATCGTCTCGGACGTGGGACGGATTGCAAGCGGCTCGGCAAGCTCTTCACCGCCCGCGTGGGTCACCACCGCGACCTCGGGCGCAAAGCCTTCCACGTGCTCCGCCTCTTTCGTAAAAAAGCTCATAGGTATAAGCAGCGGAAAATACGCGTTTTTATGCCCCGTAGCCTTGAAACGCCTGTCAAGCTCAGACTGAATATTTTCCCATATAGCGTACCCGTACGGACGGATAACCATAGTCCCCTTTACGGGGCCGTAGTCCACAAGTCCCGTCTTTATTACCACGTCGGTATACCAGCGGGGAAAATCCTTTTCAATATCAGCAATTTGTTCAACGAAACTTTCTTTTGCCATTTTAAAATCCTTAATATTTTAATTAATTGGTATTTTATCATATTCAGACCCAAATTCAAAACAAATAGAGCCTTAAAAGCAAATATTTTTCCGCCCGCAAAATTCTTTTCAAAAATAACATAAAATAACCGAAAGCGCCCCGCAAGGGGCGCTTTTGTTATATTGCAGTCGGGACGAAAAAGTAAACGAGGAAAAACGCGGTTATAATCAGCATTACTACAGATATCGTCCATTTGGGTTTAACCGCCTGTTCGTTCTTTTTCTTGGTTGCGGCGTACTTTATCAAATCTATTAAATAGCAAAGTCCGTTAATCACTACGAAGGAAATTACGCCGAGGCCTATACCGCTTGTTATAGAATAAGTAAGCGGCATCATTACGATAGTCACGAACGCGGGCAAGGCAATTCGTAAATCGTTGAAGTCGATTTTTACGACCGAACCCATCATAAGCACGCCTACGTAAATAAGCGCGCCCGCCGCCGCCTCTACGGGAATGAACGCGAACAGCGGCAACAAAAATATAGACAGTAAAAACAGCGCCGAGGACGTAAGCGCGGTAAGCCCCGTCTTTCCGCCTGCGGCAATGCCAGTTCCGCTTTCCACCAGCGCGGAAACCGTAGACGTGCCGAGCAGCGCGCCCGCGCACGTTGCAACCGAGTCAGCAAGCATAGTTTTGGAAAGATTTACGGGCTTGCCGTACTCGTCTAAAAGATTTGCCTTAGTGCAGCAGCCCAGCACCGTGCCCATAGTATCGAAAACGTCGAGCATACAGAACGAAATTACGAGCACTATGACGGTGAACGCCGTGCCCTTGGGGAAGTCGAACCCGCTTGTGAACACGGCGAGGAAAGAGCCTCCCTCCGCCTCGTTCATAGAGAAAAAGTTTTTGAAGTTAGACCAGAACCGCCACGAAACGTCGCCCTTGCCAGCGATAATGCCGACGTCAGCCACGTTCAGCGGAATTGCCACGACGGTGGCTATAAGTATGCCCAGCATAACCGAGCCCTTTACCTTATAGTGCGAAAGCAGCGCTATCGAAAACAGGGAAATAAGGCAAACTATCGCGCCCTTTGCGGCGTATTCGCCTACGCCCCAGCTTTTAAAGCTTACAAGACCTACAAGCGTATACTCGTCGTTGACGATAAGTCCCGCCTTCTGCATGCCTATAAACGCAATGAAAAGCCCGATGCCTACGGGTATTGCAATTCTTATGCTTTCGGGAATTACCTCGAAAATCTTTTCGCGTATGCCTATCAGTCTGCCCGTGCGTTTGTCTCTGCCGCAGGGAATTACCGTCAAAAGGAAAAACAGTGCGCCGCTTATCAGCGCGATAAGCATTGCGTTGCCGAACGAAAACGCCATCGGCGTACCGTCCGCGAATTTATAAGCGTACTCGCCTACGCCGCCGCCGATAATTCCGCCGACCATTATTGTTACGCTTATACCCGGCGCCTGCGCAAGCGGCATATTCGATAAAAACGCCGACAACAGACAGCCTATTATAGCCGCAAAAGCGTTGGCGATAAAAAGCGACGGCCACAAAACGTGTTCCGTACCCGAATACAGCATCTGGTTGGGGTTTACAACCAGTATGTAGCACATTGCAAGAAACGTGGTTACACCTGCAAAAATTTCGGTGGAAACCGCGCTGCCGCGGGCGGTTATTTTAAAATATCCGTCTATTTTGGATACCTGTTTTTCTTCACTTTCGCACATAAAGTCCCCCTTAACGTATGCATTTTAACATACATTTTCGTAAATGTAAACAGTAAACGGCAAAAGTCTTTTCAACTTTTGCCGTTTTTATTATTTTATCAGCGAGGTGCGCATTGCGTTGACTACCGCGGCAAGCATAACTCCGACGTCTGCCGCTATAGATATTATCAGCGGGAACGCGGGTATTGCAATATCCAGCGCCATTATTACCGCCTTTATTACAAGCGACGCGATTATGTTCTGCTTTACTATCGCGCGGGTGCCCTTTGCGATTTTTCTGCCCCTGGGCAGCAGCGAAATATTGTCGGATACAAGCACTATATCGCTCGCCTCGATTGCCGCGTCCGAGCCGACAGTGCCCATAGATACCGCGCAATCCGCGCTTGTCATTACGGGCGCGTCGTTTATTCCGTCGCCGACGTAGAGAAGCTTGCCGTTTGATTTAAGCTTTTCCGCCTCTTCAAGCTTGCCGTCGGGCAGCAGCGCGGCGGAATATTCGTCTATGCCCGCCTCGGCTGCGATTACCGCAGCCCGCTCGCGCGAGTCGCCCGTAAGCATTACAGTGCGGGTAATTCCGCCCGACTTCAACGCCTGCAACGCCTCTTTAACGCCGTCCTTTATTTTGTCGTCGATTTCTATAACGCCTATATACTCGCCGCCGTGCGCAACGTAAACAAGCGTGGAAACGCTGTCCTTTTTGTCAAACTGCACGCCGTGCTCTTCCAATAAAAGCGCGTTGCCGCACAAAAGCTGCTTACCAGCGCAAACGCACTTTACGCCGCGCCCCGTCAGCTCTTCCGCGTCGGTCACGGTTACGCCGGTCGGCGTATCCGCGAACGCTGCCGCTATCGGGTGCGAGGAATACTTTTCGGCAGCCGCCGCAAGCGAAAGCGTTTTTTCGTCTGTATAGCTCTTTATACAGAACGCGCCCTCGGTAATCGTTCCGGTTTTGTCGAACGCGGCGACAGAGGCAAGGGCAAGCGCGTCAAGACAGGTAGAGCCCTTTACCAAAATTCCGAATTTGGCGCACCTGCCTATTCCGCCGAAGTACGAAAGCGGCACGGAAATTACCAGCGCGCAGGGACAGGAAATTACGAGGAAGCCTAACGCCTTATATATCCAGTTTGCATACGTCGCCCACGTGAACGCGGAATTTACCGCGCATATTACCGTGGGCACTATTGCCGCCACAACCGCCGCAGCAAGACAGACCGCGGGGGTGTAGTATTTTGCGAATTTGGTTATGAACTTTTCGGGCTGCGATTTTTTCGCCGTCGAGTTTTCGACAAGCTCTAAAATTTTGGCGACCGCGGAATTTTTATATTCGCGTACTACGCGCGCCGAAATTACGCCCGATAAATTTATGCTGCCCGAAAGTATTTCGTCGCCGACGCGCACGTCGCGCGGCACCGCTTCCCCGTTCAGGCTTTTCATATCCAGCGCGGTCGCGCCCTCTACGATAACGCAGTCCACAGGGATTTTTTCGCCCGCTTTGATTATTATTACGTCGCCTATCTTTAATTCTTCGGGTGCAACGATGCGCTGAACGCCGTTTTCGATTACCGTCGCGGTTTCGCTTTTAAGGTCCATAAGCGCGCTTATCGAGCGGCGCGACGAACCGACCGCAACCGATTGCAAAAGCTCGCCTATCTGATACAGCAGCATTACCGCGACGCCCTCGGCAAAGCCGTCGCCCGCAAATATGCCGAGCATTATCGCGCCGACCGAAGCTATAGTCATTAAAAAGTTTTCGTCGAAAATTTTGCCCTTAATAATATTTTTTGCGGTAAGGATAAGCACCTTATAGCCCGCCGCAAGGTACGCAAGCCCGTACGCGCAGTAAACCGCGATTTTCACGCCGAGCACGTCCGTAAGCCCCGCCAGTTCGAGTGAGAACGCGGGCACGAACAACAATACCGAAACGAGTATCGTTATTATGTCTTTGAGGTGCGTTTTAATTACGCCTTTTTTGACGGGCGCAGCGTCGACGATTTTTACGTCCTCAAAATGGGTTATCGTATAAACCGCTTTTTCGCGCGCTTGCTTTGTAGCGGCGCTGAGCGTAATTTTGGAATTTATAAAATCCACCCGTGCCGTGACCCCGTCTATTTTGTTTAAATCCTCTTCAAGCTCGCGCGCGCAGTTCGCGCAGCAAAGCCCTTCGATTTTTATTTTGTCGCCCGCGGCGTCCTCGACCACCTTCACCTCTTCGAAGTGATTACAGCAGTCCTTTACCTTTTCAAGCGTTGCCGCGTCGCAGTCGACTATTACTTTCTGAGCCATAAAGTCGACCGTCGCGTTTAAAACTCCATTTATTTTGTTCAGCTCTTCTTCAAGCTCGCGCGCACAGTTCGCGCAGTCGAGTCCGACAATTTTAAATACGTTATTCATTGCAGTCCAAATGCTCCTTAGCTACGTTTATCATAGTCAGAACGTGCCAGTCCGAAACCGCGTACAGCACGTTTTGTCCGTTTCTGCGGCTTTTGATTACCTTGTTATCCTTTAAAATTTTAAGCTGGTGCGAAACCGCGCTCTGATTTCCGCTTACCGCTTCGGTTATGTGCTCTACGCATAGCTCGCCATGCGCAAGCGCAAGCAGTATTTTAAGGCGCGACGGCTCTGATATAACCTTGAACCGCGCCCCCATTTCGCTGATTTTTTCGTCCGACGGCATAGCGGCTTTTACCCGCCCGACCAGCGCGCCGTGCTCCTCTTCGTTATCGCAACCTGTTAGCATAACGCCCTCCCTTGTATTAATATATGAATATGTATTCATAAGTTGATTATATAATAATACCCTTGACGAAAAAAGTCAAGGGTTTTTTAAATTATATATAAAAAAAACGGAGAGATTGTTTCTCTCCATTTTTATTTTATAAATCCAAACGATCTACAAAATCGTTAAAAATAGTATATCCGCACAATAGACATTTCTTTTTCGTACTGAAACGGTCCAACAAAAACTTGTGCTGTTCGTTGCGTAAAGTTATGTTACATTCCACACACATAATCGAATGTTGCTCTTTACTAAGGAAATAATACGATTCAGGGTGTACCGTTGTATGCGCGGCATTTACCGCTTTGTAAGCGTTCAATTTTCCACCCGACACACAATAGTTTTGCAAAGAGTCAAGTTTATCTACATTATTGAGTATAAAAGATTTAACTGCACTTGCAGTAATATCAGGACACTTTGAATATATCAGCGCCGCAACCCCAGCCACGTGCGGAGCCGCAACAGACGTTCCATTAGCACGATTAAATATACTGGTATAACTATTATCGGGCAAAGTGGAATAAATACTTTTTCCAGGAGCAAAAAGATCCACTGTTATTCTTCCGTAATTAGACTTTTCTCCGCTTGTTACTTCAGCTATATTCCCATTACTATCTATTGCTCCTACTGAAATAATGTTAGGCAAATCATAACTTGCAGGATAAAATATCGTCTGTCGTTTATTAAGATCATAATCATTATTATAACCACTATTGCCCGCCGCGGCAATAACCAAGCCGTCATAGGCTTTAATGGCATCATAATGTTTTTTATCATATTCTCTGCCATTGCTGACATTAATAATTTTTATATTGTTTTTTTGCGCGTAATTAATAGAACCGACAAAATCTTCAGAATTCAAAAGATACATAGAGCATTCTGAAACGCCCGTCATTCCAATCCCATTATTTTGCACCGCACCCAATACTCCTGCCACAATGGTACCGTGTTTTTTATCCGCCTTTGAAGAAGGCGTAAAATTGCCGTAATGTACTCTGCCTTTCAAATCTTCGTGATTAATGTCTATGTTAGCTTCCATTACCCCAACTTTAACTTCCGTACTGCCAAAAGTAATATCCCAAGCTTTTAATAAATTACATCCGTAATCGACTATGTTCCATTGCTCATGTTTACCGGGATCGTTAATAGATGAAAATTCAACAAAATCAACAATCTCGTCTATAAAATTTGCCTGCGCCGCTAAAACTATATCTAACGTCTGCAATAAATCAATTACCTTTAAAACTTTTTCTTTGCTATGCTCTTCAAACACAATATCAAACATGTGATGATATTTGGCCTTTCCTATAGGTATTGTTCCGTTTTTACTATAAGGAACGTGGTTACCGCCATATAAATCCACATAGGAAATGTGCACGACCTTTTCTACTATTTTAATATCTTTAAAACTGATTTCCTCTAAATCCTTGAACGCGCCTTTTAATGTAACGTAAACGGAATTATCTTCGAAGTCATCGTCGATAGTCGCTTTACGATAATACTGTAACGATTGCAAATCATCTTCGTTGAGCGGGGTTTCACTCGTTTCTCCGCAACCAGTAAATAAAAAAACTGATACAACGGCTAACAATACGGCAAATAATATTGCTTTTGCTTTACTTGAAAATTTAGTCATAAATAGAAACTCCTTTATATTATTTTATTCTTAAGAAAAGGCAGTAATTGCATTTTCTTATGTTGCGCTTACTAACAAGTAAAAATATTAAATTCAAAAAATCTGTTTCGCCGATTATTTATTAATGAACACATTTTTACTTTATCGGTTCGCCGTGCAATTCGTTACCTTCTTCTGTCGGTTTAGGAAACTGTCTATGAAGTAACTGCAAATCTTCCATAGTTAAAATCGAAGTTAAATAAGCTTCCTTTAAATTATAAAACCGTACTCCGTCAAATACTTTAACCGAATTTGTATTTGTGTAAGTAAATACTAAATCTTTAATAGTTTCCTGCGATATTACTCCCCTATATTCGTGATAACCGTCGCTTATCAATGCAACGTAAGAATTACCGTATTGCCCGTAATATTTCACTATCGTAACGTCGTCAACCGTCGCGTCGGGATAATCCGTAATTAAATGCGCGTGAAGATACTTTAATTTTAATTCTCGTATTATTTCTGCTTCGTCCTTATCGCCGCAGCCGCCAAAAACCAACGCTACCGCTAATATCGAAACAAGCGCCAATAAAAATGATGTAAATTTTTTCATTTGCCCCCTCCTTCTATTAATATATAGTGTATATAAAAATCAAATTCGTGACAATATCTCAATTTATTTATTAAACAACATTTCCGTAAAAGTTGCTTCGTCGATTATTTTTATGCCGAGCTTTTTGGCCTTGTCAAGCTTGGAGCCCGCAGCCTCGCCCGCGATTACGAGCGTTGTCTTCGCCGTTACCGAGCTTTGACATTCGCCGCCGCGCTCCTCAATCAGCTTGCCCGCTTCGCTGCGCTTGTAGTTTTCAAGCGTGCCGGTAAGCACGACGAACTGCCCCGCAAACACACCGTCCGCAGGCGCTTTTGCCGCTAACGTAGGCGATATTCCCGCGCTTAAAAGACGGTTAACCTCTTCGGCGTTATCCGCATCCGCGAACCAACCGCAGATAGCTTCCGCGGTGATTTCGCCTATGTTTTCAAGCGACACAAGCCCCTCTTTGTCCGCAGACGAAAGCGCTGTTATACTGCCGTATTCCTTAGCCAAATCCTTTGCGGCGACCTTGCCGACCCCGTCTATTCCGAGCGCGAAAATAAATCTGTCCAAGCTTACCGTCTTACTCTTTTGCAGGGCGTTTAAAAGATTGGTTATTTTTTTATCCTTGAAACCGTCGAGCCGCGCCAAATCCTCTGCGGTAAGAGAGTAAAGCTCGGAACATTGCTTTAAGCCCAGCGTATCGTGAAGCTGACCTGCGGTCATTTCCGAAAGCCCCTCTATATCCATTGCGTCCTTTTGCGCAAAATGCTCTATTTTGCCGATAATTCTCGGACGGCAGTATTTGTTGGGGCAGAACAGATTTGCTCCGACCTCCTCAACCGCGCTGCCGCAAAAAGGGCAAGCCTCGGGCTTGGGTATATCTTCGCTGACTTCGGTATGTCCTATCGCGCCGAGTATTTCGGGAATAACCTCGTTCGAGCGGCGAATCAGCACCCTGCTGCCGATTTTTACGTCCTTTTTGGTCAGGTCGCCGAAGTTGTTGAGCGTCGCCTTTTTTACGGTGGCGCCCGCAAGCTCGACGGGCTCGACTATCGCAAGCGGGGTAAGCTTGCCCGTTCTGCCCACCTGCCATACGACGTTCGTTACCGTAGTTTCGCGTTCCTCCGCCTCGAACTTGTAAGCCATTGCCCAGCGCGGGAATTTATCGGTATAGCCCAGTCCCTCGCGCACGGCGCAGTCGTTCAGCTTTATTACGGCGCCGTCTGTCAGAACGTCGAGCTCTCTGCGCCCGACCTCGATTTCCCCGATAGCCGCCCTGACCGCCTCCGCGCCCTTACATACCCTTAAAAAGGGAAACACCTTGAAGCCGTTTTTCTTCAAAAATTCAAAGTGGGCGGTCTGAGTTTCAAGCGAGCCCTCGCTCATATAGTTGACGTTGTAAAAGAGAATTTCGGGCTTTCGCTCGGCAGTGACCTTAGGGTCGAGATTGCGGATTGCGCCCGCAACCGCGTTACGCGCGTTTTTAAGCTGCTCCTTTGCCGTTTTGTTGTACTCTTCGAGCACGCTTAACCGCATTACAGCCTCGCCCTGAACCTCTAACGTACCGCGGTAATCTATGCGAAGGGGGAACGACCTTATAGTCAGACACTGCGCCGTAACGTCCTCTCCCTCGACGCCGTTGCCGCGGGTAGTGGCGCGCACGAACGCGCCGTCCTCGTACGTCAGGCACATAGTCAGTCCGTCGAACTTGTATTCTACGGTGTACTCGTCCGCGTCCGTAGCCTTGCCGACGCGCGCAAAAAATGCGTCAAGCTCGTCAAAGCTTACCGATTTATCGAGGCTGTACAGCCGCCCAATATGCTTATGTCGGGTAAAGCCTTTAAGCGGCTCGCCGCCGACCCTGCGCGTGGGGCTGTCGAAGCGCACCTCGCCCGTCTGCTCTTCGAGCTTTTTAAGCTCGTCGTAAAGTCTGTCGTATTCCCTGTCCTCAACCGAGGGATTATCCAAAACGTAATATTCGTAAGCCCATTTATTGAGCGTTTCAATAAGATAGTCCAATCTGCTCATATATTACCTTTAACTATTGCGTTTTATATTATTTCAAGCGGCGCCAATGACGCGGACAGCTCCTTTATTCCCTGACCGTCGAACGCGACGTTCAGAACCGTGCCGCCGTTCTTTATTGCTATTATCATGCCCACGCCGAATTTTTTGTGCATTACTCTCTGACCGACGGCGTAGGACTTGTCGCCGCTCGGGCGCGGCTGCGTAAACTGCGAGGTGGACGGCCGGAAAGCGACGACGCCGTGCGGAATATCGCTTTGATAGCCGCTGTCGTCGTAGCTTTGAAGGCGGGGCTTTTCTACGTGGTGCGAAAGCTGAATACCAAGCTCGCCCGCAAGCTCCTTTATGAATTTGGACGGCGCGGTCAAATCTCTGCGTCCGTACAGATAGCGCGACTTCGAGCGGGTGAGATACAGCTCCCGTTCCGCGCGGGTGATTGCAACGTACATCAGTCTGCGCTCCTCCTCGGCGTCCCTGCCGTCGCCCTCCGAGCGCGACGAGGGCATTATCCCCTCTTCGAGACCGCAGATAAACACGCAGGGAAATTCAAGTCCCTTTACCGCGTGAATTGTTGCGATTGTAACGCAATCGCTTTCGTCCATGTCGTCGGTATCCGACGACAGCGTTACCTGATTTAAAAACTCGTCGAGCGTTGCCGTGGGATTGAGCCGCGAAAAATCGTCGACCGAGGCGATAAATTCGTCGAGGTTGGCAAGCTTGCCGTCGCCCTCGTCGGTGCCGTCGTCGTAAGCCGAGCGAAGGTCGGTCGCGTTTATGACGTCGCGCACGATTTGCGCGACGGGCTCCGTCTGAGAGGAAATTATAAACTGTTTTATAAGCTGCGAAAACTCTTTGAGCTTTTCGCGCGCGCCCTTGGATACGGCAAGCAGGTCGCAGTCGACGCAGGCGTCGTAAAGCGACAGCCCCGTGCTCTGCGCGTATTCGTTCATAATCTGCACGGTCTTGCCGCCTATGCCGCGGCGGGGCACGTTGATTATCCTTTCAGCCGCCTCGCTGTCGAACGGGTTTGCTATAAGGCGAAGATAAGCAAGCGCGTCCTTTATTTCCTTACGCTCGTAGAAGCGGAAGCCGCCGAATACCTTAAAGGGAATATTGTATTTTGAAAACTCCTGCTCGTACGAGCGGGTGAGCGCGTTTATACGCATAAGCACCGCAAAGTCGGAATACCTTGCGCCGCGGGCTACGGCTTCGGAAATTTTGCGGGCGGCGAAAAGCGCTTCGCCCGCCTCCTCCTCTGCCTGATAGTACTGCGGCTTCAACCCCTCTTCAGCCTCCGTCCATAAAGTTTTGCCGCGGCGGCGGGAATTGTTTTTTATAATGCTGTTGGCAAGCGCAAGTATGCTTTTGGTAGAGCGGTAATTGCGCTCTAATTTGTAAACCTTGGCGTTGGGAAAATCTTTATCGAAGCGCAGTATGTTCTCGATTTCCGCGCCGCGCCAGCCGTAAATGGACTGGTCGTCGTCGCCGACTGCAAACAGATTGCCGTGCTTGCCCGCAAGCAGCTTTATTATATTGTACTGCACCGAGTTGGTGTCCTGAAACTCGTCCACGTGGATATAGCGGAATTTGTCCGAAAGATAGTCGAGCGTGTCGCTGTCGTTTTTTAAAAGGCGCAGGGTTTCGATAAGCAGGTCGTCAAAGTCGAGCGCGTTGTTTTCTTTCAGCCTTTTGCAATACTTTTCGTAGATTACCACGACGTCGTCGATGCCGCGCTCGTAAGCGTATTTCGCACCGTAGCGGTCGGGGTCGAGCCCGAGCATTTTGGCGTTGCCGATATGATACTTCGCGCTTTTTAACAGCTGCTCGTCGTCGAAGTCAAGCTCTTTATAAACCTTCTTTATTACGTTGGCGCGCTCGACCTCGCTGTAAATGGAAAAGTTGGGCTTTACGCCGATTTTACCGCCGTATTCCCTGAGAATTTTAACGCACATAGAGTGTATTGTGCAAATCCATTTTCCGTCGCCGCCGCCGAGCATATCCGAAAGCCGCTGCTTCATTTCGCCCGCGGCTTTGTTGGTAAAGGTGATTGCGAGTATGCCCGAAAGGTCCGCCTTATTTTCCGAAAGTATGTACGCTATGCGCGAGGTTAACACGCGCGTTTTGCCGCTGCCCGCGCCCGCAAGCACTAAAACCGCGCCCTCGGTATCGGTGACGGGTTTAAGCTGTTCTTCGTTAAGTTTGTCAAGTATTGCATTCATATATTGAATTATACCATAGCCGCGCCCGAAATACAAACGGTTTGACAAAATCGCAAAAATTAATTATAATCGTGCCATGGTCTGTAAAATAAGGGTAATGACCCGAGAAGACGGCGAAGCCGTCAAGAAAATGATGCGCGTCTTTTATTCTTCGGACGCGGTGCATACGAACGGTTCGGAAGAGATTTTCGAAAACGATATAGAGGCTTGCGTCGGCGACACGCCATACGCCGAGGGATACGTCTTTACCGACGGCGGAAAATATTTAGGCTACGCTATGCTTGCAAAGAGCTACTCGACCGAGTTCGGAAAAAACTGCGTATGGATAGAGGATTTGTATATTCTGCCCGACGCGCGCGGACGCGGCATAGGCAAATACTTTTTTGCCTTTTTGCACGAAAAATATCCCGACTGCGTTTTCCGCCTCGAAGTAGAAAAGGAAAACGAGCCCGCCGTCGCTCTTTATAAAAAATGCGGTTATAACGAATTGCCATACTCCGAAATGATTAAGGTCAAATAAAAACGCCCCCGCGGGGGCGTTTTTTTATGCGTAGCCGTATTTCTTTCTTTTTAGAATTATGAAGATTATCGCGGTCAGCATTGCGAGAACGTCGGATATAATCGTGGACAGCCACACGCCCGTAAGCCCTAAGAAAATCGGCAGCACGAGCACGGCTGAAATCTGATAAACTATCGTGCGCATAAAGGATATAATAGCGGATATAAACCCGTTGCCGAACGCCGTGAACATTGACGAGCTGTATATAGATATGCCCGCAAACATAAACAAAAACGAACAGATATAGAACGCGTTTACCGTCATTTCCAGAAGCTCGGGATTGTTCCTTACGAATAGCATTGCTATCGGTCGGGCAAGCCCTAAGGCAAGCGCGGTCATAATTACGCCCAGCACGCTCATTATAACCATACTCTTTTTGAATATATTTTTCAGCTCTTCCTTGTTACCCGCGCCGTGATTATAACCGATTATGGGCGCGGTGCCTATCGCGTAGCCTATAAACACGGCTATAAAAATAAAGTTAACGTACATTAATACGCCGTACGCGGCAACGCCGTTTTTGCCTACAAGCTTTAAAAGCTGGTAGTTGAAAACCATGCTGACGACCGACGAGGATACGTTGTTTACGAACTCGGACGAGCCGTTTGCGCACGCGTTGAGCAAAACCTTGAATTTGAACTGCGGTCTGCCAAGCCTTAAAAGACTGCTGTTTTTGAACGCGAAATAGAAAATCGGAAGTACCGCGCCGACGACCTGACTTGCGCACGTTGCGATAGCCGCCCCCGCAACGCCCGTTCCGCACGCGCCGACCAGCACTCCGTCGAGAACTATATTAGAGCAGCCCGCCGCGGCGGTCACGATAAAGCCGAGCATAGGCTTTTCAGCCGTAGTAAAGAAAGCCTGAAAGACGTTTTGCAGCATAAAGAACGGCATAGCCGCAAGAAGTATTCTGCCGTATAACCGACAGTCGTCGTAAAGCTCTTCGGTGGCTTTGAGCCACGTCGGGATGTACGCCATAAGCGCTTCGCCCACGACGGCAAAAATTACGCCGCTTACCGCAGTAGCGCATATAAACAGCGAAAAATATTTGTTGGCGCGCACCCTGTCGCCCTCGCCGAGCAGACGGGAAACTATCGCCGTGCCGCCCGTGCCGAGCATAAATCCGACCGAGCCCAGAATCATAATAACGGGGTAAATCAGATTTACCGCAGCAAAGGACGCCTCGCCTACGAAGTTGGAAATGAACAGTCCGTCTATTACGCCGTATATAGACAAAAACGCCATCATAAGCACGGGCGACATAACGAACCGCAATAATTTTTTGTAAGTAAAATGGTCGCTTAACTGAATTTTCATTGCTTGCCTTATAAAAAAAGCCGGACAAGAAAACGGGAATTCCACCCGCCATCTTATCCGGCTTCAATAACTTTTTGCGTTATCCACCCTCCGATGACTGCTTACATTATAGCATAACGCTCTCGCATAAGTCAAGCGTTAAATTCCCAGTTCTTTTTCCTTGCGGTACTTTTCAAGCGCCCTTAAATACTTCGTTGAAAGCGCAAGCGTGTAGCGCTGCTTTTCCTCGTACGACAGGGTTTCGTAATATTCCCTGTCGGTGAGCCTGCCGATTGCGTCCGAGACCTCTCCCTCGGCGTCCAGAAGCGCCTTGACCCTGAGATAGAACGCATCCTGCTTTTCGCCCTTTATTTCGCTTTTAACGCGCGTTTTGAGGGTTGACTTCACCTTGACCTCGTTAAGCCCCAGCGCCTTTGCCTGAACTGCGCCCGCGTCGAAATTTCTTTTGCAGTCTTCCCAGAAATTGTTTTTAAGCCTTTGTTTTGCGGCGTGAGCCAGATTTTTTATATCTTCCATAATTCGACCTTCCAACAATTAATTACATAATACGACATATTGTTTAACGTAAAAGGTCCGTTCGGCGTTTTGCCGAACAGACCCTTTTAAATCAGTTTTTATTTCTTTTTCTTGCCGCTTCCGTCTTTTTGCGTCTTTTTACGGAAGGAGATTCGTAAAATTCTTTTTTACGCAAATCGCCGATTATACCGTCGCGCGAGCATTTTCTCTTGAAACGGCGCAGTGCGCTTTCAACCGACTCGTTATCGCCTACTCTTATAGTTGACATACCTCTCTACCCTCCTTCGCCTACGCAGTTAATAATAAAGCTTCTTAATTCTACCAAATGCGGAAATTTAAGTCAACTTTTTTAACGCCGAAAAAACGCAATTTTTAAAACAGCAGCCAAATACAGTTAACGACTATTCCGACCGCTACCGATATTAAATACAGCGTCAGCGCGAAAACAATATTTCGCTTTATTTTTTTGGTGTTTTTGAAAAGAATTACAAGTCCCAGCCCCGCGTTGGCGCAAAGTCCCGCGGCGCAGCTGCCGAAGGTTATTCCGCCGTTGATGTAAGTCGCTGTGATAACCGCGCTGGACGCGCAGTTGGGTATAAGACCTATAATCGCCGTTATGAAGGGCTGGAAGTAAGTTCCGCCTATCATGGATTCGGCTATTTTATCCTCTCCCACAGCGTCGATTACGAACGCGAAAACGAGGTTGACAACCAACAGATAGAAGCCTATCTGCAACGAGTGCAGAAGCGGATTTACAAGGTAAACCCTTACGTCGCTTTTACCCTCGTGCTCTCTTCCGCAGGAATAAGCGTGTATCTCTTCGGCGCACTCGCCCGTTAGCTTTTCCGCGGTGTATAAAAAGTTTACGAGATAGCCTACGCCTATGCCCACTATCAGCTTGACGAGAACGAGCGGCATTATCGCCTGCGCCCTGGTTCCGTCAGACAGAAGAATTATAAACGCCTCGTCGCTGGTCGCAAGCAATACGGCAAGCAGCGTGCCCGTGCGGATAAGCCCCCTGTCGTACAGCTTCGCCGCCATAACGGAAAAGCCGCACTGCGGAATGAGCCCCGTTGCCGAACCGATAAGGGGCGCGAGGTTGCCCTGTAAAATTTTGGGTTTTTGAGAAAACGAAGTCCGATGCTCTAAAAATTCTATGAGAATATATATGACCAGCAGAAACGGAAAAACCCTGAGCGTATCCAAAAACGCGTCTAATACGATTGACCACATAATACTTTATTATTTACAAAATTCCGTTTATTTAAACGACCCCCTTTGCGGGGGTCAAAAGTTACTTTTTCTTTTTCTCTGCCTTTTTGGACTTGAAGGTTTTAAGCAGCTCTTCCTCTTCTGCAAAGGTAAGCGGCACGGCGTTTGCGTCCGCAAAGCCGGTGTCCTTATAGCCGCCGTCGCGCGCGAGCAGCGTAAGCCGCGTCTGAGCGTCGAAAATATACAGGCGTGTTTCGTCAACGGTCACCGCGCAGTCGCCGGCGGTGCGTCCGCCGTCGGTCTTTACCACAAGCGTATGCCCGCAATACTCACATTCGGCGTAGCAGTCCGCTCCGTCGTGTTCCACCTTGGTTACTCTCGCGCCGCTTCCGTCAACCGCCGAAGCGTCCTCGGGACGGATGCCCAGTATCACGCGCTTGTCGGTATCAATATATTCTTGAAACTTTTCGAAACGGGATAAAATGTTGTCCGCAAGCTTTATTTTAAGCTCGCCGTCTAAGACGAATACTCCCCCGTCCTCTTTAACTATACGCGCGTTATTTACGAAGTTTATCGTCGGCGCGCCGATATAGAAAGCGACGTACGCGTTAGCGGGGTAGTCGTAGAGGTTGGCGGGCGTGTCTATCTGCTGAATAGTGCCGTGCTTCATAACGATTATGCGCGTACCTATCGTCAACGCCTCGCTTAAATTTTTGGTGGCGTAAACGAAGGTGCCCTCCATTCTCGCCTGAAGGTTGACGATTACGTTTAAAAGCTCCGCCTTTAAGTTGCCGTCAAGTCCCGCCAGAGGCTCGTCCAGAAGGTAAAGCTTTGGTTCTCTCACCACCGCTCTGCCCAACGCAACGCGCTGGCGCTGAGCCGAAGTAAGCGTTTTCGGCTTGCGGTAGAGTATGTCGGTAAGTCCCAAAATATTTGCCGCCGCCTTTACGCGCTGTTCGATAAGTGTCGGCGACGCCTTCCTTATTTTAAGCCCGAACGCCATATTGTCGAACACGTTGAGCGCGGGATAGAGCGTGTCGTTTCTGAACACCATTGCAATATCCCTGTCCTTGGGCTCGACCTCGGTCACGTCCTTGCCGTCGATAAAAATTTCGCCCTCGGATACGTCCTCCAAGCCCGCTATAACGCGGAGCAGAGTAGACTTGCCGCTTTCCTCCGCGCCCACGATAACGACGAATTCTCTGTCCGCCGTTTCAAGGTTTGCGTCGTAGAGCGCAAGCGTTCCCGACGGATATATTTTATTTACACCGTTAAGCTTCAAACTTGACATATAAACTCCTTATTACGGTTATTATAGCACGTTTTTAAACTATTTCCAACATTAACGGGGCTAAATTCGGCAAAAATTATTGTATTTTTTTTATAAAAGTGTTAAACTTTATCCGTGAACGCAAATAATTACAACCTGCTGATGGAAAATCAGATAAGCGCGCTTGACAAAAAGCCCTCGCTGCTGCTGCACTGCTGCTGCGCGCCGTGCTCGTCGGCATGCCTTGAAAGACTGAAAGAGTTTTTCGATATTACCGTATTTTTCTATAACCCGAATATCGGGGACGGCGAATATTTAAAACGCAAGGCGGAACTTTTACGGCTGATAAGCGAAACGGGCTGGGCGAAAACAGCCGACTGCGGGCACGACCCCGCGGAATACTATTCGGCGGTGCGCGGACTGGAAAGCGAAAAAGAAGGCGGAAAGCGCTGCGAAGCGTGCTTTGCACTAAGACTTGCCAAGACAGCCGAAGCCGCGGAAAAGCTGGGCTGCGACTACTTCGGAACAACGCTTACTATAAGCCCTTTGAAAAACGCCGCGCTTATCAACCGCATAGGCGAACAGCTTTCCGTCGGCAAATCCGTGCATTGGCTGTATTCGGATTTTAAAAAGCGCGGCGGCTATCTGCGCAGCCTGCGGCTTTCGGAACAATACGGGCTTTACCGCCAAAGCTATTGCGGCTGCGAATTCAGCAAACGCGGCAACTAAAATTAAACGAGGTATTTTATGGATATTAACAGATACTCCCCTTCCTACGGAATAGACCGCAAGCATTTAACCAAGCTTGCCGAATATTCCACGGAAGAAATTTTTGAAATTT
Source organism: uncultured Christensenella sp. (assembly GCA_910576655.1). GTDB lineage: Bacteria > Bacillota > Clostridia > Christensenellales > Borkfalkiaceae > Coproplasma. The sequence goes on from CAJTJC010000003.1 coordinate 99,714, forward strand.
TGTACGCAACGAAGGCTATGAAGGCGAAATTCGCCGCGCATGAAAGCACCTGCATTTTGCAGGGTACCACCGTTGCGCTGCTTTTCGGCGATACGTCGCTCAGGACGCGCTCCGCGCTTGAAATAGGCGTACGTCAGCTTGGCGGCGTGTGCGTAAACCTGCCGTACAGCAGCAACGATATGCAGGCAGGCGAAAATATTAAGGATATAGTAAACGTGGTTTCGCGCTACGGCGTGGGCGCACTTGTGACAAGACACATCAGCCAAAGCGATTTAGAGGAATTCTGCGCGGTATCGCCCGTTTCCATAATCAACTCGGAAAACGAGGAATACAACCCCTTGCAGACCCTTTGCGATTTGTACACCGTCTGGGAAAAGAAGGGCAAGCTGGAAGGGCTGAAAATAGCTTACGTCGGCAAGGGCGAAAACAACGCGGTGTCGCTCATCATGGGCGCGATTAAGTGCGGTATGGAGGTTGCAGTTTCCACTCCAGCCGAATTTGCAGTCAAGCGCGAGCACCTTACCCGCGCGGAGCAGTACGGAAAAATTTTTATAACCGAAAACCCTGCCGATGCGGTTAAAAATGCAGACGTCGTATATACCGACAACTACAATTACCACACCGCGCCGTCGGAAAAGGACAGAAAAATTTTACTGCCCTATCAGATAAACACCGAGCTTTTAAGCCTTGCAAAACCCAACGCAATGTTCATGCACCCCCTGCCCGCCTCGCGCGGGGTCGAGGTAACCGCAGACGTTATCGACGGCAAGCTGAGCGCCGTGCTCGAACAGGGCGAAAACAAGCTGCACCTGCTTAAAGCGGTGCTCGCCCTGCTTATAAAATAAATAAAGCAATCCCCCGTCGAAATATACGCGACGGGGGATTATTTTAATTTTTCAAATTATCAATTAAAACCCGTTTACAATTAATGCAAAATTGTGTATAAATTTAAGCTAAATTATTATAAAAATAATTCACTATCCAATCGTTTGGCACTTCTACGCTTGTGTTGAAATTACATTCGGCTATAATAATTCCGTCTTCATATATTTTTACGGTGTTTCGCCATTTAAACTGACCGATATAATCGGAAAATTCAAAAATAAAATTACGGTTTTTTATGTGATTTTCAGGCAACGCCTTTAACTTGACCTCTATCTCTAAGGTATACTCAGGCAAGCCTGTATAAATATCGTCAGCTTCAATGCCGCCTAATTCTTTACAATAAATAAAAAAAGTTTCGGTTGCATAAGGATTAATAAACGGACTGTTTTCATACCAGGATTCTTCACCGTGAAAAACAAAATAAGATGTATAGCTTGCGTTTACAGCTTCCATTTCGGGGTGCAGCAAATAAAATTTTTCACTATTTAAAACAGAAAATTCCGTTTCGTAATATTGCCTGAACTCATTAAAATCACAAAAATCTTCATATCTCGGTATGGGATAAGGATTGCGGTCAGGGTCTAAATCAGGCTGAGGCTGAGGTTTGGGTTGAGTATCAATTTCATTAACGTCTGAGGGCAAAGTAGCAGTCAAATTATTTTCGTTTGCCGCTTCATTTTCATTCTGACAGCCGCCGAACACCGACACGGCGCAAATTAAATTAAACCCGGCTATTAAAAGCGATAACAGTTTTTTCACAAATATGCCCTCCTTTAATTTGATTACAGAATATGATTATTAATATCTATTTGGATTATAGCACAATATTAGTTAAATTTCAAGTAACAACTATTAATTTATTTCTATTACCACTATTTCGGGGCGGTTGAAAAGGCGCAGCGGAAATTCCGAATTGCCCAGCCCGCGCGAGATTACCATTGCGCGCCCGTCCTTGATATGCACGCCCGCCGTGTATTTAGGGAACTTGCCCTGTCCCGGCGCGTATAGCCCTATACCCGTAAACGGTATGCGCCACTGACCGCCGTGCGCGTGCCCGCAAAGCACCAAATCGTACCCTGCACCTACATACTTTTCAAAAAACTGCGGCTCGTGAGCCAGCAGTATTTTCGGAGAAACGTCAGGGGTGATTTTTTGAATTTTGTCGTTTCTCAGCGAAGCGGCGTTCAGCCCCGCCACGGTTATTCCGCACGCCGCGGTCACGGTGTCGTCAAGCACGGTTGCGCCCGCCTCGATTAAAATTTTTCTGAAACCGCGGTAGCCCTTGTTGCGCATTTCGTGGTTGCCCGAAACGTACAGCACGGGCGCTATTTCTTTGAGCGCGGAGACCGCCTCCGCCGCAACGCAGATATTCTTCTGCGTATACAGGTGAATTATATCGCCCGTAACGGCTATAAGGTCGGGACGCTCGCGCAGAACCCTGCTTATCAGCCTTACGTTGCCGCGACCGAAACGCTTGCCGTGCAGGTCGGACAAATGCACTATTTTAAGCTTGGGCGCGCCCTCTATCTTCCTTTTTACGCGCGTAACCTTCAAACAGCTGTTGTTGAACCATACGAACAGCGCGCAAAGCGCTATGAACGCGGCGACGCCCGCCGTTATATACAAATAAATCATTTAACCTCCGCAACTATTCTGTAAATGGGCTTGCCGCGGGACTTGAACAGCCGCTCGTGCTCGGTTTCCACGTCGCCCGCAACGGGATTGCTTGCCAAATCCTCGCAGGTTTCGATTACCTTATAGCCCGCCTCCTTAAAGCTTTCAAGCGAAAAACGGTAAAAATCGCCGTCGTCGGTTTTCTGTACTATAAGCCCGCCCTCTTTAAGGATTTCCCTGTAAATGTCAAGAAACCTCGGGTGGGTCAGTCGCTGCTTTTTATATCCCTCTTTGGGCAGAGGGTTGGAAAAATTGAGATATATTTTTTCCACCGAGCGTGGTATGAAATACTTTGCAAGCACCTCCGCCGCGCAGTTGAGAAAATAGACGTTTGTAATACCCTCGGCTATCACTCTCTCGCACGCGTCTATGATGACGTTGGAAATTTTTTCGCACGCGACGAAATTTATATCGGGATTAAGCTTAGCGGTTTCCGCTACGAATTTGCCCTTACCGCAGCCTATTTCGAGATGAACGGGATTATCGTTGCCGAATATTTTAATACAGTCGAGATACTGCTTTTCGCCCGCTGCGCGAAGCATATTTTTATCGGTCAAATCGGCGACGGTCAAAATTTTGCCGCAGGCGGACAGCCGTTCGTCCAGATGCGGTTTTCTGTGCATTCTCATAAAATTACCTCTCCTCACTAAACTAACACATTACGCGGAAAAAGGCAAATTATTTTGGTTTGAATGGCGCGTTTTGTGTTATATATAAGGGTCGGGTGAAATTTGCGTAGGTCGGGTACGCGGGAGAAATTTTTTGAGTTTGATTCAGATTTTCAACACCTTCACCTTTTACGGTCCGGCCGTAACGGCGCTTGCGCTTGCAACCGCGCTGGTAACGCAGCTTATAAAGAAAACGCTGCTTGCGCGGGCGCAGAAAAAATTGGTAACATTTTTGCCCTTTATGTTGGGCACGCTCTTATATGCAGTATATGCCGCAGTATGCAATTTAAGTTTGCGCTTTCTGATTGACGAATACGTGTCGGTAATCGAGCACGGTTTTTCCGTCGGCGCGGCTGCAACGCTTTATTACGTTTTGTACGAGCAGTTTATCCGTGTCAAGAGCGGGCTTTCCGAAACCGAGAAGGTTATCGCCGCGCTTATCGAGGGTTACGTTCCAACGGACAGTGTCGAAGCCGCCGCAAAGGAGGTTGCCGACGCCATAGCGCGGGACGTGACGGGCGGCGGCGCGGCCCGTGCAAGGGAAATACTTGCCGGATACGCGGGCGAGATAAGCGAACGCGATTTGCAGCTTTTATCCAAGCTGATAATCGAAACGCTTGCGCACCTTACAACCAGATAACCGCGGGCGCGCCCCTTTCGGGGGCGCGCTTTAATTACTGCTTTTTACCGATATTTTATATTCCACGTTCATGCGGGTGAGAACGTCATCCTTGAACGCGTCATAGTACTTGTAATGATATTTATGCAGCTGATTTTTTATGCCGAGCATATCGCAGTCGGTCTGCGCGCAAATTTCCAGAAGATTTTTGAACCGCTCCTCTATTGCCTGCTCGGTAGCTTTTATTACCTCGGGGAGCACCACGTCGTCGTTTGGCACGTCCTCGGGCACCATAATCTTTTTCGCGCCCTGAACCTGAGCAGTCGCTTTAAAGTCGACCGTAAGCGAGGGCACGCCTTCCTTAACGTCGAAGTTTACGCCAGCCTTAACACTCTTTAAGCCCATAGTGTATTTTATGTCGTCAACGACACAGGGAATTACCGCGATATTGATGTCGTTTTCAATCATGTTCAGTGCGAAAGCCTGTCGCTCGTTGAGTATGCCCGCGAACCTTCCGTTCGTGAAAATAGCCGTTTGGCGGGCGGTAAATTCGGTAGGCTGACCGCCTCCCTGTCCGCCGCCTTGTCCGCTCTGCCCCGACTGACCGCTTTGTCCCGACTGACCGCTTTGTCCGCTCTGTCCGGACTGACCGCCTTGTCCCAAGCTTTGCTGTCCGCCGCTCTGTCCTCCCTGTCCGCCCTGAGGCTTTTCGCCGCCGGCGTTGTCGCCCTCGCCGCCCGGCTTAGAAGTGCCCTGCACGTTAGCCTGAACGTAGGGCATATAGCACGCCCTGCTTACGGAATAGTTGGATTCGGCTATCGACTTCAAATCCGCCTTCGATACGTTTCCCGACTTTTCAAGCTCGGCCGAAAGCACCTTCTGTATAGCCGTGGAATTTTCCTGCTCGACGGCGGCTTCAATAGACAGCATATCCTGCGCCTTGCCCTCGCACATTGCGACGAGTGCGGTCAGCTCGGAATAATTTCTTCTGTAAAAGCAGCCGAGCAGTTGGAAAAGGTCTTTATCCTTACAGCTGTCGCCGATTAAAATAAGCTTGCAAAACAGCAGCTTGGGATAGGTGCCCGTCTTCGCGTTTATTTCGTTTAGCGCGTCGGCAATGGTGAAGCCGCTGCCCTGAACGCCGATATACTTTGTTGCGTCGCCGCTGGACGAGGGCTGCGGCACGGCTATCTGCGCAGTGACCTGAACCTCTTCCTCCCCGGCGTCGACCGCGACGGCGACTATAAACGAGGTCTTGTGTATATCGACAAGCCCGAAATCGTTGGTAAAAAACAGACCGAGCAGCGCGATTATGATTGCCCAATAGAGTATGGGCGTGTACCTTTTAATCATTTTTCCTCCTCATAAGCCAGCCCGAAAGCGGAACGGCGTTTGCAAAAACAAGGAAAACTATCCACATCCATTTAGACCAAATCGTGTTTATTGCGTTAAAATTGTTGTCGAAAACGATTATAAAAACGAGGAACGCCGCGTTGAGTGCGACCGACAGCACCGCTCTGTTTTTATAGCCCGTGCAGCACTCTATGCAGTGCACGGCAAGCTGAATGTTCAGCACTAACGCGAAAAGCATGACGATTTCAAGCACGTACAGCGCGAGAAGGTCTATTCTGCCAAGCATATCTATCGCGGGAAAGAACAGGGAAATTTTCGAAATTGCAAACTGACGCGACTGCGCCAAATCGCCGTAAATTCCGTAGAACGCCGCAAGCACCAGCATTACGAAAAGCGCGCCGCCGATATACGAGAGAGTTATTTTCGCCGCATCGCCCTTTTTGTATTTGAAGTGACCCATAAACATCAGAAGAAATGCGGGCTCGGCGAAGCGGTACGCGCTTGCAAGCGAGCTTTGAAATACCTTCGAGGGCTGCTTGAATACGGGCAGAAAATTATCCCACTGCACCTCGTGCAGGGACATAACCAAAATCAAAAGCATTGACAGCAGAAACAGCGGCAGACAGATGTCCGCACACCTGCCGATATTTTCAAAGCCCTTGGACGCGGCGTAAACCGTAAAGAAAAATATGGGCAAGAATATTAGAAGCGAAGGAATTGTATCGTAAAAAATCGCGTGAACGTACAACTTTTGCTCGAACAGGGGTATTATTGTGCAGACTATAAAAAACAGTGCGAAAAGCCCGTAAACTATTCTTGCAACGATATTGCCCAAAGTGCCCTCGATAAGCGCAAAAAAGGTTTTATCCGTGCGTGAGCAAAGAAAGCTTACCGCCCAGACGATAGCGCCTTGAATCGCGAAGTTTATAAGTGCGGAAAACAGCAAATCCCTGCCGCTTTCGGCGCTTAACTGCGTAGGATACAGAATGAATTTTGACACCGCGGTGTATATCAGCATTATGAAACAAATTTGTCTTACGCTTATTTTCGAGCTCATTTGTTTTTAACCCTCACTTTATTTTTGGCCTTGAATACCTCGGGGCGGGTTTTCAGCGAGTACATATTCGCCTTTACCATACTGTCGTGCAAATCGCTTTTTATAAGCGGCGCAAACGGAGCAAACAGCGGCACGCCGTATGTCTGCTCGGAAACGAGATAGCATATCAAAAACGCGGTAAACAGCACTACGCCGAACGGTCCGAGGCTGCCGCCTATTATAAGGTACACCCACCTCAAAGTCGTAGTCGTTTCCACAAGGTCGGGCGTGGTAAAAAGGCATATTGCCGAAAACGCGATTATGATTATCGCAGGAGTTGAAATTATGCCCGCCTGAACTGCTGTATCGCCGAGAACCAAAGCTCCGACGACCGACATTGCAAGCCCGACGTACTTGGGCATTCGGATTGACGCCTCTATAAGGACTTCCAGCAAGAACAGCGTTAAAAACATTTCGACGCTCGGCGACAGCGCAAGCCCCGAAACAGAGCTGGATATTTTCAGAAGCAGTCTGTACGGAATAAGCTGTATTTTGAAAAGCTGCGCAGATACGTAGAACGCAGGCAAAAACACACCAATAACAAGCGAAACCAGCCTGAGTATACGCAGTACGGTCGAGCGGTACGAAACCTGATAGTAGTCCTCTACTGTCTGAAAATCCTCTACTATCATGTATGGGACAGTAAGCGCAATGGGTGAGCCGTCGACGATAATGCCCACCCTGCCCTCGGAAATTTTCGCGCAGAAAACGTCGGGCTTTTCCGCAGTGCCGTTGCGCTTGAAAAGCGAGCGCGGCTTTTTGGAAATGAACTGCGATATATACGACGAGTCCGGAACTATATCTATTTGCTTGGACGCGATTTCCCTTTCAATTCGCTCGGGCAGCCCCTCGGGACAGACGCCCTCGATATAAATTATCGCGACAGACGTGTCCGACTGCTTGCCGCTTTTCAGCGTTTTTACGTGCAGATTGTCGCTTTTAAGGCGCTTTCTGACAAGCCCGAGATTAGTCTTGATATCCTCGGTGAACCCCTCGCGCGGGCCCTTAATCGCCACCTGCGTGGGCGGCTCCGCCACCGTTCTTCCCGGGGGATTTTTAAGACCGATTATAAAGAATTCCTTTTCGCCGTCCACGAACAGCACGGCGTTACCGTCGGAAATTTCCTTTACGGCGTCCTCAATCTTGCCGCCGTCCTTGACCTCGGGCGAGGCGAGCAGCTTTTTAATATCTTCAAGCTTTTCGTCGCTTTTCGCGGCGCGCAGCGGCTTTGCCACCAGCTCGCCCAAAAGCTGCTTGTCGGCTATTCCGTCCGCGTAAATCGCCGCGAACCGCTTACCGCTGAGCGAGTCGAATTCAAATACGATAATATCCTCGGAGGGAAGCTTATCCTTTACGCTCTTTATATTTTTTTCCAGTGTTACCATAGAAATATTATCCGTAAAAGTTTAATAATTATCCCGCGCTTAAAAAGCCCGCGCGTGCAAGCGGTTTAGGTTGACAGACGCGGCGCAGCGAACTATAATAATTTCAAGGGACTTACTTATGAAAATAGATTACGATTCACGCTACTTCAACCCCAAAGACACGCTGGAATGCGGGCAGGTTTTCCGCTTCGCGCCGTATAAAAACGGCTACCTCGTAAATTCAGCCGACAAAATCGCCTACGTTTACGGCGACGGTGCAAAGACGGTTATCGAAAGCGACGACTGCGACTATTTTTACGGCTATTTCGACCTTGACCGCGATTATAAGGCTATCGTGGAGGCGGCGTGCGCGTTCAACGTACCGCTGTTGACCAAAAGCGCGAACCTTTGCAGCGGGCTGAGGATACTCAACCAAAGCCGCGAGGAAATGATATACTCGTTTATAATTTCGCAGAACAACAACATTCCGCGCATTAAAGGCATTATCGGCCGTATATGCGAACGGCTGGGCGAAAAAATGAGCTCGCCATTCGGCGAATACCGCGCATTCCCCTCCACCGCCGCGCTTGCCGCCGCGGACGTAAGCGTATTTAAAGAGTCGGGCGCGGGATACAGGGACGAATACCTTAAAGCCACCGCCCAAAGAATTTTTACCGAGGGCATAGACGGGCTTGACGCGCTGCCCACGGCGCAGCTTAAAAAGGCGCTTTTGACCTACAAGGGCATAGGCCCCAAGGTTGCTGACTGCGTTGCGTTTTTCGGCTTCCGCAAGACGGACAGCTTCCCCGTCGATACCTGGATTGAAAAAGTGTATTTCGAGGACTTTAAGGGCACGCTTAAAGACAGGACGAAAATTGCCAAATACCTGACGGACACGTTCGGGGAACATTCGGGTTACATTCAACAGTATCTTTTTTACGGAAAACGGTTAAACTTATAACGTGCCTGATTATTTTTCGCACGGCATCGCAGCCGACGTGATTTACGAACAACTTAATCCCGATTACAGAAAACGGCTTGACAAGACCCTCTATCTCGTAGGGGCTCAGGGCGGGGATATATTTTTCGCGTACAGATTAAGACCGCGCGACAACCTCGGACGCGAGCTGCACCGCAAGAACGCGGTATACTTATTCGAACAGCTTATAAAGGGCAACCAAAGCTACGCCGCGGGCTACGCCACGCATTACGCACTGGATACCACTCTCCACCCCCACGTTTACGAATACGAGCGTGGCAGACGCTCGCCCCTTGCGCACAACAGCTTCGAAAGCGATTTGGGGCTTTATATCAGCCGCAAATACAAGATGCGCAGGCGTATTCTTCCAAAGGAAAGCGTTATGGCGTGCACCGGCCCCGTCTACGACAGCATGAAGCACGTAGAACCGCTTATCACAATTTCGGGCGTTGAAAGGTGTTTAAAGCGACACTTTGCCTGGACGAGGTATTCCTACGGGACCAAACGGCAGGACTACAAGTGCAGGTACGACTTTGCAATGCTTTCGGGCGAGGTGGACAAAGCCGTTGCCCTCGGAATAACCGCCGTCGAATACGTGCTGGACGGCAATATCGACCCCGAAATTTTCGGAGGAAGCTTTCTCGACAAATAACCCCGACCGATACGGTCGGGGTTTAATTTTCGGAAACTCTGTCGTAAATGCTGCGCGTTTCCAGCATTTCGAAAAGCTCTTCCTCGGTTATCTCGTCAAGCATACCGTCCGAATAAAACTGAAACACGCAGTACTTGGAATCGTCGATATACCTAAGCGCGTCCTTGAAGGTCGAGCTGTCGTTGAGCATGATATGCCGCATTTCTCTACCGCGCTTTATCTTTTTGGGGCGGAAGCCCGTGCGCAGCAGGGCTACGTCCTTGCCGAACGCGGAAGCCGACAGAAACGCCGCGAATATGAGAAGCGACGCGTTTTTATACGCGAGAAAGAAAACGAGCACGAGCGCTGCCGACACCGCGATACTCATTCCGCGCAGAATAAGCCCCACGCGCTTTTTAAGCATAAACTGACTCAAAAGCCCTGACAGCGCGCGCCCGCCGTCAAGCGGATACGCGGGTAAAAGATTTATCGCAAGCATTACGGCGTTTGCGTTGAACACCGTATCGGTATAGCCGTACGTTACGGGATAGAACCACCATAACCCCGCGCATAGCACGCACATAAACGCGTTTACGGCAGGCCCCGCAAGCGCAAGCCTTACCTCGTCGCGGGCGCGTATCCCGTCGGTGTCGCAGATTGCCGCGGCGCCGTAGGGCATAAGGCTTATTTTCTCGCACTTATAGCCCATACGCGCGGCGCAAAATATATGACCGCACTCGTGAAGGAGCGCGGTCAATGCGTAGATTATATATATCGGCAGACCGCCGAACAGGGCGGTTACCAATCCGAGCGCTATAAACAGCGGGTGAAGGGTTATTTTCACTACACCGTCCAGACGGGGACTTCGCCGTTCAGCTTGATGCAGTTTAACGCAACGCCGTTATCGTACAGGGTAACGCGCACTTCCGCCTCGCCGTTGCTGTAACCTACGGGAATGTTATCCGCCACCTTCGTGCCGACTGCGGAATACGCGTCGTTGAGGCCGGTGATTACGCTGGTAAACGTCGACGTATGCGCAATTTCCATAGTGTAGGTGCCGTTAACCTCGGTAACCTTGGAAACGGTACCGTCGCATACGGGATATACGCCGCCCTCCGCCGTAAAGCTGAGCACTCCCTCGTTTAAGCTTACCTCTGCGTCAGAAAAGTCGTTGACTATCGGGGACAGGGTAATCTGCGAGTAGACGGGCTCTTCCTTAGTCGGCTCGGAAAACGAGCTTAAAAAGGTGTTTATTACCGTCGACGGCATTAAAATGTTGGTTATGAAAATACCTATAGCAATTATTCCGACAAGCGCAGCCTCCGTCCAGAGTATAACGCTCTTTTTGTCGCGCTTGCCTATAGTCTTTACCTTTTCGGGCTTGGGCGGGTCGGAAACGTCCTCCGAAATTACGTACGCGCCCATACGCTCGTTCACGCTTTCAACCACGCGTTCCTTAATGTCGTCCTGCTGGGGTTGATTTTTCTGTTTGCGCTTGAAAATACTTTTCTTCTTGGTTACGTTTACCGTGTTGACGGGAATTTCAAGCATTTCAGCATAGTCTAACTGCTCGTTCATAATGTCCTCCGATTTTTTGAGTTTACACCTTAATGTATGCCGTCGAAAAAAAGGATAGAACACTATTTTTTAAAATTGCATATAATGTTAAATTTAAACCGTTAAAGCAGCTCGGCTAACGCTATAAACTCAGCGCAGTCAAGCGTTTCGCCGCGGGCTTTCAAATCGATACCGCATTCGGTTAAAATTCTCTGCGCGTCCGCGCGGGTAAGCTTGAAGCAGCTTACTAAATTGTTTTCAAGCGTCTTTCTGCGCGAGGAAAAAGCAGCGTGCACCGTTTTTTTATACGCCGCGGGCAGCGCTACGTTTGGTTTAAAGCTCATATGGACGACTGCGCTGTCTACGTTGGGTCGGGGATAAAACATAGCTCGCGGCACGCGCTTTATAATTTTACAGTCGGCGCGCGGCGCAATCATGGCGGTTATCGCGCCGTACTCCGGCGTGCCCGCCCGCGCGCAAAGCCGCTCGGCAACCTCCTCCTGTACCATTACGGTCAGCGACAGGCATTTTTTCCCTTCCTCCACTATCTTCATTATCAGCGGGGAGGTGATGTAATAGGGCAGGTTTGCAATTACCCTGTATTCGCCAGTGCGTTCCTCGAATTCGGCAAGGTCGACCTTCAAAAAGTCCTTGAAAATCACTTCGGCGTTGTCAAGCCCCGCAAGCGTGCGTGCAAGCACGGGTTGAAGAGTCCTGTCCACGTCGAAAGCGATTACCCTTTTAACTCTTTCGGCTATCGCGCGGGTAAGCGTGCCCGCGCCGCAGCCTATTTCCACTACGGTATCCCCTGCGCCCGCGCCCGACTGCGCCACTATGGACGAAAGCAAATTCTTGTCGGTTATGAAATTTTGACCGAATTGCTTTTTAAAGCCGAAGCCGCATTCGGCAAGCACCGTTTTAATATCGTTTTCCATTTTTTAGTCCGTATATTGTTATTATAACAACAAATAATATTATTGTAAACGAAATTCACGCGTTTACCTCACTTTAAGAGAAAGACCCCCGCGCTTTTCAGCGCGGGGGTCCGACTTTTATACGTTGTTTAATTTTTTAAAAAACGAGTGCGCCGTATCCCATACCGAGGCAGCCGCCTCCTCCACGCTTATTCCCTTTATTTCTGCGGTGTTTGCCAAAATTTCGGGTATGCTTTTGGGGGTGTTGGGAAATACGCCCGCCATAGACCTCGGCGGCAGGTACGGGCTGTCGGTTTCGGTCATAATTCTTTCAAGCGGAAGCGCGGCAATAGTTCTGCGCGCCTTTTTGCTGCCCGAATAGGTACTCGTACCGCCGAACGAGAAATACGCGCCCAGCTCTTCGAGCTCCTTTGCAATTTCCAAGGAATGTGAATAGCAATGCAGCATAGCTTTAAGCCCGCGCGCGTGTTCTTTGAGAACGCAAAGCATATCCTCCGCGCTGTCGCGCGAGTGTATCTGCACGGGAATATCCAGCTTTTTTGCAAGCTCTAACTGCGCGGTAAAAACGCGCAGCTGCTTTGCCCTGTCGGTATCGGGGTAGTGATAGTCCAGCCCGATTTCGCCGATTGCAACGCATTTTGCATTATGGGTAAGCTCTTCTATTCTATCCAAATCGCCGTCGCGGTAAGCGCCGAGCTCGGTCGGGTGAAAGCCCGCCGTAAAATATACGCACGGGTAAATTTCAGACAGACGCGCGCAGTACTCCGACGAGGGCAAATCGAACCCGACGGAAATTATCTTTTTAACGCCCGCCGCCTGAACGTCCGCGATAAGCGCGTCGACGGGACCGTAATCCTCGCCGTTCAGGTGGCAGTGTACGTCTATATAGCTCACGCTTCGCCGCATATATCTTCGTATTTTATTCTGCCGAACAGCGTAGCGGGCGTTGCCGTAACCGTATAAGACGCAACGGGGGCGGTTTCATTCGCATTGCGCACCGACGCGCCTATTTCGCCGAGAATACTCTTGGCGGTATCGGGCATAAACGCGCTTAAAATATTCGCGCCCGTATCGAGGGCGTACAGCAGATTGTAAAGCACCTCGGAAAGCCTGCCCCGCTTGCTTTCGTCCTTTGCAAGCAGCCAGGGCGTCGTTTCGTCGATATACTTATTCGCGCGCCTGAACAGCGACCACAACGCGTCGAGCGCGTCCGCCACCTTCAGCTCTTTCATTTTTGCGGCAACGCTTGCGTAGGTATTGCGTATAACCGCCACGAAATCGTCGTCGGGCTCTTCACTGACGCCCGTCTTTGCGGCAACGCCGCCCAAATACTGGTTGGTCATTGAAACGGTGCGCTTAACGAGGTTGCCAAGCACGTTGGCAAGGTCGGAATTATAACGCTCGCAAACAAGCTCGTGCGTAATGCTGCCGTCGTCGGCGTAGGGCATTTCGCGCAGAACGAAATATCTTACCGCGTCCACGCCCACCTTGTCGGCAAGCTCGTCCGCGTAAATTACGTTGCCCTTCGATTTGGACATTTTATCGTTGTTCTGAAGCAGCCACGCGTGTCCGTATACGCATACGGGCGGCTTCAACCCGAGCGCCATTAAGAATATGGGCCAGTATATTATATGGAAACGAAGTACGTCCTTTCCAAGAACCTGAACGTCGGCAGGCCAGTACTTCTTGAACTCCGCCATGGGAACGCCCGGACAGTAGCCCACGCCGGAAATGTAGTTTACGAGTGCGTCAAGCCATACGTAAACGACGTGCCCCTCGTCGAAATCGACGGGTATACCCCACTTGAAGGTGGAACGCGAAACGCATAAATCCTGCAATTTGGTTTTAAGCGTGCCGTTGCCTATTGCCCTGAAAAGCTCGAGGTCGGTTTTTCCAACGCACTCGTCCGCAAGAAGAAAGTTGTTCATCATTTCGTTCTTGCGGGAAACGGGGCGTATAAAATCGGGGTGGGAAATGATGTGTAAAACAAGCTTTTCCGCGTACTTGCTCATTCTGAAAAAGTACGCCTCTTCCTTGGCGGGCTTTACCTCGCGCCCGCAGTCGGGACATTTGCCGTTTACAAGCTGGCTTTCCGTCCAGAAGCTTTCGCAAGGAGTGCAGTACATTCCCTCGTACGTCGACTTGTAAATATCGCCCTTATCGTAAAGCTTTTTGAATATTTTCTGAACGCAGACAATATGCTCCGGGTCGGTCGTGCGTATGAATTTATCGTAGGACACGTTCATTTTGTCCCAAATTCCCTTTATGACGTCCGCCAGTCCGTCCACGTATTCCTTGGGCGAAAGTCCCGCTTCCGCCGCCTTCTGCTCTATCTTTATGCCGTGCTCGTCCGTGCCCGTCATAAAGAACACGTCCTCGCCCTGCATACGCTTGAAGCGCGCAATCGCGTCGGTAAAAATCGCCTCGTAGGTGTTACCGATATGGGGCTTGCCCGAAGTATAGGTTATTGCAGTCGTAATGTAAAACTTTTCTTTCATAGTCTTATTATACCAAATTAAAAATGCAAAGTAAAATAAATTGTCATTGCTTTCGTTTATGAAAAGTAAAATATTATATGAACGTGATTTTTACCGCCGTTTTTATATCTTCTATGGTAGCGCTTGCGATATGCGCCCCGCAGGACTTTCTGCCCGCGCTTATGCAGGGCGGCGAAAGCGCCGTAAAAACCGCGCTGACACTGTTTACGATATACGCCGTATGGATGGGACTTTCCAAGCTATGCGAACGGTCGGGAATATCGCGCGGCGTGGCGCGCGCGCTTCGCCCCGCCGCGCGTAAAATTTTCAGAACGGACGACGAGGCGGCGACCGAGAGCCTTGCCATGAATATTTCCTGCAACCTTCTCGGACTGGGCGGGGCGGCAACGCCCTATGCGGTGAAAGCCATTGCCGAGCTTGAAAAAGAGGGCAATTCCTTTGCGCAAAAGCTGCTGTTCGTGATAAACGCAACGTCCATTCAGATACTTCCTACGACGGTTATCGCTTTGCGCGCGGGCGCGGGAAGCGCAGCCGCAGCCGATATATTTCTGCCGTCCCTTATCTGCACCGCGGTTTCGACGCTGCTTGCAACGGGACTGTTCCTTGCGGGGAATAAGCTATGGCGCTGATTATACCAGTAATTTTTATCGCCGTATTCACGTTTTCGGCGATAAAAAAGGTGAATATTTACGAAAGCTTTACCGACGGAATAACCGAAGCGTTCAAATTCACCGTGTCGCTTCTGCCCTGCCTTGCCGCCGTGTTCATGATGTGCGAGCTGTTTGAAAGGTCGGGACTTTCAGACCTTTTAACCAAGTGGCTTTCGCCCGTGTTCGGACTTTTGGGAATACCCGAAGAGCTGACTAAGTTAGTGCTTATAAAGCCGTTTTCGGGCAGCGGCTCGCTTGCGTACCTCAGCCGCATTATCGAAGCCTACGGCGCGGACAGTTACGTGGCGCGGTGCGCGTGCGTGTGCTTCGGCTCGTCCGAAACGGTGTTCTATATTTCCGCGGTATACTTCGCGGGGCTTAAAGTAAAAAAGCTTGCGTTGCCCATCGTCTGCGTGCTTGTCGCCACGCTTGTATCGACAATCCTCGCCTGTCTGATTTGCAGAATAATGTAGAGGCGGCGC
>CAJTJC010000003.1:115114-136901 GCA_910576655.1 uncultured Christensenella sp.
CGGAGTTCGCGCCGCCTCAATGATAAGGGGGAAAATGATGAGCTGTTTCAAGCAAGGTATTAACCTTGTTTACACATATTATTATAGCGGCTTAAAATATAAAAGTAAATTATTTGAAAAAAAATTTTTATAATTTCGCAATTATATTTTACGTCACAAAATTTGAAACTTTTTAACAACGGCGTATTTTTGCGACCGCAGACTTCAACTCGGCGACCACCTCGTCGACCTCTTCAAAGGTATTGTATTTTCCGAAGGTGAACCGCACCGCGGACCTTATACGCGAGTCGGAAAGCCCCATAGCCTTCAACACGTGCGACTGCTTTACCGCCCCCGCCGAGCAAGCCGAGCCCGTAGAAACCGCAATGCCCTTCATATCGAGCAGGAAAAGTATATTCTCGCCGTCGCAGCCGTCGAACGAAAGGTTGGAATGTGCGGGCAGGCGTGCTCCTGCGCCGTTGACGTGCACTCCGTCTATTTCCCGCAGCACATTATCTTCGAAAGAAGAACGCAAAGCCGAAACCGCGGCGTTGTTTTCCGCCGCAGATTTAACCGCGCATTCGAGCGCAGCCGCGCAGCCGACCGCGCCCGCAACGAACGTGGTGCCCGCGCGCAGTCCGCGCTCTTGCTTGCCGCCCGAAATAAGGCGGTTTATTTTTGCCGTCGGCGAAATATATATCGCACCTACGCCCTTGGGTCCGTAAAACTTGTGCGCGGACAAACCCAGCGCGTCGCAGTGCCCGACGGGAAAGGGCAGCACGCCCGCCGTCTGCACGCAGTCGCAGTAGTAGAATACGCCCGCCTTTTTGCATATCGCGCCGATTTCTTCGACGGGCTGAATTACGCCCGTTTCGTTATTTGCGTGCATTACCGCGCACATAGCCGTGTCGCCGCGCAGGGCGTCAGCCACCGCAGAGGGCTGAATTACGCCGTCCGCGTCGGGATTTACGAAGGTTACCTCGTAGCCGAATTTGCGTAAATCGAGCGCGCTTTCTATCAGCGCGGGGTGCTCGATTGCGGAAACGACGAGATGCCTGCCCGCGTCGGACTGCGCCGCACACGCACCCTTTACCGCCCAGTTGCCCGCCTCGGTTCCGCCCGAAACGAAATACAGGTTTTCCGATTTGCAGCCGATAATTTTACTAAGCGTATCGCGCGCGTTTAAAACCGCGAGAGCGGCTTCCCTGCCCGCCCCGTGCTGAGAGTCGGGATTTGCAAAGCTTGCCGTAAGATACGGCATCATTTTTTCCAAAACCCCACTATCAAGCGGGGTTGTCGAAGCGTTATCGAGATATATCATTGCCGAATGACGAATAAATTTTTTTAAGATTTTCAAGCTCTTCGCGGCAGGAGATAAGCTCTCTGCCGACCTTGGTTGACGCGTCGTTTTCGTTAAGCTTTACCTTGCGGTTTGCGTCGTGGAAGCGCGTAAACGCAAACAACGTTACGAACAGCGAAATTACCGCCGCGACGGTGAACGCGATAGTCAGAATTATGAACAGTCCGTCCTTGTCCGCGAACATCATTGACGCAAAGACGATTGCAAGCACGAAAAGCGCGACAAAAGGCACCGCCGAGCCCGCAAGAAACGTAAGCGCGCGCTTTCTTTTCGCGGCGAACGGCGCGCGCCGCTCCGCCTTGCCCGCCTCGTTCTCCGCGGACAGCTCGGCGCACTTTCCCTCGAAATCAGAAATGCGCTCTTTAAGCGGACCCGACGCTGAATTAAGCTCTTCCTTCTGTTCCTCGCCCGTGTATTCGAGCACGCCCGCGGCGGCGTCGACACACTTCTGCAAATCTAAAAAGTTGCTCATATTGCGCGAATACGCCTTTAATTGCAGATAATACAGCTCGCCGTCGTACTCGGTCAGCTCCGCCGCCTGACTGAGCGCGTACTGCGCGCCCTCGAAGTCGCCCGCGGCAAGCTTTTCGATTGCGGAAGCCTTTAATTCCTCCGCCTTGCGCTGCATATTCTGCCTGCGCTCGGCATTTTTCAGGGCAAGCTCCTCTTCGGAAAGCTGCTCGTCCTCGTCGGTAACGACGCCGTATTCGGGAAAATCCTCCTCTTCCTCGCCGTCGTCGATTATAACCAGCTCTTCCTCGCCGTTCTCGTTTTTACGGATACGGTATTTTCTGTCCTTGTCGTCGTCGATAAGACGCTCTTCTGCCATAATTTCACCTCGTTTTTAATATATAAGCCCGAGCCGTTCCGCGATAGCTGCGCTTTGCTCGTACGCAGAGCCGCCGCGACGCGAACAGCGCGTAAACACCGCTGCCCGAGCCCGTCATATTTACGGCAAGCGAGTCAAGTTCTTTAAGTTTATCGGCGCAGACCGAAATCCCGCCCGAAAGACTTACGGCGGCGGGCATAAGCGCGTTGTGCAGGCTTGCCGCAAGCGCGTATACGTCGCCGCGGTTGACCGCCCTTTCCGCTTCGTCGCTGTCGCCGCCGACCACTCCGTTTTTATCGAACGCCGCAAAGCACTGCGGCGTGCTTACCTTTTCATCGGGTACGAGCAGTAACAGCCGAGCACGCAGCCTGCCGCTTACCCTCTTTACTGTATCGCCGCGGCCGAACAGCCGCGCCCAACCGCCTCCGAGCATATAGCGCGTATCGCTGCCCGTAGCGTCGGCAAGCTTAGCAAGCCGTTCGCTATCCTTGATACGGTAAAGCCGAGCAAGCGCGTTGAGCACGCCCGCGGCATCCGCAGACGAACCGCCGAGCCCCGCGCCCATAGGTATGCGCTTGATAACCGTAATATCCGCGCCGCAGGTGGCAAACTCTTTTATAAACAGCTCCGCAGCTTTAACCGCGTTGTTTTCGCCTTGAATTTCCGCGCCGAGCATTTTAACCGTAACGCGGTCGTCGCGCCTTTTTCTCACCGTAACGGTATCGTACAGACCGACGGATGCTACCAGACTGTCAAGCTTATGATACCCGTCCGCCGCGCCGCAAACGAAAAGCGTTAAATTTATTTTGGCGTAAGCCTTTACCCGAACGCAGTTCATAGCCGTATTATAACACAACGCAATAAAAAATACAAACAAAAAAACCGCCGAAGATTATTGGCGCAAAAGTAAAGAAAAAGGCAGCGCTTTAAGTACTGCCTTTTTTGTATTTGATTATTCGGTCTTGCCCCTGAAAACCACTATTCTTTCGCTGCCCGTAAGCGGGAAGGAAAGGTCGGGGTTGGTTTCCTTAATCATATCGGGGCTTTGCCTGAGGCTCTTTGCCGTGCTCCACAAATCGTCGCCCGCGGCGGGGATATATACGCTTATAGCACAGTCGTTTGCTTTAAGCTTTTCCGCCTCGGTAATTTCGCAAACGTATCTGACAGAGCAGTCCTCGCTGTCGGCAACGGCGATTTTGACGACCGCCTCCGCCTCGCACTCGCCCTCGGAACGCTGACGAATATTCACGCCGCAGACGGCAACGCTTATTTCTTCGCCGCAGTTATTCAGCCCGATAAGGTCGACCGCGAAGGGCAGGTTTATTTCGGTAGAGCGAATTTCACCGTTCTGCTCGTACAGCAAGGTTGCGGAAAGGCTGCCCTCTATACCCTTTTCCGTACGCACGAATTCCGCCTTGGGCAGCGCCGCCGCAAGCATTGCGCAGGTAAAATCGAGCTTGGCTTTGGTTGCGCAAAGTCCGCTTACGCGCTCGGAAAATACCTTTATCTCGGTGCAGGGACTGACGGTTTCCTCGGCGTAAGCAAGTTTAAGCTCGTTTTCGGTTGAAAACGCGTCGAGTATCAGCTGAGTTTCCTCCTCGTCGTAATATCTGCCCGCGAAGGAAAGCTGAATTACCGCGTCCACGCCGCACTTGCCCTTTTCCTCGTCTACGCGCGCCTCTACGCTTATTTCCTTTATCTCCGCGCGGCATACCGCCTTGCGGGCAAGCAACGCGTCCTCGCACGCAATTTCTGATTTGAAGGGTATAATTCTGTCGAAGCAGACGGGTTTACCGTCGCGTATTGCAAGCATAGACAGATATATTTCGCCGTTGATTTCAGCCATGCCCGCACGCACGTTGCAGTCGGTGACGAGCACCTCGGCAGCGGGGACCAACACGTCCTCGGCGTTGCAATCGAAGTCGTCCTCGACCTCGCTTTCACCCGTAAAGGTGACGGCGGAAAAAAGCTTTTTGGTTTCGGTAAGAGTTACCGCGCCCTCCGCCGAGGTTAAAATACTGCGCTCCAAGGTTGCGTATACGGAAATTTCCGCGCCGATTACCGCCGCAACGACGTAGGAAGAGCCGTCGCGCTTGACCTGCGTTCTCTCGCACGAAAGAGCGCAAAGCGCGGTATTTGCGGGCGCAAGACTGTCGTCGTCGGCATAGTGGGAAAATTCCGCACCCTTCTGCACGCGGCAAAGCTTGCCGTCCTCGTCAACGTAAACCAGCGTGCATATTAGCCTGCCGCCGTAAGTGACCCTGCCTGAGCCCGCCTCGCACGAGGACAGACAGACCTGAGGATAAACCGCTATTATTTCGCCCGCTTCCCGACCCGAAAAGCGTATTTCCACGATTGACTGTGATTTGATTACGGCAACGCGCCTTGAATACGCTCCCGCCGCGCTCTGCGTTGATAAAGACATAAAAACCTCCTGTATACAAGGCTATAATATGTTTTACCCGCGCCGTATATGCCAAAAAATTTAATGCGGCTTACGCGTCCTTATCCCTTACGGCTATTTTGACCCTGCCGCAAAGTATCTCGGAATAGGAATACGCCGTTTTGCCGAGGAAGCTTTTATCGTCGGGACTGACGGTGAAAAGCGAGGGATAAATGCCGTTAAGCGTTGCGGGAAAGGTAACGTACTTGTTTCTGCCGAGGTTAAGCTTGACGGTAACGGGCTTTTGGTTGAGTGCGTTTATCGTTTCCTTAATTGCGTTTATGGTTGTATTAACTTTAATCATAAGGATATTTTTG
Source organism: uncultured Christensenella sp. (assembly GCA_910576655.1). Classification (GTDB taxonomy): domain Bacteria; phylum Bacillota; class Clostridia; order Christensenellales; family Borkfalkiaceae; genus Coproplasma. The sequence continues at coordinate 120,043 of CAJTJC010000003.1, forward strand.
CCATTTCAGGCAAAAATTATGCGCCCGCCGTATCGGCGGGCGCATTAGTCATATTAAAAATCGTCGTCGTCCTCGTCTTCTTCGTCGTCGAGGTCGTCCTCGTCGTCGTCATAATCGGCAAGCGGTTCGAGGTCCTCCTCGAAAAAGTCGTCCTCCTCGTAGGTATCTTCGCTTTCCTCGGAATCGAATTCGCTGTCAAGCTCCTCGTCGAGCGTTTCGGTATCCACGGTGAGGTCGCCGTCGTCCTCGTCGAGGTAGTTCTTCCACTCCTCGTCCTTTTCGATATCGATTTCCTCGTCCTCTTCGTATTCAGAGCTTTCCTGCTTGCAGCTTTCGCAAACCTTCTCGCCGTAGCGTACGGGGTTTACTCCGCAGACCGAACAGAGCTCGGTTTCGAGTTCGGCGTCGATTGCCTCCAAATCCTCCTCGTCAAGGTCGGCAAACTGCAATCTGTCTCCGTGCATTTCCGCAAGGCACACGTCGCAGTATTCCTGCTTTTCCTCGTCGATATAATTGAGTTCGCAGCGCGGACATTTTACGTATCTTACCATATTAAATCTCCGAAATGATATCAGATTTGTTTCGCTGTATCATTATATTAATATTTACCGTATTTGTAAACTGTTTTTTACAATTAATTTAATTTTTTTGCGGCTTATTTCGCCGCCTGACGCGTCGGGCAAAATTTAATATGAGCAACCCCCTCGCGCTTATGCACGAAGGGGTCGCGTATTTTTATTTTATTCGTCGGTTGCGTCGTCGGTCGAATATACGTCGACGCTCTTATCGTCGGTCGTGTCTACCTTGATGCGCTTTTTAGTGTAAGTGGGAAGCTTGGATTTGCGCTTTCTGATTATCACCAGCGCAACGACCGTACCCGCCGCTATTACGAGAAGCGAGCCGCCGATTACTCCGATTAAGAAGCCGACCTTCGCGCCGGTCGAAAGACCTTCGAACCAGCTTTCGTCCGTTTCGGGCCAGGCTTGAAGGTAGGTATCCTTCAAGTACTTGTCGTAAGCCTCGGCGTCGGTCTCGGTCATGGTGCCGAGAAGCGCGTAGTAATAGTCGAGCCTGTTTGCCGCAACGTCGACGCCGTTTACCTTTACGGTGTCGGCGAAGTCCGCCCAGTCGCCCTCGGCTGCAACGAACTGCTTGTACTTTTCGACGGAAGCCTTCGACCAGAATTTTTCTTCGTCCTCGTCGTTAATATCTACGTAAGCCTTAATAAGCGTGTCGATATATTCGGCGTCGCCGGTATAATGAGCAAAGCGGTAAGCGTTTTTAAGATTTTCGTAGGTGGTTTCGTCCACGTCGTCGATTTTTTCGGCAATCTCTTCGTACTGCTCGTTAAGCTCGTCAATCTGCGCGTTGGTCATAACCGCGCCGTCCTTGCGCACGTCGCAAACCATTATATGGCTGTAATCCGCCGTGCCGCTGCTGTACTCGGTCATGTTCTTGGTCTGCGAAGAGAACAGTATCTGACCGTCAAACATCTCGGGCTTGTACCAGTCGCTCGAACAGTCCAAATCGAGCACGCGAACGGGCGTGTATTCGTTCACGTCGTCGCCTACGGGAAGCTTGTTGTAATCGGTATAGCTGCCGTCGTAGCAGAGACGCTTAATTACGTATCCGTTTGCGCCGCTGTTCGATTCGGAATAATAAACGTAGTTGTTTTCACCGTGCGTTTCGGTGAAAAGTATCGTAGGCTTGCCGCCCGTCGAAAGATAGAACGTATTTTCGTTGTCCACGTCGGTAAGTAGCTTGCCGCCGTCGACACCCGCCTTAATAAGTCCGTTATCGCTTGCAACGAACGCTCCGCTGAGCGTATCGCCGTCAAATATATAGGTGAAGTTTGCCGCGTTAGAGCCGTCTACGAGTAAATTGTTTTCGGGGTTGCCTACTGCGGGCTTGTGTCCCGCTTTCAAAAGCACCTCGTCCTCGTCCACCGCAAACAGCATAGCCGTCTTGTTGTTTGTGCTTACGCGCGTGTAGAACAGCGTGCCGTGCTCGTAATTGGAAAGCGTATAGGTATACGGGCTGCGGTAAAGCTTTTCGGTTTCAAGCTCCTTGGCGTTGAACTGCGTTACGTTGAGGTTGCCGTCCACCATGCCTATTCCGTCGAGCACAAGCGTGCCGCAGTTGACGTAGAGAGGGTCCTCCTCCGCGTCGTAATCCTTTACGCCCGAAAAATCGTATTCGTTGGGCTCGGTCGCGTCCGCGGTTACGGTATAAACCTGATTGTAGTTGCTGAACGATTTGTCGAGAACGAAGTCCTTGACCTTCATGGTATAGTAAACGCGGGGATTGGTAACGTCCTTGCTGTCGAACATTACGCTGTCCACGTTATAAGCGAGAAGCGTGTCCGTTCCCGTTTCGGTATTGACAGAGTGCAGATTAGTATACGCGGTACCGTAAAGGCTTTCGCTCGTAGCAACATAAAGCAGATAGACCACGCCGTCGTCGCCCAAAACGTAGCGGTATTCTATGGCGTTGCTGGTATACTGCGCAAAATAATCTCTCATTCCCTCCGTTCCGTCAAGCTTTGCGCGCTTGAAGAGAATATTCGAGTTGAGTATTTCGCCGTCGCTGTTCTTTTCCGAGGACGGCGTAGTGTAGTAAACGTAATCGCCGTAAACGAAAAGTCCGCCGTTGGTGTTGCCCGAATGTGCTATTTCGGGAACTACCGTCTGCGTATTCGCGTAATTCCTTGCGGCGAGGTCGGCTTTGGATATGCGCATAATCGCACCCGTAGCGACCTTTCCGAAGGTATTGTCCGCGGTGTTGGACTGCTTGCCGTTTATATAGTAAACGTAGTTGCCCTTTTCAACGGCAAATCCGCCGTTAGACGAAACGGCGCCCGAAATATCGCCTTCGAGCGCGGCGCCCTTGTAGACGCCCCCGCACGCGGAAACCGCAAATAAGCTTGCAGTCATAACCGTAGCTGCACCGACACATATAATTTTCTTAAAAAATTTACGCATATTTAAACTCCGACGAGGTATAAATCATAAAATAATTTATAGGCTTTGTTAATTATACACCAAACGTAAATATTAGGCAATAAATTTCGACGCGATTTTGACGAAAATTTGATTTATGGAGGATAATATTACGGAAAAGTTTGCTCTTTTAAATTTAATAAAGGCGTTACAGGGAATTTCCACGCCCGCCCCCGAACCCGCGCCCGCAGAGAATACCGCGCCGCCCGAACCCGCGCCGCAGCGCGCGCCCGAGTACAACGCAATGGCAAACGTGTTAGAAAGACACGAAGCGATTGCAAACCGCGTTAAAAACAAGAAGTAACCGCCCCCTTTCGGGGACGGTCGGCGTCACCTTTTCAAAGGCGTTTCGTTAAGCCGCACATGTCTGGGCAGTCCGTTTACCCAAAGCGGGGTAATCTCTGCCTGTATAAGCGGCATTATGTAATGGACAAGCTCCTGCCTGACGTATGTACCGTCCTCGGTTATCCATTCGGGCGGTACCTTTTTTTCCACGTTTGCTATTTCGTGAACGTCCGCCGCCTCCGCGACGCACATATACGGGTCGTCAGAAACGCGTTTAAGCGTTATGACGAGCCCCGTCTTGCCCTCGAACGCGGCTTTGACGGCTGCTCCTCCGCAGTTGTACGCTTCGGTTACGTCTATTCTCGCCTGTATGTGAGCGGCGCATCTTTGCAGCGAGGACAGCTCTATCGCCCTCGTCTTGACGCCGTATTTCTCGGCTATTCTGCCCGCAAGAAAGCGCGCCGTGCCCGCAAGCTGCTTGTGCCCGAACGCGTCCACGTAGTCCACGTGGTCGGAAAGCTCGCAGACGTATCTGCCGTCGGCAATCTTTACGCCCTCGGAAACCGCAACCACGACCGAGCGGTTTTCTTTAAGCCGCTCGCCCATTCTCGTAATGAACGCGTCGACGTCGAACACCCGCTCGGGCAGGTAGATTTCGTCCACGCCCTCGCAGTCCTCGCCCCTTGCAAGCGCCGTTGCGGCGGTAAGCCAGCCCGCGTTGCGCCCCATTACCTCGATAACCGAAACCACGGGATAGTCGTAAACCAGTCCGTCGCGGATAATTTCCTTAGTCGTTGCGGCGATGTACTTCGCCGCGCTGCCGAAGCCCGGCGTGTGGTCGGTTACGGCAAGGTCGTTGTCTATCGTTTTGGGCACGCCGATAAAGCGTATCGGGCTGCCGATTTTATTGCCGTAGTCCGTAAGGCGCATTATGGTATCCATCGAGTCGTTGCCGCCGATGTAGAAGAACGCGCACACGTCAAGCTTTTTTAAAGTTGCGAATATCTTTTCGTAGGTGTCCTCGTGCCCGTTGACGTCGGGCAGCTTGTAGCGGCACGAGCCGAGGAAGGACGACGGGGTTCTTTTGAGCAGGTCCATATCCAGCTCGTTTCTGATACGCGTGGAAAGGTCGACTACGTTGCCGTCAAGCAGACCCTTGATGCCGTGCACCATACCGTAAACGGTATCCGCGCCCCTGTCCTTCGCGGTTTTATACACGCCGAGCAGCGACGAATTGATTACGGCGGTGGGACCGCCCGACTGTCCTACGATAATATTTTTCATTTTCATTCCCCTTAATTTGATTTTAAGCCGAGGACAAACCGCAGCAAATTCATTATAATACGGTTTTAATCAAAAATCAATACTAAAATACAAAAAAACGCACACCCGAATAATTTACGAGGACCTCCGCATCAAAGCGGAGGTCCTAATTTTACTTATGCGTTTTTGAAGATTTCAAGAGGTTTTCCCACCGTGGGCAACAGATAGCAATTTCCGTTTATATAGCCCTTTTCTTTTGCGGTATCGTAAGCACTTGCGTCTTCCTTGCCGTCTTTTTCAACGGTCAGGAAATCCTTTAAAGCGCTGCCTGACGAGAACTTTATGTACATTGCGGGAACGATGGACGAAACACCGGTACCCGTGCAGAGGTAAATTCCGTATTTTCCCACCTCGTCAATCTGTTCTTGCGTAAGCGCCGCCGACAAAAGCTTTTTTGCCGTGTCGTTGTTGGTATCGACGACTGTTACGGTATAGCCCTCGTCCTCAAACGCCTTTTTGATGCTGTCCGACTTATCGCAACCTGCCAGGGTCAGACAAAGTATGACCGTCAAAAGCGCCGTTACAAATCCTGCAATAATCTTTTTCATGTTTATCTCCTTATATTTTTATTTCAGTTAAATTATAAACCCCGACTTGTTTTTTGTCAATAACAAATATGCAAGTTGTCTGCAAAAAAATAAAGGTACCCGATACGGATACCTTTGATTTTTGAAATTATCTCTTGGAGAACTGAGGAGCGCGGCGTGCTTTCTTCAAGCCGTACTTCTTTCTTTCCTTTACGCGAGGGTCGCGGGTAAGGAAGCCTTCCTTTTTCAGTGCGGGACGGCAGCCTTCCTCAGCCTGAAGCAGAGCGCGGGCGATACCGAGACGGATTGCGTTTGCCTGTCCGGTATAACCGCCGCCGTTGACGTTGACGAGAACGTCGTATTTGCTTTCGACGCCCAAAAGGGTCAGGGGCTGTTTAACTACGTATTGAAGAACGCCCTGAGGAAAATAGTCCTCGAAAGCTCTTTCGTTAATCTGTATAACGCCTGAACCTGCGGGTACGAGACGAACGCGGGCAATAGCCTTCTTTCTTCTTCCCGTTCCCCAGAATTGCAGTTTTTTCTTTAAATTAGCCTTAGCCATATATCAACCTCTTCATCTTTCCTTAAAATAATTTGAGCTCTTCGGGTTTCTGCGCCGCGTGATTGTGCTCGGCACCCTTGTAAACGCGAAGCTTTTTAATCATATCCCTGCCAAGCGAGTTCTTGGGAAGCATACCCTTTACAGCCTCGTAAACGGCAAGGTCGGATTTTTCCGCAATCATTTTTTTATAGGAAATTTCCTTTAAGCCGCCGATATAACCCGTGTGATAACGGTAAAATTTATCGTCAAGCTTTTTACCCGTCAAAGCAACCTTATCGCTGTTTAATACAATAACGAAGTCGCCCGTGTCGACGTTGGGCGTGAACGTAGGCTTATTTTTACCGCGCAGTATGGCAGCAACTTTTGACGCAAGTCTGCCGAGAGGAACTCCTGCGGCGTCTACAACGTACCACTTTCTTTCAACTGTCTCGGCTTTTGCCATATAGGTTTTCATTGTTTACTCCTTAAAGTTTATTCCGAATAAAGAAACGGAATCTTTGTTAATTCCGATAGTGTTATCTACTATCACGCAAAGCGTAAATTCATTTTATTATTTTATAAAATTTCTGTCAAGCTGTTTTGTATTGCCTTTTGTAAGTTTTTTATAAATTTTAAAATTATTTTCTTTAAGGCAAATTTAAAGAAAATATTTCTATTATAAATAACTTACGGTGCAAGCAAAACCGCGCTTTTGCGCAGCACAACCCGATTTGCGCATACCTGCGCCTCGGTAGGTGAATATTTGCGATTTCTATATTTGAGAGCCTCAGCAATCACAAACAGAGGGCAACGCCCTCAAATCACGAATTTTTTCGGTGTCACGAGTACCGAAAAAATTGTGAACTTATTTCAAAATTGCCTTGATTCGCTTGATACCCGCCGATACGTTTTCCTGTTTGGATATTTTAAAGGTTCCCAGCTCGCCCGTGCGCTCTACGTGGGGTCCGCCGCAGATTTCCTTTGAAAATTCGCCTATGGAATAGGTCTTTACGGTCTCTCCGTACTTGTCGCCGAATACGCCGACGAAGCTGCGCGCGCGCGCCTCTTCAAGCGTCATTTCTTCCATGACGACGGGAACGTTGCCTTTTATCTGGGCATTGATAAGCTCCTCGACCTTAGCGACCTCCTCGTCCGTAAGCTTACGCGAAAAGTTGAAGTCGAAGCGCAGGCGCTCTTCGTTTATGTTGCTGCCCTTCTGCATTATATCGGGCGAGCAGACGATTTTCAGCGCGGCATTGAGAAGGTGCGTCGCGGTGTGGTAGCGCGTAGCCATAACCGAATGGCTTTCAAGTCCGCCCTTGAACTGTCCCGCGGCAAGCACGCGACTCTTTTCCTTGTGCTCGGCGAAAGCCGCCTCGAAGCCCTGTTTGTCTACCGTCAGCCCGCTTTCCGCGGCAAGCTCTTCCGTAAGCTCCAAGGGGAAGCCGTAAGTGTCGTAAAGCCTGAACGCCTGTTTTCCGCCTATTACCGTTTCCGCGGCGTAATCGGGATTGCTCTTAGCCATAAACGCGTTCTTTCTTTCAAGCGACTGAACACACTTTTCGAATTCCTTTATTCCCTGCGCCAGCGTCGCCTCGAACTTGTCCGCCTCTCTCTTTATTTCTTCGAGAATGTAGCTCTTCTTTTCGACGAGCAGAGGATAAGCGTCGCCGTAAATATCTATGAATATGCGCGCGGCTTCGAGCATTGCGCTGCTCTCCACGCCCAATCTGCGGCAGTAGCGTATGCTTCTGCGCATAAGTCTTCTCAATATATAGCCCGCGCCCGTGTTGGAAGGGAGTATGCCCTGCTCGTCGCCGATAAGCATAAGCGCCGTACGCGTGTGGTCGGCGATAATGCGCATAGCCTTTCTGTCCTCGCCGCCGTCGGAATATCTCTTGCCGCTAAGCTCTTCGAGCTTTTCGATTACGGGAACGAACAGGTCGGTCATATAACCGTCGGAAAGTCCGTTCAAAAACAGCAGCATTCTGTCGAAGCCGAAGCCCGTGTCCACGTTCTTGTTTTCAAGCGGCTCGTACCCGTTCTCGGTTTTCTTGTACTGCATATACACGTCGTTGCCTATTTCGACGTAGTCGTCGGGAAATACGGGATTGCTCTCGTTGCCGTCAAGCGGATAGAACCACTCGTTGTCGGGTCCGCAGGGCGTGCCGACGGTTCCCTCCAATTCCCACCAGTTGTCGCTTTTGGGCAGATAGAAAATATGCTCTTTTCTTATTCCGAGCTCTTCGAGCAGCCTTGCGGTTTCGCCGTCGCGCGGGGCTGCGTCGTTGCCCTCGAACACCGTCGTGCAGAGCTTGTCCTTATCCAGCCCGAACACCTTTGTCAGAAGCTCGAAGGTCCAGGCGGTCTTTTCCTTTTTGAAGTAGTCGCCCAGCGACCAGTTCCCCATCATTTCGAAAAACGTGAAATGCGAAGCGTCGCCCACCGAGTCTATGTCGACGGTGCGCACGCAGCCCTGCACGTTGCAGAGCCTTTTGCCCGCGGGGTGGGGCTTGCCCAAAAGATAGGGCATAAGCGGCTGCATACCCGCGACGTTGAACATAACGCCCGTCGAGCCGTCGCCGATAAGCGATACCGCGCCTATGTCGGTATGCCCCTTGCTTTTATAAAACGAAAGCCATTTTTCTCTCAGTTCTTTTGATGTGATTTTCATATCCGTTACCTCTTATTAACAGTATAACCGTCCTTGCTATCCTTGACAGTATAGCCTGCGGCGTCAATCTGCGCGCGCAGAGCGTCTGCCTGCGCCCAGTTTTTATCGAGCTTTGCCTGCCAGCGCTGCGCGGCAAGCTGCTTTACGCTTTCGGGAATTTGGGCGGGGTTCTTCTCTTCGACCTCCGCAAGGTACGCGCCCGCGTCCTTTTTAAACAGCCCCAAAAGCGAATACGCTTCGCGCACCGCCCTTACGTCGTCCGCGACCGATTTATCGCCGCGCGCAAGCTTTTTCGCCGCGTCCTTGAAGTATGCGAACAGGTCCGATATTGCGAGCGCGGTATTGAAGTCGTCGCTCATAACCGCGTCGAACCGCGCGCCGATTTCGGGATTAGCCCTGCCCTCGCCGAAACGCGCTTCCACTTCGCCTATAATCTTATAAAAGCCCGTAAGGTGCTTTTCCGCCTCGTCGAAGATACCGTCCACGATATTTATATCGTTGCGGTAGTTGGTTTGCAGCAGCGCGAATTTAACCGCCTCGTTGGTATATTTTTTCAGCAGGTCCTCCAAAAGCAGACTGTTGCCGAGGCTCTTGGACATCTTCTGACCGTTGACTTTTATAAGCCCGTTGTGCGTCCAGTACTTGGCGAACTGCTTGCCCGTCAGACTTTCCGACTGAGCTATTTCGTTTTCGTGGTGGGGAAAAATCAAATCCTTCCCGCCGCCGTGAATATCTATTTGCTCGCCGAACGCGGTACGGTTCATTGCCGAACATTCTATATGCCAGCCCGGGCGTCCCTTGCCCCAGCTGCTGTCCCAGCAGATTTCGCCCTCTTTTGCCGCCTTCCACAACGCGAAGTCGGCGGGGCTGCGCTTGAATTCGCCGTTTTCCACCCTTACCCCGTCGAGCATATCCTCAACGGAGCGGTTGGAAAGGCAACCGTATTTCGGGAAGCTGCCTACGTCGAAATACACGTCGCCGTTAGCGGCCGCGTAGGCATGTCCGCCGTCTATCAGCTTTTGGATAAAGTCGATTATATTTGCGATATTTTCGGTGGCTTTAAGCCATAGCGTCGGCTCGCCCACGTCGAAATCGGACATAATTCCGTCGATTTTTTTAATCATGTCCGCGGCGTATTTATCAGCGGGAATTCCCGTTTCCTTAGCCTTTGCTATTATCTTGTCGTCTACGTCGGTATAATTCCTTGCATAGGTGACCTTATATCCCTGCTTTTCGAGGAACCTGCGCATAATATCGTAGATAAGCGCCTGATAGCCGTGCCCTATATGCGCCTCGCCCGAGACGGTAATTCCGCACGCGTACATCTTTACCTTGCCCTCTTCCAAGGGGACGAATTCTTCTTTTCTGCGCGTAAGCGAATTATATATTTTCATTCTCTTCCTCCAAGCGTCTTATTCTCTCTTCCAGAGCGAAAGCACGCTCTCTCAACGAGCATATTTCCACGAGATACGGGTCGCGCCGCTGCTCGTCGCAGCCGCCGTCGGTTTTCTGTCCGTCAATGCGCACCACTCGCGCGGGCACTCCTACGACGGTCGCCCTGGCGGGTACGTTTTTGAGAACCACCGCCCCCGCGCCTATCTTGGCGCCGTCGCCTACGGTAATACCGCCGAGCACCTTTGCGCCCGCGGAAATTACGCAGTTTTCGCCTATCGTGGGGTGACGCTTGCCCGTCTGCTTGCCGGTGCCGCCCAACGTGCAGCCCTGATAAATAACCGTGCCCGCGCCCACCTCGGCGGTTTCGCCTATAACCACGCCGTGTCCGTGGTCGATAAACACGCCCGCCGCAATCTTAGCCGCGGGGTGAATTTCGATACCCGTAAAAAATTTGCACACCTGCGAGGTTATGCGCGCAAGCAGCTTTAAATGCATTCTATACAGTCTGTTAGCCCACCTGTGCCAGCTAAGCGCGTGCACGCCCGAATAAGTCAGCCAGATTTCGAATTTATTGCGGGCGGCGGGGTCGTTTTTCTTCGCCGCCGCTATGTCAAGCCTCAATCTTTTAAAAAACACACTATTATTATATGGTTTAGGCTTTATATTTGCAAGCAAAATTGTCGGCAATTCGGCACTATTTTTGCAACGCAGACGCTCGGAGGCGCGTTGTGTAAAAAATTAACAAATTTTTTAAAAACTCTGTTAAAAATTGTTGCCGTATCCTTGACTTTGGATACTATTATGTGCTAACATAGGGTTAAGGAATTAAAGATTGTTAAAATTTCACACGGAGTAAAGTATGAAAAGAGAAAGAATCGAAGAAATTGCAGAAATCTTGGACAAGCGCGGTAAAATGACGCTTGAACAGCTTGAAGAGGTTTTCCCCAACGTCTCGCAAATGACTTTGAGGCGCGACCTTTTCCAGCTTGAAGAGGACGGACGCATTATCCGCATCCGCGGCGGCGCAATGTCGGTTAAAGAGGTACAGAAGGTTTCCGGCGAGGAATACACCAAAAAGACCACGATTAACACCGATGCGAAAATCGTTATCGCGCAGAAGGCTGCGGGGCTTATCGACGCCAATTCAAGCATATTCCTCGACGGTGGCACGACGGCGATGTATCTTTCCAAGGAAATGCCCGATTTGAAGTGCAACATCTTCACAAACGGCATTGCCGTTGCAATGGAGCTTGCGCAGAAAAAGAACGTAAATATTACTATCGTGGGCGGTCAGCTTATGAGAGAGAACCTTTCCACCGCCTCGCCCGCGGCAAGGGAATACTTTGACAGAACGAATTTCGAAATTGCGATAGTTTCGGCAACGGCGTTCACTCCCGAGCAGGGCTTTTCCTGCAACAGCCAGATTGAAAGCGAGCTGCTGAAAAACGTCTTTACGAAGGCGCGCAACGTATATATGATGCTTGACAGCTCTAAGATAGGTAAAATCAACCCCTACACCTTCGCAAGAATAGAGGATATAGACGTACTAATTACCGACGACCATTTCCCGAAGGAATACAAGGAACTGTTTGAAAGCAAAAACATAGTGGTTATGTAACTTACAAAAAATCCCGTCTGTTAAAGACGGGATTTTTTATTATTCTGCGCTTAATCGCTCCACTTGTGCTTTTCAAGCGTTCTGTCCTTTACGTCGTCGTAAAATTCGAAATACCTGCGGCGCAGCTCTTCGACGGTCATTGCCTCGCCGACGGGTCGCAGCAGCTCTTCAAGCTCTTCCTCGGAAAAGTCGGCAAGCGAAAACTCGCCGTCGTACTCCTCGGCAAGCCGCATCAAATCCCATTTGGAAACGCCCAAGTTATTCCCCCTTCGAGGTCTTTGCCTCTTCAAGCATTTCAAGGTACTTAGTCATATCGCAGTCCCTGTCGGAATAGCTGTAATAGTACTGCGTGGACGAATCCGCGGTGCCTGCAAAGCCGTTTATTTTACCCTGCCATTTTTCCGCTACCGAATACATTCTGAACAGTCCGTTCTCCCATATTCTGAAAACAATAGACAGTCCCGAGCCGTCGTCACCACTCACCCATTCGCAGTCGTTAGAGCCGTTAGCCCTTCTCAGCATTTTAAGCGACGCCTCGTCGTTGTTTGCGACGTCGGTATCGACGGTCATAAAAATCAGGTAGCCCTCTACGCCGTTTTCCTCGCTCGCATCGGGCAAAATTACGGCGTGCTTTACCATATTTTCGGCAAGTATATTTATGTTGGCGCGGATAGTTATATCGTCTTCGCCCGCAAAAGCGACTATGTCTTCCTCTATCTTATCGGGCTCGATATAATCGCCCTTAATCATCTCTATCTCGTGAACGCCCCAGTCCTTGCCCGTTGCCCAGTCGCATTCCAGCATCTCGACCTCGAAAACGTCGCTCTTTTCGCCCTTTCTTATGTTCGAGCCTTCGAGACGGTACAGCAGGTCGGTTTCGTCGGTAATACGCGTCCTCGCGCTCTGAAACAGGTCCCTGAACATACTTAACGCGCCCGTACAGTCGGCGTACTTTATTGTGTAATGGTATCTGTAACCGCAGGACTTCTCGGTTTCGTTTATCCTGAGATAGTATTCCTGCTTCATTGCGTGGGCAGAGCCCGCGGAAATATCGGTCGTGCCCTCCTGCGCGGCGAAAAAAACGTACTGGTCTAACGTTCTCTCGTTATAGCACGCATAGGCAAAAAGCTTAGCCGCCGCCTCGCTCGCCGCAGCAATCACTTCCTCGTTTTCGTAATCGGTCTCGCCGCCGACGACGTGACCGTCCGCAACCGCAAAATAATCCTCGATAGCTTTTTTGGAATATTGCTCGTAGGTCGCGCTCTGCGTAGGACTAACGTCCAAATCGCGGATAAGCTCGTCCGTGGTAACCACTACGGACTCGGCGCAGCCGACTAAAAAGCATAGCGATATAAATGCCGAAGCTATTACGGGGACCGTCTTTTTTACGTTTTTCATAATTGCCTCATATTTTGCGTTTGCTTGCAAACGCAAATCAGGCGTACGCCTGATTTATGTCATATATTTTCGTTACTGATTATACCACTTCGGTTTATTCATAGCAACTGTTTAGACGGCTTTTTCTTCAATAAACGCCGCAGACCAAAGCGGAACGCCGAACTGCTCTGCTATATGTGCGCACTTGCAGGTAAACGCATAGAACGCATTAAAGCCCTCGCCGTACAGCGTTTCAAGGTTGCCCAGCCCCTTGGAAAGCAGCACGTCCGCGCCGCGCATTGCGTCAAGCGTTTCTTTGGAAATTTCTTTCAGATAAGTCCCGGGAACGTCAGTGCCGTTGGGTATTACCCGCGCAAAGCCGCCAAGACCAACCTCTTCGGCGTCGGTCAGCGTAACGTCGTTTATTACGGGCTTGCCTCGCACGACGGAGGTTACCGATATTTTCGGATAGCACGCAAGAATAACGCGAATGAGAATTTTGTCAAGCACTATTTCGCCGCAGTTGTCGTGCAGAACACATAGCGCCCCCGCGCCTGCGAGCCTGCGCTTAAAGCTCGACAAAACCGCGCAGTCCACACTCGCCCTGCGAGCAGCGGACATAACCGTTTCGATGCTGTCGCCGCTCAAATCGCTTAAACGCGCAAAATCGATATAGTTTGCCGCCGTTGCGTACTTTAACGCCTCGGCAAGCGGGTCGGGGGCGGACGTTATCAGCGCGTAAAGCTCGGGCTCAAGAGACAGAAGCCGCCTGTTGAAGAGAGATTTTTCCGCCGAATAGTCTATAATTCCTCCGAAAATATCGCGGTGCAATAAATTAATATCGCGCGCCAGCAAGGGCGCGCAATAGTCGTCGGGTGGATTGTCGCAAAGCTGCTTTACGCCTTGCTTAAATAATTCGTATCCGTCGCCGTCCTTAGCTTTCGCCACCTTTTTAAGCTGGCTGTTGTAAAGACAGGCGCGACATTCGTCGTTAAATTTCATAGTTGTTGAGGTATTTAATAAGAAGTATGCTGTCCTGATACGCGCCCTTCATATTCTTATAGGCGCGCGGGAAACGGCACATTGCCTTAAAGCCGTATTCGGTGCAGAGTATGAACGCGGGCGTGTTTCCGTCAAGCACGGTGGTTTCAAACTGCTCGTAGGCGACCTTGCTTGCAAAGTCGAACGACAGCTTCATAAGCGACGCACCGAGACCCGTGCCCCTGAACTCCTCCGTTATGGCAATGGAAAGAGTTGCGCGGTGGCTCTGCTTTTCGTTTTCCGAAACTCTCGCAACTATGCAATAGCCGATTAGCTTGTCCTCGAAGTATACGCCCAGCATTATCTGGCGCTTTGATTTTTCGTAATCTTTAATCTGCTTGCGGATTTGCCTTTTTTTGATTTCCTCAACCTCAGTCGGATTAAGCTCTAACAGGTCGTTTTTGTGGTAAACCTTGCTCATGAGTTTAAGAACCTTCGCTGCTTCGGAAGGTCTTACGGTCCTTACTCTGACCGTAGTCCCGTTTTTCAGATTAAAGTCTCTTCCCTGCATTCTCATAAGTCGATTATATCATATAAAAATGTTAAATGCAATTATTTTTAAAAAATTCTTACATTAACTCTTTGCATTTATATTTTAATTTCGTTATAATAGATTTATGAAAAAACTTGTCTTAATTACGGGTGATTTGGCGTCGGGTAAATCCACATTTGCTGATATTGCAGGTAAAAAATTCGGCGTGCCCGTTTTTCATAAAGATACTGTTAAAGAGGTACTTAGCGTAACATTTCCATTTACCGGCAGAAGTGAAAATCTTAAACTTTCCAAAGCGACTATGGACGTTTTAAAATATATATTCCTCTCTTCGGCTAAATGCGGAAACGACTTGATTCTGGAAGCCAATTACCACGCAGAGCAGTTAAATGAAATGTTCTGTCTCGCGGAAAAAGAAGGATATTCACATTTGGTTATCGTACTGCAAGGCGATATTGATATTCTGTATAATAGATATATAAACAGAATTAAAAACGAAAACCGCCATCCCGTGCATCTGTCTACAAACTTTGATATTAAAGAAAATTTTGAAAACTACGTCAAAAATACACGATTGCCTAATATCAATGGTTATGTTTTAAAACTTAATGCAGATACTTTCGAGTATCAGACAGATAAAAAAACTTTTCAAATAATAGAAAAATTTATAACAGGCAATTAAAAAACACGCCTAAGGCGTGTTTTTTAATGTATTAATCTTTTTTTGCAAGCAAAGCGATTTTCGCAAGCAGCTCTAATATTTCGAGATACAGCCACATCAGCGTGGTTACAAGCGAGAACGCGGCAAGCCACTCGTACTTTTTATCGGTGTTGTTGTCCGCAAGCAGCTTCATGTTGTTAAGGTCGACAAGTATCATAAACGTCGCCCACAAAATCATAACCGCGCTTATTGCAAGCTGAATCCAAATATTGCTCATAACCAACGCAAATGCAGGAATAAACAACGATAAAACGAATCCGATGCCCTCTAAAAGTATCAGGCTTATAAAAGAAATAAGAACGAACTTGACGAACTTGCTTGAAAGCTTTTTGCCCAACACGTTGAACACCAGCACCGAAATCAAAAATACGATACAGGTGCCGAGGAAAGCCATAATCGCTATTCCGGGATAAATCATATCGAACAGCGCGGATATTGCGCCCATTACAAGCCCTTCCAGCGCACAATAGACAAAGCCTAAAACGCTTGCCGTTTTGGGGACGAACATAATCACGAACGAAATAATTATAAGCGGTATAGCCGAAAAAGCAAGTACCATTAAAAGCGTGAATAACGCCGTTTCGTTTTCCGTATTGATAAAATAGCTCAGCAACGCCGCGCTTAACACCGCCGCAATAATCGTTACCGCACATAGCGCGACAGACTTCCACGCCATACCTTTCATCGTTGCGACTGCGCTGTCTTCAGTAGAATACTTTCCGTTTTCGCTACCCTTGACTACGCGTCTTAAATTCGGGTTTCCATTTAAAGTCATAGCATTTACCTTCCGTTTTTTTATACGTATATTATAGCATAAACAGCAAAAATGTCAACTACGTTACGTGAAAAAAAGTACTCACTATCGTGAATACTTTTTTCTGAAATCCGGCAACTACCTTCTCGCTCGCCGCAAGGGCAACGGCGACCTCGGACAACGCAAACGCCATACGCTATGCGTTTGCTCGTCTCGCAACGCAAAACAGTACTGAGTACTGTTTTAATAACGCGTTGCTCGTCCTCCCGAAATCGGGAGGATAATTACTATAATAAAAAAATAAAAGCAACCGTACGGTTACTTTTATTTTTTTGAAATCCGGCAACTACCTATCCTCCCGATTCGTGTCCAAATCAGTACTTTCGGCGTAATAGAGCTTAACTTCTGTGTTCGGAATGGGAACAGGTGGGACCTCTATGCTATCGTCACCGGAATGGCTCCGCTTGTTGGACTTGAACCAACGACACTGCGGTTAACAGCCGCATGCTCTACCGACTGAGCTAAAGCGGAATATCAGCACGTCACCCACACTTACTGTAAGCGATGTGCTAAGGCAATAAAGCCTGACAACTGCATAGTTTACGGAAGGGGAAATGGACTGAGAGCGGAATACGTTTAAGACAACAATCGTTAACGCTCGTTAAAATGTAGCTAATCTTCGTTATTTTAAGGATTCGTGTTAATCTTTCATCAATTCTCAACTAAGTTGAGATCAAGCCCTCGACCTATTAGTATCGGTCAGCTTCACACATTACTGCGCTTCCACCTCCGACCTATCAACCTTGTAGTCTGCAAGGGGTCTTACTCTTTCGATGGGATATCTTATCTTGAGGTGAGTTTCACACTTAGATGCTTTCAGCGTTTATCTCATCCGCACTTCGCTACCCTGCTATGCCGCTGGCGCGACAACAGGTGCACAATAGGTGCGTTCATCCCGGTCCTCTCGTACTAAGGACAGCTCCTCTCAAATATCCTACGCCCGCGCCGGATAGGGACCGAACTGTCTCACGACGTTCTGAACCCAGCTCGCGTACCGCTTTAATGGGCGAACAGCCCAACCCTTGGGACCTACTTCAGCCCCAGGATGCGA
>CAJTJC010000004.1:0-129263 GCA_910576655.1 uncultured Christensenella sp.
AATCACCAGCTCCACTAACTTTTACCCCGTTAAGCGGGGTAAAAAACTAAATACGGGCGGATTGCAGAGTGGCCAAATGCATCAGACTGTAAATCTGACGTCTCCGACTTCGGTGGTTCGAATCCACCTCCTCCCACCATGAATTAAGCACCCTTTGGGGTGTTTTTTTCGTGGCGTGAAGAGGTGTGTATCGGAACAAACCTTACGGTCGTAGGGAAAGCGAGGGGCTGATATGGTAGGCGGCGAAATACGGTGGCTCTGTAAAATCGATAGTCAATAAATTCTTGCAAATATCAGCCCTATTATTATAAAATATGTAGCAGTTTAACGGAGGTAAAGTCCTATGTGTTTCCGTCGTCTTTTTTACCGCAAAAATAAGGATGAGTTTGAGAAAAAACCTAAAATATATATCGAAACGCTGTTTCGTTTTTTAGAGGACAAGGGTTTTGAAAAAAATTGCGGTCAGGTGAATGGCGAAAGTTGGGTCGGCTATACAAAAGGCGAATTTCATATTACAATAAATTATTTGTATAACGGCAAAGAGGTCTGGTTCGACATATATAATGAGACGTGGGATAACGAACCCTTTATTAAACACCTCGATATTAAAGACGAGCGATATGAATTGCGGTTTGAGCATTACGACAATTTAAGCTGTAAAGAAAAATTGCATTTGGTTGCCGACTACCTTTCTGAATATTCGGACGTCGTTGAGCGAAAATGCTTGCAAAAATCTGACTGATAATATATACTTTTATTATGTTTACTAAGATGAAAAAATTTATTACCGCGACTAATATTCTGATTGCAGTGCTTATCTTGTTATATTTTTTAGACCGCTTTTTGCCCTTTCCCGAGGGCTACGACGGATTTAACATGTGGGATGAGGACAGCTCTGCCGCATTCAACTACATTTTCGGAAACTGCGGCGGGTTACTTACGAATTATATGGCTCTCGGCTCATCATTGTCTCCGTACGGTACGTCGTTTTACCGTCATTTGACAAGTATGCTGCTTCACGGACATATACTTCACTTGATTGCGAACGTCGTCGGGTTGTACTTTATAGGCAACTATGCCGAAAAGCGTTTCGGTTGGTGGTTGACTTACCTCGTATTTATAATCGTAGGCTCCACCGAAGGCTATATCACCGACCCGCTGTATTTCGTAATAGCGCCCGACAATAAGGAGGCTACGCTTGCAATGCCGAGCTTGGGCGCGTCCGGCGGAATTTTCGGAATAATAGGTTTTACCCTTGCGGCGCTTTTCTTTGACATAAAAAGCTTTAAACAAATAGATAAGACCACGATAATAGTATCTGCAATATACGGCTTTTTGACGACTTGGGTTGTAAGCTTGGGGTGGACGACTGTTTGCCATAACGTGTCAATGGTGCTCGGTCTTGCCATAGGTACGGCGTTGATTTTACCGTTTTTCCTGCTTAAAAAAGGCAAGTTCGGCGCTGCGCCGAAAGAGAATATGACGGAGGGGGACTTCGGGGAATAGCAATGTATTCTTACAGTGGACGGACTATTTCGGGCGAGGTTAAAAATTGCGCCGACATTTGCAACTGCGAGTTTATCGAGTGCGTGTTCGAGGACTGTCAGTTTACCGATTGCGCGTTTATAAACTGCACGTTTTCCGAATGCGTATTCGTAAGATGTTCTATTACAAACCCGCGTGTCGAAAATACGGGTATGATGTTTTCGTCGTTTACGGACTGCACTCTCGTAGGTATACGTTGGTCGGGTTTCAGCGGCGGAGCGCTTGCGTTTCCCGTACAGAAATTCGAAAAATGTTTTCTCAAATACAACGACTTCGAGAAAATGAATTTCAAGCAGTTTGATTTTATGCGTTCGTCTGTCGTGGATTCGGCGTTTTCGGGTTGCAATCTCGGCGAAAGCAGCTTTAACGGCTGCGATTTGAAAAACACCGAGTTTCACGGTTGCAATCTTAAAAAATGCGATTTCCGCGCAGCGACGGGCTACAATTTGCAGCTGACGGAAAACAGCGTTAAGGGGGCAAGATTTTCCGCGAAGGAGGCGGTAAGACTGCTTACTGCGTTTGAAATAAAATTAGAGGATTTTTAAATAACGATTAGCTTGCGCCACCGGGTGCTTGCAGTGCCGAACGGCATTTTACTTATATCGTCAGGTCTTGGAAGATATAAGTAAAATGCCGTTTTTTCGAGGTTTGATATGAAAAATTTTTTTAAGAGCATAACGCTTGCCGAATGGTTGATTTGGAGCGTAAGCATAGTTGCGGTTACGGTAAGCTTTTTCGTGTTCGGAAACGTGCAGTACCATTATCTTGCGGCGTCTCTGATAGGCGTAACGGCCCTTATGCTCGTATCCAAGGGCAACCCCGCGGGTCAGCTTCTGACTGTCGTTTTCAGTGTGTTTTACGGCGTAATCGCGTATTCCTTTGCGTATTACGGCGAAATAATTACCTATATAGGAATGAGTGCGCCCATGGCGGTCTGGGCGCTCGTTGCGTGGCTTAAAAACCCGTATAAGGGAAACAAGAGCGAGGTTAAGGTGAACAGTCTTTCGCGTAGGGAGTGGGCGGGTTTTGCGGTAGCGGCGGTTGCGGTTACTGTAATTTTTTACTTTATATTGCGCGCGTTGAACACTGCGAATATCATAGTCAGCACGGTATCGGTTTTAACCTCGTTTTCGGCGGCGTATCTTACGGCGCGCAGAAGTCGGTTCTATGCGCTCTGCTACGGCGTTAACGACCTTGTGTTAATTGCAATGTGGATTTTGGCAAGCGTCGAGGATTTGACTTATCTGCCGATGACGGTATGCTTTGCGGCGTTCTTCGTTGCGGACGCTTACGGCTTCGTTAACTGGACTGCAATCAACAGAAAGCAGCGGGGGTCAGATAATTAACAGCAGCACGCTTGCGAATTGAAGCGCGGTGCCTGCAATATCGAACAAGTGCCAAACCGAGTGAAAATAGCGCACTCTTTTTCCGTAGGCATAGAATACTATTCCCGCAGTGTAAACAATACCGCCCGCAATCAGCAGACAGAGGCTTACCGCGGAAATCATACCGTAAAGTTTGCCGAAGCCGAGCACTGCCAGCCAGCCCATAATAAGGTACAGCGCCATGGATATGCGCTTAACGGCTTTTTTGTTCATTGCAACCGCGTTCATAATTATCCCCGCTACGGCGCAGACCCATTCCACTATAAACGTGATAAGCCCGAGCGCGGTACCGTTTAACGCTATCATACAGTAGGGCGTATAGGTGCCCGCAATCAGCAGAAAAATAGTGCAGTGGTCGAAAATGCGGAATACGCCCTTTGCCCTGCCGCTCGGCAGGAAATGGTAAAGCGCGCTCATCGTATAAAGAATGACTATGCTTGCCGCAAAAACGGAAGTTGCGATTATATCTGTTGCTGAGGGGTAAGAGAATACCGTGAGCGTAATCCACACCGCAAGACCGAACGCGCCGCCAACTATATGTGATACGGCGTTGAAAATTTCCTCGCCTTTGGAATAAAACGAGCAAAAGCCTTTCTTTTGTGTGATTGCAACCGTAGGGGCTGCGTTTACCGTTTTCATAAAACTGCCTCCAAAAACTTATACTCAAAGTATATCCCCGAAACGCGCAAAAGAA
This sequence comes from uncultured Christensenella sp., assembly GCA_910576655.1. Taxonomy (GTDB): domain Bacteria; phylum Bacillota; class Clostridia; order Christensenellales; family Borkfalkiaceae; genus Coproplasma. The sequence goes on from CAJTJC010000004.1 coordinate 3,625, forward strand.
AACCTATTTCAATCAATACGCAATCTACTGTTTTTCTGTACGTTTCTACTTTAGAAACGGCAACTCTACTAAATAAAACACCCGCTCTACTCGAGGTAGAGCGGGTGTTTTTATTTAATTGTTATTTAAAAGTAACCGTAATAACCGCGCCCGTTGAGCTGACGGCGCTCATTGCAACGTCGAAGTTGAGCAGCTTTCCGTCGTGACGAGTGTAGGAGGGGAACGCCTTTGACAGCATACTGCCCGTCGTCCACAAATCTGTGCGGGAGGCGTAGCCGCCGCTGCTTGCAAATTTCTTTTCGCCGTCCGCTTCGACGAGCTTTATAAGCGGTATCTTTGAAACCGAGTTGTTGTTATCGGTAAACGAACCGTAGTTGTCGCCGTAAGGATTTTTTATCGACGAAGCGACGTGATAAATTCTCACGCCGTACGCTGCGCCGTCGTAAAGCACGGTATTGTCTACGGAAGAGTGCATTGCGTTAATTCCGTCCGCTGTGTACAAATCGATTAACAGATATTCGCAGAAATACGAGTTGTCGAAATTCAAAGGAATGAGTATAGCCGAAGCCTTTTGCGAGCTTGAAAGGGTGAGGGTACTCGTCGAGGTTACGATTGTGGGTTCAAGCCAGCCCAACATAATTTTGGAATAGACGTTTTGGTCGCCTACGGTGTAGTCCATCATATCCGCGCCGCCCAGTCCCTCGTTGCTGCCTGCCTTTTTGTCGTAGTCGTAGTAGTCGTCAAGCCCCAAAAGGTGCCCCGTTTCGTGTATGTAGGTAGAGGCGTTTATCTTCATTCCGTCAAGCTTGTCGACATCCTCGTCCATAAAGTCGAAGCCCGCAAACAGATAGAAATAGGCGTCCAGTCCGTCGTATTGCTCCTGACCGTAGTACCACGCCACGTATGCCCAGTAAAACTCTGCATAATCGTAATCGACGGGCGCGGAGTAGATAAGGTAAACCGCGTCGATAGCTCCGTCGCCGTTTGTGTCGTATTTGTTAAGGTCGATAAGCGGCTCGTAGTAAGCAAGCGCTTCCTTTAAAATAAGCTTTTCGCCGGTAATTTCGAATGTTTCGCCGCCCTCGGTAACGGTCTGTTTGTACTGCTCGTAGTAGGAGGCTGTGTTCTTTGCCTGATATACGGACTGAATATCGAACGACAAATTTAATTTACCGTATGAAGCTTTCTGATAATAGGTCTTGACGCTTTCCCAACCCGTCTGCTCGGACGTGCCGTTGAACGCAATATTCAGCTTGTTCAGCTGCGACTGCGTTATAGTGTCGTATTTGAACTGTACGGGGATAACCAGCGCGTCGATATTTCCGGTGGAGGGAAGTCCGATAGCACCGTCGTTTTTCAGCATTTTGTCCTGAAGATTTTCACGGTCGAAGGTGTCGGGGTTATAGTTTTGCTTTTCCATGATGCCCGTCGGCTCTGTCGGCGTTTCTGTGTCGGGAAGTCTGAAATTTATTACGCCGTATTTGCAGAACTCGAACTGCAATGTGTATCCGTCGTCAAGCTTTCCTATAAGCTTGCTGATTTTTCCGTCGCTGACGTACAAAATCAAATTGGTCCAGGTTCTGCCCTCGTAGCTGCCTATAATTTCGTCGCCTGCGGAGTCGGGCAAATCGGCGGCGTACGCCTCTTCGGTTTTGGTGAATTTGTAATATTTAAGCTGCGTAAGGTCGACTATGTTCGTATAGGAGTAAGCTTCCTCGAACGCTTCGGAATTTTCGTCGTACTTCTCGTAAGTACCGTCGCCCTTGTCGTAGTAATAGTACGCCGTGTTACCGAAGCTGAAATAATCGGTAAACGTGCCGTCGTCCGTCGTCACCGTTTGCGAAATATTTTCTTTCATGTATTCGTAGTATTCGGTAAAGGTATCGGTGCCGTCGTTGACGGTGACGTTAATCGCAAAATTCCATTTTGAGGTATCGTCGTATTGCTCGAACACCTTTGCAATCTCGTCGGGCTTTTTGACGGGTACGCCGAAGCACGCGCTAAGACAGAATACCGCTGCAACCGCGGTAAACAATACAGGCAAAAACTTAATCTTTCTCATTGGCTCTTCCTTTTAAAAATATTTTTTAGCCTATATATTATATTACATTTTTTTCAGGATAGCAATGCAATCGGTAAATTTTTATCCGTTTTTTACAAATTTTTTATTTTTTCGCGCAAATACCGCAAAATACTGCTCATATTTTTTAGTACCATAAATGCCGATAGACAAAAGCGGGAGGAGTATTATGACCGTTACGGGATACCTGCGCGACAAAATGCTTTACATAAACCTGTCGGGCGAAATGGACGAGTGTTCGGCGGCGTCCGCGCGCGCCAAATGCGACAAGCTTATAGAAGACAACGCCAACGTAAAAAAAATAATAGTTAACCTTTCGTCGGTTGCGTTTATGGACTCGACGGGCATAGGTTTTCTGATAGGCAGATATAAAAAGGCGGCGCGGCTTTCGATACCGCTGTATATCGAGCAGCCCAACTTTGCCGCGGACAAAATTTTGAATTTAAGCGGAATTTACTCTCTAATACCCAAGGCGGAATAATTATGTCAAAAAATTATCTGAAGCTTCAATTTTATTCACTTCCTCAAAATCAGGCGTTCGCCCGCGACGCGGTCGCGGCGTTCTGTCTCGAACTCAATCCGTCGCTTTCTGCGCTTTCCGACGTTAAAACCGCCGTTTCCGAGGCGGTCACAAACTGTACCGTTCACGCTTATCGCGAAGAGAGGGGGATAGTTACCGTAGAGTGCGAAATAGAGGATAACGTGCTACATATAAAGGTAAGCGATACTGGGAAGGGCATACCCGACGTAGAAAAAGCCGTCCAGCCCTTTTTCACTACGCTTCCCTCCGACGAACGCTCGGGAATGGGCTTTACCATTATGCAGACCTTTATGGACGAATTTTCGGTAGATTCCAAGAACGGCGGCGGTACGGTCGTTTATATGGCTAAAAAGTTTGAAACGGAAGTAGCGTAAAATGCTTGACGTCGAACAGACGAACTTACTGATACGAAAGGCGAAAGAGGGTGACGGCAGCGCGAAAGAAACGCTGATTTTGGAAAACAACAACTTAATAAAAAGCATAGTAAGAAGATACCTCGGCAAGGGCGTCGAATACGACGACCTGTATCAGCTTGCAAGCATGGGGCTTTTAAAGGCGGTAACGGGCTTTGACGAAAGCTTCGGCGTCCGCTTTTCCACCTACGCCGTGCCCATGATAGCGGGCGAGATAAAGCGGTTTATGCGCGACGACGGAAGTATTAAGGTTTCCCGCGCGATTAAAAGCCTTGCAAAGCGCATAAATATATTCGTCGAGGAATATTCGGTAATTCACGGCAATCAGCCGTCGGTAAAGGTTATTGCCGAGGAATTTCAGCTGCCCGAAAGCGAAGTCGTGTTCACTATGGGCTCTACCCACATGCCCGTATCCATTTACGCGCAGGGCGAGTACAAGGACAAGAAAACGCAGGAGCTGCTTGAAAAGCTGCCCGTCGAGGACAGGCAGGAGGAAATAGTCGACAGCCTGCAATTAAAGTCGGCGATAGACGAACTGCCCGAGCGCGAGCGCAAGGTCATAATGCTAAGGTACTTCCGCGATATGACGCAAAGCGAGGTTGCGGCAATGCTCGGCGTGTCGCAGGTTCAGGTGTCGCGCATAGAAAATAAAATAATAGAGACCTTCAGAAAGGATTTGACGGGTTAGGCGGACAGTTGCGAAAAAGCGCAACCGCCCGCCTTTAATAATTGACTTTTCGCCGTTGATTTGATAATATTGATGTATGCTTAACCAAACGAACGTAAAGCTTGGAAAAGTCCGCTCTTCCATACGCGAGCTTTTCGAATACGGAAAGAAGCGCAAGGCGGAAATAGGGGCGGACAACGTGTTCGACTTTTCTATAGGCAACCCCAGCGTTCCCGCGCCCGACAAGGTGCGGCGCACCCTGATTGACCTGATTGAAAATACCGACCCGGTCGAGCTGCACGGTTATACCTCGGCGCAGGGTGATTATTCGGTGCGCAAATCTATAGCCGACGAACTGAACGGCAGATTTTCCGTACGTCTTACCGCCGATTGCATTTACATGACCTGCGGCGCGTCCGCGTCGCTTACGGTAACCTTAAACGCTTTACTCAACGAGGGCGACGAGGTAATCGCGTTCGTTCCGTTCTTTCCCGAGTATAAGGTGTTTTGCGAGCATGCGGGCGGCACGCTCGTGCCCGTCGCGTGCGACGGCGCGTTTCAGCCCGACCTTAACGATTTTGCTAAAAAGCTTTCGGGCAGGACCAAGGCTGTTATAATCAATTCGCCCAACAATCCGAGCGGCGTCATATACGGCGCGGAAACCGTTAAAAAAATCGTAGAGCTTGTCAAAGGCTGCGCGCAGCCCGTCTATGTTATTTCCGACGAGCCGTACCGCGAGCTTGTGTTCGGGGAAATAGAAATTCCCTTTATAATGAACTATTACGGGCGCAGCATCGTCTGCTATTCGTACAGTAAGTCGCTTTCGCTGCCCGGGGAAAGGATAGGGTATATCGCCGTAAATAACGCGGCGGAGGACTTCGAAGAAATCTATGCGGGCATACTCGGCGCGGGCAGGGCGCTCGGCTTCGTCTGTGCTCCGTCGCTGTTTCAGCGGCTGATTGCAGGGTGCGCGGGGCAAACCTCAGACCTGTCGGTATATAAGGCAAACCGCGACAGACTGATAACCTGCCTTACCGAATACGGCTTCGAGTTCGCGCAGCCCGACGGCGCGTTCTATCTGTTTATAAAATCGCCCGACGGCGACGCGCAGGCGTTTGCGGAAAGGGCAAAAAAATACGAGCTGCTGCTCGTCGCGGGCGACAGCTTCGGCTGTAACGGCTACGTTCGTCTGTCGTACTGCGTTTCCCCCGAAATGATTGAACGCGCATTGCCCGCTTTCAAGCGGCTTGCAGACAGCTACGAAAGGTAAAAAATGATAATTTTAGGACTTGACCCCGGGCTTGCGACTATGGGCTACGGGGTGGTTGAAAAAAAGAAAAACGACGACACGGTCGCGCTCGACTTCGGCGTCGTGCTAACCCCTAAGGACGAGAGCCTGCCCGTAAGGCTCGCCATGCTCGAAGAAGGGATAAACAACATTCTCAATAAATTCAAGCCTGACGAAATCGCGGTCGAAGAGCTGTTCTTTTCAAAGAACATAACCACGGGCATACCCGTCGCCCACGCGCGCGGGGTAATGCTGCTTACGTGCATCAAGTACTGCGGCAGGCTGTACGAATATACGCCCAACCAGATAAAGCAGTCGCTTACGGGCTACGGTCGCGCCGACAAGGTTCAGATGCAGCACGTCGTAACCTCGATGCTGCGGCTTAACAAAATTCCCCGTCCCGACGACGCTGCGGACGCGCTTGCGGTCGCATTGTGCCACGCGCACACGTCCCGCTTCGGCAAATTATTTAACATAAGGTAAATTATGATAGGATTTATAAAGGGTAAAATTCTTGCTATAACGCCTGACTACGCGCTGATTGAAACGGCGGCGGGGCTCGGGTTCGAGGTCGCCTGCTCGTACTCGGCGTTTTCCGCGCTTGCGGGTAAAAAAGAGGGCGAGCTGTATACTTATATGCAGGTGGGCGAAAACGGCGTCGCGCTTTACGGCTTTTCCTCTCAGGAAGAGAAAAATATGTTTTTAAAGCTTATAACCGTTTCGGGCGTAGGTCCCAAAATGGGTATAGCTATTTTGTCGGGGCTGAACACCGCGGACGTTGCCGCGGCGATTGCGACCTCGGATATAAAAAGGCTTTCGTCTGTCAAGGGGCTCGGCAAAAAGACTGCGGAGCGCATCTGTCTTGAACTGCGCGAAAAGGTCTCGGCGCCTGCGGTCAATGGCGGAGCGGCGGTCCCTCAGACCGCGGCTTACGGCGGCGACGAGGACGCGGTGGTTGCGCTTATGACGCTGGGCTTTTCGCGTTCGGAAAGCGAAAAGGCGATTTACCGCGCGCGTTCTCAGGGCGCGCAGTCCGTTGAAGATATTATAATGATTGCACTTAAAGGAATGTAAAATATGTTTTACGACGACGAAGAGGAATTTGACGCCGAAGACAGATTAGTCAAAAGCACCAAGGGCGAATACGACGTCGAGGAAAACGTTCTGCGCCCCAAGACGCTTGACGGCTACGTCGGTCAAAGCAAGGTCAAGGAAAACTTAAACGTATATATGAACGCCGCAAAGGCGAGGGGCGAGGCGCTTGAACACGTCCTTTTATACGGCGCGCCGGGTCTCGGCAAAACCACGCTCGCGCACATTATTTCGAACGAAATGGGCGGTCAGCTTAAAATGACCAGCGCGCCCGCGATAGAGCGCAGCGGCGATTTGGCTGCTATACTCACCAACCTCAACGAGGGCGACGTGCTGTTTATCGACGAAATCCACCGTCTTAACCATAGCGTAGAAGAGATACTCTATTCGGCTATGGAGGACTACGCGCTTGATATAATAGTCGGCAAGGGTCCCAGCGCGCGCAATATCCGCTTTTCGCTTAAAAGATTTACGCTTATAGGCGCGACCACCCGCGCGGGTATGATAGCAAACCCCTTGCGCGACAGGTTCGGCATAATCTGCCGTCTTGAATTGTACACCCCCGCAGAGCTACAAGAGATAGTAATGCGCAGCGCGAAAACGCTGAATATATCCATTGCCGAGGACGCCGCCAACGAGGTTGCCTGCCGTTCGCGCGGAACGCCGCGAATTGCCAACAGGCTGTTGAAGCGCGTGCGCGACTTCGCAACGATAAACGGCAATTCGACGGTTACCGTCAAGGACGCGAAATACGCGCTCGGCAGAATGGAAATAGACGACCTCGGTCTCGACGAAATCGACAGGGCGTTGCTGCGCGCTATGATAGAAAAGTTCGACGGTAAGCCCGTCGGTCTCGAAACGCTTGCGGCAACCATTAACGAGGACGCGGGCACTATCGAGGACGTTTACGAGCCCTATCTGTTGCAGCTCGGCTTTATCGCCCGCACACCGCGCGGCAGAATGATTTTAAAGGGAGGCTACGAGCATCTGGGCTACAAGATAAGCGAAAAACAGCAGTTGCAGCTCACTCTTTTCGATAAGGATTAACTATGCAGTTTTTAAAAAGCGATTTTTATTACGATTTGCCCGAAGAGCTTATCGCGCAGACTCCCGCAAGCCCGCGCGACGCTTCGCGGCTGCTTGTCTACGACAGGACTTCGAAAAAAACCGAACACAGAATTTTTAAAGACGTAACGGATTACCTCAAAAAGGGCGACGTGCTCGTCGTAAACAATACCCGCGTGCTGCCTGCACGCCTGTACGCGCGCACCGAAAACGGCGGCGCGGTCGAGGTCCTGCTTTTAAAGCGTCTCGATATAGATAAGTGGGAGGTGCTCGTAAAGCCCGGTAAAAAGTGCAAGATAGGCGCCCGCCTCGATATAAGCGACGGACTTTCGCTGACCGTCGAGGGCATAACCGAAAGCGGCGAAAGGATAGTGCGGTTTATCTACGACGGCGTGTTCGAGGAAATACTCGAACGCGTTGGAAATATGCCGCTGCCGCCGTACATAAAGAAAAAGCTCGAGGACAAAAACCGCTATCAGACGGTATACGCAAAGACGGACGGCTCTGCCGCCGCGCCTACCGCGGGTCTGCACTTTACGCCCGCTTTGCTTGAACGCATACGCGGAATGGGCGTCGAGGTCGCCGAGGTGCTGCTGCACGTCGGGTTGGGTACCTTCCGTCCCGTAAAGGAAGAGATAATAACCGACCATAAAATGCACTCGGAATATTACGAGGTGGGCGCCGAAGCCGCTGAAACCATAAACAGAGCCAAGCGCGAGGGCAGGCGTATAATCGCGGTCGGTACGACCTCGGTACGGACGCTTGAAAGCGCCGCCGACGAAAACGGTCTTTTAAAGCCGTGCAGCGGCAATACCGAAATTTTTATTTACCCGCCCTATAAATTTAAGTGCGTGGACGCGTTGATTACTAACTTCCACCTCCCCGAAAGCACGCTTATAATGCTCGTCGCCGCAATGACGGGCAGGGAAGAGATTTTGTCTCTGTATAACGAGGCGGTAAGGGAACGGTATCGTTTCTTTTCCTTCGGCGACGCGATGCTTATTGTAGGCAGGAGCGACGACGAAAAAGAGAAGCCGCAAGATATAGTAGATAAAGACTAATCTTGCGGTCTTTTTACGCAGTATATAGTGTTTCATTAAAACGATTATTCGTACAAAAATTTGTGTTCTATGCCGTTTTTGAAACGTATCGAAAGAATTTTGCCATCCAGAATTACAATTTTTTTTATGACCGAATTGACGAAATCCTTGATGATTTTCGTGTCGATTTTTCGTATCATAGTATCGAAGTTCACATACCGTTTTGTAAGTAGTTGCTGACTCATTATGAAGTAAGACGCTTTTGCTATAAAGTCCTCGTCGGAGATCGAGAACGAAGCGGAAGCGTTTTTTTCTATCTCTTCAAGCCGAGCGTCTATTTGTTCGAGTTCGTCAGTAATTGTTTTGCGTTCGATAAAGTATTCCGTTTCGGGCATATCGCTTTCGCTGTACAGATACAAAGTTTTGAGACGTGCAAGCGCACGTTCTTTTTTTCGTTTCTCTGTAAGTAATAGATCGCGCTCGTTTATGGCGGTGTCGTCAATAGTTACGTTTTTCGGTTCGTATATATCTGTACCGAATTTGCCGGCGCGGAGCATATCATACATTTCCTGCAGACCCGCTTTGTCGATGCCTTTCACGTCAGAGAACACGTCGCCACGAAGAAGTTTTTTCTCGAAAGTTTCAAGGCTTGTTGTTGCGCCGAAATTGTTTTGCGCTTTTATGATGTTTGCAACGTAGTTTAGTATGAATGGTCCTACCACGATGTCGGAAATGTATTTGTTGGGACAATCGTTAAAGCGGCGGTGGCGTGAGCATAGATAAATAGACGGGCGATAGCCGTTGTCGCGCTCCCTGTCAATCGTGGCGCACATCTGCGAGCCACACTTGCCACAGATAAGAATACCTGCGAAGATGTGAGTGTTCACTCTCGTGTATGTGCGCGGGCCGTCCTTGTTGCTACGGCGATTTGCTTTTAGTTGGTTGTTCACAGATTCCCAGCGTTCGCGGTCAACGATAGGTACGTGGTGGTCTTCAACCAGAATCCACTCCGATTCGGGGCGGCGGTTAGTTTTTAGACGATAGTTTGTTTTGCTTAAATCGTGCTTGTTGTATAGATAGTTTCCTATGTAGAACGGATTGGAGAGCATTGTCCTTGCAGTCGTCGGATTCCACGCTATTCCGCTGCGCGTCGAAAGTCCGTTTTCGTTTAGAAACTTGCACGTCTGCAGAAGGGAATGAGTTTCTTCATACTTGTCATAGATGGCGCGTACAGTCGCGGCTTCTTTTTCGTTGATTGAAAAGATTTTAGTAACTTTGTCGTAAGCGTAGCCGAAAGGTATGCGTCCGCCGTTCCATTGACCGTTATTTGCACGTGATACCATTACGGCGGTAACGCGCTCCGAAGTCATTTTACGTTCGAGTTCTGCGAAAATCAGAATGATTTTGAGCATCGCTTCGCCTATCGCGGTTGACGTGTCAAATTGCTCGTTTTTGCTGACGAACACTACGCCGAGACGTTTTAATTCTTCGTACATAGCGGCGAAGTCAAGCAGATTACGGGAAATGCGGTCAATCTTCCATACTATGAGATGAGAAAATTCGCCGGTTCGTAATCGCGCCATCATCTGTTGATAGCGCGGTCTGTCGGTGTTCTTTGCGGAATAGCCTGCGTCTTCAAAGATTTCGTATTCGGGAATATCGAGCGCATATTTCGCATAGTTGGCAAGGTCGCTTTTTTGTAAAGGAAGGCTGTCCTTGTCAATTTGCATATTTGTAGATACGCGGACATAAAGGGCAGCCTTCTTGTTAAGTTTAGATTCTTTCTGCATAATTATCTATCACGCTTTTAAGCGTTTCGTATGTCGCTTCTGTCGGGTAGAGTGCTTTCAAGGCATTGAGCGTCAGAGTTTTCTGTTCGCCGCATTGCTCGTTCAGTACGGAAGTGGGAAGAACATAGAATTTCCATTGTTCGAGATGCAAGGGTTCAATAATTTCGCGGTTAAGGCAATCGAGTAGGCAGAAGACATATATTTGCGATTTGCGTTCGCGCTTCACGATTTCGTTGTCATCAAAAACATAGGTCGGTGCAATACCGAAGATGGGAGATGAAAGAACATCGCTTTGCAATGACTGAATGTATGCGGACGATTTGACTTCGATTACGTTGCCATTATATGGTATGCGGTAAGGTTCATTCGACTGGCGTAAAGTTACGTCAAGCTCAAGAGCGCTTGAAACGATATATTCAGCAAGTATGCTGCGCGTTACGCTGTTCGTAAGGTCTGACGATACCCACATAAGAAAGTCGGAAAGAAGACGGTTGACCGGCATATCGTCATAAGTAAAATGTTCGTTGCCCGTATATAGTCTGTTCATAGTTATTCTCCGTCGCGTAATGCGTCTTTTTCTTTCTGCGTAAGATACTTGTCAAGTAAAGCAAAGAATACTTTTTTATCGTCGGCAGAAACCCTGTTCCAGACATCTATAATCGTTTTCTCTTCGATGTCTATATCATCTTTGCTCTGCGGCAAGTTTGTCAATCCGATAAGGTAATCAGACGACACATTGAGAGCAGATGCAACGTCTCGCAGTACAATCAGTATCGAAGGGGAAGCCTTATTGTTTACATATCGGGAAATGGTGGCTTCCGTAGTGTTCGCGTTGTCTGCGAGCCACTTCTGTGAAACGCCGCGATATTCGATTGCTGCCAAAAGTCTGTTTGAGAAGTTATCCATTGTTTTGACCTCCATAGTTACCATTTTAATATTTTTTGACCGAATAAGATAGCAAATTACAGTCATATTGATTTTTTTCTTAAAAATTATAATTTTACACCGTAAATCAGTTTGACAATTACAGTTCTGTAAGTTAGAATATGAGTACAAACAAAAATTCATTGGAGTACGCTATGAATACGAATTTGTTAAAATCGGTAAGAGTTAAGAACGGCAAAACGCAAACCGATATGGCATCATTGATAGAGAAGTCTATTGACACCTATGCGAAGAAAGAAAGGGGCGAAGTTTACTTCACGCCGGCAGAGATGGTTAGAGTATCGCGGACGCTAAACCTTACGTTTAGTGAGTTCAACGATATTTTTTTTAACTCTGAATTACAGTTCTGTAATTTTTAACTGCCTTCGCTTTTAACAATTACATTATATCGCAAACGGGGTAAATTCACAATGGGAAACGACTCTACGAAACCTAACGAAAACATCTACTTCAAGTGTAGAAAAGAAGCCGCTTTATACGACGAGAGACTACGGAGCCGCGAAAGCGCCGCAGACCTGCTCGGCGTAAGTCCTTCATCGCTTGCGGATTATGAGTTAGGAAATACGAAAGTTGTCCCCGTCGATAAAGTCAATTTGATGGCAGACCTGTATAATGCACCGCAATTAAAAACGATGTATTGCAAGCACGATTGTCCGATAGGAGATTGCCTGACGCTTGCGACTGAAATCCCCAGCCTTGAAACGGTGGTTCTGCGATTGCTGAACAATCTTGAAGACGGGAAATTATCGGAAGTTAAAAGACAGTTGATAAACATTGCGGCAACGGAAGGCATTTCTACGCAGAATGTACATTCGATTGACGAAATCCTGAAATATCTCGATAGGCTTGTCGAGTCGGTAAGCGGGCTGAAATTGCTGTGTACGAAAACGAAGGCGGCGATAGAAGGCTTATGACGAAGGAAAGCATTTTGAAATATCTCGAAGAAGTTTTCGGGATCAAGTCTGAAAGCGAACTCAATGCGGCTATGGCATCAGCGGAAAAGTTGAACGTCGGAATAATGACAAAAGGAGCAAAGAATGATAAATCTACCCGAACTTAAAGAATTGCAGTTTTGCGAGAAAACACACACGTACACGGTAAACGGATTTGTTGTACCAAGCGTGTCAGAAATAATGAAACCGTTGTCGGCAGCGCATTACGGCGGAATAGACACAGATACGTTGAACAAAGCCGCAAACAGAGGAACGATAGTCCACGCAGCGGTAGAAAACTACCTGTTGTTTGGAATTGAAGACATCAGTAAGGAGTTGCGTGGCTACTTCGACGGGTTCAAAAAGTGGATAGACGAAGTTAAGCCGGTGCCTATCAAGACGGAGTGCAGAATATATCACAAAACGCTTAACTATGCAGGAACGGCAGATTTGCCGTGCTATATAGACGACGTGCCGACGCTGGTCGATTTCAAGACTACCGCGACGGTTGCGAAGGTACTCACAAGAGTTCAGCTCGAAGCGTACAAAAAGGCGTTTGAAAGCCACGATGTAAAGTTTGAGCGCAAACTCATCATTCAATCCAGAAAAGACGGGACATATCACGCGGAACAGCACCCGATAACAGATGCAGAAAGTTGGAAGGTATTTACCGAGTTGCTTGATGTGTACCGCTTTATCAAAAAAAATCAGTAGGAGGTTTCAAATGGAACAGGAAGAACAGGTTGTGGCCGTATTGCCCGAAGTTGTTGAAGGTAAAACGGTTGCGGAAGCGGAGATGAGCAGAGAAGTTACCGCAGTCGAAGAGAGAGCGGGGCAGATTACGATTGCAACGCAAGGCGACTACGAAGACGCTGCGGCGTTCGGAAGGCTCATCAAACAGAAATCGGCGCAGATTATCGAATTTTTTGCACCGATGAAGAAGGCGGCTCACGAAGCGCACCAGAACATCTGCACCCGTGAAAAAGAAATGCTCGCGCCGCTCATTGCAGCAGAGAAAACGGTCAAGCAGGTTATGGGCGACTACGTAATGGAGCAGGAACGCAAAAGACGCGAAGAGGAAGAGCGCGTAAAACGTCTTGCCGAAGCGGAAGCTGAAAAGAAGTTGCAGGAAGCAATGGCTCTCGAAGCGAGCGGCAAGCAGGATGAAGCGGAAGCGGCGCTTATGGAAGCGGACATCGTAGACAGCGCGAGCAGGAACGTAATCGTGGAAGCGCCGAAGATTAAGGCGGACGGCACGTCGTCCAGTATCGATTGGGAAATCACGGCGGTAGACGACGGCAAAGTTCCCGTCGATTTTGCGGGTATGTGCATCAGACCCGTAGATACGAAAGCAATTCTCAAACTCATTCGGGCATCGAAAGGGCAGATTAAGATACCCGGCATCCAGTACAAATCTGTCGCAAAATTATCTTTCAGGAAATAATCGGAGGTTTTCAAAATGGAACAGAATAAGGCTTTAAGTACGGTAGAGCAGAACGCTTTGCAGGTAAGTTACGAAATCTGCGGCACGAGTGTACAACTCGATATAGACTTCGTAAAGAAGTATCTTGTCAGAGGACGTTCCGAACTGGTTACGGATCAAGAGTTGGTTATGTTTATCAACACCTGCAAGATGCAGAAACTCAATCCGCTGGCAAACGGAGAAGTTTATCTCATCAAGTACAGCAAAGACGAGCCTGCGCAGATGGTTGTAGGCAAGGATTCCTACAATAAGCGGGCTTTCCTGAACCCGAATTATCTCGGAAAGGAAGACGGCATCGTTGTCGTTCGCGGGAATACGGTGGTTCAGAAGAAAGGATGCTGCTTGTATCCTACGGAAGAACTTATCGGCGGATGGTGCCGCGTTTTCTACATCAAGAAAAACATCAAGTTGGAAGCGTTCAGAGAGGTTTCGCTTTCTGAATACAACAAGGGTATGGCGAACTGGAAGAGTAAGCCGGCGACGATGATAAACAAAGTTGCCATTGCCCAGTGTTTGCGCGATGCGTTCCCTTCCGATTACGAAGGGTTGTATGCAGAAGAAGAACTCATTTCGTCTGGTCTCGTTCGCGCAGATGATGAAGGAAAGATTCAGGTTATCGACGCAGACGGCGTGGTTGTGGAAGGGGAGACAACCGTTGAACTTCCCGAAGACAACAGAGTTATTACGCAGGACGAAAGAAAAGAAATGTTCGCATTTGCGCAGGAAGTTTACGGCGGAAAGGAAGCGGGAAATGCCAAAGTCAAAGAGTTCCTTAAAGCAGAAAACGTAGAATCCACTACGGAATTAAAGAAAGCGCAATACGACAGAATTATGGCTCAAATCGAGCAGGATAAAAACGGCGGCAACAAAGGCGACGACAACGGCGACGCAGAATAATCCGCGAGGAGCGTCATAATGGGAAGATTGCCAAAAATAGGGGTCGATTATTTTACGCACGACGTTCACGCTGCGACTGGTCCTACCCTGTTTACGGTGCAGAACAGTTTTGGAAATGACGGTTATGCGTTATGGTTCAAGCTGTTGGAGTTTATGGGTACGCAGAAAGAACTTTATGCAGATTTTTCGGTACTGAAAGATTGGGAGTATTTTGTATCGCTTGCGAGAGTTGACAAGGATAAGGCAATAGCAATTTTAGACCTACTTGCAAATATCGACGCGATAGACAAAGAGTTGTGGACTACGAGAAAGATAGTATGGTCTGACAACTTTGCGGGAAGAGCGAAACCAGTTTTCGATAAACGGGGAACGCTCACACCTGATAAGCCGGACATAGAGGAAAACGTACCGCAGACGGAAGAACAGGGAAATCCTGCGCCGAAACGTAAAAAGAAAACTGACGACGACCCCAGCAAAAAGAAATATGCAGAGTTTGTCAGTATGGAGGAGCGCGAGTATCAAAGTCTTGTTGATAAGTACGGAGAGAAAGCGACGGAGAAGCTCATCGAGTTGCTTGATAACTACAAAGGGAGTAGCGGAAAGACCTATAAAAGCGACTACCGCGCCATTCTCAACTGGGTGGTAGATAAAGCGCAAAAGGAATACCCGAAACTGTTTACGGCGCAGAACGACACGCCGGATGACGGAAGAAATCCGTTTGACGAATAGGAGGAGGTATGAAACAGATAGGTTCGATACTTGACGAGCAAAACTGGCTTGAAACGATGGAACTCGCCTGCAAACGGTCAATAGATGCTAACCCTGAAAGGGAAGGCGACTTTATGAAAGACGGGTTCCTACATTGCGGCAAGTGTAAAGAGCCGAAGCGAGAATACTTTGAATGGCACGGACATCAGATTTTAACTTCGCGTGATTGCAAGTGTATTCGTGACGAGAAAGAACGAATTGAAAAGCAGAAGCAGTACGAAGAAAAAATGGCGAGAATTGCAAGACTGCGCAGTGTGTCGCTTATAGATGAAGTGTTTTACAAAGCGACGTTCAAGAACTTCGATATAACGGACGATAACAGGAAAATTTACAATGCTTGTGCTAAATATTGCAGAGCGTTCCAGCAGATGCTTGAAGATAATCAAGGATTACTGTTTTACGGAAACGTAGGAACGGGAAAATCGTTTGCGGCTGCTTGCATTGGAAATTACGTTATGAGTTGCCTTCGTCCAGTGGTAATGACATCGTTCGTTAAAATACTGCAGCAGTTTTCGTCTTTCAAGAATGGAGACGAAGAGGAATTGATTGACAGATTGACGGAGCCTGATTTGCTTATATTAGACGATCTTGGTGCCAAGCGCAATACGGACTTCGCTTTGGAAAAGGTCTACAACGTGATTGACAGCAGATACCGTTCGCGGAAGCCTATCATACTTACGACCAACTTGACGTTAAAAGAGATGAAGGAAAACACGGACATCCGATATGCTCGAATCTATGACAGGGTATTTGAAATGTGTTATCCGATTAAATTTGAAGGTTCGTCGAGAAGACGCATTGAAGCCAAAGAAAGGTTTGATAAAATGAAATCGTTTTTAGAAGGAGATGACTGATGGAGAAAGAAGAGTTCATCGCGGAATTAAAGATTTTCAGCAAAGAAGACAGGAAGACGGTGGCGGCTATTCTGTTTGAGAACGGTTACACGGTCAGGCAAGGCAAAAAGAAGCGCACCGAAACAGGAAAGTCGGTAGATTACACGGTAATAGTAACCGACAAGAAGGGAGAGAGCGCGGAAAGATGAGAAGTTTTACGTTTACCATTCCCGGACAGCCGAAAGGCAAGATGCGTCCGAAAGTAACAATGCAGGGCGGATTCGCTCACGCTTATACGCCGAAAGAAACGACATCCTATGAAAATTATGTCAGGGTTATGTACCAGATATGCAAGAACAAGATGTTTCTTGATGGTGCAATTCGGGCGGACATAGTAGCGTTTTTTCCTATCCCGAAATCGACGAGCAAGAAGAACAAAGCGCTTATGCTTGCAGGCGAGATCAAGTACACAAAGAAAGTCGATTGCGATAACCTTGCAAAGATTGTGCTGGACTCGCTGAACGGCATCGCCTACAAAGACGACGCGCAGGTTTACGAACTGTCGGTAAAGAAACTGTATGCAGAAGAACCGAAGGTAGTAGTTACCCTTACGGAAGTAGGCGATTAGGCGGCGGTAAAGCAGCTTTCTTGGCTGTTCGGGGAAGATAAACACTTTATCCGCAGGAAGCAATCAAAAGGCAACCAGCGGCAACCAGTAAGTAATATAGCATTCAAAATATCAATCTAATCAGGAGGTTAAGGTGTGGGTATTGTAGAAGAAACAAGACGTGCCGGTTATGAATCGGTAGTAGACAAAAGAGCAGATAGAAGCGACGTTATTCTTTCCGTTCTCGGAAGCAAACAGATGACAGTAAGCGAGATTGTTAAAGAATTGCTTGACGAAGGTATTATCAAATACTACGACAGAAATTTTGTTGCGCCGCGCCTGACGGAATTAAAAGAAGCCGGCAAAGTAAAGGTGGTCGGCAAAAGAAAGTGCATTATGTCGGGCAAGATGATAGCGGTGTGGGAGCGTGTGGATCAGTGAAAAGTATTTTGCAGAATAGCGACGCGCCCAGATGCTGTTATTTCTGCCGGTCCACCTATAATTTGCATTTGCATCATATTTTCGGCGGGACGGCAAACAGGAAGCAAAGCGAGAAGCACGGGTTCAAAGTATTCCTGTGCGGATTCCACCACAATATGTCGAACGAAGGAGTGCATTTCAATCGAGAACTCGATTTGAAGTTAAAGCGGGAATGTCAAGCCAAGTTCGAAGAGACTCACAGCCGAGAAGAGTTTATGAAAATTATCGGCAAGAACTATTTAGATTAAGGAGAAGGAAATGACTACCAAAATAGAACTCAACAAAGACCTGTCCGTTGACTATACGGAGTGGAAGAAGAATATCACAAGCAAGGGCTATTCCTACTACGATTTCAGCAGGGAAGAAGTAGAAAGAATAGCAAAGAAAAACGTCAAGGAAGTATCGACGACGGAAATCAGAACGCTGGCGCAGGCTCTGTTTCCGCAATATCTTCAATGTAGCGGACTGTTCGACGGATTCCTGTTCTTCGAAGTCATTGACGGGGTAAGGGTTGACCCGCCCAAGTATTGTTACGAAACGTGCAATTCCTATTTGAACAATGACGGCAAAGCAAAAGTCAATCGGCTCATTGAAGAAATCGAAGACCTGTTCGAGCAGAACGAGATTGACTGTTCAGAAGACTGGAAGAATTATTTCAGACAGGCAAAGGAGAAAGCGGCGTGAATAAGGCAGAACTTATCGGAAATCTCACAAGAGACCCCGAATTAACAGAAACAGTAAGCGGAGTATCTGTGTGCAGGTTCTCCATAGCGGTCAATCGCAACTACTATGGCTCCGATGGAGAGCGCAAGACGGATTACTTCAACTGCGTGGCGTGGCGCGGTTTAGGGGAAACGATAGGCAGATATTGTAAGAAAGGGCATAAGGTCGGAATTACGGGGAATATCGAAACGCGAACGTATGAAGACAACAAAGGAGTGAAGCACAACACGGTTGACATTATCGTGCAAGATGTAGATTTCCTTACACCGAAGAGCGATGACGACGATTACTATGCAGACGAACCGCGCTCCGCTCACAAATCGGAATCGCAAGGTTACAACATAGACGACGATTGCCCGTTTTAGGAGGTAAGAATGGAAAGATTGAACAGGTGTCCGTTCTGCGGCGGGGATGCTGAAATCGTAGGCAGAAAGAAGATGAAGGCGGTTTGTAAGAACTGCGGGGCATCAAGTCCGATATTCAATTTCAGATCGGAAGCGGTGGAATACTGGAACACAAGGACGATAGTCCGTTGTAAGGATTGTAAGTTCTATCACGCGGATGAAAAGTGGTGCGATAAGAACAGCCATTTTGAAGGCGGCGCGGTAAGGACGTTTGAAGAAAGTCAATTTTGCTCTCTGGGCGAAAAAATAAATTAGGAGATTTGACTATGGAACAAGAAAAGCAGGAAGCACTCAAAGAGTGCGAAGTGGTCGTCAACACCGACCCGAAGAACGGACCGCTTGACGGTGCGAGCGCAAAAGTGAACGTGGCGCGGTTTATCTTCAACGATGACGGGCAGACGTTCAAGCACAAGGTACTCGAAGGGAACATCAAAGCCAGTTATGAAATCGGCACGGTGTCTATTTCGGTGCCGGAAGAAAAGATTATGCTTGCAGTTCGTCTTGACGAGATTATGCAGGTAATGTTTGCGGCGGCGGGTGCGTACAGAAAACTCGAAGAAGAAAAAAATCAAAAGAAGGAGACTAACAATGATTGAGAAAGTTAACCCCAGCCATCCCGATAAGGTGGCAGACAGAATTGCAGGCGCGATTGTAGACCTTGCCTATACGCAAGAAGAAAATCCGAAGGTTGCGGTGGAAGTTCTTATCGGACACGGCAGATGCCTTATTATCACGGAAAGTTCCGTAGAGTTTAATCCGGAAGACGTTTACGCGGCGGTCAGCAGAATCACAAATACGGAGTACAGAATCGAACTCTTACAGGCAAAACAGGATGCGCATCTCGCGGGAAATCAGAACGGCAAGATCAGGTGCGGCGACAACGGGATTTTCAAAGGTGTTCCGCTCACGGAAGAGCAGAAGTCCTTATCGAATATCGCACACGGCATATACGGAATGGTTCCGCACGACGGAAAGTACATCTTGGACGGCGAACGGCTCATAATCTGTCAGAGCAACGTCGAAAGCGATTACATCAGGAAGTTCTACCCGAAGGCAATCGTCAATCCGCTTGGGGATTGGGAAGGGGGAACGGACGTAGATACGGGCGCGACAAACAGGAAACTCGGTTCCGATATGGCAGACGGAGTAACGGGCGGCGGACTTCACGGCAAAGATTTGTCGAAAGCGGACGTATCGGTAAACATCTATGCCTTCCTGAAAGCGCAGGAGACGGGGAAGACGGTAGAATTGTGCTGCGCCATAGGCGATGACACGATAGACGGAAAGCCGTACTCGGAAATCGTTGAAGTTGCAAGAGACTTCATCAAAAAGAAGGGTGGGTTTGAGAAGTTTGCGGAGTGGGGACTGTATTGAGTCCCTGCACCGAATAGGTAGAAAATTATAGCCACAGAAAGGAGAAGCCTTATGAGCAAAGAAACGAAAACAACAGAAACGCAGCAGGACGATTTTTCGGCAATCCCGAAGAATGTACTTAATCTCATCTCGAAGTACGCGACGGAGAAAGCAATCGAAATGTTCAACCGCCAGATGGAAGAACAGAGAGCGAAGGCAAAGGATTTCCGTATGAAGAATACGCGACTGCTTGTGAAAAAGTACAGGTGGTTAAAGAGTTATGCAGGGAACGCCGTAAGTGAATTGACGCAGTTGCTTTCGGAAGAAGAGTTGATATTCCTTGAAAGTATGGGGATGGATAACCTTGAAAGCCGTAAGGTGGAAAGCATCAAAGACAGAATGGTGTTCACGCAAACGGTATTGGGACATATCGACACTATGCTCGAACTTTACAAGAACAAGTGCCTTAACTCGGAGAGAGAAGAGGTAAGGAGAAAGTGGAGAGTATTGGAAGCGATGTATCTCACGGAAAACGTGGGTGTTCCTGACGACGTAGCGGATGCAGAGCATATCAATACGCGCACGGTGTTCAAGGATTTGAACGTGGCAATTCAGGACCTTTCCGGACTGTTCTTCGGTATCGACCTGTCGGACATCATTCTGTTCTGAAATGCAGGGCAGTTTTTGGGCATTGACAAAAGAAAAGCAAAGTTGTATGATGATAGCGTTGAATGTTATGTCACCCCGAAAAAAGGCGGTAAATAAAATCGTTTATTGCAAAAATATTTTGCAAAAATACACGAAATCCGTTTGCTATTCGGTAGTACCTGTGTTAGAATGAAGATAAGAAAAACAAGGGGCTACCTAAAATGACAAAGACAGAAATCGTAAAGCAAATGTTTTTATTGGGAAATCACAAGGTAGCGTTGCGTATCGCAAAAGACTTCAAAATCGGGATTACCCGTCAAGAAGCAAACGATATGCAGTTGGCATACGAGTGTATGGTTCACGGGTCATTTTACAGACAGCTGGGAAAGGACACCGACGCTGCTATCAAAAAAGGTATTGCGGTATTGCAGAGTGCGGTGTTACGGATGGCGGTATGAAGATATTTACCAGTCGTTACCAAAACCCCGAATTGCAATCGGGCAATTACACGGTTGTGGGCATAACAAGGGGCGCGCCCAGATTTCCGTTAAAGTACAAGTTAAGCGGAAACATCATAGAGTTCGCGCCGCCCGGTTATTTGTTCAGTGAGAACGATAGGGCGGTGTTCACTCCAAAGTTCTTTGCACATCTTGACAGAGTGGGCATTGAACGGGCGAAAAGCCTTCTGCGACCGTATCTGTCATTTAACAAAGACATTGTTCTGTGTTGTTACGAAGATGTCAGAATCCCCGACGAGTGGTGTCATCGCTTGGTATTTGCTGAATGGTGGCAGGCTCGCACGGGAATGGCGATACCTGAATTGCAAGACAGTTCAACGTGTAAGTCGGGCAAAAAGCCAGAAGCACAGCAAAAGCAAATGACGTTGTTCGACTTATTATAGCCGCCTATAGCTCAACGGTAGAGCAGCAGACTCTTAATCTGCGGGTTGGGGTGTTCGAGTCCCTCTGGGCGGACCAAATAGGTCTTCATTGTAAGACCGACAATAAAGTGTAGAAGCGACTACGATTTAGTAGCCGCTTCTTTTCTTATTGTTGTTCGTGATGTAAGTAGTCTTGATATTCTTTCTCGATAGCGTCGCGTATGCCTGCATAATCGCATTTGGTAGGCTTGCCGCGATTTATCAGACCAGATAGAGAGATGCTGCGTTGCATACCAAAGATGGCATCAATTTTGTAGGTAGCAAGAACGTAAAAGTCCCAGTTATTCAGATTGAGCGGATTTTCTGGGGCGCGTTCCTTGCTTTTGTAATGGCAGAATACATAGACGTTTGAATGGCGTTTGTGATTGTCGTAATCATACCGCGCTTCGTCTGGAATCCAGTCATACGCCGGCGAGATCGAGAAGATGATTTTTGAATACTTGTCTGGTTGATTTTTGGGGTACCACGATTGAAGATAGGCGGAGCATTTGACTTCGATTTTCTTATCTTCCCATAGAAGGTCATACGACTCCCAGTCCACGTGAGTGGTGGTTAAGTCAAGGTCGAGCGCGGTTGCGATAATGAACTCCGCAAATGCGCCGCGCATTGTGTTGTTGAGCAAATCTGAAGAGTTCCATTTCCAGAAGTCAGACAGTAACCTATTGATAGGCATACCGTCAAATTTCAGATGCTCATTGCCTGTTAAAACTTGCATAAACGATGTCTCCTTATTTATTTATCGTAGTTAATATTATATCAATTACAGGCGAAACTAACAAGTTACAGGAGGGCTTATAGATGGCGCGATTTCAAAACCCCGGCGCATTGTTTCTGGGAACGCTCGTAGCGCAGGAGCAAAAGTTTCTCAAACCGTTACTCGAAAACGCAAAGAAGAGCGGTTATTCAAAAGTAGTAGAGCCTTGCGCGGGCGCATTTGCTATGTCGCACCTTGCAGCGCAGGTTGGTTATTCGGGTTCGCAGATAGAAGCAAGCGACGTTTCTATGTTCACGAGCATAATGGGTTACGCTATTATGGGAAAGACGCTCGAAGAACTGGAAATCAAAGCGGAAGGATTTACGGACGAAGAACTATGCGACCCTGCGACGGCGCTCTATGCTCAACTCGTATTGAGAACCGCAAAGCAGGCGGGAAAAGACTACTTCTACAATATCTTACTCGATTTGCAGCATCGTAGAACCGAGCATATCAAATCATTGAATGAGCAACTCGATAGGGCGCGTTCGGCGCTCAAAGGTATGAATTACCGTGCGCTTGATATGTGGGAACATCTTGATGAGTGTATCGACGATCCGCACACGTTGATTATCGCAAATCCGCCCACGTATACGGCAGGATTTGAAAAGTGGTATGACACGGGCGGTAAGATGACTTGGAAAGAACCGAAGTACGGTATCTTTGACGTAAAGACAGGGCTTCGCGATTTGTACGAAAAGTGCAAAGACGCGAAAGCCCTTTTAATTTGCTATGAAGAGAACGCGCCGTATCAAACGGCGGGAAGTCCCATTTTCGCCAGATACGGAGTGCGTGAAGGCGTTAACGTGTACATCACGTCGAACAGACCAGAAGAAGCCACCGCTTTGGCTCACGGAAAGAAAATTACGCGCCCGAACGAAAGTCGGCTTGAACCGCTTGAATGTTCAATGCTTCCGCGAGATTACGTTATCACGAAAGACAGCGAAATTACATTACAGCCGATCGATAGGGCAAACGCTCAATACTATCGGCAGTTATGGACGCACAATTTTGTCGGGTCTGCGGCGCAGATTAACATTGCCGTGTTCATCGACAAGATGATTGCGGGAGTATTCGGAATCGACAAAGCTGCGCTCACTATGGGCGCGTTTGGTACACAGGTAAGCGACGCGGTATTCCTTATGTATGGAATGACTGTTCCGCATAAGAAATACAGACTGGGCAGGCTCTTAACGATGCTTGCGCAGAATAAGCCGTTTATTTACAGTCAATGCAACGACATTGAACGCGAGAAGGCGCACCACCTTAAAACGGTGCAGATGACAAAATACCCCGAAGCAAAGGAAATGCGCGGGGTTATGAAACTGACAAAGAAAGTTCCCGACAAGAAGTATGGGTTCAAACTCACATACGAGTCGGACTTAAAAGACCGTAACGAGCGGCAAACGCTTGAAGAATGGCTCTTGAAGGAGGAGAGATGGCAAACGGAACGACAGAAAACCAAAGCGCAGAAGTAAAGACTGTTTCCTATGAACAGATGCTTGAACTCGGACACGGCTTGATTATAGCCAAAGTTCCGCTTACTTCGCTGCGTGAGCAGGACATCAATGCTCGAATAATGAAGAACGAGATGCAGAAGCAGCTTACAGACAACATCCGCAAACGCGGGCAACTTGAAAGCCTGCCTTTCTGCGCTCTCGTTGACGGCAAAATCGAAATCATATCGGGACATCACAGAATCCGGTCCGCAAAGGATTCGGGCGTTATAAACGAAATCTACGTGATACTCGATGTTACGGGGTTGACACGCTCACAGATTGCGGCAAAGCAACTTGCGCATAACGCCATTAGCGGCTTCGACGACCAGTCCACGCTGAAAGAAATCGTTAAACTGATAGACGACGTTGACGATATGCTGGAAAGTTACATCGGAAAGGACATCTTGGGCGAACCCCTTGCAGAACTCGAAAAACTTCTGTCCCCGACAGTCGAGTACGATTGGAAGAATATTGTATTTACGTTCCTGCCGCATCAAGTCAAAGACCTTGATAAACTTGTCGAAGCATTACGTTCACAGCAACCTGATTTTATCGGCGCTTGCGATATAGAACAGCATAAGCCTTTTATCGACGCTCTTGCAAAATATCAGGAGTTCGCAAACGTCAAGAACACGGGCGCGGCTATTCACGCTATGATTAAAGGAACAGAGCAACTGTTCGACGATTTGCAATTCGACGATAAGCAGGAATGGGTACAGATCACATCCGTTCTCGGAAGTAGCGCAATCCCCAAAGAAGCGGCGGAAATCATCACGATGGCAATTAAGAAAATGATTGAAAGCGGCGATGTAAACGCCAAAAGCAAATGGAAAGCCATTGAACTTTGGGCGGCAGATTATTTAGGAGGTAACTGATATGCCCCCGACCCCGAAATATAATCCCGAATATCACGACGATTGGGCGTGGTCGCTTGCATCGAAGGGTGCGATTGATGATGAGATTGCGGAAGCCTTTGGAATATCTGTCAGGACGCTCCACAGGTGGAAGCAAGAATACCCGTCGTTCTTACAGGCGCTAACAGTAGGGAAAGAAGCGGCAGATGCGAAGATAGAGAAATCTCTTTATAAGCGGGCGCTCGGCTATGACGTTAAGGAAAAGGAAACGCTGGTGGAAACGGACAAAGACGGAAATGTTAGACCCGTCAAAGTTAAAGAAAGCGCGAAGCACGTTCCACCGGACACAATGGCGATTATGTACTGGCTCAACAATCGCTGTAAGCATACAGGAGAGTGGGCGCAAACCCAGAAGATTGAACTGTCTGGTAATGTCGGCAATGTCGATTTAAGCAAATTATCGGAAGAAGAATTGCAAGCACTCGCCGCGTATGCGGTTGAGCATAATGGCGATAGCGACGACTAACGGCAAGTTCTCGAAGAATTACCTTATGGCAGCCGGCGAAGCTGCGAAGTACGAACTCGCCAGAAGGCATTACGCAAATTACGTTGAGTTAGTACATCACGGCAGGTGGCAAAGAGCCGACCACTTAAATCTCGTCTGTGACGAACTTGAAAAGGTTTTAACAGGGGAAACGAAACGGCTTATGATTTTTATGCCGCCCCGACACGGTAAGTCTATGACGGTTACAAAGACGTTTCCGTCGTACTATCTGGGGAAGAACCCGAACAAGCGCGTCATTGAGGTTTCCTACGGCGACGAACTTGCAAAAGAATTTGGCGAAGCGAACAGGTCAAAAGTATTTGAGTTTGGACAAAAATTGTTCGGAATCAACCTGTCTATGTCGCAAGCCACAAAGACCAACTGGAATCTGCAAGGCTATGACGGCGGTATGATTTCTGCCGGTATCGGCGGTGTTATAACAGGTAAAGGCGCAGACCTGCTGCTTATAGATGACCCTATCAAGAACAGAGCAGAAGCGGAATCAGAAACATTCCGCAAACGTGCAATAGAAGCATATCAGTCCGATATTCGTACCCGTCTACATTCAGGCGGCGCAATCATTATCATTCTTACCAGATGGCACGAAAACGATTTAGCGGGGTGGTTGCTCAATCCAGAAAACGGAGAACCCGAAGATTGGAAAATACTTTCGCTCCCGGCAATTTGCGACGACGAAGATCACGACTTGCTTAATCGTAAGCACGGGCAGGCATTATGGCCCGCAGGCGGTTATGACGAAAAGTGGGCGGAAGAAACGAAAAAGGCGGTCGGCAGTTATGCGTGGGCATCCCTGTATATGCAAACGCCATCTCCGAGCGAAGGCGGAATGTTCCGTCGCGGTTGGTGGAAATACTACAAGGTTCTGCCCAAGAAGTTCGACCAAGTTATACAGTCGTGGGACTGCACGTTCAAAGACAAGAAAGAATCGGACTACGTTGTCGGTCAGGTTTGGGGCAAAATCGGTGCAGACCGTTATTTGCTCGACCAAGTACGCGGTCAGATGAGTTTCACGGAAACGCTTGCAGCTATCAAGTCCCTTACGGCAAAATGGCCGCAGGCAATAGCAAAACTCGTGGAAGACAAAGCAAACGGTCCTGCGGTCATCAACGTACTCAAAAAGGAAATCAGCGGGCTTGTTCCTGTTGAACCCGAAGGCGGTAAGGTTGTTCGTGCTACGGCGGTTACACCGCTTGCAGAAGCGGGCAATCTGTATATACCAGACCCGTCCATTGCGGCGTGGGTACACGATTATGTGGAAGAGTTCGCGGTGTTCCCGAACGGCGCACACGACGACCAAGTAGACTCGACCACGCAAGCAAATATCTATTTCAACGGAAACGTCTTCAATATTGGGGCGTTAATATCTTAATTCGACAAGGAGGTAAAAGCCGTGCATTTAACGGACGAAAACAAGGCAAAGTTAGAACAGCTCAAACGTAATAACGAGCAGATCACGCAGCCTGCAGAACGTAAGCCATTCCGTGCAGACGGTTATGTTAATTTGCTGAATAAGTACGGAACAGGGCAGGACAACTCGGAAGCATATCGTTATAGTGCGGAAAACTTAACGCCTGATACGGTATTGACGAGCCATTACGAAACGAACGGCTTATTTGCAAAGATAATCGACATTCCCGCGCAGGAAGCGGTCAAGAAAGGGTATCATCTGAACATCGCAGATAACGCGGTAGAAGAGTACATCCAGAAAAAGGTCAGGAAGTTGAAATACTTTACGACGGCGGAAGAAAGCCTGAAATGGTCCAGACTGTACGGCGGCGCCCTTGCAGTTATGATTATCGACGATGGCATCAACGATTTGTCACAACCAGTCAACTGGACGGCGGCAAGGAGAATTGATGAAATCGTCGTGTATGACCGCTCCGTTGTAACGCCTGATTATCATTCGATGTACAGGGGAATCGGCGTATCGGGAGTTGCGCAACGCTCAAAGTTCCGTATGCCTGAATACTACAACGTGTTCAGCATTTACGGTTCGTTCCGCGTACACGAAAGCAGATGCCTTCTGTACCGCAATGGTAAGATGCCCGAAAAGGCAAGCACAACGGATTACAGGTTCTGGGGTGTTCCAGAATATAACCGTATCAAACGCGCCCTGCGCGAAACGATAACTTCTCACGGCGATGCGGTTAAATTACTCGAACGTAGCGTACAGGCGGTATACAAGATGAAGAACCTTGCGCAACTGCTGGCTACCGACGAAGGCGAAGAGCAAGCGCTCAAACGTCTGCAAATAATTGATATGGCGCGGGGTATTCTCAATTCCATAGCGATCGACAACGACGGCGAAGATTACGATTTCAAAAGCACGTCCCTTACGGGAGTTAAGGAAGTCATAGATTCCGCCTGCAATATGCTGTCGGCGCTTACGGAAATTCCGCAGACAAAACTGTTCGGTCGCTCGCCTGCAGGTATGAACTCGACGGGCGAGAGCGATATGGAAAACTATTACAGCTTCGTAGACAAAATCCGTGAGTCGCAGGTCAAAGACAATCTGTGTTCGCTCATCGACGCAATCATAACGATAGGTATCAATACGGGCGAGATAAAAGGGAAGCCCGATTACGAACTCGAATTTGAGCCGTTATGGAACGAGAAAGAAAGCGAGCGCGCCACGATTGAACAGACCAACGCGCAGGCGGATTTGGTTCGGGCGCAGACCGCTCAACTATACATTGATATGGGCGTTCTTGACCCTGCCGAAGAGCGTAAACGCTTGAAGGAAGAAGGCAAGTTTGGTATTGAAGACGAAGAATTACCGCAACGCGAAGAACCGTTCGGGAACATCCTTGCACAACTCGGAAAGACCGATAATGCAGATACTCCATACGACGGCGCAACGGGCGTAGGAGTAATCGTAGTCAAGAATGGAAAGATACTCGTCGGGAACCGCGACGACAATAATCAGGTCGGCAGTCCCGGCGGGCATATCGAAACGTGGGAAGATGCCGAACGCGCAGCGCGGCGTGAAACGGAAGAAGAGTTTGGGATCACGCTCAACGACCTAATCCCGATAGGTATGCTTGATAACCTGCCCGAAGAGTACGGCAAGTCGTTCTTATTCCTGTCTACGGACTTCAACGGCGTTCCGCATACAAATACCCAAGAGATGCGCAACAATCGCTTCCAGAGCGTATCAGAACTTCTAAACGAAGATTTGTACGTTCCTTTCAAATTCGCGCTCGAAAGGCTTATCGACACGCTTCAAACTCGCGGCATCAACTCGCAATAACGCAACATCGCGGCAACGGCGAAAATCGCCATTTCTGCGGCAATAATTCCGCTTTATCGTTATTTCTGTCACAGATATTCGCTTTAACTCGTTTATCTGGGGCAGAAGTACATAAAGTATAGTATAGGAAATAAAAGTATAGAAAACAATAGGAAAGTATATGCAAAATCGCACGCACTTTCCTATGATTTTTGTCGTTACAAGAGCGTAAGATTTCCATTAAAAGTTGCTTACGCTTACACTTCTGTAATTACAGATTGCTTTCGGTGGCTTTCTTATAATCTTCGGAACTTCGGTAATTTTCCTTGCTTTCCGATGTACATTCGGTTTAATTTGGGTTAGACTGAAAGTACAAATTAAATCAAACAAAAAGCGAGGTAGTTGCTATGAAAACTGAAAAGAAAATGACCTGATAGGAGATGCAGTCCTAACAGGTCGTAGAAGGTCTCAAACGACGGAGGTTTCAAAATGCGGAAACTCAACATCGTTGAAAGCAAAATCATTATACCGCATTTTGAGACCGAAGTCAATAATTTCAGTAGCAAAGCAGAAAAAATTATCGGAGGTCGCAATGATGCGGAACAAGTCATTGGAAGTCGAGGATGCCATCATAGAACTCGGAAAGGTCCAGTCTCTCACGAACGTGCTGAACATAGGAATTACGGACAGCCCGAACGTGAACGATATTCAGAACGCTTATTACATAGTAACCGATATGTTCCAAAAGGGTTATGCGGCATTGCAAAAAGCGTGGTACGGGGAGGTGGCGGCAAATGAATAGAATGTCGTACACTTACAGCACCTACATATACGCTTATGACGCAGACACGAAAATACGGGTTCTTATCAATCCGGACGGAACGAAACTTGCGGTTGCTACGGATATAACGCGGGCGCTCGGCTATCAAAGCAACAGTCAAGCGGGCGGGTTCATTCGGGATTTACACCTTGAAGCCGAAATCAGGCAGGTGGTATTCGATACCCGAAAGCGCGGCGTTGCGAAAGCCTATTGCTTGCGGCGCGATGCGGTCAAACAGTTGCTTGACGCGAAATGCAACAATCCAGATTTTTGCGGTTGGTTGTTAGACACGGTTATGATAGATAACAAAGGTTGCGATGACGAGAACGAGCCTATCAGACCGTACAAGAACGTAGAGCCTGTGGAAACGGAACATCAGGAAATAGCGGCGGCACAACAGGATATCGCGCAGCCGACAATGGCGCAGATAGATAAGATTATCGCGGAGTTGCTTATCTTACGGCAACAGTTAGTATAACTACATAGCAATCGCAAGGAAAGAGCAGAGTGATCTGCTCTTTTTTGTATATCGAAATCACGGAAAGGAGGTGTGAGCGTGAACGACGCAAGAAATCGGGTTGCAGTTAAGGAAGCCGTTAAAAAGAAATTCAACGGAAGACAGAAACTGAACTGTAAAATACAGGTTCGATACAAGGAAAACCTTGAAAGGGAATATCAGCGCGTCATAAACGCTTACTATGACCTTTTGCTGAAAGTCTTACTAAATACCACGCGGTTGCTTTTCATAGGTCAGGAGCCGCTACAGGAAGCACAAGCGGGGTTCAGAACAGACGGGTTCAAAGACAATCTCGTAAATCTTATCAGGCGGCTATTCCGAAAAGCGGGCGACGATTTTCACAACGAAGAACAGGCATTCCACCTGTCGGAGAAGATTAACAAAATCGGTAATTTGACAAAGCGGCTATCTACGGAAGATTGGAAACGCGAAGTATCGAGAACGCTCGGAATCAACATTCTTGACGATTACTATTCGGGCGAGTTTTACAGGGAACAGTTAAAACTTTGGGCAGACGAAAATGCAAGCCTTATCAGTACGCTTCCAGAAGAAGTGCTTGGGGAGATGCAGGCAATCGTTGAAGACGGATTTCTTAACGGGCGGTCAAATCGGGACATAGTAAAAGAAATTCAGGAACGATTTAACGTATCGCGCAATAAGGCGCGGTTTTACGCGGTAGATCAACTTGCAAAACTTAACGCTTCGATTACGCAGCAACAACAAACGGAGTGCGGCGTTGAAGAGTATATTTGGAGTTCGTCAAAAGACCAGCGCGTAAGAGAACGACACGCACAGCTCGACGGAACAAAACATCGGTGGGACACACCGCCGATTGTAGACGAAAAGACAGGGCGAAGAGCGCATCCCGGCGAAGATTACCGCTGCAGATGCGTAGCATTGCCCGTTTTTAATATCGAAACGCTGAACATACCGGCAGACATCAAAATCAAATAGGAGGGTTAGTTATGGACGGAGTAACGCACGAAGAATTAAAGGCTGCTGCAGAAGCAGTCATCAAACTCTTAAACGAGAAAGGAAATCCGTACACCACGATAATTATTCAGCAAGATAAGATTGTGGTTACGCAAGACGTTATGGGCATACCGTTACCCATTAACGATTGACGGAGGTAGTATGAACGAGTTAGTTATTCAGTTATGCGAACGCTTGAAACTTGAAGCGGACGCGATTATCGGAAGTATGAAATCGGGAGCGATAGTCATACAAACGGGACACGAAAATTCCGTTGAGACCGTATCGCTTTTCGACGGACTTGCAATCGACGGCGTTGAACATTGTCAGAAGATAGTGGTTGCGTTGTCGAATTGCTTTTTTCAGAACGCAAGCAAGGAGGACGGTAATAAATGAACGAAATACCGAAATTGCAAAGGGTAACAAGGCTTGACAGCATCAAAGTTGACGAGACCTATTACACAAACGAAGGCTTCTTAATAGACCACCCGATTGTCACGACGGTTGGAATATTCGAGTATATGAACCCCGATGGCTCTATCAGACGCGAGTTGAGATTGCCGGAAGAGGTGTTTGCCCCCGAAAGTTTAGAATCCTATAAGGGAAAGCCTATCATTGTCACGCACCGCGCTGGGCGCGTTACGACTGACAATGTAGAAAAGGAAACCATAGGTACTATGCTGACGGCAGCCGTTAAGGACGGCGAAAATGTACGGGTAGAAATTGTAATACACAACACGGACGCATTAAAGACCGGATTACGTGAATTATCTCTCGGTTACGATTTGGACCTTGACGAAACGCCGGGCGAATGGAACGGGCAGCCCTATGACGCAATTCAGCGAAACATCAGAGTGAACCATTTGGCATTAGTATCAGCCGCGAGAGCGGGAGAACAGGCTCGTCTAAACATCGACGAAAAAGAAAATTTAACAGGAGGACCAGAAATGGAACAGAACAAGACTGACAGCGGATTGTCGCCCGAAGAACTTGAAGAAGCCATTGCGGATTTCATCGCAAAGAAAAACGCGGCAACTACGAGTACGGACAGCAATACCGCAACGGGCGATACCACGCCCGCGCCTGACGGAGAAGTGACAACTACCGTCAATCCCGAAGAGCAGGCTAACGATGAAGATGTCGTCCAGAGCGTTAAAGAACGTCGTGACCGTCGTGACGCAGAAACGGCATCCAACTCGAAAGAGACTGCCCTTGAAACCATTACGCAGCAGGACGCGGACATCGACGCGCTTCTCAAACTGATCGAACAGTTGAGGGCGGAGAGAGACTTTGCCGGCGCCAACGCAGACGGTAACGATGCCGATTGCGGAACCGTGCAGAAGGACGGCGACGAAAGCAAGTCGCAAAGCCTTAATCTCGATTCGGCGGCAATCGACAGGCTCGTAGCCAGCAAGATTGACGTTATCAGAATTGCAGACCAGTTGCATCTCGACGGCGTTGACGTTATGTCCGTAAAAGACGGCAAGAAAACCGTTATCAAATCGGTATACCCCGATATGCGCCTTGACGGAAAAAGCGATGATTACATCGACGCGCTGTTCGACCTTACGAAGCAGAAAATCAAGAGCGACAACGGCACCGACAAACAGCGTAAGCAGATGTTCAATAAGGACACCGCCGCAGAAGAGCAGACCGTAACTGGAGCGGATGCGGCAAGAAACAGAATGATTGAAAAACAAAAAAACGGAGGTAAATAAATTATGAGCGCACAGACCAGTTATAATTTGCGCACGGCTCACGGCGTAGCGGGTGGCCTTTACGACCTTACCGACCACGACGTAGACACGAGAAACAACGAAGCGACGGACGGGAAGATTAAGTTCGGTCTCGGCGTAGTGGAAGGCACCTTACCCGGCAAGAACGTAACGCTTCCCGTTACGACTTCCACGAAAGCGAAGTTTGAGGGCGTTGCTATCAACAGCCACGCTCACGAGCAGGACTACAAGGGCGACGTTACGCTTCGCAAAGGCGAGACGGTAGGCGTTCTTACAAAGGGACGTATCTATGTTCGCATTACGGCAGATGCGGAACCTGCATACGGCGCTCCGCTGTATCTCATTACGGACGGAGAAAATGCAGGGTATTTCACGAACGAACTCGGAGAAGGCGTTACGGGTATCAAACTGAACGGCTTTTTCCTTGACGCGAAGGCAACCGATGCGATTGCCCCCGCGTTTGTTTTTGTAGACAAGGTGGATGAAACCACCAAAACCGAATAAAGAGGAGGACAACAGAAATGGAAAAAACTTCTTACAGCCAGAACGACTACGCGGCGCTTCTCGGCTCGAATATCCCCAAAGCATTGGTGGAAGATAAGTCGATGAGATTCGACGATGCGGAAGACGCTTCCGTATTCTTCGCCAGAGAACTCGACCACGTTAAGGCGCAGTCTTACGACGTGGTATACCCCGAACTTACGGCGCTCACGCTGTTCCCGATTTCCAACGAAGTCAGTCCCGGCGCGGAAACCGTTACCTATTACAGTTACGACAGGACGGGAGTTGCGAAGATTATCAATAACTACGCAACCGACCTGCCCCGTGCGGACGTAAAGGGTAAACCGACCACCGCTTACGTAAAATCCGTAGGCGACAGTTACGGTTATTCCGTACAGGAAATGAGAGCCAGCAGGCTTGCCGGAAAATCGCTCGATGTTCGTAAAGCGGAAGCGGCGCGTTACGCGGCCGATTACGCACTCAACAAGATTGCTTGGGTGGGCGATAAGGCAAACGGGCTTATCGGTGTACTTTCGCCCGAAAACGACATCCCTTTGTTCACGGTTCCCGTTGGAAAGACCAGCGGAAAAACGACTTGGGCGGAGAAAACGGCGGATGAAATACTCGAAGACCTTAAAGAAATGCAGAAGCAGGTTGCTCGCACCACGAAGAACGTAGAGCGTCCCGATACGCTTGTTCTTCCTGCGGATGTTCATATCGAAATCAGCACCAGACAAATTCCCAACACGGGTTATACTGTTAAGAAATTCTTGCTCGAAAACGCTCCGTACATCAAGGACATCGTTTCGGCGGCGGAATTGCAGGCGGACGCGGAAGAAACCAACCCTTATTCCGCACAGGGTAAGAACGTGGCTCTTCTGTTTAAGAAGGATGCGAGAAAACTCTCTATCGAGCATCCGCTCCCGTTCTATCAGTACCCCTTGCAGGCGAAGGGCCTTGAAATCGAAGTACCTTGCGAAGCAAGAACGGCGGGCGCAATCATCTACTATCCGCTTTCCGCGCTTATCGCGGTCGGCGTGTAAGGGAGGTGCGATATGAAGATTAAGAATATCGGACGTAAAATTATCGGCTTCGGGCAGACTTCTGTTCTGCCCGATGAAACCGCACATATTCCCGATTCGTTCAAGGATGTTGTGCTTGACACCTATGTTGCGCTCGGCATCGTGTCGATTATCGAACCCGCAAAAGACAAGGGCGAAACGAAAACAGACAAAGGCGGAAAGACCGACAAGGGCGGTAAGAACAACGGAAAAGGTGGTAAGACCGAAAACACCGAAACTACCGAGAATACCGATACGGACGAAGAAACCGAAGCCGGCAAGGAGTAAACGCTATGGAACCACTTGAACTATTCAGGCTCGTCGCTACCGAATTTTCGGAAGTCGAAGACGAAGAAGTTGAAAAGTGGATGGAATTAGCGAAGCCGTTTGTAAGCAAAAAGAAGTTCGGGAACACATACGACCACGCTATTGCTTATCTCACGGCGCACAAGTTGAAAATGGCAGGCAAAGGCGATAATACGATGGGCAAAGTCGATGACGCTCTCCGAGTGAGTTCATTCTCCGAAGGAGATGCGTCAATCGGCTTTTCTGTTTCGCAGGGCAACAATATGGCGGTTGACGCAGAGTACGCTTTGACGATTTACGGATTGCAGTACCTGTCTATCAGGCGGCAACGGATCATTCCGATAATTTCCGCAGGAGAAAACTGATGGCAAAAGTAATCGACAAAGAAACAAAGGCGGGAAAGAAGTTTAGACAGGAAATCGAAAAACTGAAAAAGTTACAGGTGCGCGTAGGCTATCAACGAGGAGAAGAAAATATCGAATCGGAAGGCGAGAGCGCGGATTTATGCGATATAGCAGTCTACAACGAACTGGGGACGGAGAATATTCCGTCCCGCCCGTTTATGCGTGATAGCGTTGACAACCACGCCGAACAGATAAACGCCTTTTTGAAAAAGCAAATGGCGTTGCTTGCAAAAGGAGATACAACAGCCGAGCAGATGATGAAGTCTATCGGCGTGTTCCAGAAAGGACTTGTGCAGGCTGAAATCGTTGACGGCGATTTTGAGCCTAACGCCCCGTCCACCA
Organism: uncultured Christensenella sp.; assembly: GCA_910576655.1. Lineage (GTDB taxonomy): Bacteria > Bacillota > Clostridia > Christensenellales > Borkfalkiaceae > Coproplasma. The sequence continues at coordinate 38,174 of CAJTJC010000004.1, forward strand.
TTAAGAAGAAGGGTTCTGATAAACCGCTGATTGACACGGGCAAGATGCGGCAATCGGTTAACTTCGTCATTGTTAAGAAATAGGAGATTGCAGTATGAACATTTTCAAAAAGAAGTACACGCTGCGTAAATTCTCCGAGCAAAGGACAGCAAAGGGATTTGCGGTCAAGGCATCTTATACCGATCAGGTGGTGTTACTGAACGTGCAGCCTATGGTTGCAACGGAAATGAAAACATTGCCGGAAGGCGATAGGTCTTCAAAAGGCATTAAGTCTTACGGGGATTTTAAGGTGCAGACCGCAGACGTTGAACGCGGATTACGTGCCGACAGACTGTTTTATGCAGGGGAATGGTACGAGTGCGTTTCGTCGTCTTTCTTCGAGCATACGCCGTTGAGCCATTGGAAGTCGCTTTATATTAGAGTTTCCGAAGCAGGCAATCAGGACGGCGAACCGAATAGGGAGGTAGAGCAATGACAGTAAGCGAACTGCAAACGGTTTTGCACGAAATTATTGCGGAATACTTTCCGAATACGCTCATTATCTGGGCAGAACAAAGAAAACTTGTTAAGCCATCAGGCACGTTCATTACGCTCAAATTAAGGAATCTTACCGCTACCCAACATTCTATCAAGGTAACGGAAAATGACGCTCCTGTAAGTTACAAGCCGTCTAAAATGATGTTAGAGTTACAACTTTTCACTCACGGTAACGATGAACAGATTGCGATTGACGGAGAAACGGTAACGATAAGCGTAAATACCGCTTTGAACGATATTGTGGATTTGACGAACTTTCTCACGTCCGACTATGCGGATGCGTATTACACGAAACACGACATCTCTTTACGTCCCGAAGGGGATGCGAAAGATGTGTCTGGATTATTAGATACGAATTACGAATATAGGGCAATGCAGGAATATGTCGTCGAGTTTATGCAAACGGCAAACGGTCTGGCAGGAATAACGAGAAAAGACTGGAAGCCTACCGCCAGCGGCGGCGGGACGAAGGAACTTGCTTCGCAAGAAGTAGAAAATCTTGATGCGGATAGCATTGACATAAAAAATAACTTTTAACAGGAGGATTTAACAAATGGGTTTGATTGATAATCTCGTCAACGTGAAAATTTCAATCAGCGAAGGCGTGGGAAGCAGCGCAAGTTTCAGTAACATTCTGCTGGTCGGAATTGCGGCAGATGACGCTACGCCTAAAAACATTGCCGTCTATGCTTCCGCAAACGAAATTTTGGAAGCGGGCTGGGACGAAAACAGCGCGATATACAAGGCGGCGGTAGCGGCGTTTATGAACGGCGCTACGCAGCTCTACGTTGCGGAAAAGGGCGCGAGCGAAAGCATTGCGGATGTTTTGAACAGAGCAAACGAAACGGACGGCTGGTACGGTCTCGCGCTCGCAGGCTTTGAACCTGCGGACTACAAGACGGTTGCGGATTGGGCGGAGTCGAATAGCAAACTGTTCGGCTATACGGTTGATTGCTCGGAGAGCATAGAAAATCCCGTACCCACCACGTACAGTTACGCCTTCGGTATCGGAACGAAGAAGGCTGTAACGAACGATAACAATACGCATCTCGCGGTTGCTTTTCTCGCAAAGGCACTTACCTATCAGGCGGGTTCGGAAACGTGGGCATACAAAACGCTGTCGGGCGTAGAGTACGACGAGTTCACGGCTTCGGACATCGCAAAACTCAAAACGGCGGGGCTGAACTACTACGTGTTATGCGCGGGTAAGGCAATTACGCTTGAAGGTAAAACGACATCTGGCGAATGGATTGACGTAATCCGTTTCCGCGATTGGCTTTTGAACGATATGCAGACGCGTATTTACAATCTGTTTATCAAAAACGCAAAAGTTCCGTACACGGATGCGGGTATCGCGCTCATTCAGAACCAGATGATTGCATCGCTGAAAGAAGGACAGAGCGTCGGCGGAATTGCGCAGACCGAATACGACGACGAAGGGAACGAAATCCCCGGTTTCACTACCAGCGTTCCTACGTCGGCAAACATAGGCGATGCGAACAAAGCAACGAGAACGCTTGCAGGATGCTCTTTCACGGCGCGGCTTGCAAATGCAATTCATATCGTCGAAATCAGAGGAACGCTTACGGCGTAATAAAAGGAGGACAGAAAAATGGCATCTGTAAAGACTTATAACAGTAGGCTTGTTACGGTTGCGCTCGGTACGCATTCCGTTACGGGCTTTGCGGACGACAGTTTCATTACAGTCGAGCCGTTGGGCGACGGCGTAACGTCGAAATCGGGTTGCGACGGCGAAGTTGCAAGGGCGGTTGATCCGAACGAACAATATTCGGTCAAAATTACGCTTTTGCAGACTTCGAGTTCCAACGCTTTCCTGCAGGCGCAGTATAACGCAGACAAAACGAACGGCGACGGCGCTTTCCCGATTTTGATTAAGGACCTTAAAGGCAACTTCGTCTTTTCGGCAGACGCGGCGTGGGTTGTTAAGCCGCCCAGCAGGGCATACGGCAAAGAAACGAACAACCGCGAATGGGAATTGCAGACCGGTCAGGCGACCGTCAACGAAGGTACGTATTAAGGAGGTGCGTAAATGAAATTGCAAGAACCTACGGAAGTAGTTGTAAACGAAAAGCATTACTTCATCCGCCCGTTCCCTGCTTTCAGGGCGGCAAACATCAGCGGAGAAGTGATAAAAGTTGTCGTTCCTATTATCGGGTCGGTATTGCCGTTCGTAAGTACGAGCGGCGACACTTCCGTTCTCGATACGGATTTGGCGACCATTGCGCCCGAAATTACGAAAGCGTTTGAATCGCTGTCGGGAGATGCGGTTGAGAAATTGCTGCGTGATTTGCTCGTCAGGGGAAACAATATCGCAGTCGATTTCAACGGCGAAACGAAGCCGCTCACGGAGGACCTTGTAAACGAACTGTTTTGCGGCGACGTGCAGGATATGTATATTCTCGCGTTCCACGTAATCAAAATCAATTACGGCGGTTTTTTCGGGAAGCTCGGCACCCAATCTGGGAAAGTTGCCGAGTTAGCACAGAAACTGATGAAGTAAGCAAGTACGGGAAGCTGGATTTAGAACAGTTTACCGATCTTGAGCTTCGGATGTACACTTTGATTAAGGCGCAGTTGGCTTCAATGCAGGAGTTAAAAGAGTATTACACCCTTGACGAAGCATTGAAGCTGTACGCGCTGTATATGATGGAGGTCGATATAGAGCATTGCAGAAATGAAGAAATGAAAAACGAAGCAAGGAGGGCTAAATAAATGACCATTAGAGACATCGCTATTGCGTTTGGCTTTACGGTTGACGAAGCATCCGCAAAAAAAGCGGAAGGCGCAGTTACAAAGTTAAAATCGTTTGCAACGAAGGCTTTGGCTACAATCGGCATCGGCATATCGCTTACGCAGATGAACAAACTGGTTGAAGAATGGTATTCGGTCAATAAAGTCCTTGCCAACGTGAACACACAGTTGAAAGACCAGTCTGCGGTGCAAAACAGAATAACCGAAGCGGCAAACGCTTGTAGGATTACATACGCCGAAATGTGCGGATATGCTACGAGCCTTGTTAAAACGGGGAGTCGATTTTTCTCAACGGTAGAAGATGCGACGGACTTTTTGGAACTTGCAAATAAAGCGTTCAAAGTGTCCGGCGCGTCGGAAGCACAAATGAACTCGCTGAATAACGTGCTGAAAAATACATTCCAAACAGGAAAGTTAAGCGCGGGCGGGTTTAATACTATAATGCTGCAAAGCCCAGACATCATTCAGTATCTCGCTGATAGTCTGGGCGTTTCTATGCAACAGGTAAAGGCTCTCGGTCTATCTGGGAGTATTACGGCAAAGCAACTGAAAAACGCTTTTACACAGAGCGCGGAAGGCATTGAATCGGCATACGGAAAGTTACGACTGACAGTATCGGATGCGTTGCGTATAATTCGCAACGAGTTCGGAACGTGGCTATATCAGACCGATGAAGGGCTGAATTTGACTAACGATATTGCGAAGTTTTTGATACGTGCGTTCAGGAGTCTGCTCGGCGTATTGAAGGCTCTCGTAAATTCGTTTCAACGGCTTGTCAATCTGCTTGGTTCCACGCGACGGGCGGCGGCTTTGGTTGCGGCGGCGGTTGGTGCAATGATTGTTGCGTTTAAGTACGACAAAATAGTGGCAGGGATTAAGGCAATAGGCTCTGCACTTGCCGCAGGCGGCGGAAAGATAATGCTTATCGTCGCGGCGGTCTTGCTGTGTATTGCTGTGCTTGATGACCTAATTGCCTTTGCGAACGGGGACGACAGTTTTATTGGGAATCTCTTTGAAAAGTTTGGGGTTGATGCAGAAGAATTGCGGAAAACGCTGAAAGACTTGTTTGCTATGATAAAGCAAGTATTCGGCACGATATTCCAAACAGTCGGTAAAATCATTAAAACGATATTGCCGACATTGAGTAAGTTGTTGCAAGCGGCGTTGACGATAATATCTAAAATGGCGCAGGTAAATCTTACGATTTCTGCAAAGGCGTGGGAAATAATTATCGAGTTGCTTGATATGCTGATCCCGATAATCGAGATGATTTTAGAATTGCTTGACCCGATACTTGAAGTGGTTATGCTTATAGTCGATGCGGTAATGATGCTTGTCGATGTGGTTATGGCTCTAATCAAGCCGTTGTTGGAACTGATAAGCGCAATACTCAAACCGATTATGGCAATCGTTAAGGTATTGGTGCAGTTGCTGTCTAACCAACTCGGCGGAGCATTTAAGTTTATCGCAAACGTCGTGAATAACCTGATAGCAGGACCGCTTCGCGGACTGCTTGATTTTCTCGGTCAGATCATTAAGTTTATTTCGGCTGTATTTACGGGAGACTGGGAAACAGCGTGGAAGGCTTTGGGGAATATTCCTATTGCGATTATAAACTCAATCATCGGAGCGTTTGAAGGGCTGATTAACTTCTTTATCGGAGCGATAAACGGAATCACTTCGGCGCTTTCGTCTTTGTGGACGTGGATTGGCATCCCCGGTATACCAGAAATACCAGAAGTTCAGTTCGGCAGAATTTCATACTTGGCGAAAGGCGGTTATGTAGACAAAAATAAGCCTACGCCCGTTGTCATAGGCGATAATAAGCAGGAAGGCGAGATTGTTTCGCCCATAAGCAAAATGCGCGATACGGTAATCGACGCTTTGAGAATTTTCTTGGGCGGCGCGACGACGCGACGCAAGACGGAAACAGCGCGGGCAATGGAACAGAATACCATAAATCGCAATGTTACGCAGAATGTGTATATCAATAATACATTTGAAGGTTCGAGAGACGTGCAGAAGACCGCAGCGACAGCAATGAAACAGACTACAAGCGATACTACGGGCGAACTTGCCCGTGCGCTTGCTTATGCGAGGTAATGTGTATGAGTAAAGCAAGAATACCCGCCTCGCTCGGCGGCATAGAGTTCGATTGTACAATTAGCAGAGAAAGGAGTTACGAAGCGGACATACCCGAATACCCTGTGGAAGATGGGTACTACGTTTCGGACTCCATTCACAAAAAGCCGCTTACGTTTGAGTTGGTGGTTTTTGTTACGAATATGCCCGTAACTTGGGCAAAGCGACACGCTGGCAACAACAGAGTGAAGAACACGATTGATAGCCTTGTAGACCTGTATTTGTCTGGAAAGCTGTCTACGCTCGTAACGCCTGATAAGGTATACGAGAATATGGGAATTACGAAGTTAAGTGTGCCGGAAGAAGATTATGTCAACGCGGCGGAGATCACGCTGTCGTTGAAGCAGGTAACGGTAACGTCGGCGGACATCATTGTAGTGTCGAGTTATAATTACAGCGGAAGTTCGTCAGACGGCGCGGGTTCGTCCGCGACAACAGAAGAGTCAAGTACGCCGAAAAAGAAAAGTATTCTTTCGTCGTTGCTTGGCTGGTTATTCAAATAGGAGGTGGCAGTTATGGTGTACTTCACACCGCCAGACAAGAACGACAGTTTTACACGCATCATCTTGGACGGCGACGAGTACCTGTTCAGGTTTTCCTACAACTACGAAGGCGAGTTTTGGACGCTCGGAATTTATCAGAGCGAAGAAGCACCGATTGTGGCAGGAATTAAAATTACCCCTTGCTTTCCTGTTAACTGGTATTTTCGTCAGTATATCAAATTGCCGAAAGGCGTTCTTGGCGTAATGACACAGCTCGACAAGATAGGCAGAAATGATTTTATCGACGGGAACGCGCAGTTTGTCTACGTTACTTACGACGAGTTCAACGAGTTTGTAAGGAGCAACGAGTAATGGCGAACTGGGACAGACAATACCGCTTACGGGCGGGAGTAGAAGGAAGCAAGGGGTTTGAAATCGGTAAGCCCGACGAAAAGACTCGGCAGGCAATCCATATCAACTTTATGGTTGAGCGGAGCGATTCGACAACGCTCAATACGACAAAGATAAAACTTTGGAATCTGAACAAAGAGCAGATTAACGTGTTAACGCAGTCGGGTTGTCAATTAAATCTGTCGGCTGGGTACGGCGCGTCAAGACCTATCGTATTCAAGGGTACGGTATCTAACGTGCAGGAATCGCTTGATGGAGCGGATAGGCTTATAGAGATAGAAGCGGTAGACGGTTTCGCACAGTTGAGCGAGACCGTCGTTTCTATTTCTTACGGCGGCAAAATTGCGACGGCTAAAATCTTGCAGGATGCGGCCGCTAAACTCAATCTGCCGGTTACGTATTCCGCAACGGCGCAGGAAATCCTTGAAAAGTCGTATTTTTCAAACGGTTACAGTTTTGTCGGCTATGCGCAGTATGTGCTTGACGACGTATGTAACAAAGCATCGCTTATGTGGTCGATACAAAACGGCGTTTTGCAAATCCGCAGAAAAAACGAAGGGGTTTCGACAGCGGTTCACAAACTCAACAAAGCAACGGGGCTTATTAACATTCCGAAGCGAGTTTACAGTTCGCAGACGGCGAATACCGATACGTCTTCCGATACAACGGCAGATATGCTGTATGGCTATGAAATACAGTATTTTATGAACGGAGCAATCGGCATAGGCGATAGGGTATACGTAGAATCAAAAATCGTTACGGGTATGTTTATGGTTTCGAGCATCACGATTGAAGGCGACAATCTTGAAGGCAACTGGCAATGTACGGCCCAGATTACGGAGGTGGCATAATGAGTGTACTTGATTTTGTTACGGAAGTTAAGGCTCTCGTAAAAGAACAGATTAACAATATGCACACAGCTCTGCCGGGAGAGATTGTTTCGATAGATAAAAATGCTGGGCTTGTATCTGTAAAGCCGAAAGCGCAAATGCAGTTTTCAAATGGAAAGACATTGGAGTTTCCAATTATAAGCGGAGTTCCGATAGTTATGCCGCAAAGTGCAATTTCGCAATCGGCAATAGTTTTTCCCGTAAACGTTGGAGATCAATGCTTACTTATATTTAGCGAGCAGGCATTGGATTACTGGTTTGAAACGGGGATGACTGCACCGCAAGTCAAATACGGACTGTCTGGAGCAATAGCAATCCCCGGACTGTTGCGGACGCAGACTGACGTTTTTAAGGAAGCGTTAGAGCGAGACGCGGTAATCATTAAACACAAAAACGCATCTATAACGCTGTCAAACGCAGGTATAGCCATTAGGGGCGATATTTCGGTAGAAGGTAACTTACTAATCAACGGCGAAATCAAAAGCGTTCCAGACGAAATTTAGAAGCGATTTTCGCAGGAGGTTATATGAAGGATTTAAGACTTACCGAAGACGGGGATTTGTACGTTACAGAAGACGGGGATGTACAGTTTACCGATAGCGTTTTGCAGGCTATCAAAATTCGTTTGAAATGGTTTCTCGGAGAATGGCGTATCAATACAACTTACGGTATGCCGTACTACGATGAAGTTTTTATAAAGAATCCCAGCACGGCGCTTATTGAAGACAGGGTGCGAACGGAGATACTTTCCGTTGACGGGGTTCAGGCGGTGGAAAGCATTAGCGTGGTTATAGATAAGCCCACGCGGGTGGCCGCCATTCACTTTACCGTCGTTGCAAACGACGAAATAATTGACGAGGAGGTAAAGGTCAATGTCTGATTACGGCGTTACCAAAAACGGATTTGTCCGTAAGCGATACGATACGATATATTCGGAATTGCAGGGCGATATAAAAGACGGCTTGGGTATTGATGTTTCAATTAACCCGAAATCGTTTTTTAATGTCCTGCTTTCGTCCGTTGCGGACAAATTGGCGGTCGCGTGGGAGTTGGCGGAAATGGTGTATTACAGTCATTATCCTGCCACCGCAGAAGGCATCAATCTTGATTATGCCTGTCAGTTTGGCGGGCTAACGAGAGAAGAAGGTTCTAAAACAAAGTACAGCATTCTATGTACGGGAACGGACGGAACGGCTATTCCTGCAGGAACGCGCATAGCATCAACGACATCGCCGCAGGTTTTCTTTTCAACAGCGGAAGACAATACCATTTCGAGATCGTCTTGCAATAGCGCAACAATTCGCGTTATGCAAGTTGCCGGCGAGCTGCATTATACGGTCTATCTTGACGATACGGCATACACGTATTTAAGCAAGACGGAAGACGATAAAATGGCTATTCTCAACGGCTTGAAAGAAACAATAACCGATGAGAATTTTACGGTCGGCATCGACGAAAAAGACGAGTTCCTTGTGATTACGAGCAAGAACAAGTATTTAAGCCATTCGATTGATATGACGGAGAATTTATCGACGGAAGAAGTTACGTCGATTATCGTATTCGATTCGGAAGAGTATAAACGTATTCAACTCACGGAAGGTGCGATTACGGAAATCATCACATCGACGGCAGGTTTTAAGAAATGCACGAACCTTGCAATACCTGTTTACGGCAGGGAACGCGAAACAGACATTGAATTGCGTCAATCTTATGCGGCGAAGCAATCTTACCGCTCGGCAACAATGCTTGAAAGTATAACGAGCGCGATTATGAACAACGTCAAGGAAGTTTCCAGCGCGGTTGCGTTTGAGAACGACACGGACTTGAAGGACAGCGACGGTAGGCCGCCGCACTCGATTGAAGTTGTCGTTGACGGCGGGAACGATGCGGAAATCGCGCAACAGATTTTGCTCTACAAAGCGGCGGGCATCCAGACATACGGAAGTATTGCGGTTGACGTTCCGAGTTCATTCGGGAACGCAACGATAGCGGTCAAGTTCAATAGACCGTCTGCCGTTTATGTTTGGTTAAAAGTATCTATCGTAAAAAATCCCGATGAAGCAATGCCGCCGAACTACGAAGCATTGGTAAAAGAAACGATAATGAGTTATGCGGAGAAAATAACCGCAGGCGAGAACATTGTCATTCAGAAAGTGATCGCGCCCATTAACGTGGCTGTTTCGGGCATTGCCTATATTTCGATTAAAGCGTTCACTTCAACCGATGCAAGCACAACGCCGGCTGACAGCGATTATACGCTTACTTACATTACGGTAACGCCGCGACAGAAAGCGTATTTCGACGAAAGCAGAATAGAGGTGGAAGTCGATGAAAATTAACGGTATAGAAGCAGATCTGCTCGAACAGTTCAGGGGCAGACCGAACACGGCGGCGCTTTGCGCGGCGGTCAATCGTCAACTCAACGAACTTGCGGAAGTTTTCGGGCAGATAGCGTTCAATACCGATATTGACACGGCGATAGGAAAGCAGTTGGATTATATAGGCGACATCGTAGGACTGACAAGAGCCGAAGCGGGGTTGCTGTGCGGTCAATCTGTTTACTATGAGCCTGTCGATGATGAACGGTACAGACGCTATCTGAAATATAAGGCGTTTCAAAATTCCAGCGACGGCACGTATTATTCGCTCGTGAAAGCAATGCAGACCATTCTCGGAGGCGGGTCGAAAATAGATTACACGGAAGATGAGAATTTTCCTGCAACAATCATTTTCGATATTAACACTGGCGGGTCAAATGAACTGTCTTTGAGCGGTATACCGCCGATAAAACCTGCCGGCGTAAGCGTAGAGTACAAAGTAGACACCAGAAGCACGATTGAATTATCGCATAAAATCAGGTACTACATCGGCGGCGTGGCTTGCGGAACGCTCTACTGTGGGCAATACCCGTCAGATAAGCCGTTCCCGCGTTGCGGCGGATGGCATTGCGGGGAATATCCGCCAAAAGGAATTTAGGAGGTATCTATGGGATTATTCACACAAGATTTTTTGGCAGAACGGCGAAGCGAGTTTATGGCGCTTATCGACAAGTTTGAGTACGAAATCAACGGCGGCGAAAAATGGCTTACGGCCACAGAACGAAGTCGGCAGATAGTCGGAAACTATATACGGTTCACTTTGCTGTTTCCGAACGTATTGCAGTCCGATTACAGCATTACGGCGATACGCATTATCGACGTAAACGGAAAAGAAATAGCGCGGCGCGATTTGAGTGTAAATGTCAACTCAATTCAGTCCGTGCTTTTTGTTTTAAGCATTTCTTATCAGGAGGTTTAATATGACAGAAGAAATTAAGCAACAGGCAGAAGAGGAATCGACCTACAAAAAGCAAACGTGGGTAGATCACTTCGTAGATGAAGAAGGATTTGTTGTTCAGCAGGGTACCGCTATGGATGCCCTGCATTTTAATCATATCGAAGACGGAATCGGCGCGGCTCACGATTTGATAGCGGAAGAAAAACAAACGCGTACCGAAGAAAATACCGCCGTAACGGAGCGGCTCGATAATCTTGAAGACGGTACGAGGATGGCTGGGACGGCCGCTAAAACACAGAAAGCGCTTCGCATTGGAGATGTGGAATTTGACGGTAGCACGGAGAAAACCATTAGCGCAAAGGACGGCATTGAAATCACGGCCGGAGAAATCAAACACACGAACGCTATCGAAGCGGGAACGACTGTCGGCGGTAGCGGAGCAAAAGAGTTCGGTGGAACGATTGATATTCCGTCTGTAACCTACGACGCGCAGGGACACGTTACAGGAAAAGACAAGACCACCGTTACGCTTCCGTCAAATGATGCAACTACGTCAAAGCACGGATTGATGAGCGCGTCAGACAAGACAAAACTTAATGGGATTGAAACGGGAGCGCAGAAGAACACGATAACAGGAATCAAGGGCGCGAAGGAAAGTTCATACAGAACAGGAAACGTCAACATTACGTTGCAGAACATTCTCGGCAGTACGCCGATAGGCGATGACTTTACTGGAATTTACTACAACGGAAGTACATTTGTAACGCAGAACCCGTCGTTACAATCTACAAGTTGGTCGAAAATTGCGGAACTTTCTGCCGCAGGAAAAGCGAAAAAAGCGTTCAGTATAGGAGACGAGAAGACGGTAACGCTTACGACAGGCGAAACGATAACGCTTGTCATACTTGGCTTCGACCACGATGAAAAGACGGGCGGCGGCAAGGCAGGCATTACGTTCGGAATGAAAGATTTGCTTAATACGTCGTACCCGATGAATGCGTCAAGCACAAACGCAGGCGGATGGAATGAGTCGAAAATGAGAACGGAGACAATGGCTACGCTCTTATCGCAACTTCCGTCTGATTTAAGAAATGTGATTAAAGCGGTTAACAAGAAAGCAACAGCAGGGAATCAAGGTACATCGCTCACAGCTTCGAGCGATAAACTTTGGCTGTTTGCGGCGGCAGAACTGTGGTCGAAAACTGCAATAGAAAATAGCGCATCAAGCGACTTAAAAAATAATGCTGCCGCTTACAACGGAGAAGGAACGCAGTACGAGTATTTCAAGAATACGGTAGGAGATGCGGAACCGAACAATAGTTGCTCGGCTTTGGTTAAGCGCAAGAACGGCTCTACGTACGGCTGGTGGCTTCGTTCCCCGTACGTCGGTAGTACCACCGGCTTCCGCCTTGTCTCCACCGGTGGCAACGTCTCCACCGGCAGTGCTGGCATCACCTACGGCGTGTGCTTCGGCTTTTGCGTGTAATCCAGAATCATATACTCTGCGCCCCTGTGTGGGCGCAGAGATAAAAATAATCGAAAAGAGAGGTAAAGAATTATGGTCTATAATTTTGTGGCAACGCCGCAAAACAACGGTAAAGACGAACTCATTGCGACGGCGCTCAATGGCGAAGCATACAGCGAGAATAACAGACTGCATATCAAAAATGCAGAATGGCATCTGATATACAAATATGACGGCTCGCCGATTGGCTGGTATGCGAGAAACGTCAAAACAAACGACGACGTGTATCTCGGTTCGGGCGCAAGTCCGTCCATTGTGCTTGAAACGCTTACGGTCAAAAACGAAGAGTTTTGGAACTCATTGTTATGCCCGGAAGCAGAAGAAATTGCGGAGGAAGGAAGTGAGTAATGTCAGTACCAAAATACAGACGTAACGAAAGTCCTATGCAGTTTCTTGATACAGCGCGGGAACTTGAAATTTATACCATACAGCGATGTGCGAATTTCCCGAAGCGGTATATGTTCTTGATAACGAAGGAACTTATAGACTTATCAAGGTCAATCTATAATAATGTAAAATCGGCAAATAGCGTCTATCCTACAAATAAGGAAGAGTCGCAAATCAGAGTAAATTTTCTCATTCAGGCGGTCTGCGATCTGCAATGTCTTGCGTCGCAATTAGATATTGCGAAAGGAATTGTTGAACATAACGACAAAGACAAAGCAATTAAACCTACCGTTTGGGAGCAATGGGCAAGACTGATTTCGACTGAACTGAAATTAGTAGTGGCTCTCAAAAAGAGCCTGCAAGGAAAGTATAATCTCGAACCCAAACCCGAATAAGAATTTGTCATAGGTTACATACCGTTATTATTGTCTGGGCGGCTCTACGAACAACTGGTGGCTTCGTTCCCCGTACATCGGTAATACCACCAACTTCCGCCTTGTCAACAACAATGGCAACGTCAACAACAACAATGCTGGCAACACCTACGGCGTGTGCTTCGGCTTTTGCATATTGTATAGGCTCGACAAAGTAACTCATTCAAAGAATGAAGCGAAATCAATGCCTTTGCAAAAGGGGTGTGTGACCTTTCCGTAAGGATAAATGGGTCCTCCGATATAGGTGACTGGACGCTTCTTGCATTGCGAGATAAATGGCGAAACTCGTTTAATAGTCATACATTATGCAGCCTACTTCGCTTAATCTGGCTGTACGGAGTGATATTATTATGAACAGTAAAGAGCGACACGAACTCCGCTACCGACGACGCAAGGCGCGACGTGAAGAAAAGAAACGTAGCCTTGCAGAACAGTACGGAGATTTCGACAAAGTATTTACCTTTGAGAACCTATACGCGGCATACAAGGGATGCTGCAAAGGTGTAGGGTGGAAGGCAAGTACGCAACGGTACAAAGCGAACGTCCTGCTCAATGTGGTTGATACGCTCGACCTGTTAAAGAGTGGCAAGTTCAAAAGCAAAGGGTTTTACGAGTTCGATATTATAGAACGTGGGAAGGAACGCCACATTAAAAGCGTTCACATCAGCGAGCGGGTAGTCCAGAGATGTCTCTGCGATTACTCGCTCGTTCCCATATTTAGCAATTCGTTTATCTACGACAACGGAGCCTGTATGAAAGAAAAGGAATAGACTTTGCAGTAAACAGGCTTATCGTTCATTTACAGCGGCATTACCGAAAGTACGGCAATAACGGTTATGCGCTGGTATTTGATTTTTCTAAATATTTCGACAGTATCAATCACGATAAGTTGAAGTCGATTATAGACGATAGTTACCCAGACAAGCGTTTGGCAGCATTTATCAAGCGTTTGGTGGACGATTTCGGCGGAGAGAAGGGGTTGGGTCTTGGCAGTCAAATATCGCAAGTCTCGGCGCTTCGCTTTCCGAATCGGTTAGATCACTATGTGAAAGAAGTTTTACATATCAAAGGTTACGGTCGCTATATGGACGACGGCTATATGTTACACCATAGCAAAGAGCATCTGCAGAAATGCCTTGCGGATTTGCGCGAAATCTGTGCCTGTCTCGGAATAAGACTGAACGAAAAGAAAACGCAGATTATTAAAATATCTCGCGGTATTACGCTACGTGCAAAAAAGAAATTGTATCGCGGCGTTGTCTTTTTGAAACGTAAGGTCTTTTTGTCGAATACGGGTAAAGTTATTGTTATTCCAGCGAGAAAGGGAATTGTAAAGGAACGCAGGAAGTTGAAGAAGTTGAAAATCAAATTCGATGCCGGCGAAAGAGAATTTTTCGACATTAAGCAATCTTACAATTCGTGGCGCGGACACATCAAGCATTGCAACGCAAAACGAACCTTGAAACGTATGGATAGATTATTTTACGAACTATTTTATAAGGAGACGAGTATGGAGGAGCCTGTTATTACAATAGAGAATATCTGTCAAGCCTGTGAAAAAGGGCCGTGCGAACAGCCCTGCGAATTATGGTACAAATGCCTTGAAGGAACTATTATCAAACCGGAGGATTTAGAATGACTGTCAGCATTATTACGAGCATTATAGTGTGGGCAATTACGGGAGCGCTCGGCGCTTTCACGACCTATTTGGGAATGAGGTATAAAAAAGTGACGCGAGAAAACAACGCTTTGAAAAATGGTATGCAAAGTCTTTTGCGAAACAATATCATAGACGCGCACGACAAATATATGAAAAAGAAATATTGTCCGATTTATGCAAAAGAGTCTTTGACGAAGACGTATGATTCATACCACGCACTGGGCGGAAACGGTGTCGTTACAAAATTGTATAACGATATTATGGCTTTGCCGGAGGAGCCGCCCGAACCGAGAAGAAAAAAGTCAGGAGGTAATGAAATATGACTTGGGAAATTATTTTAACTGTGGTGTTCGCAATCTTGTCGATTGCGGGCATTTTGGTATCTTATTACTTTTATGTAAAGAATAAGATTACAAAAGCGATTGCAGATGAGGTGGATAGCGCCGAAATAGACGACGCAACAGGGCCGGCAAAAAAAGCGGAAGTTATCGCTCAACTGCAAAAACTCATACCTGCGGTATTAAAGCCATTTATAACTTACAAGATGCTTGATGCGCTCGTTCAGACCGTGTTTGATGGCATTGAACGATATGCAAAGAAGCAGGTTGAGAAGAAGTCGGAGAAAAAGGATGCGGATAGTTAAGGGTATTCTTTTTTGGGCAATATCGCTTACGTGGGGCTTGCCTATGACGCTCATTGGAACAATTTGCGCGATTGCTCTCATTGTAACAGGACATAAGCCGCAACGGTTTCACTACTTCATTTATTTTGAAGTGGGATCGGGCTGGGGCGGCTTTGAAGCGGGCGGCTTCTTTTTTGTGAATAGACATCCGTCTTTGCATATAAGACAGCACGAATCGGGACACGGATTACAGAACATAATGCTCGGTGTTCTTATGCCGTTTCTCGTAAGCATCCCGTCTATGATAAGGTGCTGGTATAGAGAACTGATTATCAGAAGCGGAAAGAAAAAGTACAGCGATTTACCCGATTACGACGCGATTTGGTTTGAAGGTTGGGCGACGCGGCTTGGAGAAAAGCACTTTAAGTAGCGCGAATGTTCAAGGCATTTATAGGTACGACCCCGTTATGTGTAACAGCATAGCGGGGTCTTTTTTTGTTTATTTGAGTTTTTGCAACATAAAAGATATTATTTTGCGCATAATGATTGACAATTTGAATATAATATAGTAGAATGAAAGCATAAAATAAACTATATGGAGGTATTTATTATGGCTACTGCTAAAATCAATGTTTGCGTTGATGAAGGAACGAAGCAAGCGGTTGAGGTGCTTTTGGATGAAATGGGGTTAAGTATGACCGCAGCAATCAATATGTATCTCAAAAGAATATTGATGGAGCAGGGTATTCCCTTTGATGTAAGCGCGAGAACTCCTAACGCAACGACTATTGCGGCTATGGATGAGTTCGAGGAAATGAAGAAGAACCCCAGCGCATACAAGAGATACCCGAATTTCAAAGCCGCATTAAGCGAGGTGCTGTGAAATGCTTGAAGTAATACTTTCTAATCAGTTCAAGCGCGATTTACGGCTTGCAGCAAAACGCGGTTACGATTTGGATTTGCTTGACGAGATCGTAAACAAACTTGCAAGTAAAGAAGAGTTGCCGGAAAAGAACAGAGACCACAATTTGACTGGCAAGTACGCAGGATTCCGCGAGTGTCATATTCAGCCGGATTGGTTGCTTGTTTACAGGACAGACGAAACGGCATTGATACTGTTTCTTTCCAGAACGGGAACTCACGCGGATTTGTTCTAAACGCAAAGAAAATTGACCTTGTTATGAGTAATTCATAGCAAGGTCTTTTTTTATGCCGTAAAACCAAAAAAATAAGCGCTCACGGCTATATGACGCAATCAAAAAATGAAGTTCTTATAAACTATCGGCAAGAGAATAAAAAGGCATACAATCGAAACCAGAAGTCTATACGCAATATACTTTCCTATACTATCTATGATTTCCTATTCTTTCCTATACTTTGTGTACTTTCGTGGCAGAAATAAAGAAATATCGTTTTTATCGAAACGAAAATAACGCGAAATGTGTTTTTCTGTGCCAGAAATATGCTTGAATACACAGTAATAAAAATTTTCAAAAAATATTTGCAAAATACATAAATTCCGTTTGACAATTACAGTTCTGTAAGTTAGAATGAAAGTACAAAATACATATTACATATCGGCAAGACCGAAAAGGAGTTTCAATGAAAGCATTACCCATCGAAGTTTATGTTACGAAAAGGCAAAGAGATTGCGATTGCACGAACGGCGGCATCAGCAGCAAGTATGAAGAATTGTTGTTAGTATGCGATGAAGGTTATGTAACAATCGACGAAGAGAACCTGCCTGAAAATTTGGTAAAGATCAGCGAAAGCCATTGCGGGTTCTCGACCTACAAGTTTATAGAGCCGGTTGCAAGACCGCAGCATCTTGGTTGGATGTTCGGCGGGAATCTCGCTTACAGCAGCGATAGCAGATATAGCAGAATGGCGGAACAGCCGCTGCCCATTCACGACAGACAGGAAACGCAGGAAATGTACGACCTGCTCACGAGTGATTAACGGAGGTAAGTATGAAGAAGTTTCTTTGCGGGTTCTACTGTGAGCCTTTAAGATGGACGGTAAGAGCAAGCTCGGAACAGAACGCGGCGGAAAAGTTTGCGAAGATGATTAAGCGTAAGCGGTTGCAGTCGGTAAGCGGCACGAAAGAATTTGTAGTGTTTGAAGCGACGGGGTATTGATATGAAAAGACCTATTGAACAGTACATAAAAGCGGCGAACGAAGACGGCGCACAGAAAGTCATTGACGAGTTGCGCGAACGGGCGTTGCAAGTAAATCCGAATATGACCGAAAAGCAATGGCAGTTCCTAAAATGCTTTGTGCTTGCCAGCGCGATTGCGAAAGCAGAAGGAGTAATTGAATGAAAAAATATGTGTATGGTATGAGGTTGCGCGGGTTCTCTCTCGGATGTCAACCGATGGACGGCTTTATCGAGCGGCGCGATAGCCTTACGGAAAACTTTTATGACGTGATAGTTTATTCGCGGTTGCTGACGGAGAAGGAATTGAAAGACTACGATTTGACGTTTATCGGAATGGAGGAAATGCAATGAGCATCGAAGAAGTAGTAGGTTTAGCAAATAAGTACATAGCGGAAGGAAGTAGCGTAGAGTTACACGCAACAATTTTTCACAGTTTGGTTCTGCGTGTTTTTCGCGGCAGTCAATATCTCGGCGGGTATTGGGAGAATGTTGCGAAGACGGAGAACGACAAGTTTTTTGGAACGATAAAGAGTCGAAAGTACAAATGCAATCGGAAGTTCGTAGTAACAGACGATTGGAATATCGACTTAACTCCTTGCAACGGCGAGTGCATTGCGGAAACCCGTCCGGGAAATTTCGTAGACTACACGAAAATTTGCAATTTGAGGGATTGAAGATGAAAGTATTATACAGGTATGAAGACGGCTGGCACAAGTTCAGGACGGAAGACAAGGCTATCGGCTACGAGTGCGCGGTTGACAGTTTCAATGAAGCCGCTGCAAAGCTGAAAAGCAGATACGAGCTGGGCGAGGTTCAGATTATAGAAGAAGCGACGGGTAAAGAAATTCCGTTCTCGAAAGTTATCCGAAGGGTAGACATCGAAAAGATAGACTGTCAGCATTCCGCGTGGTTCGACGGTTACAGATACGACGCGAAGGTTAAAACGAGCGTTGATGGCGGGAAGACGTTTTGGTATTGCGGTATCGGGAAAGAGTGTAAGACACTCAAAGAAGCGCGTGAGTATAAGGCGGCAATCGAGCATACGGAAAAAGACAGCAACATCCGTTACAGAGTTACGGAAGACCTGCAGAGCGGCGAGTTCGGAATGTACCGCGATTATACGGTTGAGCAATGGCGAAATCAAGCAATCGAATGGGCGACGATGGACGATAACGACGGGCTTGTAGAAACGCTTTGCCGGCTCGAACAGCACGAAGTAATGACCTACATTGCGGAGTTATGGGGATTGAAGTTCCGTAAGGTACGCAAAGACAAAAAGAAATTGGAGGGCATCGAAGATGTGTAATTGGAAGCAATCAAGAGGTGTAGGCTGGGAAATCAGAAAGGACGGAGGAATGACCGTTACCGTTGATAGTCCGTCAACCTTGTTCAATATGGTCTGGCAGATGACAGATCAGGAAACTGCAATCGAAGTAGACGGATGGGCGGAGCTTGCGACGGTTGGAGAAGTCTACGAAACGAGAGACATCGTAATAGAGGTGGTGGAATTATGAAGCGTGAGTGCGTCGAGATTTGTCCGCATTGCGAGCAAGAAATAACAAAGAAGTGGGACGTGGAGAAAAACGGATACCAGATTACCTGCCCGAACTGCGGGAAGAAGATTATGCTTTGCGACGAGTGCTTACATAGCGAAGATAATGAAGGTATGCGGTGTGATTGGTCGGAAGATCTCGGATGTTTCAGAAAGCCGAAGGAGACGAAATGATTTACTTAAACTACTGGACCCCGAAGGGGCATTGTAAACGTAAGAAGTTCAAGACGGTAGAAGAAGCAAGAAAGTTCGGCGTGAAGTTGCGGAAAAAGGAAGGGTATATCGTTATGAAATACGGTTGCATACACGCCTACAAGCCGAACGGAGAAGCAACGACAATAGTTCAATACGATTTGTTTGAGTAGGTGGATTATGAGCGCAGAGCAATGGAAAGAGGGCGGTAATTGCGACAAATGCCGTAGGAAAGCATATTGCACAAAGACCTGCACAGCAAAGAAGAGAAAGGCGAAAGCAATCGAACGTGCTGTTGGAGATGCGATTTTAAGAAGTATTTGCCCGCAGCTCGCGGATAAAGCAGATAAATTTAGATATTAACGGAGGTCTCAATGTTAAACAAAGAACAGTTGGCTTTGACTATGGAAATAGTCAATAGATCGGAGAAACTTGGGCTGATGCAGGGCGACAAGTTGACGGCGCTCATCGACTTGGAGAAAGCGACGGAACGCTTCAATCTGCGGCTTGCAGATATGCTGAACGCGGACGACTTCAATTTCTCCCACGATTTCGTTCAAATCCAGAACGACATCAACAGGGCAACGGGCGAGTTCAGCGGAAGGTTCTTGCCGCGATTTACGGGGGTTAAGTGATGTTCAGCGATAAGCGGTATGCGCCGATTGCGGCGGAATTGAAAGGCGTTGCAGAGCGGCTCGGAATGGAAGTCCACGAAGTTGAAGAGTCGATTTACCGCAAGGTTGAAGAGCGGTATCATCTTGAGGATATAAAAACGTGGTACGAAAACGAAACTGGAAAGAACTGTTCGGCAAAAATGGCAAAAGCAATATTAACCGAATTTGAAGACGGCGAAGACTGTGGGTTGGATTTTTGGACGAACATCGAGAACGCCTACAAGCGATTAGAGGAGAAACGTAATGAAACTTGAATGGAACAACAAAGATGCGAACATCGGATTTTACGAGCTGGAATTAGAGCTTGAAGACGGAACTAAAAGGGAGATAGTCGTATGGGACAATACCTGCGAATATCAAAAGCGTGAAAACGAGAAAGATCCAGCCCACGCAAGGTACAATCCCAGCGGGTTCAGAGTAAACTACTGTCACGGGTATTCGATGGAAGAATTTTTCGACGATACCCACACACTTGAAGAAGTAAAGATATGGGCTGAAAATTTCCTGCTTGATAATCTCATAGAAGGTTACAAGGATATGCTTGCAAATCTCGAAACAGCCAGACGGCAAGCGGAATGGGCGGCGGCGTACAAAGAAGCAAGAGATAAGAGGTAACGTATATGAACAGTTATACGGAATTAAGAAACAGACAGCAGGAAGAGTTTAATGCCTTTCCGCTCGGCGCGGCGTTCAGTAATGCACAGTTCGACGAAATGATGCGGAAGTGGGGGCTTGAGCCTACGGACACAGATAAGATTTATCGGTTGCCGGGTGGGGTGTTCCTTCGCAAGTCGGATTCGCCAGCGTTTGATGAAATGGTAGAAAGACAGAGCAGGGAGCGCGAGCAGGCGATGGCGGCCGACAAGACGGGGCTGGGTTACATCAAAGATATGTTTGCGGCGGAACTTGCAAACAACGAGTTCGGGTACACGTATGAGCTGGACGAAACGCTTGACGCTCTCGGTCTTACGCTTGACAAAGTAAAAGCAGATAAGCGATTGCGTAAAGGGCTGAATAAGGCTCTGAAAAAATACTACGACTTTAAGTACGAAATTTAATCAGGAGGTTTATAAAAATGAACAACGACAAAGTGTACGACAAGGCGGAAGAAATGGCAGAAAAGGTGCTATGCACGGGAGACAAGTGCGTATGCCCGAAAATCAAAGAAGCGGGGTTGTGTAGCGGCTGTGATGTTTTTATGGCGTTACGCGATTACTACGCGGAAGAAGAAATCAAGTCGTTCGCATTGAGCGACTGGCAGGAAATCAAAGAAATTCTTGACAGCGGCAAGGCGAAAGAAGTCTTTGAAGTCGGAGACGAGCGCGAAGAAACGCTTATCACGGGAGAGAAGATTACGCTTGTTCTTCTCGGTTTCGGGCAGGACGAAAAGGTAAGCGGCGGAAAGGTCAATATGACAATCGGGTTGAAGAACCTGATGGACGGCGATTTTGAAATGAATCTTACGCACACAAACGAAGGCGGCTGGGAAAAGAGCCGTATGCGCACGGTTTATATGGAAAGAGTTTTCAAATTGCTTCCCGAAGAACTGCGCAACATCATCGTTCCGGTAAAGAAAAGCACGTCCGCAGGCGGCGGCTCTACGGATATTACGGTAAGCGAAGATAAATTGTTCTTATTCTCGCTTGCAGAGATTTATTCGCAGCGCGGCATCTCGAAATCCGATAACAGCAATATTTCCGGCAATGCCGACACGTATCAGGAAGAAGGGACACAGTACGAGTATTTCAAAGAACTGCTCGGAGATGCAGACCCTTACGACGACAACGAAGAAATAATTAAGCGCAAGGCGAACGGCGGCGGCTCTACGAACGGCTGGTGGCTTCGTTCCCCGTGCATCGGTAATACCACCACCTTCCGCCTTGTCGGCAGCAATGGCGACGTCTACAACAACATTGCTGG
Source organism: uncultured Christensenella sp. (assembly GCA_910576655.1). Lineage (GTDB taxonomy): Bacteria > Bacillota > Clostridia > Christensenellales > Borkfalkiaceae > Coproplasma. Next base: position 59,809 of record CAJTJC010000004.1, read on the forward strand.
CCACACCTACGGCGTGTGCTTCGGCTTTTGCGTGTAATCTCAACTCTGAATACTGCCCGCCTTGTATGGCGGGCGGTATTCTTATACATAGTGTTCAGTAAATATTTTCGTTTATTCAAGAAAAAATTTTTGAAAAATACACGATTTTAGTTTGACTATTACAGAACGGTAAGTTAGAATGATGATACAGAACAAAACTTACACAAATAAGAGTTTTGTCAAAGGAGAAACGCTATGAGCGAAACAGAGAAAGTGGATGTAAGCACAGATTTGTTGGAACAGCAAAAAGCAAAAGCGGTTGAGTATCTCCGTATGCTTGGTATTTTCAAGCCGTACATACAGGGATTTAAGCAATCGGACAAAGTTTGCTTCTTTGAACAGTTCGGCGGCTTCTGGGTTTGTCAAGAACCTGAAATCGAAAAGAAGATGAGGGAAATCGAGCAAGAACACGGTTGCAAGGTTTATGCGATTACTCACGAAAAAGTCTACGGCGACGATATGTGGAGTTTCCTTGTGGTTACAAGCAATCCGCAAGAATGGGTTGATTTGGTTGGGCGCAGCGGAAACGGATTTTACGCATTTGCCTACACGTGGAACAGAAGCTACGATTACGGTAGCGAGTTTGGAGACGTATTCCTGCAGAGCTTCGGCGGCGGGATAAGGAGGATAGGATGAAGCGTAGCGAAGAATTAAGACAGCAGCTCAAAGAGCTGAAAGAACTCAAAGAAAAGAAGTTCAACGAAATGGTTGCGAATAGAACAGACCCTACGCAGGAAGGCTGGGATGCAGCGTGGAACGAATACTACGACAAGTACGGCAGGCAGTTCGCGGAAGACATCAGGGTGCTGGAAAGAGCCATACATACAGAAATGAACAGAGAGATTGATGTTGGCGATGGCGTAACGATGTACCTATACAGCGACGCTTATGCTTGCACGGTAATTGCAAAGACGGCGAAGACAATCACGGTGCAGAGAGATAAAGCAACGCTCGATCCGAATTTCAAGCCAGAATTTATCCCCGGCGGATTTTCGGCGCATTGCACAAATCAGGATGAACAGTCGTACACCTACGAGCGCGATCCGAACGGCGAGATAACCAAATGTTATTGGAGCGAGAAAATGGGAAGATATACGACGGGCGGAGACCAAAGTATCAAAATCGGTCTCGGAAGACACGAGTTCTACGATTACAATTTTTAGGAGTAAGGACAATGAAAGAGATTATCGGTTACATCAAAGAAGTTACATACGGCAAAGTTCAAATATCCGTTCCCGACGACGCTACATACGAAGAAATACGCGATGCTATTTTGGAACGCGATAGCGCAGGAGGAACGTGCTACACTTCCAGCGAAACGGAAGTAACGGGGTGGGAGGAAGACAAATGAGCGGATTTGAAAAGACTGACTACCATAGTTACAATCAAAAGAACGGATACGGGTTGACGAAGGCGCAACTGAAAATGTGGACGTTGCGGCATCAGAACGGAACGCCGGAACAACGCAAGTGGATTGAAAAGATGTTGTGCGACATCAATTTTCACCACGAGTGCAGTTTACTTGCTTGGGGAAAATACAGCGAATTGCTGAAAGAAATCGAGGAGAAGTGGTAATGATAAATCACGAAAATTTGTATGACGATTTGAAGGTGCTGTTTTTAAGCAGCGGGTACCTGACCGAAGACGAGAGTTGCGGATATGACGAATTGATGTTCGCGGTCAGAAAAGATTATCTGTTCGCATATTTGAAAAGCGACGAGATCAAGACGCTTGAAGATATGGAGAAATGGCTGCGCGAAGAGTACACGAGCGACGACACATACGGGCTGTATCAGCAGGCGAAGCAGGAAGGCGAAATAGTATTTGAAAAGCGCGTATGGAATAATCGCCGTGCGGTCTTTTACGAAGTCGGAGAAGGGCTGCGGGACGGGCTGGAAGAGGAAGAAAAAATCTACATCAGGACGTTCGATTACGATACCGCTAAACAGGCGTTTGAAGTGGAACGCGATAGGTTGCTGGAAGATGATAGCTTCTTTCTCAAAGACGAAGAACCGGATGCGGAACAGAGTTTTGATTTCGGGTACGCAAAAATCAGATACGAGAACGACGACGGGGATTTCTACGAACTGTATTTAAGGCAAGTTGAAGTCGAAGAAGAAGGACGCAACTACAAATAGAATCATCGTTGCAAAATACGCGATTACAGTCCATTTCAGACCGCTCAACGGCGCGGTCAACCAAATACTCATTGAAATGATAAAGCCGTTACAAACGAAATATGGGCGTTACAGGAGGTAAAAGAAATGCCTAATTGGTGTTCGACAGTTATAAAGTTCTACTCGGAAAACAGAGAGCAGTTGGAAGCGATGCACAAAAAGTTCAACGAAATCAGGAACGGAAAGCCTACCGTTGAAAACGATTTTAAGAACGGATTTATGGGAGACTACGCAAATACGTTTTTGCCAGAACTCGGACACGATAAAGTGGAGTGTCGCGGGTGGGTTGACGGAATTGACGAAATCGAACATAACGACAAGTACGATGTGTTCACGATGTGGACGGAAACCGCGTGGACGGCAAAGATGGGAATGTGGGCAGAAATCGTAAAGAGGTTCTATCCGGAAGTTCACATTGCTTACATTGCGGAAGAATGTGGGTGCGATTATTTCTGCGTGTGGGACAAAACAAAAGGTCAGATGTTTTTCCCTGATACGTATTACGTAGACGGTTGCTTGCCGACAAAAGACGGCAAATGCGAGTTTATCGAAGACAGGTATATGTTCAGTTCGGTTCAGGATATACAGGATTATCTTGATAAGACATTGCCCTTCGAGTACAAGCATAAAGAGACCGTCGAGGAGCTTATGGAAGAAGTGCAGGAACGGCTTGATGAATACAGCGAGAACCACGAGTGCGACGAAGATTTGTACGCTCACTTCTCGGAGTTCGTCGAAATGGATCCTGCGGAGTTTGATTTAACGGTATAGGAGGTAGGTATGAAAACACTTGCGAATTTGAAAAGAGACGCAAAAAGCGGTACGCTCGAAGGCAGAATCGTCTTTCACAGTATGTGGCAGGACGGATTGCCGGAAAGGTTGCAGGGTTGGCGAAGATTAGTAGACAGCAATTCGGTTGCTATTTTCTTCCAGAACGCAGACGGAAAGAAAAGCGAGTTACGGTTAGAAAAATCAACTTTGGTTGAGTATGACGGAAATTCGCTTACGGTGTACTTTGCAGGCTACCGCGACTTAAACGATGCGGAGCGCCGCGTTATGGACGGATGGCACAGAATAACAAGTACGCCAGAGTTCAAAGAGCGAGGACGTGTAGACGCTCTTACAGACGGCTCGTCAACGTACTACGAGAAAGTTGCGTATTTCAGGAAGGCTGGAATGGAGTACCTTATGGGGCTTGAAAGACAGTGCGGTTTGAAATACGACAATTACCTTATGAAAGTTCAGGACGACAGTATTAAAGGCGAGGTCGGTATGCGGTATGAAATCCGCAGGGTGGCATAATGGTAAAAGGGCAAGTAAAAGGAAGCGTTGCGTGGTATTTGCCGGATGCGAAAAAGAATAGTCGTCCTATTGCATACAGCACGGTTGCGACATCAGATTTAATCGTAGCCTTGTATAATCAGTATGGGGATTTGCGGAAGGTCTACGAAAACATACATTACGATGAAGACGCGAAGAAGGTAGTTTCAGAATACTTGAAGTGCGGAATTTATGAAATAAATATTCGATAAGGAGAACGCAAGATGAACGAAGTAAAACGCGGCGATATTTACTATATCGTCAACAACTATCAGGAAGAAGGCAGCGAGCAACGCGCTGGGCGCCCTGCGGTAGTGGTGTCAAACGACAAAGGGAATCAGCATAGCAACGTGATTGAGGTTGTATATCTGACTACACAGCCGAAAACGGATTTGCCGACGCATATCGACATCAAGAGTGCAAACAGACCTTCGATAGCATTATGCGAACAGATTAGTTCGGTATCAAAAGAACGACTTGGAAATTATATCGGAAGTTGCACGAAGTACGAACTTGATATGCTTGCTGCCGGTATGATGATAAGTCTGGGGATTGATTTCCCTACACCGAAAGTTGTTCTTCAACCGCAGGAAAAGAAAGAAGAGAAGAAGGCGGCGGAGACTGTGCTACCTGTTAAGCAGGCTGTTACGTATGACGAATTTATTAAAGTGCAGACGGAACGCGACACATTTGTGCGACTGTACAGAGAACTTCTGGAAAAATTGATTGGAGGTAAAGCGGCGGTATGAAAAAAGACACAGTTACGATTGAGAGCGTTAAGCAAGCGATTGAGCGCGAGTTTGAAGACTATAAAGCGGAGCAGATTGCAAAAAGCACGGAAGAAGTTTTCTGCAATGCTTTTAGAATCAATGCTTGGAGCAGCATCTTCGACTTTCTGCAGGACGGAGGATTGAAAGTCGAAACAATGTTTGCGCTCTATGGAAAATGCAACGGTCATATTATCAGCACATTGGTTGATGAATATGTCTACACAGAGTATTGCGATATTGCACAACACGACGATCTGAAAGAACTTGTCGATAACTTTCTAAACGGCGAAGAATAAAGTTTTTTGTGTAGTATAGAAAATCATTGACAAAATAAACGAAAAGGAGTAAGATGTATGCAAACACAGGTTATAGGAAGCAACAGTATGTCGGTAAGCGAAATGATTAAGCAGGCAATCGCAACGAAAGGCTTGCAACAAAAAGATATTGCGGTTAAGATGGGTTGGAGTCCGCAGGGCTTCACGAACCGATTATCAAATAACACCATAGATGCGGAAGAATGGGTAAAACTCGCTGCAATAATCGGTTACGAGATACAGATGGTAGATACCGAAAACAACACCGTATTAAAGCCGCGTAGAAATAGCACGGGACCACGTGTAAAACAGATGATAGACGGTCATTGGTACGATACGGACAAAGCAGATTCACTTTGCAGAAGCCCGAAGGTGTACGGAGGCTGGTTTGAGTTGTTCCGCGATATGGGAACGGGTAAGTTCTTTACGGTTGCTTACTTGGAAACGGGACGAAGTGCGTGCGTGGCCGTCATCTCAAAAGAAAACGCAAAAAGATTTTACGAAGATTGCGGCGGCGAAGACGTGCAGAGCATATTCAAAGATTAAAGAGCAGGACGCGAAAGCAAGCGTCCTGTTTTTTTACTCTCTCAATACACAGTAATAAAAATTTTCAAAAAATATTTGCAAAATACATAAATTCCGTTTGACAATTACAGTTCTGTAAGTTAGAATAAAAGTACAAAATAAAACTTGCAAATTAGCAAGTTACTCGGAGGTTCTCAATTATGATGAAGCAAGAGTTTGAACAGATGATAGGAAAAGAAGTTTCCTATGAGACTTTCAGAATTTATGAAGAGATGTATCTTGCGGCACCTGAAAGCGTAACCAAACAGAAGTTTGTTGAGATGCTGAATATCGCAGCAATTCCCGAAAGTGAAGAAGCAATAGCGAGAAAGGAAAGGGCGGCGGAATTTAGAAAAGAAATAGACGAAAAGATAGCAGAATTAAAGAAATGGCTTGAAATGACAAAGGACGACCTGAAAAGATACCTTGAATGGAGCAAAGAACCGGACGGGGAGCGCTGGAAGGTAGACGTTAAAATCAAGCAGGGTCAGATAAAGCGGTATCGCGCAGAAATAGCGACTTTGAAAATGCTGGCAGCATAAGGGAGATAAAAATGACGACGGAACAAGCAAGAGCAAAACTGATATTGTTTTATGGGGTTAGCGACCCGACAAGCCGCGAGATCGCGTTGTATGTATTGTACGGCGAAGACGCGCCGTTTTTACAAGCCAAAGAGCAAACGCAGGTTGCAAAGATAACAATATCAGGAGGAAATCGTATGAAAGATTTACAAACCGTTTTAATCAATTTAAGGGGAGCGCAGCAGTTGTTATCGCTGTTCTGCTCTTCTACAAGACATATCGAAGCAGACGTTAAAGGCAATCCGCAGGAAGCGTTGTTCCAAATCGAAGAGATGTTCGATAAAAGCATCAAAGATTTAGAGCGCGTAGTTTACAGCAAGTAAGAAATACATAAGCGACCTGCGTTCGCTTTTTGTTGGAGGTTTTGAAATGGTAATATGCGAAGACTGCGGAGATGTTCTCGACGAGTCGGAATTGAAGCAGGAAAGAAGTTACATCAGCGATTATATGGGCGGTTGCTACGAAACATATTCGGTTTGTCCTTGCGGCGGCGAAGTGGTAGATGCAAAACGCTGCGAAATCTGCGGCGAGTATTTTAGAGAAGACGAACTACACGACAGCGTTTGTGATGAGTGCTTGAAAGAAGAGATGACGGTCGATAACGCGATAGCGTGCGAGAAAGACGGAAGTGCGAGAATGGAAGTCTCGATAAACGGCTTTCTCGCGTTTTATTTCAATCAAGAAGAAATCGACGCTCTGCTGATAAAAGCATTGGAAGACAAGATAAACGCTTCGCGTATTGATGCGAACGCGGTAATCGACAGGGCAGAAGAATGGTGCAGCGAAGACAAAAGTTACTTCGCTGATTGGTTAAAAGATAGGAGTAAAAAGCAATGACGGCAGTAACATTATTCCCATTGGAAGACAAATACAAGAAAGGAAGAATTATACCAGACGAATACAGCGCGTATATAAACGGAATGTGCGTAGGCATAATTCATAGCCGTAAAGATTATCGGCAGAAATACTATTTCCACAGCGATAACGGTATTTATGCGAATTACAGCGCGACGCTCGCGGAAATGAAAAGAAACATAGCGAAAGGCTACGAAGAAACGGTACGGGAAGGAAAATTTAAGTCTGGGAACGGGAAGCAGGCGTTTGACATAAAGTATCTGCCGGAAGGCGACAACAGTGAGTTTTTTCCGACACCAAAAAGCGTATGCGGTCAGATGATCGGATGCGTAAATTGGTCGAAAGTAAAAACGATACTTGAACCGTCTGCCGGCAAGGGGGATTTGTGCGACGCTGTAAAGAATTACTACAAACAGAGCCGTAACGAAAGGAGCGTAGATATTGACTGTGTGGAGGTGGACGCAAATTTGCGCTTGATACTGAAAGGCAAGAATTACCGCGTAGTCCACGATAATTTTTTGGATTACTTTACGAGCAAGAAGTACGATTTGATTATTATGAACCCACCGTTTTCAAACGGAGACGAGCATTTGGTTAGGGCAATCGAAATGCAGGAATGTGTCGGCGGGCAAATCGTATGCTTGCTCAATGCAGAGACGCTGCTCAATCCATACACGAATTTGCGCAAAGTCTTGATGAAGAAAATTGCAGAGCATCGGGCAGTGGTTCGGTATTTGAAATCTCCGTTTAAGAAGGCGGAAAGAAAGACCGATACGAACATTGCCCTGATAAGTTTCAATATTCCGTTGAAAGTCAGAGAGTCGGAAATGTTTTCGAGAATGGAAAAGGCTCGCGGCGAAGAGTTCCAAAGCGAAGATTGCAAAGACGTTGCGCCCGGCGACAGAATTGAAGGGCTTGTAAGAGCTTATGAAATCGAGTCGGAAGCATCGTTGGCGTTCCTGCGGGAATGGGATGCGCTTCGCCCGAAAATAATGACCGGTTCCGATTGGTATAGCAAGCCGACTATCGGACTTATGATAGGCGGGAGTGAAGTTCGAGAAGGTATTGACACGGAAGTAATAAACAATTTTTTGCAGTCGGTAAGATTGAAGTATTGGAAACAGTTATTGGACTTGCCTGAAATCGGGAAGCAAATGACAACGGCTATTCGCACTTCGTATGATGCAAAAATCAACGATATGGCGAACTATGAGTTTTCGATGTTTAACATTCAGGAAGTCATCTGGGACATCCGCGTCCAGTTACAAATGGGAGTAGAAGACGAGATACTTCGCTTATTCGATAAGTTATCGAACGAACATTGCTACTATGAAGGCAATAACGAGAACATTCACTATTACAACGGATGGAAGACAAACAAGGCTCACAAGGTCAATTACAAAGTTATAATACCAGCCTACGGGTCGTTCGCTCACAGATACGATTACGATAAGTATCAGCGGCTGGTTGAAAAGAAGAACGATTTTATAGATAGTCGTAGTTGCTATTCCGTACTTGCCGATTTAGAAAAGACGCTTGATTATCTTGACGGCAAAGATCCGAAGAGAACACGTTGCGACTTGGCAAACAGATTGCATTTTGCGGAACGGCGCGGCGAGACGCGAAACATAGATTGTACGTACTTCTACGTTACGTTCTATAAGAAAGGAACCTGTCACATCACGTTTAGAGATGATGCAAAAATCTTGATAGACCGGCTGAACATCTACGCTGGCAAAAATAAGAATTGGCTTCCGCCGAACTACGGAAGAGCATCGTATAAGAGTATGACGGAAGAAGAGCGGGCGGTTGTAGATTCCTTCGACGGCGGAGAAGAGAATTATAACAAAGTGTTTGAAAATCAAAAAGACTATTTAATCGAAAGCAACGGTTTTTTGGCGCTCGCTGCGGGAGGTCAGTAATGAATAACGAAAAAGCACAGTATATGGCAACGCTTACTGTTCAGCCGTTGTCAGGAAATGTCGGGTTTACTGTAAACGCTTACGGTAACAGCATAGAAACGGCAAAGAAAATTGCGATGCAGAACCTGAATGAATTATGCGCGAAGTATAAGTTCCCGATAGGGGAAATATGGGTAATGCTTTCGGTTGAAAAAAGTGGAGAGCATATTGACTTTGACGAAACGACTGCACAATGGGACGGCAAAGAAGCAAAAATAAATTGGGATGTGGTGGTATGAAAGAAGTTTGTATCATAGTTGCAATGTTAAAAGAAGCGGAGCCTATCGTAAGGCAATTTGATTCGATAGTTGAGCATAATGTCTTCGGAAGACGTGCATTCATAGGAAGGCTGAATGGAGAAAAGTTAAGCGTTATCGTCAGCGGCGTTGGGAAAGTAAACGCAGCAGTGTGTACGCAAATAGCATACGATTATTTATCTGCAGACATTATTATCAATATCGGCGTAGCAGGCGGTCTTAACAACACAGTAGAAATCGGAGAGATGTATGAAATATACAGTGCAGTACAATACGATTTCGATTTATCAGAAGTTAACGGTACGAAAATTGGAACGCTGGACGGTATGTATTCTAACTACTTAACTTTCGACGTTACACAAATGGACGCAAGAAGACTTGCGACCGCAGATAGGTTTAATGATAGTAAAGAAGATAATGTACTTTTGACGCAGATTCTGGATGCGGATGTGCGTGATATGGAAGGGGCTGCGATTTTGCAGGCTTGCTATTTCAATGATATTGAGTGTTATTGTTACAAAGTCATTTCAGATAAGTTTGGGAGCGGAAGCACGGTTGAACAGTATCAGCTCAATCTCGAAAAGTGCTTGAAGAAAATCGGGGAAAAGATTCCGACAATTCTAAAAAGGGTGTATGGCAAAGAAAGATGAGCGGGTATCAGGACAGTTTATTAAATGAACTTATAGTAGACAATTTTGCTGGCGGCGGCGGTGCAAGTATCGGCATTGAACTTGCTGTCGGAAGACCGGTAGATATAGCGGTCAATCACGACGAAGACGCAATCGCAATGCACAAGGTCAACCACCCCTGCACGACGCATTATCAGGAAGATGTGTTTGCGATTGAGCCTGAAAAGGTTACGGGCGGAAGACCTGTCGGAATCGCGTGGTTTTCACCCGATTGCAAGCATCACAGCAGAGCAAAGGGCGGAGTTCCTGTAAGCAAGAAAATTCGCGGTCTATCGTGGGTTATTCTTAAATGGGCATTATCGCACGTTGCGCCACGCTGTATCTTTATGGAAAACGTAGAAGAAATCCAGACTTGGGGACCATTGAAAGAAATTGACGGTAATACATACCCCGATCCCGAACGAAAAGGCGAGACGTTTAACGGATTTATCTCAATGCTCACAAACGGCATCAGTAAAAGTCATCCTGCATTTGCGGAAGCCTGTGAGTTCTTAAAGATTACGCCTGATAGCGAACAGGGGGACAGACTTGCAAACGGTCTTGGATATAACGTGGACTATAAAGTTCTCAAAGCCTGCGACTACGGTGCGCCGACAATCCGTAAGCGGTTTTATTTGATAGCGCGTAGAGACGGGCAGCCTATTGTATGGCCAGCGCCTACACACGGGAAGGGATTGAAGACGTATAGAACGGCGGCAGAGTGTATTGATTGGTCCATTCCTTGCCCTTCGATATTCGGACGGAAGAAAGACCTTGCGGTTAATACTCAACGGCGTATAGCGCGTGGGCTTGATAAGTTTGTTTTGAAGAATCCGCGTCCGTTCATTATGGAGATGAACTACCAAAATACAGCGCAAGACCCTGAAAAGCCTATGACGACGCAGACGACGGCAAATCATCACTATTTGATAACGCCGGAAATAGTAAGCATCAGCCAGACGGGGAGCGAAAACAGAGCGAGTTCGGCAAAAGAGCCGTTGAGAACGATATGCGTAAAGAATGAACATTGCGTAACCACGCCGATATTGACGAAGTTCCAGCAGAACAGTCTGGGGCAGCAACCCGAAAAACCGATTGATACGGTTATGGCGGGTGCGACACGGTTCGGCGCGGTTATGCCGTATCTCACAAAGTATTTCAGTGGCGAGAAGCAAGCGGGAGCGGACATAAACGAGCCTGCGCCTACGGTTACGGGAATAGATCACAGCGCGGTAGTTGAAAGTCATCTGTGTGTATTACGGAAGAATACGGACTGCAAAGCAATGGATGAGCCGTTGCCAACGCTTACGACATCCGCAGGGCATTTTGCGCAGATTACAACGTATATTCAGAAGTACGACGGTTCGCAAAATTTGAAGAACTGGGACAAAGTTCGCAAACTCTTGAATGATTATGCCGGGTACAGTATAGCGGAAGATGAAATACTGATTTTAGAAATTAACGGAATACGGCATTTTATAGCGGACATCGGTATGCGGATGTTGAAAGCGAAAGAGTTAAAACTTGCGCAGGGATTCCCGATAGATTACGTTATCGACATTGAACCGTATATCGGTAAAAAGTACAGCGAAGCAAAGCAGGTAGCAAGACTTGGTAATGCGGTATGCCCACAAGTCGCTACGGCTCTTATTAGAGCAAATTTGGCGGATTTAGCATACAGAAAACCTTTATATACAGTCAAAGAATTAAACGCCGCTATGTGCGGATAAGGAGTTATAATGAACACATCAAACGAAGAAAGAATTGATGATATAGACATCATCAAACAGGCAATCGAAACCTACGGCATCGACGCGCAAGTCCTTATGGCAATCGAAGAGATGTCTGAACTCACAAAAGCGCTTTGCAAAGAGCGTAGAACGCGAAACAGTGATGACCTTGCTGTAAGAAGTAAGGTTATTGATAACATCGCAGAAGAAGTTGCAGACGTTCAGATTATGCTCAACCAGATACGATATATATTCGGCATCAATACCGAAACCGTAGAACATAAGAAAATTGAACGCCTCGCTGATAGGCTTGCGTCGCACGAGCCTTGCCCGATATGCGGACCGTTCAATGAATACTGCTCGGAAGAGTTTGACGCATACGTTCCAGTATCAAGCGAGGGCGACATAATGGAACGTGAAGCTGCGCCGGGAGAGGAATGGGTGTATCACGCTAAATACTGTCCGAATTGCGGCAGAAAATTATCGTAGGGAGATACATTATGGAAAGGTTAACATTGCATAATTTAACAAGCGCGTTTGACTACAAAGCTCATAACTTAACCAAAGAAGAGGTGGCGGAAGTATATAAGCGACTTGCAGACATCGAGGACAAAATCGAAAGCGGGCAGTTGGTTGACACTACACCATATATTATTGAAATAAAAAACGAAATCCCGTTTAGGTTCAAGGTTATCAAGCCAACTATACACAGGCGGAATGTAGAAATGTGTAGTAGCAGGGAAAGTGCAGAAGAACGCATAAAAAAATTGCAGGAGGCAAAGTTATGAAAGAAACCAAAATAGACTGGTGTGATTGCACAGTTAACCCGGTAGTAGGATGCGAGAACGGTTGCGCGTATTGCTATGCGGAAAAGCTCAACAAACGCTTTAAGTTTGTAAACGACTGGAAGCATCCACAGTTCTTTGCGGATAGATTGCGACAGTTCTACGAGAAAACGCCGAGAAGTATTTTCATCGACAGTATGAGCGACATCGGAACGTGGCAGGACGAGTGGTTGCATAGAGTCCTCTCCGCGATAAACGAAAATCCGCAGCACTGGTATTTGGCATTAACCAAAACCAACGTCAATGCACTCGTTAACAGGCTTATGAAATTCCAGCTTTCATCAAACGAACCGCTGCGGCTGTTCATCGGAAAATCGGTTACAACTCAAAGTCAGGTAAATGCTCTTGTGGAGAATAAGGAAATAACCGACTTTTTGAGCGTAGAGCCTATCCTCGAACATCTCGATATGAGCGACGCTATTGTTACCACGAGAACAGTAATTATAGGAGCAGAAACGGGAAACAGAAAGGGTAAGGTTATCCCGAAGAAAGAGTGGATAGACGACATAGTGATGCTTGCGGACTATTTCAAAATCAACGTATTTATGAAGGAAAGCCTGCGCGTAATTATGGGAGATAAGTTCAGGCAAGATAGCTTGCCGTGGGTGGTGCGAAAATGAGCGGATTTGAACAGATAAAAGAAATGCTTGAGCTGGTTGGTATCAAGGCGGTAGTAGAGAGTATGACGAAACCAGTAACCGAAATGCTACGACTAAAACTTGAAGAAATCGGCATCGAGGCAGAAATCAAAATAGACCTTGAGGTTAAGTCAGTTAACCTCGACACATTCAGAAGTAAAGGAGGAAACAAGTGAGAAAGATAGAAACGCCGTTCGGCATCCTCTACATAGAAGAGGAAAACGACAGAGAAGAAACTCATCGTATCAAAATCTACGACAGCGAGATGCGCTACTTTGATTATTACAGCCTCGATTATCTCGAAGAGGGTGTAACAATCGCGGAGTTCGTAGAAGAGCAAGTAAAATGGCTCGCCGGGCGCAAAAAGCTCGACGACCTACTTGAAGGACTCGGAATAGACAGCTATTCCACAAGCGAAGACTGGACCAACTTGCTCGAAGATATGTATCAGGGACGCGCAAAGCTGGTATACGGCAAATGGATAGACGAAACCGACGGAAGCGAAATTACGGAACAGGTAGTTATGGATAACGAGTGGGTAAACAAGATAGGAAATACCTACATCTTGGTATGCGAGTAAAAAAGGCTCAAATTCGCACCACAAGGCTTGCAAATTTCAGACACCTATTTATTCAAGCTCGGCAGTAAAGAAAGTCCTACAAGCCACAGGGCAGTAAAACGCTTGCAATTCGGTAACAAATCAATTATAATATAAAAGTCCCGTCCAAACGTGGGCGGGGCTTATTATATATATGGTATATGACGTAAATCCTGCGTCCCGTAAGCATAGGAGACGCAATGTTTATTAAATAAGGTTAATTATGTCAAAATATTTTTCATTCGAATTACAGCATATCGATAAATACACGGGCGCACGCGCGGGTGTTTTTCACACCCCGCACGGCGATATTTTAACGCCCGTATATATGCCCGTAGGCACTCAGGCGACCGTAAAGGGCGTTTACCCGCGCGACTTGAAGGCGGCGGGCTCCAGCATAATACTTTCCAATACCTATCATTTATATATCCGCCCGGGCGACGAGCTTGTTAAAAAGGCGGGCGGTCTGCACAAGTTTATGAACTGGGACGGCCCCATTCTGACAGACAGCGGCGGCTTTCAGGTATTTTCTTTGACGAAGTTGAACGAAATTACCGACGGGGGCGTGCAGTTCTCGTCGCACGTCGACGGGTCGAAGCACCTTTTCACGCCCGAGAAGGTAATGTCTATCGAAGAGAACCTCGGCGCGGATATAATAATGCAGTTCGACCAGTGCAGCGAATACGGCTACACACACGAGCAGGCAAGGCAGGCAATGGAGCGCACGGACAGCTGGTTGAAGCGCTGCGTTGCGGCGAAAACGCGCGAGGACCAGGCGCTTTTCCCTATAATTCAGGGAAACTTTTACGACGATTTGCGCCTTGAAAGCGTCAAACGCGCAAAGCAGTTTGCGACCGACGGCATAGCTATCGGCGGTCTTTCCGTCGGCGAGCCCAAGCCGAGAATGTACGAAATTCTCGATTTAATCCGTCCGCACCTTCCCGAAAGCGTTCCCCGCTATTTAATGGGTGTCGGAAGTCCCGACTGCCTTATCGAGGGCGTAAAGCGCGGCGTGGATATGTTCGACTGCGTGCTTGCTACGCGTATTGCAAGAAACGGCACGGCGTTCACTTCCAATGGTAAGGTGGTCGCCCGCAACGGCAAGTACCGCGAGGACTTTTCGCCCTTGGACGAAAACTGCGATTGCTACTGCTGCAAGAACTACACCAAGGCGTACGTAAGGCACCTTATCAACGTAAACGAAATGCTGTCGGCAATGCTTTTAAGCGTGCACAACATTACCTTCCTGCACAAGCTTATGCGTAATATGCGCGAGGCGATTTTTGCGGACAGTCTGACCGATTTTGCCGCCGAATTTTACGCGCAATACGGCGATTTTAATTAAAATTAAGTGAAAGTTTAATGGAATTGCCTCAAAGCTTAAAAAAACGCTTGCCAAAAAGCGCCAAATAAGATATAGTTTAAAAAAATTAATTTGGAGAAGATTTATATGTTAAGTAACCTTTTGGTTGACACAACTCAAATTTCTACCTACGTAATTCTAGGCGTGCTTATCGTTGCGATAATCGTAATGTTCGTATTTTCAAGCAGACGCCGCAAAAAGCAGGAAGAGGACGCAAAGAGCTTAATCGACGCGGTCAAGCCCGGCAATAAAGTAAAGACTATCGGCGGTATCTGCGGAATAGTCGTTGAAATAGACACCGAGGAAAATACCTTCGTTCTCGAAACCGGAACAGAGCAGTCGGGTAAATGCTTCATTAAGTTCGACAAGCAGGCAATTTACCAGACCGACGCGGTAGTTGAAAAGGCCGCTCCCGCAGAGGAAGCGAAAGCCGAAGAGGTTGCCGAAGAGGCTCAGCCCGCAGAGGAAGCGCAGCCCGTCGTCGAGGAAAAACCCGCCGAGACTGCGGAGACTTCAACCGAAGAGGTCAAGGAAGAAAAGAAACCCGCTAAAAAGACCAAAAAGAACTAATAATTTGCAAAACCTCCGCATAGATTAAAGCGGAGGTTTTTTTATGCGCAAAAATATATTTCAGGTAGTCAAGGCGTCGTCTGCTTCGGTAATCGTTTCGCTTATTTTCGTGCTCGTGTTCACGCTTATAATTCAGCTTTTCAGTCTGCCGCTCGGCGCGGTCAAGCCGGTAAATCAGGTATTCAAAATTCTTTCAATCGTGGTGGGCGGGCTTATTTTCATTCGCGGCGACAAGGGCTGGCTTAAAGGTATAATTTACGGCTTAATCGCAGTTATCGTCACTTATTTACTGTACGGCGCAATCGCGCATTCGCTTTCCATAAGCTGGAAATTCGCAATAGAGATACTTCTCGGCGTAGTAAGCGGCGCTATTACTGGAATAATAGCGGTCAATATCAAAAAGAACGCCTGAAATTACTTGATTTTTTTATCGCCGCACATTATAATTATAAACGTAATCCAACCATAAAGGAGATTTTTATTATGATTAAAACGATATCCACCCCCCGTGAAAAGAAAGTTACGGGCTGCGGCGAATGCAGAAGCACCTGCCAGTCGGCTTGCAAGACCAGTTGCACCGTCGGCAATCAGAGTTGCGAAAGAATTACAAGAGAAGAAAATCCCGAAAAAATTAATAGAAAGTAATAATAATTAATAAAGAGTAAGGAGCAGTAAAACTGCTCCTTTTAACTGTCGTAATGGTACATATTTTTAACTTCGAGAACTACAACTACATATACGATTCTGGCAGCGGAAGCCTGCACGAATGCGATAAGGACACTGCCGACTACCTGAAAGCCAAGTACGAGTGCGGGGCAATGCCCGCGCTGTCCGCGGAAAAAATCGCAGAAATAGAAGCCGATATAAGCGCCTTGAAGGACAAGGGGCTGCTGTTTGCCGACGAAGTAAAGACTGCGCCGATGAAGCCGAAGGATGCAAAGGCGCTTTGTCTGCATATCTGTCACGACTGCAATTTGCGTTGCCGTTACTGCTTTGCCGACGAGGGTGCATATCATTCCGAGCGCGAGTTCATGAGCCTTGAAACGGCGAAAACGGCAATCGATTTTCTGCTGAAAAACAGCGGTAACCGCAAGGTTCTAGAGGTCGACTTTTTCGGCGGCGAGCCCTTGATGTGCCTCGACACCGTCAAAAAGACCGTAGCTTACGCCAAAGCGGAGGCGGCGAAGCTCGGCAAGAAATTCCTTTTCACAACCACGACCAACGCTCTGCTTCTCGACGACGACGCAATCGAATTTTTCAATACCGAAATGGAAAACGTCGTTTTAAGTCTGGACGGCAGGAAAGAAGTGCACGACGCTATCCGTAAAACCAGGAACGGCAAGGGCAGCTTTGACCTCGTAATCGAAAACATAAAAAAATTCGTCCGTTCGCGTGGGGACAAGCACTATTACGTGCGCGGTACGTTCACGTCTAAAAATCTCGATTTTTCCAAGGATGTAATTTTTCTTGCCGACAACGGATTCGACAGTATTTCAATGGAGCCCGTCGTCACCGATATTGCCGACCTGCAAATCAGTGACGAGCATCTCGGTACGGTCTGCACGGAATACGAAACGCTTTGCAATCAATATCTTGAAAGGCACAAGGCGGGCAAGGGCTTCAATTTCTTCCATTTCAATATAGATTTGGAGGGGGGAACCTGTCTGCAAAAGCGCGTTTCTGCCTGCGGCGCGGGCAACGAATACTTTTCGGTCGTTCCAAACGGCGACCTTTATCCCTGCCACCAGTTCGCGGGCGATAAAAACTTTTTGATGGGCAACGTAAAAGACGGGATAATCCGCGGCGATATACGCGAAAAGTTTGCTTCCAACAGTCTGTTTACCCGCGAGGAGTGCGACGGCTGCTTTGCTAAATTTATATGCAGCGGCGGGTGCAGCGCCAACAATTACAATTTTATGGGCGATATGAACAAGCCCTATCCCGTGACCTGCGCCATGATGAAAAAGCGTATCGAATGCGGTATGCACGCGTTGGCGCGTAAAAAAGACGGCAAAAATTAAAAAAAGAATTGCTAAAAATCGATAATTAATTGACGGAATTCTTTTTTTCTTATATAATGTAGTAGTTAATCACAATTAGGAGTATATAGATGGGCAAAATCAAGTCGGCAATTTTAACGGCGATAATCGTTGCGGCTATCGCGGTTCTTGCATTTTTTGCCACCGTATCTTATACGGTTCCCGGCTCTGGCGGGGTCAAAAAATTCAATTCGTTTATAACCAGCATAAGTCTCGGCGGTGACCTTACGGGCGAAGCCGTTTCCGTGCTGTACCCGAAGGGCGTCATTTCCGACGCGGACTACCGTTCCGGTATCCCCTCGGACGATACTGCGGACAAGTATAAGGACAAGTACGAGCAGTTCGGCAGCGTCTGGATTGAAAAAGAGGTTCTCGGCGAAAACGACGAAAACAAGGAAACCTTGCTGAACAATGTCAAGCACGACGCCGAAATGCTGTCAAAGCGCCTCGGCGAAAAGGGTTATTCCGCATATTCGGTGACCGTGCGCGACGATTTCACAATCGCCGTTACCGTTCCTACTGGCTTCTCGTATTCCGAGTATGCCGACACCGATTACAGCGGTTCGCGCTCCGATAAGGAAACCGCGATAAGCAACACCGTAAGATATTTGTCGTACGGCGGCGAGCTTTCGCTTAGAAACAGCGAGGTGGGCGTCGGTCACGACAATATTTTGACGCCTATCACGGCTGACGTAAATTCGTACTTCAAAAGCTTTAAAAAATTCATGCGCGCAGGCAACGTGGCGGTAAGGGTAGACCTCACGCCCGACGGCAAAGCGCTGTTCGAAAGTATTTCGGCAAAAGTTTCAGCGGCAAGCAACGACAAGGCGGTCGGCTTCTTTATCGGCGACAGCCAGTTAATTTCGCTTAAACTCGAAGAATCCGTTTCCGAAGAAAGCTTCTTCATTACCGTACCCGACGAGAGAACCGCGCAGGACTACGCTATCGTGCTTCAATCCTGTATCGAAGGCAAAACTCTCGCTCTCGATTACGGCACTGCAAGCGACCTCGAGGTCGTCTATGCAAGCGCCTCGCTCGGCTCGCACGCGGCGATATTCCTGTTCTGCTCGATGCTCGCGCTCGTGCTGGCGGCTATCGTTTATTCGGCGGTAAGATACAGACTGCTCGGCTTCGTAAACGCGATAATGATACTTGCGTATTCGCTTACGGTAATAGTCGCGCTTCTGCTCATAAATATCGAGTTGACGGTTGCGGTTGCAATCTTCGCAATGGCGGGGCTTGCCCTGCTTTGCGGCGCAAACTTCGTTGCGTTTGAAAAGGTGCGCGGCGAAACCCTCAAGGGTAAGACAATGCAGTCTGCCGTCAAGGCTGGCTATAAGGGTTTGCTTAAAGGCATACTCGAGCTGCACGTGGTACTCGTGGCGGTATCGCTTATAATCGCGCTTGTCGGCGTTGGCGAGGTTGCTGCCTGCGGACTGATATTCTTTATCGCTTCGCTCGCATCCTATATCCTGTACTGGTTTACGCGGTTTATGTGGTTCGTCGTAAGCTCGACCGTCCGCGACAAGTTTGCATTCTGCGGCTTCAAGAGGGAGGAACTCGAAGATGACTAAACTTAAACTCTCTTCCAAAATGCACTTGTTTATAATAATTTCCGTTGCCCTTGCGGTAATCGGTTTTGCGGTAGGTACGGTTTTCCATTTCGTCGGCGGTGCGTTCTTCAACTACGGCGACGAGCTTAAACCCGAGTATAAGAGCGTAGAGATAAACTACGCCTACGTCGATTACAGCGACGAGGCGGACGTTTATCAAATATGCGACGGCATATTCGGCAAGCTTGGCGTAAGCTACTATGAAAGCGTTTCTGGCGATACGTCCGAGGGCGGCAAAATAATCTGTAAATTTTCGCATTCTACCGATTCCGACAAGCTTATGCAGGCGGTTACCGAGATAGAAACCGCGCTGAGGGGAGGCAACGACAGCACGCTCAGTAATGCGTCTATGCATTCCGAGGTATCCGAGCTGAACGGCGGTAAGGTGCTTACCTACGTTTCGATTGCGCTGGCGTCCGCGGTAGTGTTGCAATTTCTGTATTTCCTTATAAGATACGGCGTGACTATGGCGTTTGCCGCCGCGCTTGCAAATATACACAACCTTACAATTTACACGGCTTTGCTTGCGCTTACGCGCGTACCCGTAGGTATTTCTGCGGTTGCGTTCGGTGCGTTGACCGTGCTTGTCACGATGATAGCGTGCGGCTTCCTGTTCGACAGATACCGCCGCAACCTTAAAAAGGAAACCTTTGCAAAGCTTGACAAAGACGAGCAGACCGACGTTTGCGTTCGCGAAAGCCTTATAAGCGTGCTCTATCCCGTAGTGGGAATTGCCGCGGCAGCCGTCGTAATTTTCGTAATGCTTTCTATAAGCGCAATGTCCGCGCTGACCGTTCTTGCGCCCGTAGCGGCGGCATTAATCGGCGTCGCTTCCGCGCTGTACGGAACGCTACTGTTTACGCCGTCCGTATACACGCGAATAAAGCTTATAGGCGATAAGGTCGCAGCCGGCTCTAAAAATAAAAAATAAATTCAATTAAGGGCGGGTTAATACCCGCCCTTACGTTTTAGTTATGAAAAAGATAATTCCCGAATACGAATTTTCGTCTGAACAACTGAATACCGTCAGACAGCTCGCTTGCGAATGCGGGCTCTTGGAGGATACAGTCAAAATACTGTACGGCAGAGGGATAGACGACGGGGAAAAGATAACCGCGTTTATCCGTCCTTCGCGCGCGCAGTTTATTTCGCCGTTTAAAATGAGCGGTATGAGCGAGGCGGTAGAGCTTATCGGCCGCGCCCGCGACGAGGGCTGGACCGTCGCCGTTTACGGCGACTACGACGCCGACGGCGTATGCGCCTCGACAATAATGTATCGCGCCTTGTGCGATTTCGGTATCGTTCCCGTTATCTATATTCCCGAGCGGCGCGACGGATACGGCCTGAACAAAGCCGCTATAGACGAAATTTTCGAAGAGCATTTCCCGCAGCTTTTTATAACGGTTGATTGCGGGATTTCCTGCGCGGAGGAAGTTGAATATATAAAGGAGCAGGGCGCAGAGGTTATCGTAACCGACCACCACGAGCTGCCCGACTTAATTCCCGACTGTATCTGCATAAATCCCAAATTCAACGACGGATATATTTACGACAACCTTTGCGGCGCGGGCGTCGCGTTAAAGGTCGCGGTTGCGCTCAACGGCGAGGCGGCGTACCGCTATCTCGACTTTGCCGCTATTGCAACCGTAGCGGACAGTGTTCCGCTGACGGGCGAAAACCGCAGCATAGTCTGTGAAGGGCTTAAACTTATCAACGAATCGCCCCGTCCGTGCTATTCGGGTTTTTTCAATAAAAGTGACAGTGCGGTGACGGCGCAGACGATAGCGTTCAACGTCGCGCCCAAAATAAACGCGGCGGGCAGAATGGGCGACGCGCGCTCGGCGGTGCGCCTGTTTACCGAAACCGACGAAAACGAGATTTTCAACCTTTCCGCAAAGCTGACCGCCTATAATTTAGAGCGTCAGAAATACTGCGACGAGCTTTACGCCGACGCGAAGCGCAAGATAAAAGAAAAAGGTGCTTACGGCAAGGTTATAATGCTCTGGGACGAGGACTGGAACACGGGCTTCGTCGGTATAGTCGCCGCGCGCATTGCGGAGGAATACGCACGCCCCGCGCTGCTTTTCGTAAGAAACGGCGATATGCTGAAGGGCAGTGTGCGCTCGGTCGAAAACGTCAACGTGTTCGAGGCACTTAAAGCTTGCGAGCATTGCATTGCCGAATTCGGCGGTCACGCTCAGGCGGCGGGCGTAAATATCGAAATAGACAACTTCGACAAGTTAGAGGAGTCGCTTAACGCCTATCTTTCGGCAAACTATTCTCCTGCCGATTTCGAACATACCGTCTACGTAAGCGGCAAGCTCGAAAGGGGCTATTCCGAGCGCTTCGCTCACGAGCTTGAAATGTTGGAGCCGTTCGGGGTCGGCAACCGTCGTCCCATGTTCGTAATAGAAGAGTGCGCGTCGGGCGCGCAACCCGTAAAGCCGCAGTCGCCGCATATTTCCATAAAGAGCGACAAAATAGAGCTGATGTATTTCGGCGGCGCGAAATACGCCTATCTTTTAGGCAGTCCCGCGCCCAAGAGCTACGTTTTCGAATATAACGTATCCAAGTTCCGCGGCAGAGAATACGTAAAGGGCTACGTGCGCGACGTTGTCGCTTCGCGCGATGCGGGCGCGTACTGCAAGCGAGAAATTGCCGTAAACAATATTTTAACGCTTGCCTGTCCCGCGGCGGACTGCGCGGTCAAGTCTATGACGCGCGAGGAAATAGACGCGGCTATGAGCGGCGGCGCTTCCTACGGCACGCTGTATATCGCGTCCGATTACGACACGCTTTCCCGATATGAAAACGTAAACAAATTCCCCGTCGAGCTGTTCACGCTGTCTTCGGGCAACCTTGCGGATACGGTGCTCGTTTCGCCCCGTCCCGACGCGGATTTAAGCGGATTTAAAAACGTCGTTTTTCTCGACGCTCAGCCTGCGGGTGTACGCTATAAGTCGCTTAGCGGCAAAAGCGCCGTAATATGCAGCGACGTTTGCGGCTATAATTATTTGCAATCTTTGTCGTCGGAAAGGGGCGACCTGCTTAAAATATTTTCGGTTGTACTCACAAATATGGGCGGCATTTCGGGCTGCGACAGCGGAGAGGTCGCGCTGAAAAGCGATTTCTGCCAGTCTGCGGCGCAGGCGGCGTTCGCGTTAGAGGTCTTCCGCCAGCTGCTTTTAATCTCGTACGAAGACGGGAAATTCAGACTTTTCCGCGGCGTTAAAACCGATTTGACCAATTCGGAGCTATATAATATTGTAAGAGAATACCATGAAAACCGTTCTTGAAAAAATTTCGGAAAACTATAATAAGCGCGACAGAGAGCTGCTCACCGCCGCGTACGGCTATGCCGAAGAGATGCACGAGGGGCAGAAGCGCGCCTCGGGCGAGGCGTACTTTACGCACCCTTGCGCGGTTGCGGAAATACTTATCGACCTCGGAATGGACGCGCCGTCCGTTGCGGCGGCTTTTCTGCACGACGTAATCGAGGACACGCCCGCCACTGGCGAGGACGTTCGCGCCCGCTTCGGCAGTGAAATTTTAACGCTTGTGGACGGCGTGACTAAGCTTGACAAAATCAGCTTCGCCTCGCACGAGGAGGAGGACGCGGAAAACTTCCGTAAAATCTTCGTCGCAATGGCTAACGACGTGCGCGTTATCATAATCAAGCTTGCCGACAGGCTGCACAATATGCGCTCGCTCAATTTCCTTTCGGAGGAGCGGCAGCAGCGCATCGCCAAGGAAACGCTTGAAATTTTTACGCCGCTTGCGGGCAGACTGGGTATATCGCAGATTAAGTGCGAGCTTGAAGATTTGTGCCTTAAATATCTCGAACCCGAAAGCTACTTTTATCTCGTTACAAACATACATGAAAAAATAGAAGAGCGCAAAAGCTTCGTCGAGTCGGTAGTCAAGCAGCTGAAAACGCTTTTAAAGGAAAGCGGAGTAAAGGGCGAGGTGTTCGGCAGACCCAAGCATTTTTATTCCATTTACAAAAAAATGAAAAAGCAGGGCAAGACGCTCGACCAGATTTACGACCTTTCCGCCGTGCGCGTAATCGTCGCCACAATCGACGAGTGTTACGAAATTCTTGGTAAAATTCACAAGCAGTGGAAACCCGTTCCCGGCAGAATTAAGGACTATATCGCAACCCCCAAGCGCAACCTTTATCAGTCCCTGCACACAACGGTAGTAACCAACTTCGGGCAGTACTGCGAAATTCAGATACGCACGCAGCAAATGCACCGTATGGCGGAATTCGGTATCGCGGCGCACTGGCGCTATAAAGAGCAGAAATCGAGTGAAACGGGCTTCGACGCGCGTCTTAGCTGGATACGCGACGTTATGGACTGGCAGGGCAGCTTAAACGACTCGAAGGAGTTTGTCGACTCGCTTAAAACCGACCTGTATTCCAACGAGCTGCTCGTCTTTACTCCGCACGGCAAGGTCATTTCCCTGCCGCCCGCGGCAACGCCGGTAGATTTTGCTTACGCAATTCATTCCGCAGTCGGAAACAAGTGCGTCGGCGCGAAGGTCAACGGACGAATAGTTCCGCTCAATTCCGCGCTTTCGACGGGCGACGTCGTCGAAATTCTCACCTCGACGGCGACAAAGGGCCCCTCGTGGGACTGGCTGAAATTCGTAAAATCGGGTTCTGCACGCGCAAAAATCCGCGCATTTTTCAAGCGTGAAATGAAGGAAGAGAACGCCAGAACGGGCAAATCCATGCTGGAAGCCGAGGCGAAGCGCCGCGGCTACAACCTCGGCGATTTGCTTACTGAAGAGTCGTTCAAGCGGCTTTCCGATAAGCTGGTGTTTTCGTCCGTAAACGAAATGATGGCGTCCGTAGGCTACGGCGCGGTCAGCGTAAATTCTATAATTTTCAAGCTTATCGACTACTATAAAAAGGAAGTTCCCAAGCCCGTTACCGACGCTTCGAGCGGCAAGGGGCGCACTCAGTCCGGCACGGTGGCGGTAAAGGGTTTAAGCGGTCTTTTAATACGCTTTGCGCATTGCTGCAATCCCGTCCCTGGCGACGAGATAGTCGGATTTGTTTCGCGTGGCAGGGGAGTGATAATTCACCGCACCGACTGCCCGAATATAGTTAACGAGGATGCCGAGCGTCTTCAACCCGCGCAGTGGACGGGCGAGCAGTCCGAATTTATCGCGGGGCTGAAAATAGTTGCCGAGGACGACAACGGTCTTGTTGCGTTCATATCCGCCGAAATAGCGGCGTTGAAGCTCAGCATGACGGCAATCAACGGCAGAGTAAACAAGAACAAGAACGCCGAGTTCGACATCAGGATAAAGCTGAACAGGCGCTCGGATATAGACCTGCTCGTCAATCGCATTAAAAAGGATAAACGCGTAATCGACGTTTTCAGGACGACGAAATGACGGTAATCAAGGTATTGCCGCGCGGCTTCGGCTGCAATTCGTATATACTGACTGCCGACGGCTCAACCGCGGTGATAGTCGACTGCGCGGACGAGAACGTGTTTTATGAATGTGACGAGCGCGGACTGCACCCCGTTGCGGTGCTGTTGACGCACGGTCATTTCGACCACGTGGGCGGTTGCGGCTTGTTTTACTTAAAGAACGTCCCTATTTATTGCGGCGAAAACGAAAAGCAGTATATTTTCAGTAGCGAAAACCGTTCGCTTTTCGGCGGCGTGTATATACCCGAATTTGAAATTTTCAAAACCCTGAAAGGCGGCGAAAGCATAATGCTCGGCGGAATTGAGTTCAAGGTAATTTCAACGGCGGGGCACACCGCGGGCAGCGTGTGCTACGTTGCAGAGGATTGCATTTTTTCGGGCGATACGCTGTTTTGCGGCAATATCGGCAGAACGGACCTTGCGGGCGGCGACTTCGGGGCAATAATTTCAAGCCTTAAAAAGCTTGCC
Organism: uncultured Christensenella sp.; assembly: GCA_910576655.1. GTDB lineage: Bacteria > Bacillota > Clostridia > Christensenellales > Borkfalkiaceae > Coproplasma. Next base: position 84,626 of record CAJTJC010000004.1, read on the forward strand.
GCACTCGACGGCAATTTTAAAATATATTGCGGTCACGGTGAAGAAACTACGCTCGAATACGAGCGGGCAAACAATAAATATGTTAAATACTAATTCCGAATATTTGCGTCCCGAAATTATGGACGTTTTACGCGCCTTCGACTGCGAGGAAGAGCATTTCACTCATTACTTCGAGTACGCCGGCGGCAAGTTTTTCAATTCAATAGAGTACGGCGGAGGGTTTTACGACTTCGAGAACGAGGCGGAGGCTGAAACCGAGCTGATTTTCAGGCGCCTTGCAAAGCGGTATTGCAAGCTTGCCTTTTATAAGGTAATTTCAAAATTCAAGGGCGGGCTTGTATGGGGCGCGCTTACGGGAATAAGACCTACCAAGCTCGCGTATGCCGAGCAGGCGGAGGGGCGCGATTTTAAAGACCTTTTTAAAGAAATGGACGTAACCGCGCGTAAAACCGAGCTTGTCGGCCGAATACTCGAAACGCAGAATGGCATTTACGGCAAAGGCGGGGTTGACCTTTTTATCAGTATACCGTTTTGCCCGACTAAGTGCGATTACTGCTCGTTTATCACCGCGCCCGTTTCCGCCACGCGTGAATATATCGACGGATATATCGACTGTCTCGTGCGCGAAATCGAGTCGGTAAAGCCATACCTTAAAAACCTTAAAAGCATTTATATAGGCGGCGGAACGCCGTTCGTTTTAAGCGTTGACGATTTGCGGCGCGTATATACCGCTTTGGACGGATTAAACGCAGTCGAATACACCGTCGAGGCGGGCAGACCCGACGTATTTTCCGAGGAAAAGCTTGACCTTTCAAAGCGCTTCGGGGTTACGCGTATATGCGTAAATCCGCAATCCTTTAACGACGGTACGCTTGTTGCGATTGGCAGAAGACACACCGCCGCGCAGACGGTGGAGGCGTACCGCCTTGCCGAAAAATACGGGTTTGACGTCAACCTCGATTTAATTGCGGGTCTTGCGGACGAAACGGTGTCGGACTTCGAAAAATCGCTGCGCGCCGCAACGGAGCTAAACCCCGCAAACGTGACCGTGCATACGCTTTCGTTAAAGTCGGGCGCGAAATTGAAAGAGCGCGTTAAACGGCTGAATATCGCAGGCATTTCCGATATGGTGGATTTGTCCGATAAGCTGCTTACGGCTGCGGGATATTCGCCATATTATCTGTACAGACAAAAGTATCAGGCGGGCGGGCTTGAAAACGTCGGTTGGTGCAAGACGGGCAAGGCGTGCGCGTACAATATCGGCGTTATGGAAGAGGTTTCGGATAATATTGCCGTCGGCGCGAACGCAATTTCCAAAAAGCTTTTCGGCGGCGACCGTATCGAGCGGTACGCAACCCCCAAGGATTTACCTACCTATATAAACAAAATAGACAGAATAATAGAGGAAAGGGAGAAACTTTTCAATGAGTGAAGAAATCGAAAATAAAGAGCAGCCGCAGGTAAACTTTTACAGGCTGGACAAAACCAAACCGTATAAAACCGTAAGTGCGGCAGCCACGTCAAGGGCTTACATATTTTTAATAATTTTTGCCGTGGTTTTTCTTGTGTCGGACGCGGTGTTTACGGTGGTATATTCATTATCGGGCGATGCCGCTATCGACGTAACTGCGATTATCGCCCCCGTTTTTCTTGCCGCTATGGGCTTTTTCTTTTTAGGGCTTGGCATATATTTTCACAAAAGGCGAAAAAGATTGACAGGCGAGGAAAGCGAGCTTTTAAGCGATTGCACCTTGACCGACGGACGCATAACCGAATACAGGTGCGTTGAAAGCAGTCATACGGACGGTTCGCATACGACGTATTTTGTCGAGTTAGAATATGTCTTTTTCGACAGAGACCTTACAGCGCGCAGCGGTAAATACAGTGCGACGTACGGTTACGAGCCTCAGTTTTACAAAGGGCAATATTTAATGATTGCTTTCAATGCAACCGACAGCCTTATTTTAAGCGAGTTTACGCTCGAAAAAGAGGACGAAAAGCGGTTTTTTCAAAACGAAAGCAGTCGTTCGGACGACGATTTCGACGGTATCACCGGCGAACTTATCGACGTCGATTTAAAAAAGCGCGTCAAAGATTATCATTATTCCGTAGTATTGTTCTGGGCGGCGTTTGCGGTGTTCGTTTTTAATTTGGCTTATATCGTTCCTATAAGTATATTCGTTGCGCCGCAGTTTGATTTTAAATGGATTGTGCCCGACGTAATCGCGCTTATATTCCTTTATTTAATGCCAGTAATACTTTTCGGCGTTTCAGCATATCTTTTAAAAAAATATTTCGTGGCGTCGTCGCATTTTAAGAAAATAATGCGTAGCAGACCTTATTTCACTTTCGGTAAAGTGTTCGCGTCGGAAAAGACGTATCGCGGCAGCGCGCGTAAAAAAGCATTTTATTGCTATATCGATAAATGGGGCGAGCGGCATACCGAGGTAGTAACGTCGTACGTTTATCGCGCAAGAATACAGGGAGAGGACTACGATGTTTTAGTGGCGTATACTTCCGCAGGCGATTCTACAATAATTACCGAGTGTGTATTATGCGCGGAAGAAGAGGAAAATGAATAAATAAAACAGCTCCGTGTTAAACACGGAGCTGTTTTAATCTTCCAGACCTAAAAGATAGTCAACGCTTATTTCAAAAAATTTAGCAATATTAATTAGCATTTCAATATTAGGTTCGGCGCGCCCGCTTTCCCAATCGCAAATACTGCTATTTGTTGTTTTTAGCTCAACTGCAAGTTGTTTTTGGCTTAAATTCTTGCTGTTGCGCAGTTCTTTTAATCGTTCTAATTTTTTAGTCATAAACTAATTATAGGATATTTTCCTAAAAAATACTTGACATTAGGAAATATTCCTAATATAATAATTAAAAAATAGGAATATATCCTAATCGAGAGGTAAAATATGGAACATTCGGTTATTGAACTTATATTAAAATCAGATGAAACTATAAATGATGGGTTGCAGGCGGATAAAACTTACTGCAAAGCTTCGGAAAAAGCGTCAAAGCTTTACGAAAAGTTAAGGGCAACACTCTCTGAGGAGCAAAAAGACTGGTTTGACAGATTTCTTGACTGGGAGGCGGAACAAGAGGAAGTCAAAAAAAGAAAAATTTTCGCTTGCGGCGTAAAATACGGCGTGCGGCTGGTTGCCGAGTGTATGTTCGATTAATTAAAGAAAATTTGTAAAGCTTGTCTAAATCGTTTGCTATTTTTTTGTTGTTGTGCTATTATATTCTCGTTACGGATACAAAGCAGTGCGAATACTCAACGGCTTGCTTTGTTTCCCGCAAATATTCCATAGGAGGATAAAGTAAATGGAAAAGCAAGAGATTATCGCAAAATACGCTTTAAAGGAAGGCGACACGGGTTCGCCCGAGGTTCAGATTGCGCTTTTAACCGAACGCATCAATCACCTTAACGAGCATCTTAAAGAGCATATTCACGACAATCACTCGCGTCGCGGACTTCTTAAAATGGTAGGCCGCCGTCGCGGACTTTTGGACTATTTAAAGAGCAAGGATATCGAGAGATACCGTTCGATTATTGCTGCTTTGAATTTGAGAAAGTAATTTTAAAAAGGGCGCTTGATTTTTGCGCCCTTTTTTAATGATTAAACCGTCTGTAACGGGAGTTACAGGCACAAGAACAGAAAAGAAAAGGAGTTAACAATGAACAATTACAAACAATTCAGCTTTCAAGTAGGCGGACGCGAAGTCGTTGTCGAAACCGGCAAATATGCCGAGCAAGCTAACGGCGCGTGTCTCGTGCGCTGCGGCGAAACCGCGGTAATGGTTTCCGTGTGTATGTCGGCTGCGCCCCGCGAGGGAATGGATTTCTTCCCCTTGCAGGTTGACTACGAAGAGAAGATGTATTCCGTCGGTAAAATTCCCGGCGGCTTCAAAAAGCGCGAGGGCAGGGCAAGCGACAAGGCTATACTGACTTCGAGACTTATTGACAGACCTCTGCGCCCGCTGTTCCCGAAAGGGCTTTTCAACGACGTAGTAGTAATCGCGCAGGCAATGTCGGTTGAACCCGACGTCTCGCCCGAGCCTCTTGCAATGATAGGCTCGTCGATAGCGCTTGCTATTTCCGATATTCCCTGGGCGGGGCCCACGGGTTCGGTAGTTGTCGGACTTGTGGACGGCAAGTACGTTATAAACCCCGACCTTGCGCAGCGCGAAAAGAGCAGAATACACTTGAACCTTGCGGGCACGAAGGACGCAATTTTAATGATTGAAGCGGGCGCGGACGAGGTTACCAACGACGAAATGGTCGGCGCAATCACCTTCGGCTTCGAGGAAATTAAAAAGATTTGCCGCTTTATCGAGGATACGATTGTTCCCGCAGTCGGCAAAACCAAAAAGGAAATCGAGCTCTATCACATTCCCGAAGAGCTTGACAAGGCTGTACGCGCTTACGCCGATAAGAAAATCGATTGGGCAATCGAAACCTTCGACAGACAAGAAAGAGAGGTTCGCCAGAACGAGGCGGAGGCAGAGGTGCTTGCTCACTTTGCGGACATTTATCCCGACAACACCCGCGAAATTAAGGACAGCCTTTACTACCTTACAAAGGAAAAGGTACGCGCAAAAATATTCGACAAGGGTATCCGTCCCGACGGCAGAGGACTTAAAGACGTTCGCCCTATCTGGTGCGAAAGAAGCGTTCTTCCCCGCGTACACGGCTCAGCCGTGTTCACCCGCGGACAGACGCAGACCTTAACTTCCTGTACGCTCGGTATGCTTACCGACGCTCAGAAGCTGGAAGGACTTGACGAGGAAACGAGCAAGAGATATATGCACCACTACAACTTCCCCGGCTACTGCACGGGCGAGGCTAAGGCGCTGCGTTCCCCCGGCAGGCGCGAAATAGGTCACGGCGCACTTGCAGAGCGCGCGCTCATTCCCGTACTTCCCGACGAAAATTCGTTCCCCTATGCGATAAGAGTGGTCAACGACATCATGTCGTCTAACGGTTCTTCGTCCATGGCTTCGGTCTGCGGCTCGACAATGGCGCTTATGGACGCGGGCGTGCCCATTAAGGCGCCCGTTGCAGGCGTCGCTATGGGACTTATCAAAAATCAGGAAACGGGCGCGTTCAAGGTTTTGACGGATATACAGGGTCTTGAAGACTTCCTCGGCGATATGGACTTCAAGGTTGCTGGTACAGTAAACGGCATCACCGCAATTCAGATGGATATTAAAATTAAGGGCATTTCCGAAGAGATTATGCACACTGCAATCAATCAGGCGAACGAGGGCAGACAGTTCATACTGTCCAAGATGCTCGAAGTCGTTCCCGAGGTCTCGCCCGAGCTTTCGCAGTATGCGCCTAAAATTCTGTTCTTCGAAATCAATCCCGATAAAATCGGCGACGTTATCGGCAAGCAGGGCTGCGTAATCAAGAAGATTATGGAAGAGACGGGCACCGAAATCGAATTCAACAGCGACGACAGCGGCAGGGGCTACGTTTCCACAGTAGGACCTATCGAAAACGCGGAAAAGGCAAAGGCAATCATTCTGAACATCGCGCACGACCCCGAGGTCGGCGATATGTTCGTCGGAACTGTCGTCAGAATTATGAATTTCGGCGCTTTCGTAGAGTTTGCCCCCGGCAAGGACGGTATGATTCACATTTCCAAGCTTTCGGACAAGCGCGTCGAAAAGGTTGAGGACGTAGTCAAAATCGGCGACGTCGTAAAGGTTGAAATAATCAAAATCGGCGACAAGGGCATCGACCTCAAATTGCTTGAAAAGCTTTCCTAAAACTACAAAACGGCTGCGGTAACCGCAGCCGTTTATTTTTACGAATAGAACGCAACCGCACCTTTGAAAATGGCGTACGCAATCGCCTTCTGATACTCGGCGGTGATAAGTTGCGCTTCGTCAAGCGCGTTCGAAAGAAATCCGCATTCAACTAAAATAGAGGGGTTGGGCGTGCATTTAAGCATATAGTAATCGCCTACAAGCGGCGTATTCTGCTTGACGCACTCCTTCATTTCGTTAAGGCTGTTTTGCACGCAATCGGCGAAAATTTTGCCGTATTCGCTGCCCTTGTCGAAGAATACCTGCGCGCCACGCCGCGACGGAATGGGGCAGTAATTCTGGTGTATGGATATAACCATATCGGCGTTGTTTTCCTCGATAATCTGTTTGCGCTTTTTCATATCGCGCATTTTAAAGCCCTTCGTGCTCGTGCCGTAAAGCCCGCCCTGCGTGGTGCGCGTAAGCACGGCGTTGAAACCCGCGTCGGCAAAGTATCCGCGCAGATACTTTGCGATGTACAGGTTAATTTCGCTTTCCTTGGTCTTGGTGGAAATGCCCAGAACGCCCGCGTCTATTCCGCCGTGACCCGCGTCGATAACCACCGTTCTCAGCCCGTCGTGCGACGCGGACGACGCGACGGCGCCCGCGCAAATTCCGAAGATTGCGCCGCCGACCAAAACGGCGCAGCAAATTATAAGCAAACTCTTTTTAACGATAAACAATTTCACGGTATATACTACGATACGATTGATTTTTTTATTCGTTATGTGCTATAATTATATAAGAAAAATTAGCGGGAAACAGGCGAAACGTGTTTGATTTATTAACTACAATCACCGAAAAGGAAGCAAGAATTTTAAGCCCCGTAACGCTTGCGTTCGTGGGCGACGCGGTGTATTCGCTGTACGTTCGCGAACGGTTAGTGCTTACTACCGATTTCAATACGGGCACGCTGCAAAAGCTGACCTCTGTCGAGGTTTCAGCCCACGGTCAGAGCGAACTGCTTGAAAAAATTCAGCCCCTGTTCACCGAAGAGGAAAACGATATTTTCAAGCGCGGCAGAAACGCGAAAAAATCCACGCGCAGCAAAAGCGCAAGCGTGGCTGAATATAATCGCTCGACGGGGTTCGAGGCGGTTTTGGGCTATCTGTACCTCACGGGTCAGTATCAAAGAATTTCCCGACTTTTGGAAGCTTTATGAAGACGGAAGGACGCAACGCAGTTTCGGAGCTGCTTAAAACCGATAAAAACATTGAAAAAATAATGATAGAAAAGGACGTGCAGGGCTCGCTTAAAAGCATTTTTGCCGAGGCGCGCAAAAGGGGCGTTCGCGTGCAGTTCGTCGAAAGACGCGCGCTGGATAAGCTAAGCGCCGAAAAGCGGCATCAGGGCGTAATTGCGTTCACCTCGGACTTCAATTATTCTACGCTTGACGACGTTATATCTTCCAAAACGGAAAACGGCTTTATTATCCTCTGCGACGGAATAGAGGACGTTCATAATCTCGGCTCGATTATCCGCGTAGCCGAATGTGCGGGCGCCGACGGCGTCGTTATACCCGCAAACAATTCCGCAAGCGTTACAGAGGCTGTCGTCCGCATTTCCGCGGGCGCTGCGAATCATATAAAGGTAGCAAAGGTTAACTCGCTCAACCGCGCCGTGGACGAGCTTAAAAAAAGAAATTACTGGCTGTACGCGTTAGAAGCGGACGGTACGAGTATTTACGACGCCGATTTAACGGGCAATATCGCAATAGTAGTCGGCGGCGAGGACAGCGGTGTCAAGCGCCTTACGCGCGAGAAATGCGATTTCACGCTATCCATACCCTTAAAGGGCAAGGTTAATTCTCTGAACGCTTCGGTCGCGCTCGGTATAGCCGCATACGAGGCGGTGAGGAAACGCAATGTCTGACGAGCAGCTCGCGCTTGCCTGTCAGGGCGGCGACAAGTCGGCGTGGGAAACGCTGTATACCAAGTATAAGCCCGTCGTTTTGTGTATTGCGCGCAGGTTCTTTCTGAGCGGCGGCGAAACGGAGGACCTCGTTCAGGAGGGTATGTGCGGGCTGTATTCCGCGGTTACGGGTTTCAGGGCTGACAGCGGTCGTTTTTCTTCGTACGCGGGCAGGTGCATACACAACCGCATAGTGGACGCGGTTAAAAAAAGCAACGGCGCAAAGCATTCCGCGCTCAACAATTTTTTGCCTATTATGGAGGTCGGGGCTCAGTGGGTTTCTGGCGACAACCCCGAGGACGAGCTTATCGGGCGCGAGGAAAAGCACGAGTTTTTGCAAAAAATGAGCAAGGTACTGTCCTCGCTCGAATTTAAGGCGCTGATTATGTACACGGACGGTATGACCATGTCGGAAATTTCGTCCGCTTTGGGTAAAAACACCAAAAGCATAGATAATGCGATAAATCGCGCAAAAAACAAATTACAGAATTTATTAACGGAGTAAAAATGGCTTATCTTGCGTTTTACAGAACTTTCAGACCCGTTTCGTTCGATACGGTCGTGCGGCAGGAGCATATCGTCCGCACGCTCAAAAATCAGATATCGACGGGTAAAATAGGTCACGCATACCTGTTTTGCGGACCGCGCGGCACCGGTAAAACGACGCTTGCAAAGATATTTGCGCGGGCAATCAACTGCGAAAGCCCCGTCGACGGTTCGCCCTGCGGTAAGTGCGAAGTCTGCAAATCGCTGAGCGCAGGCGCAAGCCTCGATATTTCCGAAATAGACGCGGCGTCGAACAACGGCGTTGACGAAATGCGCGATTTGAGGGAAAAGGTGCAGTACCCGCCGGTATCGGGCAGATACAAGGTTTATATTATCGACGAGGTGCACATGCTCACGTCGTCCGCGTTCAACGCGGTGTTAAAGACGCTTGAAGAGCCGCCCGCCCACGCGGTATTCATACTCGCCACGACTGAGCCGCAGAAAATCCCCGCGACGATACTTTCGCGCTGTATGCGGTTCGATTTCAAGCTGATACCCCAAAAGGATTTGGAGCAGCTGATTAAATCGGTCTACGGGCAGGTGGGCAAGCAGTACGAGGACGAGGCGGTTTCCGCAATAGCCCGCGCAGGCAACGGCAGCGCGCGCGACAGTCTGTCTATCGCGGATATGTGCGCGTCGTATTCGGGTGGAAAGCTTACCTATGCCGACGTTAACGAGGTTCTCGGCAGCGCGGACTTCACGGCTATCAGCAAGCTTTGCGAAAGCATTTTGACGGAAAACGCCGCGGCTGCGCTTTCGGGCGTGGAGAGTATTCTCTCTACGGGTAAAAGCGTAGGCGTGCTTTTAAAGGATTTACTGAATTTTCTCAACAACTGTTCGGTAGTAAAAATTTGCAAAAACGCGCGGGAGATTGTCAATATTCCGCAGGAATCATACAATAGAATAGAGAGCATCGTTTCGGACTGCGACGGGCATAAGCTGCTCCGCGTAACCGAAATTCTCGCGGAGGCGGAGGGGGATATGCGCTACGCGCTCAATCCGAAAATAACCTTCGAGACCGCGGTGCTTAAATGCGCAATGCCGAGCGCGGACTACAATATCGACGCGCTTATTGGTCGGATTGCCGAGCTTGAAAGGCAGATAAAAAACGGCGTTACCGTAAAGCAGGCGTCCAAGCTTATTACAGAGGAAGATGTTTCGCCTTTTAAGGAAGAAAAACGGCAGAGCGTACCGCTCAGCGCCGCGCCCGTAAATGCGCAGCCCACCGTTTTCGACAGCGCTCCGCCAGTCCGAGAGGTGCGCATGCTCAACGAGGGCGAAAAGGACGGTATTTTTACAAAGCTTATCAGGCTGCTGCGCACCACGCGCAAGAACGCAGTGCTGTTTACGCTCTGTATGGACGTCGGCAACTTTTTCGAGGGCGACAAAATGGTGCTTACGACCGACAGCGAGGCGGTGTATAAGGGCTTGACAAAGGCGGACAACGCAAGCTTTCTTGCGGATACGCTGTTAGAGCTCGGGGTAGGCTCGCACGAGGTAAGGCTCAAAAAAAAGGGTGAAAGCGAATACGATAAAGCTGTCAGAGAGCTGAAAAGCAATTTTGACGGAATAGATATAGAAATCAGATAAATCGGAGGATGCAATGGCAGGTTTTAAAGGCAACGGCGGAATGGGAAATATGCAGAATTTAATGCGTCAGGCTCAGAAAATGCAGGAGCAGATGCAGGAAGCTAATAGGGAGCTTGACGACTGGGAAATCGTCGGTCTGTCCGGCGGAGGCGAAGAGGGCGACGAAACCGTCGTCGTATATATGAACGCAAAAAAAATAATCAACGGAATAGAATTCGGCAGTAAGCTTTCCGAAACTATCGACATTACCGACGAGGACGATATCGAAATGCTCGAGGACCTTATTATGGCTGCGATAAACGACGGCTACAAAAAGGCGGACGAGGTCTACAACGAAAAGATGGGGCCCTTCGCAAATTCGGGTCTGATTTGACATGGATATTTTTATCGAACCTATCGGTAAGCTCATAAACGAGTTTTCAAAGCTTCCGGGCGTCGGCAAAAAGACGGCGCAACGCTATGCGTACAAGATTATAGGAATGACTGACGCGGAGGCAAAGGCTTTTGCGGACAGCATAATCAACTGCAAAAGCAAGGTCCGCTATTGTAGAATATGCGGCAACTTTACCGAAGAAGAAGTCTGCGCAATATGTAAAAAGCGCGACGGCGCTACTATTTGCGTTGTTAAAGAGCCGAAGGACGTCATTGCCATGGAAAAGCTGCACGAGTATAAAGGCGTATATCACGTCCTGCACGGCGTAATCAGCCCCATGGACGGAGTAGGACCCAACGACATACGTATTAAAGAGCTGCTGTCCCGCGTGAGCGACGGAACGGTTACCGAGGTGATAATGGCAACCAATCCGGACGTAGAGGGCGAAGCTACGGCAATGTACGTCGCAAAAATTTTAAAGCCACTCGGCATAAACGTAACTCGTCTTGCGCACGGCATACCTATCGGCAGCGAGCTGGAGTACACCGACGAGGTTACTTTGTCCCGCGCGCTGTTGGAAAGAAAGAGCATATAATTTTAGGTGAATTATGAAGGTAAGTGTTTTAGGATGCGGACGGTGGGGTTCGTTTATCGCTTGGTATCAGGCAACGGTATTAAAAAACGAGGTGATTTCCTGGGGACCCGAGGGCGACTATTCCTACGAAATTTTAAAAAATACGGGTAGAAACGAGTACGTCACGCTCGATAAAAACATAACGCTGACGTGCGATTTACGGCTTGCGTTAGAAAGCGCGGACGTCATTATCATATCTATTTCGTCGCAGGGACTGCGCGGCTTTATGCAAAGAATAACCGCCTTCAACGTCAAGGACAAGCCCTTCGTGCTTTGTATGAAGGGTATCGAGGTGGATACGGGTAAGCGCCTTTCCGAGGTGCTGACCGAAAGTGGAATTTCACCCGATAAAATTGCGGTGTGGGTAGGTCCGGGACATATTCAGGCGTTTACGCAGGGTATACCGAACTGTATGGTAATCGACAGTGCGTCGGAAAGCTTAAAGCGCAGCCTTGCCGACAGCTTTAAAAGCAATTTAATCAGGTTTTACTACGGTAACGATTTAATCGGCACGGAAATAGGCGCGGCAGCCAAAAACGTACTCGGTATCGCGGCGGGCGTGCTTGACGGAAGCGGATACGTCAGCTTGAAGGGGCCGCTTATGGCAAGGGGAGCAAACGAGGTCGGCAGACTTATTGCCGCTCTGGGCGGCAAATTCCAGTCCGCTTACGGGCTTGCGCACCTCGGCGACTACGAAACAACGCTGTTTTCCGAGTATTCTCACAACCGTAAGTACGGTGAAATGATGGCGCACGGCACCAAGTTCGAAAAGCTTGCCGAGGGCGTTATGACCGCGAAGGCAATGAAAAAGCTGGGCGATAAGTACGGCGTCGATTTGCCCCTTACGAGTGCGGTATACGAGGCGTGCTTCCTGTCCCGAGTTTTCGAAAGCGGCGACGGCGCAAAGCACTGCATGGAAATAATTTTAAAGCTTTTCGAGCGTAGCACAAAAAGCGAATTTTAAGGTAACACTAAAAATAAAGAGGCAACTGATTTGTTAAGAGAAGATTTAAGAAACGTAGCAATTATCGCGCACGTCGACCACGGCAAAACAACGCTCGTCGACGCGCTGCTTAAACAGAGCAATACGTTCCGCGACAACCAGTCGGTGGAAGAAAGAGTTATGGACTCTAACGATTTGGAGCGCGAAAGAGGAATAACCATACTTGCAAAAAACACGTCCGTACATTACAAGGGCGTTAAAATAAACGTCGTCGACACGCCGGGACACGCCGATTTTTCTGGCGAGGTAGAGCGCGTAATGATGATGGTTAACGGCGTTCTCGTACTCGTCGACGCGGCAGAGGGCCCCATGCCCCAGACCCGTTTCGTCGTGCAGAAGGCGCTTGAAATGGGGCATAGGCTGATAATAGTCGTAAATAAAATCGACCGCCCCGACGCCCGCCTTACCGAGGTTCAGGACGAAATTTTAGAGCTTTTGTTAGAGCTTGACGCCTCGGACGACCAGCTTTTAAGCCCCGTCGTTTGGTGCTCGGGCAGGAACGGCACGGCAACCCTCGATTTGAACAAAGAGGGCAAGGATTTAGAGCCGCTTTTTGAAACTATAATAAACCACATTCAGCCTATGGAAGTAGACGAAAAGGGCCCCGCCCAACTGCTCGTTTCGTCGATAGACTATAACGAGTATGTCGGCAGAATAGGTATCGGCAGAATAGAGCGCGGCGTGGTCAACGCGGGGCAGAGCGTCGTCGTCACCAACTACAACAATATGCACATGAACGTAGCGGGTAAAATCGCCAACCTTTATCAGATTGACGGCTTGCAGCGCGTAGCCTGCGAGACGGCGCGCGCTGGCGATATAGTCTGCTTTTCGGGGCTTGAAAAAATAAATATAGGCGACACCGTCTGCGCGCCAGACTGCGTGGAAGCACATAAGTTTGTCAAGATAACAGAGCCGACCGTCGAAATGACCTTTTCTGTAAACGATTCGCCCTTTGCGGGCAAAGAGGGTAAGTGGGTCACTACACGCCATATAAGGGACAGGCTGTTCCGCGAGCTGCTGAGAGACGTTTCTTTAAGGGTAGAGGAAACGGACTCCGCCGACAGCTACCGCGTATGCGGCAGGGGCGAAATGCACCTATCGATACTCATTGAGAATATGCGCCGCGAGGGATACGAGTTTCAGGTATCCACTCCTCGCGTAATGTTCAAAGAGGTAGGGGGCGTAAAAATGGAGCCCATGGAAAAGCTCATCGTGGACGTTCCCGACGACGCTACGGGCTCGGTATTCCAGAGCATGGGCAACCGCAAGGGCGAGCTTCTGCACATGAGCGCGATAGGCAGTCGTACGCGCCTCGAATTTATCGTACCCGCGCGCGGACTGTTCGGCTACAAATCGGAATTTCTCACCTCGACCCGCGGAGAGGGCGTTATGAACAGTGTATTTTTCGAATATCAGCCTTATAAAGGCGACTTCTCGCGCAGGGACACGGGCTCGCTCGTCGCGTTCGAAACGGGCGAGGCGGTGACGTACGGACTTTTCAACGCTCAGGGCAGGGGAGCGCTGTTTATCGGCGCGGGTACGCCCGTTTACGAGGGTATGGTGGTAGGCGAATCGCCTAAAAACGAGGATATTAACGTCAACGTGTGCAAGACCAAGCACCTTACAAACACGCGTTCGAGTTCGAGCGACGACGCATTGCGGCTTATAACCCCCAAGCGTATGAGCCTTGAAGAGTGCCTTGAATTTATCGGCGACGACGAGCTTTTGGAAATAACGCCCAAAAATATCAGAATAAGAAAACGCATATTAAACAGCGAGCTGCGCGCAAAGGCGAACGCCAAAATAAAGAAAGGTATAGTTTAACCGCGCATAAACCGCCTTATAGCATAATATAATATACCACCGCAGTACGCGGCGGTATATTTTTTATAGGCGGCGGATATGGAAACATCACATTCAATTTCAATAGAGCAGTGCAAAAGAATAACCGCAACGGCGATTGACAGCGTGGACGCGTTTTCGGATAAGCAAATAATTTTGTCCTATCCCGCGGGCAGAATAGTGGTTGCAGGCAGCGGTATGAAAATAGTCAACTTTTCCAAAAGCGGCGGCTCGTTCGCGGCGACGGGCGATATAACCTCGGTCAGGTATCTTTCAAAGGGGATGGGGCTTAAAGGCAAGCTGTTCAAATAGTGGATATTTTCTATTTTATAACCTGCACGTGCTGCGGGATATTAAGCGGAATAGTCTACGACGTGTTGTATATCGCCCGATGTATCGTCTGCGGCGTGCATAAAAGCAGCTATTCTTTAAAGGACAGAATTTTCACTATCGTATGCGATTTGGTGTACTGTCTGTTTTTCGCGGCGGCGTTCGTTTTCGTATCCGTTCTTTTCGGGTTCAGCAATTTAAGGCTGTTCATGATACTCGGCTGCGTGCTCGGCGCGATATTATATTTGAAAAGTTTTCATTTATTTGTTGCATTTTTTGTAAATAAGTTGTATAATAAAATCAAACTAAGTAAATTGGATAATAATAATGACTGAGGAAAAGCGCAACCGCATATTAGCGGCTGTTACTGTCAACGTAATACTATTGATAGCTATTCTTGCTGCGGTAATTATTTATCAGATTATCGAAATTAAAATAGTTTCGCGCAACAGGGAAGAAATAATAAAGAAAATAGAGTATTTACAGAACGAAACCGATAAAACCGAGAACACCCTCGACTACTATCAATCTTACGAGGGACTGTTGGAGCTTGCGTATAAATACGGCTTCGTTTTCGGCAAATGATTATGAAAATCGGTGTTATAGATATAGGTTCGAATTCCGTCCGCCTTGCATTAACGGCAGACGGAAAAACTTTATTTAAAAGGATAAAAACAACCCGCCTTTCCGAGGGGCTTTCTTTTACTGGCAAGCTTTGCGGAGCCGCGATAGAGCGAACTGCGCAGGCGGTTGCTGAATTTGCAGCTCAGGCAAAAAGGGAGGGAGCGGAAAAACTGTTCGCGTTTACTACGGCGGCGGTGCGTTCCGCTTCAAACGGCGGCGAGTTTGTCGCCCGCGCACGCGAGCTCGGCGTTGCGGTGGAGGTCATAAGCGGCGAAACCGAGGCTGAAATCGGGCTTTTGGGCGCGCTCGGCAATGCTGACGGCGGTATAATCGATTTGGGCGGCGCAAGCTGCGAGGTTACCGTTCGCAGCGGCGGCAAAACCCTTTACGCTAAGAGCGTGGACGTCGGCGCGGTGCGGCTTTTGGACGTATGCGGAAGAAGCAGGGACAAGCTGGAAGAATATATACGCGCCAAGCTTCCCGAGTACGGCGTTTTTAACGCTTCGCAGTATGCAATGTACGGCGTAAGCGGTACGGCAACAACGCTTGCGGCGTGCAAGCAAAATCTTAAAGAGTACGACCCCGACGTGGTTCACGGCACGGTGCTGACCGCGGAAGACGTCGGCTGTTTTGCCGAAAAATTTCTCGCGCTTTCGGTCGAGGAAATAAAAAATCTCGGCGGCGTAGTCGTCTGGCGGGCGGACGTCATAGGCGGCGCAAGTCTGTTTTTGTACAGGCTTATGCAGTATATGGGCATTAAAGAAATTACGGTGTCCGAAAGCGATAATTTAGAGGGCTATTTGATTTACAAAGGTGAAGTATGAAATTATTGTGGACGATAGCGGTCAAAGCGGTTACGTTCGTGCTTTTGGCGGTTTGCGGCACTTTGGTCATATTCGACAGCAGCAGCTGGATGGGCGCGGTTGCCACGGGAATAGTTATGGTAATATCGTTTCCGCTTTCGGCAATTTTGCACGAGCTCGGTCATACGCTTTTCGGCGCGGCGGTCAAAATCAAGGCTGTACCCGACAAAGATTTTTTAAAGCAAACCTTGCTTAACTGGTGGGATGCGTCAAGCTGCAAAATAATCCCCGGAACGGAAGAGGGGCTGCGCGGAAGAATAATTTTTACGGCAATCGGCGGCGCAGCGGTCAATTCTCTGTTTATTGTTTTGGGCATAGTTGCTCTTTGCGTCGACGCCGTCCCGACGGAGCTTTGCGCGCTTTTGCCTGCTTCCTTCAATCTTTTAGCGCTCAATGCGTTGCCGTTTAATTTCGACGGAGGCAAAAGCGACGGCGCGGTAATTGCCGAGCTTATAAAAAACGGCGACGAAGCAAAGGTTTTACTTGCGGTGTTAAAGGTGCAGGCGCAGGTTTTGGGCGGCAAACCGATAAATGAAATAGACGAAAAGCTTCTCTTCGACCTGCCGCAAATCCGCGAGGACGACGTAAGCTTCATATCTTTGTGCGAGCTTCGCTACGAATACTTTGCGGCGCAGGGGGATACCGAAAACGCCGAAAAATGGCGCGCACGCTTTGAAGAGTTAAAAAAAGAATACTTGAATTAAAAAACTGCGATAAACACAATTTAGCGGAGGAATTTAGATGTTTTGGAAAAAATTAAAAGATAATGCGTGGTATTATAAGGCTCAAAAGGCTTATAGAAAAGAAAAATTGCCTGCTCCGTATGCTGCGCTTTTTGATTACTATTCGGATATGAATGAAACGCGCGTATCGGGCGGCAGAGGTCATTATGACTTTTTTTCGATGGCTAAATTTGATAATAGACTTGATGATAGAGTACAGGACTTGCGTTCCGTTCTTCCCGAAGGCTTGCTTGAAAATTTCAATGCTGCATACGATAAGTTTATTTCGCTCGGCGACGAACCCGAATACGAGGACATAGTTGGCGCTTTTGACGAATTTGACTATTATGTGTACGATTGTTATGAGAAGCTGGGAAGCATTCTTAAAGATTATATCACGGAAATGATAGAAAAACATTATTTATAAATTTTAATTTATCTTTCTAAAAAATTATACCCCGCTGTCTTCGTTTACGAAGACAGCGGGGTATTTTTGCGAATGCTCAGCTTATCCTGTAAAGTCTGCCGAAGCAGTGTGGGCAAACCCTTTTTAAAAGCTCGGCTTTGGTTTTACAGATATGGTTTCCGCACGTTCCGCACTCTAAAAAATCGTTTAAATCGGTCGCATTTTTACAGTAAAATTTTTCCATAAAATTAGTATGCGAATTTCAAAAATTTTCATTCGAAAACGGTAAAATTCAAGTCAAAAATTTGCTTTTAATTATATAATATGGTATAATAATTTCAAAGAAAATTATGAGGTGAAAAATGCCAAGTAAAATCAATCGCGACTACGACGCGAACAGCCTGAAAGCCTTAAAAGGACTCGAACCCGTAAGGGAGCACCCTGGTATGTATATCGGCCCCACGGACGAAAAAGGACTGCACTGCCTTGTCAGAGAGGTTATCGACAACTCGATTGACGAAGCGCTTGCAGGCTATTGCGACAGAATAGACGTCGTAATCACCGAGGACGGCTCGTGTTCCGTCAAGGACAACGGAAGAGGTATACCCACGGGTATCAACAAGGAAGAGGGAATAAGCGGAGTAGAGCTTGCGCTTACAAATCTTAATGCGGGCGGCAAATTCGGCGGCGGCAATAAGGCGGGCGGATATAAAATTTCGTCAGGTCTGCACGGCGTCGGCGTTTCGTGCGTTAACGCACTTTCCGATACTCTCGTCGCCGAGGTTGCCCAGAACGGACACCTTTACAGGCAGGTATATCATTGCGGAATACCCGAAAAGCCATTAAAAGCGGTTGCTAAAACCGAGCTTACGGGTACGACTATAACTTTCCATCCCGACGCAACGGTATTCGAAACGATTGATTTCAACTACGATACCCTTAAAACACTTTTGAGGGAGCTTTCCTATCTCAACAAGGGGCTTACGTTGACACTTGAGGACAGGCGTAACGGAAAGGTTCGCAGCGACGTATTTTGTTACGAGGGCGGCGTAGTTCACTTCATTCAGGACATCAACAAGGGCAAGGAAACGCTGTTTGCAAAGCCCGTATATTTCGAGGATTCCGAGGGCGACGACAAGTTTCTCGAAATAGCGATACAGTACAACAACAGTTACAGCGAACAGATTTTTCCGTTCTCTAACAATATCCGCCAGCCCGACGGCGGAACGCACCTCGAAGGCTTCAAGGCTGCGCTTACCAAGGTAATAAACGATTCGGGCAGAAAGCTTAACATTTTAAAGGACAATATGAAGCTTTCCGGGGACGACGTGCGCGAGGGTATTACGGCGGTCGTATCCGTCAAGATAGCCGACGCGCAGTACGAAAGCCAGACGAAGAGCAAGCTTTGCTCTACCTACGTAAGGGGCTTCGTTGCCAAGGCTGTCACCGAAAAGTTCGGTATGTATTTAGAGGAACACCCCGCCGAAACGCGCGAGCTTATTTTGCGCTGTCTTACCGCGCAGCGCGCGAGAGAGGCGGCAAGGCTTGCCCGCGAGGAAACTCATAGAAAGGGTGTGCTTGAAAGCACTAAGCTTCCCGGCAAGCTTGCCGACTGTTCGGACAAGCGTCCCGAGCTATGCGAAATTTATATCGTAGAGGGCGACAGTGCAGGCGGTACCGCAAAGCAGGGCAGAGACAGGCGTTTTCAGGCCATTCTGCCGTTGAGAGGTAAAATTCTCAACGTAGAGAAGGTAAGGCTTGACAGGGCGCTTGGCAACGAGGAAATTAAGGCCATGATTACCGCGTTCGGTTGCGGTATTCAGGAAAATTTTGACGAAAGCAAACTGCGCTACGACAGAATTATAATCATGACCGACGCCGACGTGGACGGTTCGCACATAAGAATACTTCTTTTGACGTTTTTTTTCAGATATATGCGCCCGTTGGTCGAAAACGGACACATTTATGCGGCTCAGCCGCCCCTCTACAAGGTATCCGGCAAGGGCATTCCCGACACTTACCTTTACGACGACAAGGCGCTCGAAGAGTTCAGAAACAGCTACTCTGGCAAATTCGAGCTTCAACGCTACAAGGGTCTCGGCGAAATGAACAAAGAACAGCTTTGGGAAACTACCATGGACCCCGCGCGCCGTACGCTCGTCCGTATAAACGTAGAGGACGCGGTAGAAGCGGACAAGTATTTCTCGCTTTTAATGGGCGAGCAACCCGAACTCAGACGCCAGTTCATTGAAGAAAACGCTAAGCTCGTAGAAGAGCTTGACGTATAAGGAGGGCAAAGATGGCTAAAAAAGAGACGAGTGCCGAGCTTACCGAAGAGTTTGTAAAAACTCTTGCTATGACCAAGTTTTTAGACGTCGAGGTCGACGAAGAGCTTAAAAAATCGTTTATCGCCTATGCAATGGCGGTCAACGTATCCCGAGCCATTCCCGACGTTAGGGACGGACTTAAACCCGTCCATAGACGTATTCTTTATTCCATGCACGAGTTGGGTCTGTATTCCGACAAGGCGTTCAGAAAATGTGCGCGTATCGTCGGTGACTGTCTCGGTAAATATCACCCTCACGGCGACAGCTCGGTTTACGACGCGCTGGTAAGGCTTGCGCAGGACTTTTCGATAAACTTCCCGCTTATAGAGGGACACGGTAACTTCGGTTCCGTCGACGGCGACCCCGCCGCGGCAATGAGGTATACCGAAGCAAGGCTTTCCAAGCTCTCTTCGGAAATGCTTCGCGACCTCGACAAGGAAACGGTTGACTTTTATCCTACCTTCGACGATACGGGTATGCAGCCCACGGTTTTGCCGTCGCGCTTCCCCAACATGCTTGTTAACGGCTCGGACGGTATCGCGGTCGGTATGGCTACCAACATTCCCCCGCACAACCTCGGCGAAGTAATCGACGGTGTTGTCGCAATGATTGAAAACCCCGAAATCGACGTTGACGAGCTTATGCAGTATATTCCCGCACCCGATTTCCCTACGGGCGCGCTGATTATGGGCAGAGCAGGCATAAAACGCGCTTACAGAACGGGCAGGGGCAGTATAATTATCCGCTCCCGCTGCGAAGTAGAAGAGTATAAAAGCGGAAATATTGTAAAAAACCGTATAGTAGTTACCGAAATTCCGTATCAGGTTAACAAGGCAAAGCTTATAGAAAATATGGCCGACCTTGTAAAGGACAAAAAGATTGAGGGCATTTCCGACATTCGCGAAGAGTCCGACAGAGACGGTATGCGTATCGTTATCGAGCTTAAAAAGGACGCAAACCCGCAGGTCGTTCTCAATATGCTGTACAAGCATACAAACCTGCAAATTTCCGACGGACTTTGCATGCTTGCGCTTGTCGACGGTACGCCGAAAATACTTAATTTAAGAGAATTTATATACTACTATCTCGAACATCAGAAAGAGATAATTACACGCCGTACGCGTTTCGATTTGAATAAGACGGAAGAGCGCGCGCACATATTGCGCGGACTTGTAATCGCGCAGGCAAGCATTGACGAGGTTGTCAAGGTCTGCCGCGAGGCAAAGGACAAGGCGGACTGCGTGCAGAAGCTGACCGCTAAGTTCGAGCTGGACGAAAGACAGGCAAACGCGGTTGCGGAATTAAGACTTTACAGACTGTCGCACCTTGAAGTGGATAAGCTTAAAGAAGAGCATAACACTCTCGAGCTTATGATTGCGGACTTTAAGGACATACTTGCTCACGAAAGCAGAGTGCTTGAAATTATCAAGACTGACCTGCTTGAAATCAAACGCAAGTATCCTTCCGAGAGAAGAACGGAAATAGCTGTTGATTTGGACGGCGAAATCGTCGACGCGGACCTTATTCCTATCGAACAGGTCGTTATCTCGATGACCCATACGGGCTACGTCAAGAGACTTCCCGTTTCCGAATACCACGCGCAGAACCGCGGCGGTAAGGGAATTACGGCGCACAAGCCCAAGGAAGAGGACTTCGTGGAAAGAATGTTCGTCTGCTCGTCGCACGACGATATTCTGCTTTTCTCTAACAAGGGCAGAGTGTACCGCATAAAGGCTTACGAAATTCCCGAGGCGACGCGTATCGCTCGCGGCAGAGCGGTTGTAAATATCGTCCAGATTGCTCAGGACGAAAAGATAAATACGCTTATGCCGGTGCAGCCGGATATGCGTGGTACGATAGCGTTTGCAACCCGTAACGGACTTATCAAAAAGACGCGCCTTAGCGAATTTAACCATATCAATAAAAACGGTAAAATCGCTATTAAGCTCAACGAGGGCGACGACCTTATGTCGGTAGTACTTACGACCGGACACAACGAAATTATGATTGCATCGCGTTCGGGTAAATGTATCCGCTTTGACGAGCGTCATATCCGCTCGATGGGCAGAGACACCGCAGGTGTCAAGGCAATGAAGCTTGATAAAAGCGACTGCCTCGTCGATATGCTTGTAGTAGACGAAACCAAGGATGTGCTCACCGTCACTTCTAACGGTTACGGCAAGCGCAGCGACATAGAGGATTACAGAGTACAGGGCAGAGCAGGAAAGGGCATAAAGGCAGGTATCTTCAACGAGGTTACGGGCTATCTCGTAAACATGAAGCAGGTTACCGACGCCGACGACGTAATGCTTATTTCCGACAACGGAACTATTATCAGAATGCACTGCGACAGTATTTCGCATATCGGCAGAAATACCAAGGGCGTAAGACTTATGCGCCTTAGAAACGGCGTAGTCGCAACTGTTGCGCTTACTGCTAAGGACGAGGACGAGGCCGCCGAAGCGCTTGCCGAAGCAGCGCCCGAGGTCGTACCCGCACCCCCCGCGATAGAAGCGGAAAAGGGACTCGGCGTAGACGAAATAGACGAATAAAAAAGCGCGGCGTTAAGCCGCGTTTTTTGTTTATTTAAAAACTTTTAATCAGTTATAATTTTCGTTTTGCAAAAGTGCGCTATTCGTTATATAATTATTAAGTAAATTATGAATATTAATAAGAAATATACAAAAGTGTGTTTAATAGTTTCTTGTATTTTTGCCGTTATTGCAAGCGTGTTTTTTGTTGTTTCTATTTTCGGTATACCGCAGGCAGTAGGAATAAAGAAAAAAACAAAGTATTTGTATGAAAATAGTATTGAGGTTGACGCTTATTTTAAGTATTATTATGACGATTATCATTTAGTTTCGCCCGGCAATCATTCGAGAGGGTGGAAAGGGAATTTTCACATAGTATATGAATACGTTGACGATGACAATCGCACCTATACGGATGAATATCGAGATGCCGTTGTATGCAGAAGCAGAGAAGAGTTGCGTGCACGCGAGCAGTATATTAAGCAACTGATAGCAACGGAAAGACAGACAATGAAAATGCTTATTGCCGATAACGGTTTATGCTGTTTGTCCGTTTATAAAGAAACTTTGTTAAGACCTACTACGTTGATTACATACAGTATAATGTTACCGGTCGCGTCGGTAGTGTTGGGCTTTTGCATATTCGGTATTGTAACACAGTCGAAAAACTTGCGGCGTATGCGCGGCGTAAATTATAAATAACGTATTTTATAAAATTTCAGCGTAAAAAAGACCGTGTTAAGCACGGTCTTTTAAGTTATTTTGCGTTTTCTTCTTTGCGTTTGTGTTTGCCGGTAGAGGAAGGGAAGATTAAATGCATAAGCTCTATAATCCAGCCCGATATGGGGAATGCTGCTTCCAGAACGACGACGAGTATTAATATCTTTGCGTAGTCCCATTCAAGGTTTGCCCAGTCGTCGTAGAACATATTGCCGAGCTGAGGAATGGCAAAGCATATAATAGTTACCGTCAGCACGCTAAGGCAAAGCACCGCGCGGTATACGTTCAACGGTTTACACGTTCTAAATACCATTACAAGTCCCGAGAAGGTCAGCGCCATCATACACATTGCCTTGTAGTGCGTTCCGAATTCGTCAGGGTCGGCTACGTTGGTTATATACATTGACATAACGCATATCAGCATTGTCAGCGCACCCGCGACCGCCCCGCTCATAACGTGCGTAATAAATTTTCCCTGCACTCGCTCTTTGTTGGGTTGTAGCGAGAGGAAGAAGGAGGGGATTGCAATAACCGTAATTTCCAGTAACAGTACGTTCTTGGGCATAAACATATATGCCTCGCCTATCGCGCAGAAAATTATTGCAAGTATTGCCGTAAACAGCGTTTTCATAAGGTAGAGCGAGGAGGAGTTTTTAATATTGTTAATAACCCTTCTGCCCTCGGCGACTACCTTCGGCATATTGTTGAAGTTGTTGTCCATAAGCACGATATGGCTTACGTTGCGCGCGGCTTCGCTTCCCGATGCAACGGATATTGCGCAGTCGGCTTCTTTAAGCGCCAAAATGTCGTTAACGCCGTCGCCCGTCATTGCAACGGTGTTGCCTTCGGACTTTATCGAGCGTACCAAAATAGCCTTTTGCTCAGGCGAAACTCTGCCGAAAACGGTATATTTGTTGGCAACGCTTTCAACTTCCTTTTCGTTCAGTCCTTCAAGCGAGATGTATTTTTCGGCGTCCTTAATTCCTGCGCGCTTTGCAACCTCGCATACGGTAACGGGGTTGTCGCCCGAAATTACCTTAACCGCAACGTCGTTGTCCTTGAACCAGCCTATCGTTTCAATAGCGTCCTCGCGGATATTGTCCGCAATGGATATAACCGCAACGGGCTTCAAAACCGCGGGCAACTTATCGCCGACGATGGGCACGGGGGAGGTGGCAAGCACTATTACCCTCAGTCCCATTTGCGCGTAGCTTTTTACAATTTTTTCTACCTTTGCGGGGTAGGGCTTCAAAACGAATTCGGGCGCGCCCATAACGAAGGTTCCCGCATCCTCGAACGTGACGGCTGATAGCTTTCTTTTGGAAGAGAAGGGTATTGTTGCAATCGGTGAAAGCGCGTCGCTTATTCCGAAGTGGTTGTGCAAAGCTATCGACGTCTGATTGTTGTCGTCCAGCGCTGCAAGCATACTGCCCATAATGTCGTTGAGAGAATATTCCCCGACGGTGTTTAAAATCACGCAGTCGTTTACTCTCATTCTGCCGTCGGTAATGGTACCCGTCTTGTCAAGGCAAAGCACGTTTACCCTTGCCAGCATTTCAAGCGAGTACATATCCTGCACCAGCGTCTGATTTTTAGCAAGTCTCACGATACCGAGAGCAAGAGCGATACTCGTTAAAAGCAACATACCCGAGGGAATCATTCCTATTACTACCGAGCAGGTTCGCTGTATCGCGTAGTTTATATTCGCGTCGAATATAAAGTCCGTTACGGTATCGGGAATGGTGGTGGTGTCGCCTTTGGTTACGAAGAACATCCATATAGCGATGGGGAAGATAAGGAACGAAACCGCCTTTATAATAAGCTTGGTAGAGTTCATAAGCTCCGACTTCGGCTTTTTATATTTTTTTGCCTTCGAGGTCAGCTTTTCAAGGTAGGTCTCTCTTCCGACCTTGTCGACCCTGAATTTACCGCTGCCGCTCGAAATAAAGCTGCCCGCATAAAGCGTATCGCCCACGTTCTTTTTTATGGCGACCGACTCGCCCGTCAGCAGGCTTTCGTTTACCTCGACCGAGCCTTCGGCAAGAATACAGTCGGCGGGTACCTGATTTCCAAGCTCTAAAATAATTACGTCGTCCATAACTATTTCGCTTACCGGTATTTCCACCGTCTCGCCGTCGCGTATCGTCTTAATGGAATTTGACGCCAGAATAGACAGCTTATCAATCGACAGCTTAGAGCGGATTTCCTGTATAATTCCTATTCCGATATTCGCAAGCGTAATAAAAATTACCAGATAGTTCGTAATTCCTTTCGTTCCCGCGATAAACAGCGATATACCCGCAATAAGGCACAAAAGGTTAAAGAACGTACATATATTGCCGATAAAGATGCTCGCGTAAGAGCGGGAATACTTTTTGTTTGTGTCGTTGAACAGAAACTGCGTAAACCTCGTCTGAACCTGCGCGGTGGTAAGTCCCTTTTTAAGGCTCGGCGAAAATCTGTCAACCTTTGCAGACACCGTCTTTTTGGGGTGCTTTTTGAAGTATTTGATTATCTTTTCTTTGTCGAACGTATCCGCGGGCGCAGCCTCTGCCGCAGTAGCGGCGGTTGCAGCCGTTTCGGAAACGGTTTCCGCTGCGGGTGCAGCTTCTTCGCTGTTCGACCTGTAAACGATTTTACTCATAAAATACCAACTGTTTAATTTACTGCTTATTTGATTATAACATATGCGGAAAATTTTTTCAAGATAATAAAGCTAATTAATTGCAAATACTGCAAAATTGCAGTATAATTTTTAAGACATATTCTGGAGGAATTGCAAATGATTGACATTAATCTTATCCGCGAAAATCCCGAGCTGGTAAAAGCCAACCTTAAAAAGAAATTTCAGGATAAAAAGCTTCTCCTTGTGGATGAGATAGCCGAGCTTGACAAGCGCAAGCGTGCCCTTCAAGCGGAGGGCGACAGCTGCCGTGCCATGCGCAATACTCTTGCAAAAAATATAGGCTCGCTCATGCGCGAGGGAAAAAAGGAAGAGGCGGAGGAAGCCAAACGCATTTCCAAGGAAAATAACGACCGCGTTGCCCGCATAGAAGAGGAAACCGCAGAAATAGAGGCGCGGCTTAAAACCGCAATGATGTCAATTCCGAATATAATTGCTGACGACGTTCCCGTAGGCAGGGATGACAGCGAAAACGTGCAGGGCAAGGTGTTTTTAGAGGCTAAGGAAAAGCCCTTCGACGTTCCTTATCACCTCGATATTTTGGAAAGCCTCGGCGGAATAGACCTTGACGCCGCCCGCCGTACAAGCGGAAACGGCTTCTACTATCTTACGGGCGATATTGCCCGTCTGCACTCTGCGGTACTCAATTATGCGCGCGACTTTATGATTGACAAGGGCTTTACCTACTGCATACCGCCCTATATGATAAGAAGCGACGTCGTTTCGGGCGTAATGAGCTTCGAAGAAATGGAAGGCATGATGTACAAGATTGAGGGCGAGGACCTGTATCTTATCGGCACAAGCGAACACTCTATGATAGGCAGATTTATGGGCACCGTACTGTCAGAGGACAGCCTGCCGCAGACGCTGACGTCGTATTCGCCTTGTTTCAGAAAGGAAAAGGGAGCGCACGGCATAGAGGAACGCGGAATTTACCGTATACACCAGTTCGAAAAGCAGGAAATGATTGTAATCTGCAAGCCCGAAGAAAGCGAAGACTGGTACGAAAAAATGTGGAATTACACCGTCGAGCTTTTCGTATCCATGGAAATTCCCGTCCGTCAGCTTATATGTTGCTCGGGCGATTTGGCGGATTTAAAGTACAAAAGCTGCGATATAGAGGCGTGGAGCCCCCGCCAGAAAAAATATTTCGAGGTGGGCAGCTGTTCCAACCTTACGGACGCGCAGGCAAGAAGGCTTGGCATAAGGTATAAAAATTCCAAGACGGGCAAGAACGAATTTGCCCATACCCTTAATAATACCGTCGTCGCGCCGCCGAGAATGTTGATTGCGTTCCTTGAAAATCATTTGCAGCCCGACGGCACCGTCTATATTCCGGAGGTACTTAGAAAGTATATGGGCGGCAAATCGAAAATAGAATTAAAGAAGTAAAAAAGCAAAAACCCCGTCCTGACAGGACGGGGTTTAAATTATTTAAGCTTAATCATCTTTCTGAATTTTTTTGCCGTAAGAGAGGAAATTTTGAAATCCTTTTTTCTAAGCTTAGAAAGCTTTGCGTAAGTAAAATTCTTTTCGAGCGCGAGGTATAATACGATTTCGCTTTTTAACCTGCCGTCGAACGAAATCAGTTTTTCGCTTTCCCAGCTTCCTTCCTTTATGCAAATCATTGCGTAGAGGTAGAATGTTATCAATCTTGCGCAGAGCGCGTTTAGAACGTGGGAATATACGTCCTTCGAAAGCTTGGACTTAGCCGCCCCGAACGCTTCCGCCGCAATGAGTATGCCCGAATAGTTGTCGTCGGAAAACGCCGTTTCCGCGCGTTCGAACGTGAACGGCATATAAACCGATTTAAGCACCGTTTTACAGCTTAAAACAGAAAGCGCAAAGCAGGAAAACAGGTCGGCGCAGTCCTTTGCCACGGCTTTGATAACCGAGGTTTTAATTGCCGTGCCGCCCGTAAAGCTTACCATATCGGACGAATTTTTATCGAGAATATTCAAAAGCGTGTTGACGTCGGCAAACCTGAATTTCTGTTCGAGCAGGACGGCGTATTTGCCCTTTGCGTTTTTAACTGCGCGCAGGACGAAGTCCTTTTCCGTCTCGTTTTCTTCGGGATATATCAATTCGATACCGTCGTAAAGCGTAGAGGCGTGTTTCAACCCCGTGTCGCAGCTTACGACAATAGTCAGCAAATTTCTCATACTGAAAATTATAATATAAATTTTTTTATTTGTCAAGGGCAAGCTTTCTTTATACTTGATATTTAAAGTTAAATATGCTATAATTCTTACGTAATGCAGTACGTATTTTTCGATATAGAGTGCGCAAGCGTGAACAAGACCACCGCAAAAATCTGCGCGTTCGGTTACGTCGTTTGCGACGAACAGTTTAATATAATTAAAAAAGAGGATATACTCATAAACCCCCGCGGCGGCTTCCACCTTACGGACAGAAACGGAAGCAAGGGGCTTGTTTTGCCGTATTCGTATTCGGAGTTTAAAAAATACCCTCCGTTTAAGGAACGGTATCCTTTTATCAAGTCGCTGCTCGAGGACAAGGATACGGTCGTACTGGGACATTCCATTCTCAACGACGTAAAGTATCTCAACCTCGAAACGCGGCGCTTCAAGCTGCCGTCTTTCGATTTTCGGTTTTACGACAGTCAGCTTATGTTTATGAGCTATACGGGCGATTTTACCAGACAGTCCGGATTGGAACATATTGCCGTAAATCTCGGCGTAGAGTTCACTCCGCACCGCGCCGTTGACGACGCCTACGCGACGATGCGCGTGGTGGAGGCGATTTGCAGGGCGGAAAACTGCACCTTTGACGAGCTTGTGAAGCTTTACGGTCTTAGCCGCGGCAGAATAAAAAATTACAGTATGTATTCGCCGACGTCGTCGGGCGTAAAGGCGTATCATAGGCGGGTATCGGACGAAAAACGCGAACGCTCGAAAAAGCGCGTCGAATTTTTCAATTACGTTTCCCGCAAAAAGCCCAAGCGCGGCGCTCGCTACTCCGGTAAAATATTTTCGTTTTCGCGAGCAATAGAGGACGACGTTGAATGTGCGAAGCGGCTTTGCGACGAAATTTACGCACAGGGCGGCAGATATTCGCATCATTTAAGCGACAGCAATTATTACGTTTGCGCCCCCGACGACAATACGCAGCGCACCGTAAACGCGCGCAATATGTCGCAGATAGTTATAACCGACATCGAGGGGTTGAGGAAAATACTGAATGAATCTGCCGTCTGAATTTTCAGCGCGAATGCAGTGCGAACTGGGCGCGGGCTTTGCCGATTTTCTCGGCAGCTATTCCCGCCCCGCCGAAAAGGCAATCCGCGTAAACACGCTTAAAATTTCCGTTGAGCAATTTGCAAAAGCTTCGCCGTTTTTGCTCGAACCCGTCCCGTTCGAGCAGAGCGGCTTTTACGTTTGCGGCGAGGGCTTGGGCAAAACCGTGCAGCACGCGCAGGGGCTGTATTACGTGCAGGAGCCTTCCGCAATGAGCGCCGCGCCCAAGCTTGAAGCGCGCGAGGGCGAGCGCGTTCTCGACCTATGCTCCGCCCCGGGCGGCAAGGGCACGCAGCTTGCGCAGTATATGCGTGGCGGCGGGATAATTTTCATGAACGAAATCAGCTTTTCCCGTGCGAAAATACTTTCGTCCAACGTCGAACGGCTGGGCGTAAAAAACGCTGTAGTAACCTGCGCCGCACCCGAAAGACTTGCCGAAGAATGTGAGGAATACTTCGATAAAATTCTTGTGGACGCTCCGTGCTCGGGCGAGGGTATGTTCAAAAAGGAAGCCGCGGCAATTCCCGAATGGAGCTTGGACAACGTGCGGCGCTGCGCGGAGCGGCAGTCGGCTATTCTCGACAGCGCCTATAAAATGCTGAGCGGCGGCGGCAGACTGGTGTATTCTACTTGCACCTTCGCCCCTGAGGAGGACGAAATGCAGGTTGAAGCTTTCGTTAAAAAATACGGCTGCAAGCTTATCGAAATGAAAAAGCTTTACCCGCACGAAATCCGTGGAGAGGGGCACTTTTACGCAGTGATGCAAAAGTTAGAGGGCGGCAGACGCAATTTGCCGCTTGCCACGCCGACCCGCGATAAGCGTATCAATGCCTACCGCGATTGGGAAAAGGATAACCTTACCCGCAGCTACGGCAATTTGTGCTTTGTCGGCGATACGCTGTACTCGCTGCCGGACGAAATGCCGCAAATATCCGTTCAGACGCTGCGCGCGGGCGTTCGCCTTGCCGAGGTCGGAACGAGGGTAGAGCCGTGTCATTCGCTTGCGATGTGTCTCACTGCGGACGGAGCCGACTGCGCGGAGGTGGACGGCGAAACGGCGTTAAACTATCTGCGCGGACTGACGTTTCCGTTTGACGGAAACGGTTGGAAGCTTGTTACCAACAACGGCTTCCCTCTGGGTTGGTGCAAGTGCTCGGGCGGGACGGCGAAAAACCACCTGCCAAAGGGTTTAAGAATTTAGCATCTGAACGGTGTAAAAATATCAGAATAAAAAAAGAGCAGTTCAACGAACTGCTCTTTTAGTTTTGATAAACTTGATTATTCTTGTTTACCGTCTTCGTCGGAAGCTTTCTCTGCGTTGGTTTCTTCAACGTCTGCTTCGGGTGCTTCTACAGGTTCCGTTACTTCGTCCGCAGGAGTTTCCTCAACGGGTTCGGCCGTTTCGGGCTCTACCTCGATAATTTCTTCCTGAGTCAGGTGAAGCTTTCTCTTGTAGCGGTTAGTCCTTCTCTGGTCGTAGTTGTTTTTGCTGGTTACTTTGTTGCGGCGTGCCTTTTTAAGCGCGTCTCTGAGGAATATTGCAATCATCGTAAACAGTAGTACCACTACGAGAACGATGGAGGAAATAAGCAGCCATACGGAGCCGTCGTTTTCTTTGTCCTCGTCCTTATCGTCGTCGGTGTCGCTGTCGGAGGAATCGTTCAGCGTTATAGACTTGTCAACTGCCGCGTAGTCGGTAAATACCGTGTATTCGCTGCCTTCCCTGATTTTAAGGTACGCAAGCGTTTCGGTTTGCTCGGATACGTTATAATCGTAACCCGTAGCGTTTTCGTCCGCAACCGTCTTGTTGAACGGCTGGAAGCTTGTCGAGTCGTAAAGGCTGTAAGTGTAGTAATGGGAGGCATAGTCGGTATCGATTGATACGTCGTGCTTTTTAGCAAGCTCTTCGAAGTAAGCAATGTTTTTGCCCGTCGTATCTATTCCGTCAAGCGCACCGTCTATCTTCGAAAGCGCGTCAAGGTATTCGCCTATAATCTGCTGCTCGTAGAAGCTCTTCATCGAGTCGTCAGAAACGGTGGTGTAGCTGTAATCAAATATAACGGTTTCGCCCGCTTCGTTGCCGACGGTTGCCGTTTCTTCGCGCTTACCGCTCCAAAGTTCGAGGCGGTAGTTCTTCGCTTCGCTGCCCGCGTGGAGCACGAACGTCACCGTTACCCACTCGCCCGCATGCTCTTTTCCGCTTATTTCAACCGCGTAATCTTCGGAAAGATTTTCGAAGTTGTATCTTGCGTACTGTTTGTCGAACGCGTTTATCTTCTCGTCCTGCGTCTTGCCTTCTACGATATAACGGTAACCGCCGTCCTTGTATTCGTAGACCTTTACGCCCTTGCTTGTAACGAGGTAGTGGGGGGCAACGTTCTTGTCTGCGTCGTAATAGGTTTCGCCGTCGACAAGGTCGTCAATGCCGTATCTGTTGCCTGCTGCGTCGAAGTAAGTCATATCCTCTATGAAATACTGCTTATCGTAATTCCACACGTTTGCGTACAGATTTCCGTCCTTATCCTCGTAAAGTCCGTCGTCGCGGAGCGAATAAAGCACGTTTTCGCGCTGTTCGGTTACCGTTGCGTCAGCCTTAGGCTCGGCTTTAAGCACGTTGCCGTCAACGTCGTAATAGAAGGAGTAGGAGGGTGCGCCGAACGAAAGCACGTTCTTTTTGGCGGTCGTATCTACGAGGTACACGTATGCAATTGCGTTTGCGCTGACCTTAACCCTTACGCTTACCGTAGCGTAGGTGTCCGCCGCAACCTGCTTGTCGTCGCCTATATAACCGTAGTTGGTTACGTCTTTAGGGCTGTAATAGGTTTCTTCTTCGTCAAACGTAGTGCCTGCCGCGCTTACGAAATTACCTTCGTCGTCCTTGATAAAATAAGACGTATAGGTATCGCTCGTTGCGCCCTTAATTTCAACGTAACTTCTTCTCGTTCTGTTGTTTATGATAAGAGGCTGAATGGATTTCGTGCCGAAAATCTCGTTCCAGGCTTCCAGAGCCGTAAGGTTGCTTGCATTGAAGTTTGTAAGCAGTGTCTGATACCAGCTGAGATTCTTGTATGCACTGTTTTCGTCAGTGAAGTGTTCTTTGTTTATAAGACCTGTAAAGTAGTTGTTGGGGTTGTCCTTGTCGCCGTCGACGTTGTTGTTGAACTCGTCGAAGGGTATAGAAACGTGTCCGTTGTTTACTATTGCAGAGCTGCCGCCGTTTACACCCTTATAGGTCGAGGGAATAACGACGTTGTTCTTTATCTCGTGAGACTGGTTTGCGTAAGCTTCGTCGAACACTTGCGTTTTCTTTTCTGCGTCCTCTACGATAGTGAGGGAGGCGGTGGTGTCGCCGCTGCCCGTGTACGAGAAAATTTCTTCGTTGACGTTGAGTGTCTGCATATTTGCAAGAGCCGCCCAACCCTTTTTATAAGAATGAACGTCGGTGTCCTTTATGGTCGTATTGCCGAAGCTGAATTCAACCGTGAAGTCCGCGGGGTCTTCTATTTCGTTCTTTACGAAGAAGAAGCACTGTACCCAACCGTCGAAAATATCTTTCTCGCTGTCCTTATCGCCGACGTCGGTCGTCTTGCCTGTAGTGTCAAGCGTGAACTTTGCGGTGTTTTCGTCGTTGTCCTTTTGCGTAATGGAAACGGTTGCCGCCGTGCTTCCGCTCATATCCGAGGTCTTTACCCAGAACGATACAATCTGATAGCCCTCTGCGGGTACCGTCAAATCGAAGGAGGCGGTGTACGCTGCGCCGTAAGCGGACAGCATTACAAGCATATTGTCCAGCGAGCCTACGTTTTTGGGCAGGGATTCCGCGCTTTTAAGCGCTTCGTTCAGCTTGCCGTAGTACTCGGTCTGAGACTGGGTGAACGGCTGCGAGTTGGTCGTTACGTAAGCGAGTAAATCCTCGTTGGTTTTAAGCGACGATTTGAAGGGCAGGCGCCACTTGTCGTCGACCGCCGTAAGGTTGCTATCGGTAAATCCGACCTTTTTAACGTCGGTAATAGGCGATTTCGAAGAAACGTAGTTGTTTTCGTCTACGGTGTAGCCCGCTTTAAGGTTTTTTACGCCATTAAACGAAACGGGGGAGTAGGTGTTTTCGCTGTCGCCGTAATCAAGATATTCGGAAGCGAGGTCGATATAGTAGTGGAAGTCCTCGGAATTCCGCTTATCTACGGGCTGGTCGTTTCTGACGTAGCTGTCCGCCTTGAAAACCTTCTCGCTTGCGTCGGTAGAAAGATTGACAGTGGTGTCGGTAAGCTTGTCTTCGTTTTCAGAGAAGGAGCAGCCCTCCTGGTCGAGCGAGGCGTACTTTGTAACGCTGACGTCGTCGAAGAATGCGTAGCCTTCGGTGGTGTAGCCCGTTTCGCCGAGTCCGAGTTCGAGCTTTATCTTGCTCGAAGCGAAGTCGCACGCGTTTACGTAAACCGTGTACTCTACCCAGCCGTTGTATTTATCTTCCGCAGCTTTTTCTTTTATAAGCTTTTCCGTATTTATGGAAGAAATGCTGAATTTATCGAGGGTGGAGCTGCCTACGGTCTGCGTTACCGAAATGTTTGCGCCCCTGTCCTGCGAAACCTCTTTGCCCTGACTGAATTTGAGGTACGAGGTCTTTACCCAGACCGAAATTTCAGCCGCGGTGTTCGCAGGCAACTCGATTTCAACGGAGGAGTAGTTCTGCGCAATGCCGTTGTGGGCAGTCGCGTAGTTGTGCAGCATAAGGATATTTGAAATAGGCTGCTTGTACTCGTCCTTTTTCTCGTCGTATTCGAGGAAATATTCGCCTTTGTCGTTTACGAAAACCTCTTTCCCGTTTCCGCCGTCGGTGTAAAGCTTTCCGCCCTTTTCTGTCACGTTGTAGTGCGTGCCGGGGTTTTCTATTCTGTCCTTACGGTTGGGGTCGGGGGTTTCGTCTTCCTCGAAGTCGTCGTCCTCTCTCAAAGCCTCGAACTGGTTTTTATAGAATATGTCGGACGACTTCATTCCGTTGTAGTCGACGTATTCGCTGAGATAGTTTGAGGCGGAAGAGTCAAGCTTATTGTTATAATCAAGCGTATCGGCAAGCGTATCGGCGGATATTTTATCCCATGAAGCCTTGGAGGTGCTGATTATACCCGACATAGTATACGAATTTGTGCCGCCGTGCGACCAATTTTCGGGCGACTTGATAAGATACTCGGGCTCGTTGCCGTCCTCTTTCTTTTCGGGAATAGTGAAAAACTCGAAATTACCGTTTTTAAGAAGCTGAGTATCTTCCTTGGTGGTGGTTTTATCCTTATCCTTTTCCTCGTCATTCCCGCAGGCAGACGCAAGCCCCGAGAACGCGAACGCCGTAGCGCAGGTGAACGCGAGGAATACGTATTTTAATCTGCTTTTTTTGTAGTTGTGTTTTGACATTTTTGCATTATCCTTCAAAATAATTGTACTTGTTTATTTTAATATAAACGGCAATTTTAATCAAGCATTTAAAGCGTTCAATGCAAATTTTTTTATATAAAATGCAAATAATACTTTTATTATAATGAAAATACAGCGTAATTTTGTAAAACGCGTTACGGCGGGCGCGCTCACGGGCGCGGTAAACGGAATATTCGGCGGCGGTGGCGGTATGGTGGCGGTTCCGCTGCTGGCAAAAATGCTTGGTTACGGAGACAAACAGTCCCATGCGACGGCAATTTTCGTCATTGCGCCCGTCTGCGCCGCCAGCGCGATTATTTATATAATCAACGGCTACGCCGCTATGGACGTAATAATACCCGCAGCCTTGGGTACGGTTGCGGGCGGGTTCCTCGGGGCGTATTTTCTATCTAAATTTTCGGTAACCGCGGTCAATTACATTTTTCTTGCTATAATGTTCGCCGCGGGCATAAGGATGCTGTTTTGAGTTTTATTCTTTATCTCGCGGCGGGTTTCTTTTCGGGGCTTATCGGCGGAATGGGAATGGGCGGCGGCACTATTCTCATACCCGCGCTTACGATAATTTTCGGCGTCGAGCAGCACGTTGCGCAGGCGACTAACTTAATAGCGTTTCTGCCTATGGCGCTGTTTACGCTAAGCGTTCACAAGAAGAACGGACTGTTAAAGACGGAGGGACTGTCTTTCATAGTTATACCCGCAGTCGTGACCTCGGTCGCCGCGGGCTTTGCCGCGGCGTTGCTGCCGTCCGAAATTCTAAAAAAGCTTTTCGGCGCGTTTTTGGTCGCGCTGTCGGTAAAACTGCTTTTAGAGACGGTCAGCTCTTCGAAATAAGCCGTTTAAACGGTCTGAAAGTGAACATTTCAAGGCAGTAGAGGAAAGCGCCGCTGAACAGAGTGCAGGCAACCGCGCATATTACAATCTGCCAAATCGCGGCGACGTAGTGCGAAATAATGCCGTCGAGCAGTATTCCGAACGCGCAGGAGGAAAATGTCACTATAAGCGCGTGAGCGGAATATTTCAAATATTTAAGGTCCTTAATTGTCTTTTTAAGCAGTATAAGGTTTAACGTGCCCGTAATAAGGAAGCTTGCCGCAAGTCCTATCATATACGAATACACTCCGACGAAGCGGGTAAGCGCAACTATGCTTATTATCATAGCCGCCGCGCCTATAAGAAAATGTATAAGCGTTCTTCTTTCGCGGTTCATCGAATTGAGTACGGTCGTGGTAATCATGGTTACGCACATGGGTATAAGCATAAACGAGCATCTTTGTACTATCTGTCCGCTCATTTCGTTGGAATATAGAAATTCGCCTATCTCGTCGCCGAGCACGAAAAGAATCGGTACCAGCAGCGCGGCTATAAACACGGCTGCCTTTATCGATTTTTCGACGTCGAATTTTACCTGAGCGGTCTTTTTTCTGTAAAAATTTTCGGAAAGCTCTGGAGCGACCACCACGGAAATAGAGCCGATAAGCGCCGAAGGTATAAACAGAATAGGCAAACTCATTCCTATCGCAATTCCGTAAAGGCTTATCGCCTCGGAATTGTCAAGCCCGTAAGCCTTCATTAAAAGAAGGGGAAGCAGCACCGCAACCACGGAATTGAGCAGCGAGGTGGAGGTGCGCATTGCGGTAATGGGCATAGACGCCGAGAACAGCGGTTTCAGCTGCCGCTTGGGGTTGACGAATTTTCCGCCCTTGTGGAAATACCAGAACAGCGAAACGCAGAACGAAAAAACGTAAGAAACCGCAACTGCAATCGTCGCCCTGCGCGCGCCGAGAACGGGGTCGGTAACGCCGTAAACGAGCACGCAGCCGAGTATTACCATTACCGCGTCCTCCAAAAGCTCGATAACGCTGTACGGCACGAATTGCTTGTTTCCCCAGAACGAGCCGCGCATTACCGCGTATACGGAGGTAAGAATAAGCCCGGGCAAAAGTAAAAGAAAAATGTCGGTGCATCTGTCGTCCGAGAAAAGGAAACCCAGCGCGTTTCTGCCGAAAAACAGCAGTATGGCAATGGGAATGGTGAACAGCAGGGTGCCGACGACGCCTGCGGTGACCGCGGCGTGCTTGCCGCGCACGTCGTTAACCGCGTTGTTTTTTGCCATAAGGCGGGATACGGTTACGGGAATACCGCTTGACGCCGCCGTCAGAAATACCGCGAAAACGGAAAGACAAATCTGATAAATGCCTATGCCCTCCGCGCCGATAATGCGCGAAAGCACTACGCGGTAGAAAAAGCTCATCATTTTTTCTATCGTAGAAAATACGGTAACTATTGCCGCCGATTTGTAGATGTTCTGCTTCATTTTATATTATTCTACAAAATTCTTGTCCGGATTATGAACGTATTTGAATTAGTCTGCGTATAATATTATAAAATGTTTACGCTGATTACAGACAGAAGCAGATATTTTAAAATAAAGCGCGGACAAAGCGCGGGGGAAGTGGAGACGGAGCTGAACACGCCCGTGTTCGGGCAGGCGTTCGCGGGGATGGTCGTATCCGTCGAGGCGGAGCGGCTTGTAAGAATAAGCGCGGGCGTCGGCGACAGCTATCGCACTCTCGCCGCAAAATACGGCGCGGACGAAAACCGCTTAAAGCGTTTAAACGGCGGCAAGCCCGTATATCCTACCTGTAAAATATTTGTACCGAAAAAATAATGCGCGTCTTTAACGCACTGAAAAAGCGTGACATATAATATATTAAAGAAATTCGCGTTTATTACGCGGAGAAAAGAAACAACGGAGGTCAAAATGTCATTCTTTTCAAATTTTCACTCGGATAAATGTCCCGGCACAATCAGCGGCAATCCCTTAAACGGGCTGTGTGAAAAGGTGTGCATTCAGGCGCAAAAAATATTCGATGCCTGCATTAAGCAGATTCAGATAGAAAATTATACCTTAACTCTCACCGACAACGTACCCGGCGACCCTACATATCCATTAACCTTCATAAGCGCGCGGTCTACCCAGTCCGCAGGCGTAATAACTAATCTCAACGTCGAAAGGCTTGCCGATAAGCCCGGCTGCGCGAGAGTGCAGGCGACGGTCGGTATCCCCGTCGAGGTTGCCTATACCGACGCAAACGGAACGGAGGGGGTTGCAAACGCAACGATAACCGTATCGCACGACGTATTGCTTTTCGTTCCCGCTCCGTCGATTATGCCTTACAAAATTACTGCGGAGGTAAGCGCTGTTTGCGCGGAAGGTACGTTCAATCCCGACGGCAACACATTCTCCGTAAACGTCTGCCTGACGACGATTTTAAAGGTTGCAATCGACGTCGAAATCCTCGTGCCCAGCTACGGCTATTGTGCAATACCTCCCGCGCAGGACTACTCGCAGGAAGTATGTACGGGGTTCTTCGAGCTGCCGCTATATCCTCAGGGCAAAACCTGTTCAAAGCAATAAATCAAAGGCGAAGCGCAAGCTTCGCCTTTAAATTTGCCTTATTTATAGTATTATGCGTGACATAATCGCCTTATTTTGCCCGCAAAACGCTTTAAAATATAATAAAAGTGTGTTATAATGTAAACATGCAAATATTTTCAATAAGCGATTTGCACCTTTCGGGAAAAGCCGACAAGCCAATGGACGTGTTCGGCGCGGGCTGGGAAAATCACTTTGAAAAAATTAAATCAGACTGGCAAAGCAAGGTTACCGACGACGACGTCGTGCTTATCTGCGGCGATATTAGCTGGGGTACCGACCTCGAAGAAGGACTGTTCGATTTGCAGTCGCTAAGCGGGCTTAAAGGCAGAAAGGTCTTTATTCGCGGCAACCACGATTACTGGTGGAACGGCATAACCAAGCTTCGCCGCGCCGCGCCGGACGACAGCTTTTACTTTCTTCAAAACGATTGCGTGCGGTTCGGTAACGTGATAATTTGCGGCTCTCGCGGGTGGACCTGCCCCGGCAGCTCGGACTATTCCGAGCATGACGAAAAGCTTTATCTAAGGGAAGCCGAGCGGTTCAAGCTCTGCTTTAAAGAGGTCGCAAAAATCCGAGGCGAGGGCGACAGGGTTATCGCAATGATACATTATCCGCCGTTTTCGGTTAAATCGCCCGATACTGCGTTTACCAGGCTGTTTGCCGAAAATGCAGTAGAAAAAGTGGTTTTCGGTCATATCCACGGCGAAATATTTTTTCCTTTCCGCACCGTTAAGGACGGAATAGAATACGTGCTCACCTCGTGCGATAAGGTCAATTTTACTCTTCAAAAAATA
The DNA here is from genome assembly GCA_910576655.1 of uncultured Christensenella sp. Taxonomy (GTDB): domain Bacteria; phylum Bacillota; class Clostridia; order Christensenellales; family Borkfalkiaceae; genus Coproplasma. Next base: position 122,468 of record CAJTJC010000004.1, read on the forward strand.
ATTTAACCGCGCAAGCCTTTTGGGCTGCGCGGTTTATTTTAAAAGGTTTTAAACGCGTATTTCTGTTCCTTGAAATATCTGATAATGTTTTTCAGCGCCTTTGCGGTAGTGGTCTTTGTCGTCGAATCGTGCGCAAGCAGCACGACGGTATCGCGTCCCTTAGACGTGTCAACGGCGCTTTTATACAGAATTTCGGGCGGGGCGGAATAGTATTCAGCGTCGCAGACCGAAGCGTTCCAGTCCACGCACTTCATGCCGTGCGCCCTTACGGCGGAAACAAGTCTGTCGCTCAGTCCGTAGCTGCCGCCGGGGAAGCGGTAAACGTCGGTATAGCTGCCCGTAACGTCCTTAATAATTTTATTGCATTTGTCTATATCTTCTATAAGGTTTTCGGGCGACGCGTAAATGTGCCCGTACTTGTGCGAATAGGAATGTACGGCAACGGTGTGCCCCTCGGCAATCTCGCGCTCTAACAGGTATTTTCTGCTTTCGGCGGCGGACCCGACGATAAAGAAGGTAGCTTTGACGTTTTCCTCTTTAAGCACGTCGAGAATTTTCGGCGTAACGCGGTCGCTGGGGCCGTCGTCAAAGGTCAGGTAAACCGACTTTTCCGTGCCTGTGTCAGCAAACACGTCGCCGCCGTTAAAAATTTGACTGCACATTACCAGAATAAGCACAAACGCCAGCAGCATGGCGCAATAGGCGTGATAATTTCTGTTCATATCCGTATGATGTGCAGAATTTTGGAATTTACTTCCTTTTTTGAAAATTAATTGAGTTCCGCGTTGATAATTCTGTCGGCAAGCGCAATCTGAATATATCGCATATTTTTCGAAAGCAGAAAACCGCCGCTTACGTTTTTACATTCCTCTACGGCGGATTGCAGGCTTTGCGTAAAGCAGTTGGCGGGGTTGTTTTTCAGCAATCCGTTCAGCGAGTCGGTAATAGAGGTAAGCAGTTGTTTTGCCTTGCTCTGCGAAAGCGAGCCCGTATCCAGTCCGTTCGCGCACTCGTAAGCAAGCGCGGAAAGCGAGTTCAGGGTTTTAAGGTTTCCCAAGTAAAGCTGCTCGTTTTTCTTTGCGTTGCTGCCTTGCAGACGGTATTGCTTGGTTTCTATTTTCAGAACGGAACATTCTAAATCCCGCTCCTTAAGTTTCGCGCAAACGGAATCGGCTTCGTCGCTCTTGTAGTAGCAGGAAAGCGTAACGTAATAATTGCCGCCGTGCGGTAGTATATATCCCGCGCCGCCGTAGCTTGAAACGGTTTTGGAAATCGCGTCGGCAGAAATTGCGTTGTCGGTCATTCTGTAACATACGAAGTAGTACGTCGCTTTGAAATCGAGCTTACCGCCCGAACAGGTGGCCGCGCAAAGGCAGATAATCACCGTTGCGGTAACGATAGCGGCAAGCGCGGAAAACATTTGCATAGATAAGCCTTTTTTAACCATATTATATGATATTTCATTTCCTTAATAAATATTTGATTATAACCGTAAAATTGCTTGCAAATTTTCAAATTTTTGTTATAATAATATTGTTCGCTAATATGGCTCAGCTGGTAGAGCAGCTGATTCGTAATCAGCAGGTCGCCGGTTCGAATCCGGCTATTAGCTCCAACAAAGTGCCCGAAACGATATTCGGGCACTTTATTTTTAAAAATTATTTTATAATTGAAGAAAAGGCATCATGAAAAGAATATTCAAAGGTAAAATTTTATTTGCAATTTCGTTTATTGCGGTCTTTATCGCGGCGGTATTTTCTGTCGCTTGCAAAGAAGACGATACCCGCACGTTTAAATTTACGGAGCAGGTGGGGACTATTTCAAACCCCGGAATAGGCTACACTACGACCGACTGGTATCACACCGCAGTCGGCGATACTAAGCCGCGCGACAGGCAGGGCGATATTGTGCTGTTTTTCATTGATTTAAGTCCTTTTTCTTCGGGTGCAAACGGTAAGGGCGTTGACTACGACCTCGACGAACGGTTTTTTACCTCGCTGAGAGCAACTTTTGAAAATTGCCGCAACAACGGTTCGACTGTCGCGGTTCGGTTCAGATACGACGAAAACGGCAAATCAGACCCCGAGCCCGCCTCGTTCGGGCAGGTTTTAAAGCATATTTCACAAATTAAAAGCAGCGGAGTTTTGCAAGATTATAAGGATATACTTATGTTCGTCGAAAGCGGCTTCGTCGGCAAGTGGGGCGAACAGCACGGCGGTAAATATACCGACGTCGAGCATAAAGCAAAGCTGTTAAAGGCAATGCTCGACTGCGTTCCGTCACCTGTACCCGTAACGGTGCGAACGCCGGACACTTTTGCAAAATACGTAGGCTTAGACAGAAGCGAGCTTGCCGACTACGTTGCCGAGAAGGGCAGCGATGCGGCGCGGGTGGGGCTTTATAACGACGGTTATATGGGGTCTGATACCGACCTCGGTACCTACGCAAACCGTGAAATTGAAACGCAGTGGCTTTCAAACCAGACCTCGGCTTACTTCGGCGGCGAGTTTTCGGGCAATATCGAATTTGCTCAGAAATACGACGCCTATCTACCCGAAAACTGTATACCCGAGATGTATAAGACGCATTTAAGCTACGTAAACGGCAATATTTTCGAGCTTTACAAGGACTACGTTTTTGATAAAAATTACGACGTCGCGGGCTTCGACAATTCCGCATATTACGGTCAGAGCGTATTTCGGTTTATACGCGACCACCTCGGTTATCGTTTCGTGCTTACAGAAAGCTCTTTCCCGAAGACCGTTGAGAGGGGCGGAAACTTGGAATTTTCGTTCACCGTAACAAACAACGGCTTTGCAAACCCGATAAAAAAGCAGAACTGCGAAGTGATTTTTGAGAAGGACGGTAGATTTGTAAAGACCGAAGTCGGACTCGACCCAATGCAGTGGTACTCCGGCAGCACCGTTAAAAATCAGCCCGTAATTAAACTTCCCGCGTTAATGGAAGCGGGCGAGTGGAAGGTATATTTCAAAAGCTCGGTTGGGGTAAACCCGCTGTCGCAGTACGGCTTCCGTTCCGTACGTTTTGCAAGCAACGACGTTTGGAATGAAGCTCTCGGTGCAAATTATCTGGGCTGCGTGGAAATTACGGCTTCCGAAGATAATATCGCCGACAACGGTATCGGTGAAGCGGGTAAAGCTTTAAAGCCCGCGCATTTATACTCGTTCGGCGGCAAAACCGTTATTGACGGCGCTCGTTCTGACGGCGAGTGGACTGAAGACGATGTGATTACCGACAACGGTCAATACCGATTGTATGCAAAATGCGACGAGGACAATCTTTATATTATGGCGGACGTTCCGCACGGCGCCAAAGCCCCCGTGTTCAATTTCCGCGCCCAAAACGAGGATAACGGACAAACGTACTGGCTGTATAGGCAGTCGAACGGATTTATTTACTTCAATCACGACGACAAAACGGGGCACGCTGGTTTAAGCGTAAAATACAGCGATAATCTTTGCGAGTTCGCAATTCCTTTCTATATGCTGGAATTGACGAACGGAACGACTTTGTCGGGCATTAGCGTGTCCGTGCAGGACAGCGAGGACGGGTGGAAAGGCACGGGCAGCGTTAAGCTTGACGAAAGCTATGAAATAAGACCCGATTTTACGCTTTTCAACGCGGTGGAAAAGCCGACCGTAAGCCGTGGCGACGGGTATGATATTGTGCTTGAAACTGACGCTGACGTGAAAGAGGTCGTCTGGTATTTGGACGGGCGGGCTGTTGAAGACGAAAGCTCGGCAATATTGAAGCTTTTTAATATTCAGACCGACTGCGTTGTAAGCGCAAAAATCACTACGGCAAAGGGTTCGGTAAAACAAGCCGTGCTGGCTGAAATAAAGGTAAAATAATACTTAAAGCGGCGATTTTGATAAATCGCCGCTTTGCCTACCGTTGACATTTTTCAAAAATTGTAATAACATTAGTATATACATAAAATCAAGGAGAACAGAATGAAAATTTTAGTTACGGGCGGCGCCGGCTACATCGGCACGCATACCTGCGTCGAGCTTCTCGAAAAAGGCTACGAGGTAGCGGTAATCGACAACTTTTACAATTCCAGCCCGAAGAGTATAGAGAGGGTTAAAGCAATTACGGGCAAGGACGTAAAGCTGTATGAGGGCGACGTGCGCGATAAAGCGTTGCTTGAAAAAATATTCACCGAAAACACAATAGACTGCGTAATTCATTTCGCGGGACTTAAAGCGGTTGGCGAAAGTTGCGAAAAGCCGATAGAATATTATGATAACAATATCGGCGGAACGCTTGCGCTCGTCGACGTTATGGCAAAGCACGGTTGCAAAAAATTAGTCTTTTCGTCGTCGGCGACCGTCTACGGCGACCCCGAGGTGCTGCCGCTTACAGAGGATTGCGCTATCGGCGGAACGACAAACCCGTACGGTACAAGCAAGCTGTTTCAGGAAAGAATACTGTCCGACCTGTACGCTTCGGATAACGGCTGGACGGTTATACTGTTAAGATATTTCAATCCCGTCGGCGCGCATAAGAGCGGTCTTATAGGCGAGGACCCTCAGGGCATACCCAACAATCTGACGCCCTATATCGCCAAGGTTGCCGTGGGCGAGCTTAAAGAAGTCGGCGTATTCGGCAACGACTATCCCACGCCCGACGGAACGGGAGTGCGCGACTATATTCACGTGGTAGACCTTGCTTTGGGGCACGTAGCGGCAATAGAAAACGTGACAAGCAGCGGGGTGTTCGTCTATAACCTCGGCACGGGCATAGGCTATTCCGTTTTGGACGTAATTCACGCGTTTGAAAAGGCGTGCGGACATAAGCTGCCGTATGCAATAAAGCCGAGAAGGGCAGGCGACATAGCGGCATGCTATGCCGATGCGGGCAAGGCGAAAAAGGAGCTCGGTTGGCAGGCGGTGTACGGGATTGACGATATGTGCGCGTCGCTATGGAAGTGGCAGAGTATGAATCCCAAGGGGTACAAGGAATGAAAACCTGCATAGAATTAAAAAAATTTTATGAGGTGGCGGGCGGTACGCTCAACGCGTATACGATAGACTGTCCCACGGGCGACGAACGCCGGTGGAAGCGCCCCGCCGTCATCGTTCTGCCCGGCGGCGGGTACGAGCACGTCAGCAAGCGCGAGGGCGCCAACGTAGCCTGTCAGTTTTTGGCGAGGGGATTTCAGACATTCGTGCTCGAATATCTGACAGTGCACGACGGCGTCCACTATCCCGAACAGCTGCACGAGCTTGCGGCCGCGGTTGACTATATTAAAAACAACTGTGCCGAATATCACGTCAACAGGGACGAGATTTTCGTTCTGGGCTTTTCGGCCGGCGGACATCTTGCCGCAAATCTTGCGGTAGAGCACTTCAATATTCTGCAAATTACGGGCGAACGGCTGGATTGCAAGCCGACGGCGGTCGGTTTGGCGTATCCTGTAATATCTTCCAAGCTGAGGCATACGCGCAGCTTCGAGTGTTTGCTTTCGGGTTATTCCGAGGAGGAGCAGCGCAAAATTCTGCCCCGTCTTAACCTTGACGAGGCGGTTTCTGAGCATACGCCGCCCGCATTTATATGGACGACGGCGCAGGACAGCGTCGTTCCCGCAAGCAATTCAATGTATTTCGCTTTGGCGCTTGCGCAAAAGAATATCAGCTACGAGTTGCACGTTTATCCCGAGACCAACCACGGCAGTTCAATCTGCGATTTCGAGGTAAACGGCGAGTGCGCCGCTTACAAAAAAAATGCCCGTTGGGTAGAGGATTGCGCGCAGTTTTTCCGTCTTTTCACGGTTGAAAAATACTGACGCAAGGGCTTGCCTTCAGTTAAAAATTGCGTTGTGATTAATGTTTTCGGCTTATGTTAAAAATTTGCCTGTTTACATGGTATAATGTGAAAATTGTTATCAATTCACAATTTAACAAAAAATTTTCATTATATTCTTGACTTTAATGGCTCTCCGCATATAATGTTATTACAAAGATGTGAAAACGAATGTTAATTAACAAAAAATTAACGGCGTTGGTTGCATCTAAAAATAAAAGGAAGTGGAGAGTATGTTCAATAATTACGATACCCTGTTCTGGACTTTTCTTATTTTCCGTAAGAAAAAGAAGAAGGAAGAAGTTGTTACTGACGACAGCGATTTTAAAGGCTTTAATTTCAGCAAATAAGAAGAGGTCTCCGAAAAGGCGAGACCTTTTCTTTTTTTCTTTCAGTGGTAAATATCGAAAGCGTTTCAGTCTGATAAATTTAAAATTTATGAGTCAACTTCAATAGGGTAGCGGCATAAATATATATAAAGGAGAATTTGTTTTATGGAAGATACCCTCAATACAACGGAAACCACCGTTAAACAAACTACTACCGAAGAACTTTGCGGTTCAACAAATATTCTTGACACCGTGCATCTTAGAAATCTCGTAGAGGACCTTGCTAAATTATACGGAACGTCCGTATGCACCAAGGTTGCCAAGGACACTAAGGTTGCGGCGGAAAAGAGGCTTATAGAAGCTATTCGCGCTAATCTCGACCGCTACGACGGTTAGCTTTACCGACAAAGTAATAATAACAAAAAGAGTTTTTGTAGAAATACAAAAACTCTTTTTGTTGATTACTTAAACCTAAATACCGTTGATTAATTGCTTGTGTCGTGTTATAATTAAATTGTAAATTCAGCGGGAGGCATAAGGTTGAATAAAGAAACGAAAATATCGGGCTGCGTATTTTTGGCAATAATGTTCGCAATTTTTACGTTTATATTTGCCCAGGACTTTGCGCAGTATCCCGCTCT